>NZ_JBHVIX010000001.1:1239227-1465447 GCF_042799415.1 Streptomyces sp. NPDC057694
GGGGCACTCCAGCACGACGGTGTCGTGGACGGTACCGCCGGAAGCGATCAGCGCATCCAGGTCCCCGACTGCCGTGCCATTCCCTTCGCCCCTCCCTCCCCCCCCCCCGCTCCACTTCCCTCCTCCCCACCCCCCCCCCCCCCCCTCGCGCTGGTGCGGCCGGGCCCTTGCCTTGACGCCGCGTCAGTCTCCGTGCAGAGCTCACGAAGAAGGCGCGCCATACACACTCAGGGGGGAATCACGACAGGCCGCCATTTACGTTGGACAGCGCGGTTCGGGAAATCCGGAGCCGCGTCGGTGCGACTCACCACGGCAAGTGGGCTGCCTTTATGCGGAGTTCACCGGCGGGACAGGCTTTCGCCGATCCCCGGAAAGCCATCCGAGTAATGGAAACCCTGCGGCCTCCTCCCGTCTCCGGGACCTGTGGCGCCCACCAGGGAGTTCGCGCGTTTCCGTGGCCTTGTCGTCGCCGCGGGACGGGACACGCCCGCCATTTCCGAGATCTGCCGGTCATGGCGCCGCGTCCGCCGTGGCGGTTCCCCCGCCCTTCCACCACCACCCCTCCCGGGGTTCCGGCCGTTCGCGCGCCCACGGCGGAGGGCGACCCGAATCGTGGTGCGCGCTACGCGAATTGAGCACACCACCGAATTGCGCCGACGGCTCATCGCCGAGGACGCACCGGGACCGCATTTCATGACGCTGGACTTCTCGAGCGTGCCGACGCAGATCCACCAGAATCCGCCACATGTGCCCCGAGTGGGGTCGGACTCGGGCGAGTTCGGGAAAACCTGCAGGTCAGTTACGTTACGATGAGCGTCGCTCCACGGTCGGCCGGACACCGGACAAACACCCAACCGTCCGAGGCAATCCGAAAGGACATGAACGGTGTACTGCCCCTTCTGCAGGCTCCCCGACAGCCGCGTCATCGACAGTCGGTCGACCGACGACGGCACATCGATCCGCCGACGCCGTCAGTGCGCCCACTGCCAGCGACGTTTCACCACGGTGGAGACGTACTCACTGCTCGTGGTCAAGCGCAGCGGTGTGACCGAGCCGTTCAGCCGCACAAAGATCGTCAGCAGCGTCCGCAAGGCGTGCCAGGGCCGTCCCATTTCGGAGGACATGCTCGATCGGCTCGGCCAGCAGGTCGAGGAGAACCTGCGGGCCGCCGGAAGCGCCCAACTGAGCACCCATGACGTGGGCCTGGCGGTCCTGGAACCGCTCAGCGAGCTGGACCCGGTGGCCTACATGCGCTTCGCGTCCGTCTACCGCGCCTTCGAGTCCCTCACGGACTTCGAGAACGCCATCGCCGAACTGCGGGCCAAGTGCGGCCAGGCAGTGGACTGATCGACGTACTCCAAAGATCTACGGAACCACAGAACCACGGATCCACGGACGTCAGCGATTTGACGGAGGCCGGCGCCGGGAGCATTCCGGCGCCGTCCTTCGCACGGGCAGTCGGTCGGGCTGTCGGGCGTCCGGGCGGTGCGATCAGGCGTTGTCGGCCGCGGGCGACCGGTCCGGCGACCCGTCCACGTTCCGCAGCAGATAGGTGTCCATGATCCAGCCGTGCCGCGCACGCGCTTCGGACCGCACGTGCCGGATGCGGTCGCGTACCTCGTTCAGGGGCCCGGCGATCAGCAGTTCGTCCGGGGTGCCCAGGTACGCGCCCCAGTAGATCCACAGCCCCTCGCTGTCCTCGACCTGGGTGAACGACTCGCCCCCGTCGAGCATGACGACGATGTCCCCGTCGTCGTGCCGGCCGACCTCGGGAAGGCGGCGGGCCGGGGTGATGTGCACGGGGCGGCCGACCTGGTTCAGCGGGATCCGGTGACGCGCCGCGAGCGTGGACACGCTGGTGATGCCGGGGACCACCTCGATGGCCGCGGACACCCGGCCGCGGGTCTCGATGTCGGAGAGGATCCCGAGGGTGCTGTCGTAGAGTGACGGGTCGCCCCACACGAGGAACGCGCCGGTCTGCCCCGGCGCCAGCTCGTCCAGCATCAGCCGCTCGAAGAGGTCTCCGCGCCTGACCCGCCAGTCCTCGATGGTGGAGGTGTAGGCGGAGCGGTCCATGGGACGGCGGTTCCGGCTCGGGTCCTCGACCTCCACCACGCGGTACGGGGCCTCGGCGTGCTCCTCCAGCATCTGGTGCCGCAGATCGGTGAGCGCGGACTTGTCGGCCCCCTTGCCCACGACGAAGAAGACGTCGGCGCGCCGGATGGCCTTCACGGCCTGAAGGGTGAGGTGGTCGGGGTCCCCGGCACCGATCCCGATGACGAGGATCGTGCGCTGTTCCGCGCTCTGTACCGTGCTCTGCGTGTTCTGCGTGCCCATGACGACAGTCTCGCAGTTCGTGGTGGGCGGCCCGGTGCGGGCCCCTCCGCGAAGAGGGCGAATGCTAGATTCCGCCACACCCCACCGCCGTGAAAGCCACACCCCTGGAAGGAACGCGTCGTGACCCGCCGTGTCTGGTTCGTCTCGCCGGCCCTGAACGCCTCGCTGCGGCAGGCCCGGTTCGACGACGGGGCCCCGCTGGATGCCGCCGGCCGTACGGCAGCCCGCGCCGCGGCCCGGTCGCTGCCGACGCCCGACCTCGCCGTCGTGTCCGGGAGCCGGCGCTGCCGGGAGACCGCCGAGCTGCTGGGGCTCGGCCCAGCCGTCGCACCGGACGCGCTGGCCGCACCGGACACGGGAGGCTGGCGCGGCCGGACCCTGGCCGAGGTGAGCGAGACGTCGCCGCAGGACGTGGGCCGGTGGCTGGGAGATCCCGAGTTCCGCGCCGGGGGTGGCGAGTCGGTGGCCGACCTGTGCGCGCGGGTGTCGCGATGGCTGGACACGCTCGACGCACCCGATGCATCCGGCACATCTGACGTATCCGATGTATCCGACGAGGAGGCGCCGGTATCGCGAGGTGGGCTCGTGATCGGCGTAGTGGAGCCCGAGCTGGTGCGCGCCGCTGTGGTGCACGCCCTGGGCGCGCCGTTGTCGGCGTTCTGGCGCTGCGACGTGGCACCGCTGACCGTCACCGAGCTGAGTGGCCGCGGTGGCCGTTGGAACGTGCGCTGCGGCCGGCCTCTCGTCCCGCCCGCCTCCTCCGCCGCCTCGGGTGAGGCTCCTCAGGAGACGCCGTCCCGGTAGCGGTTGCGGCACGGGCGCCCGGGGCAACGCGAGAGGGCCCGCGGACGAATCGTCCGCGGGCCCTCTCGTCCGGCTCGGTCCCGTTGCTCGACCGGCCGGTTCAGTTCGCTGTCGGTACCGCCTGGCGGGCCGCGGCGGGCTTGGGGTTGAGCAGCCGCTCGGCCAACTCGCCGAAGAGCAGCCCGAATCCGGTCCACATGGTGATCTGGAGGGCGAGGGCGGAGAGCCGGAAGCGCCAGAGCACGGCGGCCGGGAAGTGCTCCGGCACCTCGTTGATCACGGGCAGGAACTGGAAGGCCAGACCGACGACCACGGCGAAGGCGAGGACGGCGGACACGGTGGCCCACCAGTTCCCGAGGCGTGGCGCGAGCCGCTTGCCGAGGATGGTCGCCGCGACCGCGAGGAGGACGCTGAGCACCATCATCAGGAAGTACAGGGTGGTCCGCTTGCCGATGGTGTCGCCGTTGCCGACGGCGGGCGGATTGGCCGGGTACTTCAGGAACGGTACGACGTAGACGGCCATCAGCGCACAGCCCGACAGCAGCAGGGCGGTCGCGCGCGGACCGAAGCGGCCCACCCGGCCGAGAGCGAAGCAGTAGGCGAGTGCGGCGATGCCGCCGAAGGCGACGCCGTAGATGAGGACGCCGGTGGCGAGTCCGGCCGTCGACTGAAGGCTGCGCGAGACGAGTTCGACCTCGTCGCCGTGCGAGTGACCGGCGTGGGACTCCTCGAAGCCGATCGCCTTGTCGACCAACGGCTCACCGAGCCAGTAGGCGATGACGAGGGCGAGCACGCCGGCCCCGAGACCGGCGAGCATGCCGCGAACGAGCAGGTTGCGTACGGTGGTTGAGTTCATGAGAGCGCGACGTTCCTCTGCCTTCTCAGTGGCAGGGGAAGCCGAGCAGGTGGCGGGCGTCGTGCACCCATTCGTGGACTTCGGCTCCGCTGAACACGGAGGTGGCGCCCTGTTCGGCGCCGACGAAGTAGAGCAGGACCAGCATCAGGACGCCGAAGAACGCCGCCCAGGGGGCGATCGCCTTCAACGGCAGCTTGGCCGGTATGGCAGGGGTGGTGGCGGTCGGCTGGGCGACATGCTGCGCCATGGCAGGGCCTCCTTCGGGAGTTCGCGTCCCGTCTTGGTGGTGCACATGGACGACCGTCACGGGTCTGACTCACAGAATGCCGTCGGCATCCCGTATCACAGTGGCGCGACCGTGCCGGATTCTCACCGGCTTCCGTCGACCGTCGTCGATAACGGCACGACATTACCGTCTGTCGCGTGCATGGCCAAGAGCGCGTGGGGTCGGGGCGGTAACCTCGGGCGTGGCGGTCCGGGCCGGGCTCAGGTGGACGCACGGAGCGCCGCTACGCCGAACTCGATTTCGAGGTCGAGTGCTGACGTCTCCGGGGTGAGGACCGACAGGCGCCCGAGCAGGCCACGAGGCACCAGTACAGGCCCGCTCCGACGAAGTACCACAGCAGATCGGGCGGGTTGAACGTCGATCCGAGGACCGGTTGCAGGAAGGCGGGGATCCCGGCGATCTGCCAGAACTCCACCGCCCAGCTGAACGCGAGCGCGATACCGGCGGCGACACCGGTGCGCAGCCGCGGCGCCAGCAGGACCACGACGCAACACACCAGCACGGTGTAAAGAGCGTCCCCGGCGTACTTCGCGAAGTCCCCGTCGGCCGAAGCCCGTACGGTGAGACCGGCCGCGACGGTCACCACCGCGCCCCCGAGGGCTCTCCACCGTGTGTTCATCGCAGGAAGCCTATGTCCCAGAACAGAAGCCGGCCGCGTCACCGAATCACGAGCCAAGGAAGAGCACGCCTTCATGAACTCTGCCGAGAAGCTGATCTCACACGCCCGCGAGGGGCGCTTCCGGGAGACGCTGCCGCACCTGCTCGAGATCGCTCGTCGGCCCGGAGGCGCGCGAGGGCCCGTCTGGGAGGCGGCCGCCGCGTCGATCCAGATCCTCATGTGGCTGGACCGTCCCGGCGAAGCGGCGGATCTGGCCGAGGCCCTGATCCGGACGGACGCTCCGGCCGGTGGCGAACTGTGCGACCAGGACATGCCCTTCGACGAAGCACTCCTGGCCGCACCGGAAGACTCGCAGGAGGCGCTTGCGGACCGCTTCGCCGCGGTGGCGGCGACCGTACCGGCCGGTCGCGTCCTGCAGAAAAGACTGCACTGGCTTTCCGAGCAGCTCACGCAGCGCCCGCTGGAGGAACTGCTGCCCGGGTACGCGCCATGGGGCGCGGCGGCTCCGCCGGCAGGCGTCCAGCACCGTTCCCCCCTCGTGGACCGCGATTTCGACTCGCTCACCGATCGCGAACGGCGCGTCGTGTGGCAGTCGCTCAGGACCGCAAACGACTTCCCGCGCGCACACGACCTCGTCGCGCAGGGCGGGCATGCCCCTGCCCAGTACGCCGACTGCTGCTGGATGGCAGGCTGGTACGCGGTTGAGGGGGACGTCGAGCGCGGCGAAGCCATGCTGATCGCCGCGCACAGCCGATGGCACCCGTACATGAAATGGGACGCCGTCCCGACGTGCCCAGTTCTTCAGCCGACGCTGCGGCAGGTCACCACGGACCGGGTGCGGGAGCACTATCTGACGCGGCCCATCGGCCCGGAAGCGAAGGGATGACGTGGTCTCCACCGAGTGCATCACGCGCACCTGAATGCCGGGCACCCGTCAGCGGCCCCAGCGGGACGGAGCGGCGGCCGGGCGGAGCAGTACCGGGCGGAGGCGGTGGTAGCCGCGTACCGACACCGGGCGGAGGACTTTCAGTTCGTATGCGTCCTGGCCGGAGAGTTCCCCGGCCAGTGCGGTGTTCACGAGCACCGTGTCGGGGCGGGCCACCGCGGTCAGGCGGGCCGCTATGTTGACCGCGGCTCCGTAGACGTCGCCGAAACGGCTGAGGACGGGGCCGTGGGCCAAGCCGGTGCGTACGTGCGGGAGGCGTTTCTCCCCTTCGACCCGGGCGGTGAGTTCCAGGGCGATGTCCGCCGCCGTGGACGCCGACTCGCACACGAAGAGAACCTCGTCGCCGATGGTCTTCACCACCCGCCCCCGGCCCTCGGCGACCACGTCCCCGGTCAGGCTCTCGAACCGGTCGAGGACCTTGACGAGTTCGGTGCTGTCGAGGCCGCGCGTCATCCGCGTGTAGCCGACCATGTCGGTGAATCCGACGGCGAGATCCTGTACGTGCAGACCTTCTCCCGGCGGGACCGTCTCGTCGGGCGCGGGGCCGGCTCCTGGGGTCTCCTTCAGCGACGCGGCGTCCTGTGCGGTGGCGATCACCTGCCCGGTGTAGGCCGCGAAGTGCCGCCTCCAGACGTGCCGTTGGAGCAGTTCCATCTCGGCGAGCAGGACCGTGGCCCTGCTCGCCAGTTCCGTCTGCGTCAGCGGAGTCTCACGGTCCCGGTTCAGCCACGCCCACAGCGTGTGGACCTGCCATTCGGCGAGCCGGGAGAGGTGGTGTCCGAGGGCGCGGGCCATCATCGCCTCGCTCTCCTCGGTGATGATCCCGGCCGCGATCAGCCGCTCTCCGGCGCGCAGCGCGTCGACGTCGCCGTCCGTGAACACCCGTACGTCGTCCTCGACCAGCGGGAAGCCGAGCGCCCGCCAGATCTGCGCGGTGCGTTCCGGACCCACCCCGGTCCGCTCCACGATGTCCTGCCGCGTCCAGTGGCGGCCGCCGCCGAGCAGCACCTCCTCGATCGTCCGCCGCAGCGCCTCGGCGTCGCTCGGCGAGACCGGTTCCTCGGCAGCGGGCCGGTCCGCGGTCATGTGGTGTGCACGATCAGCACGTCCAGGCCCGCCTTGCGGGCGATGTCCGCGGGTACGGAGCCGAGAAGCCGCCCGGCGAGCGAGCGCAGGCCCCGGTTGCCGACCACCAAGAGGTCGACGGCGTTCTTCTGGGCGGTCTGTACGAGGACGGGGACGGGTTCCCCCTCCACGGCGAGGGTCCGCACGTCCGCCACGCCCTGCGCACGGGCCCGGTCCCGCGCGGTGCGCAAGGTGTCCTCGGCGGGCGCCGAGCCGACCACTTGGTACCCCTCAGCACCCAACTGGTCCTGTGCGCGAGCGAGTTCGGTTCCCTGCATCGGCAAGTACGCGCAGACGACGAGGAGTTCCGCCGTGCAGACGGCGGCCAGCCTGGCCGCTCCCTCGACCGCCGCGTAGGACGACTCGGAGCCGTCCGTTCCGACCATGACAGTGCGATAGGCGACCACAGCAAGCTCCCTACCCCTAAGTAAACTTACTTTTGAGTAAGATAGAGCTCTGTTCCGAGGCGAGGCAAGAGCCCGGACCCCGCGGGAAGGTCACCGGACGGTCAGGGCGTGAGGGCGTACTCGGTGAAGTGGCCACAGACGCTGAACCCGAGGCGGCGGTACACCGGTTCTCCGTCGGCGGAAGCCTGCAGCACCGCCGTCTCGTAGCCCGCGTCGCGTGCGGTGTGCAGGGTGGCCAGGGTGATGGCGCCGCCATAACCACGGCGGCGGTCGGTGGCGAGCGTGGCGATGTTGTAGATCCCGGCGACCCCCGCGTTGAAGAAGACCTCGGCCGAGCAGACGGGACGGCCGTCGACGTATCCGACCAGGTAGCGGGCGGGGCGGTCGGCGGTGAGCGCCAGGTCGGCGGCGTCGGCGAAGAATCGGCGCACCGTGGCGGCGGGCGGGTTCCAGTTCGCGGCGAGGACCGTGGCGTAGTCGGCGAGTTGCTCCCGAGCGGTCACCCGGCGGATCTCCAGGCCGTCGACGTGCGCCTCGGGGAGAGGGCCGCGCAGATCCTTCCACATGCCCGTCTCGGTCTCCGACGCCTCCAGGCCGGCGGCCGCGAGGTGCTCGGCGAGGTCGCCCGGCGCGGAGGCGGGACCCACCCACCAGGAGAAGGGGCGGCCGGTGGCGGCCACGGTCCGGACCGTCTCCGCGACGCGGGTCGGGGCGGCGTCCGGGGCGAAGCGGGCGGCCGCGACGATGTTGAAGGTGTCGTCGGCGAGCCCGCTGTCGGCGATCAGCAGGTCGCCGGTCTCGATGACGGACGCGCTGTTCAGGTTCCGGTGCAGGTGGCAGGCGTGCTCGGCGAGATTCCGCTCCATCGCGAGCGCGAGGTCGGACTCATTGACCGGCGGGACATCCATGGGCTTCACGGTGATCCATTCCAGCATGCCGGCCGCGGTACTCGCAGTTGATTACTCCGCCGCGACAGGCACCGGAGACCCCTCAGGAACTCACACGTCGCGTTCCACGTCGACCGTGGTCAGTGACGCGTACCGCTCGGGTTCGCGGTGCCGGATCCGCAGGGCCACCGCGAACCCGGCGATCAGTACGAGCGGCAGGGGCACCAGGAGTACGGCGTTCACGGCGCCGGTGCGTCCGGTCAGCAGGTCGAAGTGGACGACGGCGAGGACGGTGAGGACGGCGAGCCCCGCGCACGCGAGCAGCGGTGACCAGACGACGCGGGCGGCGCTCATGCCGCGCCGGTCGCGGCGGAAGTACGCCCACACGGCGAGCGCGGCGAGGGCCTGCATGGCCATGATGCCGAGGACGCCGATGCTGTTGGTCCACAGGAAGACCTCGCTGTACGGGTCGGCGGCGAGCAGCGCGCCGACGGCGATGAGCAGCAGGTTGAAGGCGCTCTGGGCGACGACGGCGCCGCCGGGCGAACCGTGCCGTCCGCTGACGGTGCCGAGGCGGCGCGGCAGCAGGCCCTCGCGGCCGAGTGCGTAGAGGTAACGGGCGGCGGCGTTGTGGAAGGCGAGGGTCGCGGCGAACGCGCTGACGATGATCAGGCCGTGCATGGTGTCGGCGAGCCAGGCCCCGACGTGGAGTTCGGCGGCGCTGAAGGTCAGGTCGGGTCCGGCCGCGGCTCCCGCGAGGTCGACGGCACGCTCGGTGCCGAAGGCGCCCATGATCAGCCAGCAGCCCGCCGCGTAGAACACGGCGAGGAATCCGATGGCGATGAACGTGGCCCGGGAGACCGTGCGGCGCGGGTCGCGTGCCTCCTCCGCGTAGATGGCCGTGGCCTCGAACCCGGTGAACGCGCCGATGACGAGGACGAACATGCCGGCGACGCCGCCGGTGGCGAGGGTGGACGGGTCGAAGGAGGCCGGGTCGAGGGCGGCGGTGCCGCGGTCGCCGAGGATGCCCGCGTCCATGACGAGAAGGGAGATCACTTCGAGGACCAGGGCGACGCCGAGCACCTTCGCGCTGAGCGTGACCTTCAGCCAGCCGAGGACGCCGACGGCGGCCACGCACACCCCGGACAGCACCCACCACGGTATGTCGGTGCCGGTGGCGTCGTGCACCGAGTCGGCCGCGAAGTAGCCGAAGGCGGCGGCGACTCCGGGCGTGATCAGGTTGTACGAGACGACGGCGACGTAGGCGGTACCGACGCCGAGGACCCGGCCGAGGCCGTGGGCCACGTACGCGTAGAAGGCGCCCGCGTTGCGCACGTACTGGCTCATCGCGGTGAACCCGGCGGCGAACAGGACGAGCAGGACGCCGGAGACGAGGTAGGCGAGCGGGGCGCCCGCGCCGCCGATGCCGATCGCGAACGGGGCGACACCGGCGAGCACGGTCAGCGGCGCGGCGGCCGCGACGACGAAGAAGACCAGGTCGGACGTGCCGATGCGGCCTGCGGCGAGCCGTCCGCCGCTGTCGGAGCGCGGTTCGGAAGGTGTAACTCCCCGGCTGCTATGAGGAGTTCTGGAGTCGGTGGACGTCATGGGATGCACTCCGTTGGGCAGGGCTGACGGGCGGATCTGGCGAGCGGGGAACGGTGAAGCGGTACCGAGGGGATGCGGGCGCGGTGGCCGCGTGCGGGCAGGGCCGACCGGGGCCGGGCGGCTGTCACGCCCGGCCCGCTCCCCCGGCCGTACCGGGCGGTGGCGCCTCAGTGCCGGGGAGGCGTCTCCGCGGTGAAGGACGGGTAGGCCGCGTCCACGTCCGAGGGGCCCACGACCCGGCCCCCGTGCAGGACGATGACGCGACGGGGATGGGCGGCGACGGCTTCGGGGACGCCGCCCGCCGCGACGGCGACCAGGTCCGCGCGAGCGCCTTCGCGCAATCCGTAGTCGGCCAGGCCGAGCGCCGCGGCGGCCTCGTCGGTGACCAGGGAGGCGGCGGCGTGCAGTTCCCCGTCGGTGGCGAAACCGCTCTGCAGGGCGATGATGGTGGCGCGCTCCAGCATGTCGGCGGTGCCGAACGGCCACCAGGTGTCGCGGATGTTGTCGGAGCCCGCGAAGACCCGTACGCCGTGCTCGCGCAGTCGGAGCACGGGCGGGATCGAGTGACGCGGGCCGTTCGTCATGATGGCGACGCCCGCGGCGGTCAACACGCTTGCGGTGCGGTCGAGTTCGCCGTCGTCGACATCGCCGAGACAGTACGCGTGGCTGACGGCGACCTGGCCGGACAGGCCGAGGGCGGCGGTGCGGTCGGCGATCGCGCGCAACTGCGCCGTGCCGACGGTGCCGCCGTCGTGGAGGTGGATGTCGATGCCGGCGTCGTGGCGTTCGGCGAGGCGGAAGACGACGTCGAGCTGGCCGTCGACGTCGCCGTCGAAGCCGGCCGGGTCGAGGCCGCCGATCAGGTCGGCGCCCTCGGCGAGGGCCGCGTCCAGCAGGTCGGCGACGCCGGGCGCGGTGACCACGCCGCTCTGCGGGAAGGCCACCAGCTGGATGCCGAGCCGGTCCGCGAACTGCTCACGCAGGGCGAGGAGTTGGTGCAGTCCGTCGAGCTTGACGTCGGGGTCGATGTCGACGTGGGAGCGGACGTGTCCGGTGCCGAGCGCGACCATGCGGCGGGCGAGGGCCGCGGCCCGTTCGGCGACCGGGACGGCGGGCTCGCGGCGGGCGGCGCGTTCGCTCGCGATCTGCTCGCGCAGGTCGGCCGTGGCCCGGTGGGGCTGCCACGGGCCGCCGAGGAGGGTCTTGTCGAGGTGGGCGTGGCCGTCGACGAGGGCGGGCAGCAGGAGCGCGCCGCCCAGATCCACGGCGTCGGCCGGGAGCGGGGTGCGCGGGGCACCGTCCCGGCGGTCCCGGATCGCGTGGACGCGGCCGTCCCGCAGTTCGACATCGGCGCGCCTGCCGTCGGGCAGCGTGGCGTCGACGAGGACGGCCGGGGTCTGAGGGGCGGTGGGTGTGCGCATGGTGCTCCTTCGTGCGTCGGTGCCGCGCTCCCGGAATCGGGCAGTGCCGGAAAGTGCCCTGTTCAGCGGGGCGCCGCGCCAAGCTAACTGGTATACCAAATACCAGGCAATGGTCTCGGGGAAGATTTTTCGAACCGTGGCCCCGAGTCTGCGAGGATGCCGACTGCGACACCGTCTCCTCCGCAATGCCCGCACCTCGACCCCGACCGGAGCCCCCTGTGCCGACCGTGCCGACCTCGCGCCCCACCGGGCCCCGCACCTCCGCCATCGGAGACACGCAGCTGTCCCTGCGCGACCGGGTCTACGTGGAGTTGCGCGAGCGGATCATCGAGGGCCGGTACCCGGCGGGCCTGCGCCTGGTCGAACGCGAACTCGCCGAGGAGCTGGGGGTCTCCCGCGTCCCCGTGCGCGAGGCGATGCAGCGCCTGGAGGCGGAGCGGTTCCTCACGGTGCAGGCGCGGCGCGGGGCCGTGGTCACCGGCTTCGGCCCCGACGACGCGGAGCACCTGTTCGACGTACGGGAGAACCTGGAGGAGCTGGCCGCCGGGCTGGCCGCACGCCGCCGTGACCCGGCGGGCCTGCGCACCTTGGCACAGCTGCTCAAGCGCACCCGCAAGGCCTCCGACGCGGGCCGGCTGCGCGACGTGGTGAACCTCAACGCGGACTTCCACCAGGCCGTCGCCGAGGCATCGGGAAACCCGGTCCTCATCGACCTGATGGCACCACTGGACTCACGCCTCCGCCGCCTTTTCCACCTGACGTCGGCACCGGACGACGCCGGCCCGATGTGCGGCGAGCACGAGCGGCTGTACGAGGCGATCGGCGCGGGGGACGAGGAGGCGGCCCGGGCCCTGGCGCGGACCCATGTGGCCGGGACGCGCGCGGCGGCGCTCGGACTGCTGGCCGCGCATGCGCGGGAGGACGGTCCGTCCCCGGCGTAGGAGGCTCGGCCCGGGTGTCACCGCGGGGCAGCGGTCAGGATCGGGGCCAGGGCTGGCCGCTGAGCCTCTCGATGCTCGTATTGAAGCGCTGGAGATTCCGCGCGAAGGCCAGCACGTCGTCGGCCGGCCAGTCCTCGAAGACCCTGTCCAGTTCCTCTACGTGCACTTTGTGCTCCGCGTCGAGCCGCCGTAGGCCCTCATCGGTCAACCGGAACTTGCGGGCCATGCCCCCGTCGGGGTCGGGAATCCGCTCCAGCAGCCCTTCCCGCATCGCTTGCGCCGTCTGCCGGTTGACGGTGGAGGCGTCGAGCGCGAACGCCTCGCTGAGCTGACCGATCGACATCGGACCCTGCATCCGGATCCGGCTGAGCATGATGTACGCGCTGCGATCAAGACGGTCCGCCTGCCGACGGCGCTTGTCACTGCCGAGCTGATGTCGGCCCAGCACCATGTGCTCGAACTCGACCAGCTGCGAGGGCTTGTCCATGTACGTGCGTCCTCCCAGGTCCGACGGTATCGCAGGGTGCTACGGCCAGGTTCCTCCGCCCGAAGCCGCGCCCCCGACACGCATGTGCCCTCTGCACGCGATATGCACGATACATGGTGCGTGTATTCTGCACACCGGTGCGCGTGGTGAACGGATTCACGTGGTGCAGAGATGAAGGAGCCCGTATGGACGTCCCCGAGGCGAGCAGCAGGTCAGGCGCTGTCGTCGCCACCCTCGCGCTCGCCGGAACCACGGCCGCGATCATGCAGACGCTGGTGACGCCGCTCATTGCCGAGCTGCCGCAGATCCTGGACACGTCGTCCTCGAACGCGGCTTGGGTCATCACGGTGACACTGCTCGTGTCGGGCGTGTGTGTACCGGTCTCCGGTCGCCTTGGAGATCTCATAGGCAAGCGCCGCATGATGCTCATCTGTGCCGTGCCACTGATCGTGGGATCCGTGGTGTGCGCGCTCTCCTCGTCGCTCGTGCCGATGATCGTCGGTCGCGGTCTGCAGGGCATGGGCATGGGCATGGTGCCGCTCGGTATCGCGCTGCTGCGTGATGTCGTGCCGACCGAGAAGCTCAGCGGTTCCATCGCCCTGGTCAGTGCCTCCATGGGCATCGGCGGCGCCATCGGGCTGCCGATCGCGGCGGCGGTCGCCCAGTACGCGAACTGGCGCGTGCTGTTCTGGGGCTCCGCCGTGCTGGCCCTGATCGTCGGCGCGTTGATCTTCGCCATCGTCCCGGACGTCCCGGCGGGTGCGAAGGGGCAGCGGTTCGACGCACCGGGAGCCGTCGGCCTCGCCATCGGCCTGGTGTCGCTGTTGCTGGCCATCTCCAAGGGTGCCGACTGGGGCTGGACCTCGGGCACCACGCTCGGCCTGTTCGCCGTCGCCGTCGTCGCCCTGTTCACCTGGGGCTTCTACGAGTTGCGCACCCGCGACCCGCTCGTCGATCTGCGGACCACGGCCCGCCCCCGGGTGCTGTTCACCAACGCCGCTTCGATTCTCATCGGCGTCGGCATGTACTCCTTCATGCTGATCGCGCCCCAGTTGCTGCAGTTCCCGAAGGCCACCGGCTACGGCCTCGGTCAGTCGATGCTCGCGGCCGGTCTGTGGATCGCGCCCGGTGGCATCATGATGATGCTGATCTCGCCGCTCGGCGGAAAGCTGATCAACGCGCGCGGCCCGAAGACGGCCCTCATCTGCGGCGCCCTCGTGATCGCCCTCGGATACGGCGTCGCCCTCCCGCTCATGGGCACGGCCTGGGGCATCATGCTGGCCGGCATCGTGATCAACAGCGGTGTCGCTCTCGCGTACGGCTCCATGCCCGCCCTCATCATGAGCTCGGTGCCACTCTCCGAGACGGCCGCCGCCAATGGTTTCAACACCCTGATGCGCTCGCTCGGCACCACGATCGGCTCCGCCGTGATCGGCGTCGTCCTGGCCCAGATGACCATCAGCATGGGCGGCTTCACCTTCGCCTCCGAGAACGGCTTCCGCACCGGCCTGGCGATCGGCTGCGGCGTGGCCCTCGTCTCCGCCGCCGTCGCGACCCTCATCCCCGCCCTGCGCAAGCCCGACGGCGACGGGACCGCCGAAGCGCAGCCGACCGACGCCGACCCGGCTCCGGCGCGGGCCTGATCCCTCGGACGTGCGCGGTGTGACCGGCCCCATGGCCGGGCGCACCGCGCACGGTCGTGTACGCGGCCGAGGGCGGTGCGCGACGGCGTCGGCGTCGGCGTCGGCGTCGGCGTCGGTACGAGGCTCCGGCACTCTCTGAGCAGCGTGCGGCCCAGCCGCCCGTCAGGACGCAGGGGCTCGCACAGCGGCGGGAACGGACTCCGGCCGGGCGGCCTCCGCCTTGGCCCGCAGCGCCGCGGCACGAGGCACACGCAGACCGGTGAGCAGCTCGGCCGCTCGCATCCAGTGGGCCCGCGCCTGTGCATGGTCCCCGAGTTCCAGCAGAGCGGACCCGAGATGGTCCAGGGTCTCGGCCCGCAAGTAATCGTCGTGGACTTCGTCGATGAGTCGCAGCGACTTCTCGTAGCTGGTGACGGCGTCATGAAGACGGCCCAGTCGCTGCTGAGCGAGACCGATGGCGTCCCAGACGGATGCCTCGCCGCTGCGATCCTTCATCTCCCGCAGCATGGGCACGGCCTCCTCGCACGTGGCGATGGCCTCCTGGTGCTTGCCGAGCATGGCGAGGCAGAAGCCCACACCGATGAGCGTGCGCGCGACCTCGTCGCTCCGTGACAGCCGACGGGCGATCGCCAGACTTCTTCGCGTGTGCTCCAGCGCCTCCTCGTGGCGCTGCTGACGGCCACGCAGGAAGCCGACGTTCCGCTCCACCCGGACCTGGTGCTCCGTGGGCAGCCGCTCCAGTTGGCCGAGCATCACACCGATCGGCTCGTCGACCTCGTTCAGCTGTCCCGTCTCCACCAAGGCGCGCGCCAGGTGCGCGCCGGTCCGTGCGACGGCGATCGGGTCGTCGAGGGCGAGGGCCGCTTCGAGGCCGATGCGCGAAGCGGAGACCTCCTCGGCCCAGCGCCCCGCCACCGCGTTGTAGCCCACCCACTCCAACGTCAGGTTCACCCGGTGCCGGAGCAGACGCGGATCCCGTACGGCCCGCAGGACGGTCGCGACGGCCGGTTCCTCGCGGCGGAACCAGTCCAGTCCCTCTTCGCGATCGTCGATGGCAACATGCATCACACCTGGGGCCGGTGTGTCCACCGCTTCCGAGGGGAACCGCGAGACGAACCGGCCCGCGGAGTAGGCGTTGTGGCGCAGATAGTCCAGCAGCCGGATCTCCGCGCCGGCCCGGTCGTCCTCCTCCTGCTCCATGAGTTCGGCGGCGTAGACCCTGATCAGGTCGTGCATCACGTAACGGCCTTCGGCGTCCCGCGAGAGCAGGCTCGCCGTGGTCAACTCGCGCAGACGCTGCCTCGCGACCGGCATCTCCACACCCGCGAGGGACGCGGCGGCCTCGGCGGACACCGCCGGCCCGGGATGAGCCGCCAAATACCGGAAGAACCGTGCCGTCTCCGGACCGAGCACCCGGTAGGACCAGGAGAAGACGGCCCTGAGATCGGCCTGCCCGTCATCGGCTGCGAGGGCATCCAGCCTGGGCCTGTCCTGCCGGAGCTCACGGACGGCGGAGGACAGTGACACCTGCGGGCTTCCGCTCAGCTGCGCGCCGGCGACGGCGACGGCCAGCGGCAGGTACCCGCACAGTTCGACCAGTTCGGCCGCCGCGTCCGGCTCGGCCCGGCACCGGTCGTCGCCCGTCCGGGCCGCGAGCGCGACGAGAGCCTCCTCCTGCGTCCACACGTCAAGGCTGACCAGCGCGGCGCCCTCCCTCGCGGCCAGGGCGAACAGTTGGTTGCGCGAGGTGATGAGGGACAGACAGCCGGCAGCGGGCAGCAGCGGGGTGACCTGTTCGGCGTCGTGCGCGTTGTCCAGGACGACGATCAGTCGCCGGGACCCGGTCCGCTCGCGGAACAGGGCGCTGCGTTCCCGGGTACCGGGAGGTATGTCGCTGCTCGGTACGCCGAGTGCCCGCAGGAACCCTCCCAGGGCCTCCCCCGGCTCCAGAGGACGCGCGGACTCCTCGAACCCACGCAGGTTGACGTACAGCTGGCCGTCCGGAAACCGTTCCGCCACCTGGTGGGCCACGTGGACCGCCAGAGCGGACTTGCCCACGCCGGCCATTCCGCCCACTGCGGCGATCACGACATGGTTGGCCCGCCCGTCGGCCTGCTCCGTAAGCCCTCGTACGGCCCTCAGCGTCTCCTCACGTCCGCGGAACGTCGCGAGATCGGGAGGCAGTTGCCTGGGAACCTGGTGGGTGCGCGCCTTGGACGCCTGCACAAGCCGCCGTCGCTCGGTCTCGTCCAGTGCGAGAGCGTCCATCAACTCACTCAGAGTCGACGGGCGCGGAAGGCTCCGGCCCCGCTCCATGTCGCTGATGGCTCGGACGCTCACCCCCGAATCCTCCGCGAGGCCCTCCAGCGTGAGCACCGCCCGCTGCCGTGCCTCACGCAAAAGCCGGCCGAACGTCTCGTCGCTCATCCCACTCCCCCGCTGCCGTGCCTCGACACGCCTGTCGAAGGGCCGACGACGCACTTCGGATGTCGCGAAACGTAACAGTTCTGGATTGAGTGTTCAGCGCGGGTCTCACATGGTGAGCCCGGGTGACGGCGGGAGGGTGTCGGCGCCGGACGTGCGTCTGTACCGGACCTTCGGGCTTGGTTACGGGGGCGGAACTCTGCTCCGCTTCTTCCTTCATGCCGAATTCGTGCCGAACGCCTGGGCGACGGCAAGGCTGTCCTCGTAGACATGGTGTCGGGTGACAAGGCCGTCTTCGACGGTGAGGTGCAGAGCGAACCGGGCACGGTAGGCCCGTCCGGTAGAGCGGGCCGTCTGACGGATCTCGCCGAGCACGACCGCATCGCGGCTGTCGACGAGGATGCGCTCGATCTCGGTCGCTGCCTGTCCAGGCACATGGTGGTCGGCGAGTTCACGGTAGTGAGCTGCGGCATCGGCGCGGGTGGACCGGTGGCGGATCCATGGCGTGTCGATCCGACCGTACTCGGCCTCCGGCCAGCCCAGCTTCCAGTCACCCCGCTCGGCATACATCTCAGCGATGTGCTCGGGATCGCCCTCGCCGATCCGGCGCAACAGCTCCTCCACGACAGCGCGGGTGGTCGCGGGTACGGCTACGGACATGGCCCATCACTCCGATCCGACATCCGCGTCCTCATGACGCGGCGGGATCAGCATCCTCACCGACGCCCACGCTCCGATGCCATTACCCCCCAGGTAACGGAGCTTCGAGAACCAGTCGTCAACGGTGTTCCGATGAAACCGGTCCTTGAGGAATATGCAGCCGCGATACTCGATCGTCTCAGGGCAGAACATCCAGGCGGCAGCCAAGACGAACCGCAGGCCGCCCTCAAAATCTAGGTAGTTGTCCGGACCGAGTTCCTCGTCCTTCCACTCCGCGCGCCACTCCGAAGTGCGGATTTCCCAGACTCTCCCATCTATCCGCCGGGCCGGGGCAGGTGGATAGGTTTTCTGTCTCGTACGACGTCAAACATGGAGTGGTCGATCACAGGGCGCTTCCGGGGCGTAACGGCGGCCAACTTGATCACGCCGCGGTCGCTCAGGGCCGTTCGCCACTCAGCGGGTTTGGGACGCGTTCCCTGTGCACCCTTCGCTTGGGTGAAGAGGGCACGCACGGCCGTCTCGCGTCGCTCGTCCAGACAGTCCGTGACGAACGAAGGCGTCTGTGTGGGCAGGACGTAGGCGTCCCGGGCGAGGATCCGCACCACCATCAGCGCAGCTTTGTAGGCGTCGGTGTCCACCGTCGCCTCAGTGGACGTGGTGAGCGGATCGTTCCAGTCAGGGGTCGCCGCCTGAGGCAGGACCGGGTTGCGACCGGCCTGCCGGAAACCGTCGCAATCCAGGAAGTAGACCGCAGGGGCGGGGAGGAGCGACCAGAGGGTGTTCGCATGCGAGATGTCCCCCACCACAAGGCCGGCGGAGTGAAACCAGGCGATGGCCTCGGCACATGCCAGAGCGAGATCCCGGCGCTGCTGTGGCAAGGGCTGGTGGACTTGCTTCCAGCCCGGTCTCGCCTCTCTGAGCAGGAACTGCATCTCGAGCAGCCGACTGTTTCCCGCGGAGTTCACCCAGGTCATGCGGGTCGGGGCACACTGCATCAAGAATCCCACCGGTCGCCCGCCGCGCACGACCCGGCACAGCGGCCAGGCTGCCAGTTCGTCGAGCCGGTCCCAGTCGGTGGCGGCGAGCGCCTGCCGGAAGTCGACCAGGCCGGCGAGTGCGGACCCGTCGACTTCGGAGGGGGTCTTGTACTCCTTGAACAGAAGCGCACCGTCACCGACCGGGAATACGTCTCCCTGTCCGCCACTGCCCAGCCGGTCGCCGAGTACGAGCGAGGAACGCTCGACGTCCCTGCCGTCCACGGCCGTCACGCCGTCTCCTCCCACAGACAGATCACGGTTCGGTCGTCGTCGTAGGACACCGCGCGTGTCTGCGCCTGCCACAGGAAGTCGGACATCGAGGGGATCTCGCCGGAGCACCAGGCATCGCTGAGAATCCGCGCGAACTCAGGGTCCTTCTGTGTCAGGGGGTTGGTGATTCCGTCCGTGCCGACGAGCAGGACATCGCTCGGAACGGTCCGGATCAGACGGGTCCTGACACTGCGATAGGCGTGGGGCAGGGCCTCGGTTTTGGTGTCGAGGATTCCGTCGGCCGAGGTTTCGGGGGTGTCACCCAGCAGCCACTGTCCGGCGTGATGCAGGAACAGACCGCCATCACCCACCCCGAACACGACTCGTTCCCGAACGGCGGCGTCGGTGGGGACGAGCAGCACATGCAGGGTGGTGGCGTAGTCGGCGTCGGAATAGTCTCGGTGAGCACGGGCCGCCGACTTCTCCCAGTTCGACCGCAGTTCGGCGACCGCACCGGCGATGGCCTTGTTGGCGAGGGCTCCGAGCTCCGCCGAGTCCCCCGCGCAGAGTGCGCTGAAAAGACTCGTCGCGTCACGATCCAGATGAACGGCCGCCGCCCGGGGCACCTGGTAGGAGCCGACGTGCGAGTACGCCGCCGATCCGACCCCGTCCGCCACAGCGAGCAGCAGCATCTCCGCGTCCGGCGGACCGATCCGGGACACCAGCATGGCGTCCTGCCGGCAGGTGCCCTCCCAGTTGTGCGAGTCGCCGCGTATGGAGGCGGCTCGCACCACGAGGTGTCTCTCCTCGCAGCCGTCCAGGAGAACGTGGGGAGTGAACGCCGCAAACTCGTCACCGTCGTGCAGAGACGGCGTCCGCAGCGGACGGGGCGGGTAGCGCGGGGGACGCCTCCCGGTGTGCAGGGGAGCACCAAGGCCGGAAACTGCGCGGCCGGGCCCGGAGGAATCGGCTTCCGGGAGAGGCTCCGTCTCGGGCGTGGGCTCCACCGCCCCCATATCCTCCTCCTCCGGCGCCGGCTCCGGCTCCGGCTCCGGAGGCGTCGGCGTCGGCGTCGGCGTCGGCGTCGGCGTCGAACTCACGTGGTGATTGAGCCCGGTTGTCTCGGTGTCGTGCATCGGCTCGCTCACAGCTTGTCGAGGGAGAGAGTGGTGAAGTCCGTGATCTTGTCCTCCACTTGGAGGTCGAATCCGCTGTCACCCTGTGCAGCCATGCTGGTCGCCGAGGTCACGATGGACCGGGTCAGGCTCTTGGCGAACTCGCGCAGAGCGGAGGCAGGAGAGACGGAATCCTTGTTCTGCATGAAGGCCCGGAAGTTGGCGACACGGGCGATGATCGCCGGGTCGGCGTCGCTGATACCGAACGCGATGATCTTCGGGGCGTAACGGAACTTCGACTGGTCCTTCAACGCGTCGAGGGCGGACTCCCAATCGGAGTCGGTGGGCAGACCGTCGGAGAGGAAGAACACCACCGGCCGGTACACCTCGTGCCCTTCTGCCTTCAGACCGGTGACGTCCTTTTCGATGGAGTCCCGCAGCACCCGGAAAGCGGAGTCGAAAGAGGTCATCCCGCCCGCGGAGAGCGACGGCAGCGAGGTCAGCTCGCTCAGGTCGGCGAGCGGCTGCAGTACCGCCGCCTTGTCCGAGAAACCGATCAGCGCGAACCGGGTCTTGTCCGCGACGGTCGGGTTCTCGCTGATCTCTTGGTGCAGTTCGGGCAGCGCCTTGTTGATGGTGTCCACGGCCTCGCCGGACATCGACGCGGACTCGTCGCACACCAGGTAGAAGGGCAGGATTTGCATGACACTCCAGGTGAATGAGCAGGCCGGTCGGGCCTTCAGCGGGTGAAGAAGTAGATCTCCAGGTCGGCGGAGCCTGCCGGGCCGCCGCTCCAGAAATTGCGGGTCGTCGCGCCTCGGAACATGTCGGGCTGAGCGACCTTCAGCGCCGTGTTGACCCTTTCTGCATAGGCCTGGCCGGCCGTGGTCTCCGGGGCGTGGCCGAAGGTGATGACGAAGGCCGCTGTCCGCCCCTCGTACCGCTCGGTCTTCTTCCTGAGCTGAGTCACCATGGCGTCACCGGCTCCGTCAGCGGCCCTGACATCGATCTTCACCGGTCTGCGTTCGACGGACCGTGGGCCGGTCGGCGTCGGAGTCGGCTCAGGCGAGGAGAGGGACGTCGCACCGGGCGTCGGCCGCGTCGCCGTCGCGGCCAGCGGGTCGCCCCGGTCACCCATGGACACCAACGCCAGCACCAGGAGCATGTCCGCAAAGAGCCAGCCGGCGAGGTGCACCGGATTGAACCGGAATCCCCTACGGGAAGCGCGGCTCATTGGCCCGGGCCGATCGCAACCCGCGTCACGTCCTCGTCCTGATGCGCCGTCTCCGCCGTGAACGTCCCGACTTGCTCGGAACCCGCCCGAATGGCCGCTGCCGTCAGGACGGCACGCTCCAGGGACTCGGCCACCGTGGTGAATCGGTCGGCTGTGTCGTGCAGTGCCTGGTGGTGCGCCGCGACGCCGCTGACGGCTTCGCGTGAGGCGTCCGCGGCGTCGCCGGTCCGCCGTGCCGCTTCCCCAAGTCCGTTGACGAGTCGGCCGTTGACATCGGAGACGACCTCGAGACCGGTGGTGAAATCTCTCTGCGTCGCAGCCAGTGCGGTCACCGAGTCCTCGATCCGCTGGGCCGCCTCGGTGAGCGTGGAGCGCAGACCGTCCCCACTGCCGGTGATCGCAAGCTCCAGCTGGGATGTCGTCCGGACCAAGGCATCGCGCATGTCGTTGCCGGCCGTACGGAGATCATCGAAGGACTCGTCCAGGGCCTTCCGTTGCCCCCCGATCGCGTCGGTGAGCTGGCGCCCGGCTTCTGTGAGCGGTGCGTCGAGCTCGCGTACCGCGGCCTTGATCGTCGTGCCACTGTTCGTGACCGAAGCCTCAATGTCCGCAAGCAGTTCCTTCAGTGGCTTTACGACTACGTCGGCCTGCTCCAGGCGCCGATCAGCTCTGTCCACGGTCTCACTCACCAACTCGGCCGCGCGCGCCAGGAGTTCTTGGCTAGCGATGGCCTTCGTGTGCATGCGCTGGAGGCGGCCGGCCGCCGAGTTGAGCTCGGCGGCAAAGCGTTGCGGCGATGCGAACCGGTGCGCGTTGAGGAGGAGTTGGGCGCGGGTGAGGGTGGGAACGAGGCGGGCGAGAGTCACACGGGTACGCTCCTCCGCCTCCTCCTCACGGCGCTCGACGGTCCGGCGCAGCCACCCGTGCACGAGGACGAGCCCGAGCAGCGCTCCGAGCGCGACGGAACCGGCGACCGCCACATGCCCGAAGCGAAAGAACCCGTTCAGATTTCCCTGGAAGCCTGTCTGCCACAACTGAAGGAAGGGACGCCCGGCTGCCTTGGGGTCCACGTCGGTCAGCACCTCGTAGGCGTGGGACGCCTTCGCCAGGCCTGTCCACGTGAACAGCAGCGGCAGAAAGACCAGCCCCCCGAGGACCCAGTCGAGCTGGGCGACATGCCGTACCCGCCGGTCCGGCTCTGGCACTGCCACACACTCGGCCCTGGCGAAGTGCCGCATCAGGTCCAGTTCGGCCCAGGCATCGAGTGCGCCCTCCGCATCGGAGTCGAGTGCGTCGGCCAACTCACGCAGGCTGTCGGCGCACGGCGCCAACACCCCCTCCTGCGCGAAATCTTCGAGGTGACGAGCCGTCACCTTCTTGTCGAGAGGTCCCCCCACGGACATTCCCCGCCCTGGTCCGGCAGAGCGCCGGCCCGTTGTATCCACGATCAGCGAAGTTCACAACTCCTTCACCGAGTGCGCAATAATAGACCACATTTCCATCAGTCAACGTGGTGTGCACAATTGTGAGTTCGGGCGGGGGCGGAGCATGAGCGGAGACGGACGGCAACGCGGGGTCATCCGGCTGGGAACAGGACCGGCGGGGGCGCGGTCGCGTGAAACGCCGCGCACAGTGGAGAAGCCCAGGAACGAAGGCGCCGCGACACGCCACCCGGTCGAGCTGACCAGGTCCACCCCGGGAGCCCGGATCACGAGCCGGGGAATACTGCAGGTCAACCTCAACTGGTCGGCGGCTTCCGACGCGGATCTCGATCTCGGCTGCCTGGTGCGGACCCGTGACGGCCTGGGCACGGCTGTACAACCCCTGGGCGAGGCCTTCGGATCGCTCTCCGAGTGGCCCCATGTCAGCCTCGACCAGGACGACCGCAGTGGGGCATCATCCGACGGCGAGACCCTGCGGATCAGCCTGGAGCACCGGAACAAGTTCTCCAAGCTGCTCGTCTACGTGTACGTCTACGAGGGAGCGGTCGACTTTCGTCACCTACGTGGGGTGGTCACGGTCACGGCTCCGGACGGCGAGTGGCGCATACACCTCGACGATTCCCCGAAGGGCGCCACCGCATGTGCCATCGCCCTGCTCACCCCGGGAGACAGATCCTTGGATCTGCGGCGGGAGGTCGCGTGGTTCACTCCCCACCTGTTCCGCACACATCAGCAACAGATCGACACCGCCTACGGATTCGGCTTCGAGTGGCGGTACGGGAGGAAACCGGCTCGCTGATCGGCGGCCACGACGGGCATCATCCCGCGACTCAGTCTGGCGCCGACGCGCGCGTGAAGGCCTTGCCTCCGGAGCATGACCTCCTCGCCCCTGACCCTGGCCAGGAGAGCATCGGCCTCTCGGACTGACAGCGCCCACCAGCAGCCCACCGAACTCCCGGGCGACTGGCTCGCCCTCCGGCTCAACTTGCGCAGCGTCGCGGCCGCTTCCCAGCTTTCTCGTGCAACCATCGGACGCCTTTGCGAGTCTCCTGTTTGCCGAACGGTGGGTCACGCCCGGAACAAATTCGGGCAAAAGCCAACGGGCCGACACCTCATCGAAGCGGCATGTCCGCCGGACGTCTCTGTCCCCTGCAGGAGCTCAACGCATGGCCAAGCACATACGCCCTACCACCCCGCCTCCGACGCGCATCCGCGTCGCCACAGCGAACGCCTCGGCGGCGCCCCTGACCGGTGGCCTCCTCGCAGCGTCGGCGGGCACGGCCGGTGCGGCCGGCTCCGTCACGCACCACAAGGCGGATTTCAACGGGGCGGGTTACTGCGACGTCGTGTTCTCCGACGGCAACGCCACTGTGTCCGGGCAGACGAACGTCGGGGACTTCGTCGCCCCGCACGAATCGGCGAACAGCATCACGTCGGCCGAACGCACCACCATCAGGTCCGGGGCGAACGCCGCCAACTGATCCGCAGCCATGAGTAGTTCATCCGACCGGATGGCGGGCGATCCCGTCACACCGAACTGCCGGACAGGCCCGTACTGCGACGTCGGCCACCAGGCCCACCTCGCCGACCACTCATGGGTCGATCAGCGCAGCAACACCCCGACTCGTCATCGTCAACAACCCGCGAAAGGACCGTCCATGAAGCGTACGCTCACGTTGATCACCGCGCTGGCCGTCACCGCGCTGGCGCCTACAACGGCGCACGCGGCGGTCAAGAAGGCCAAGACTCCCCTCAGTTGCGAGTCTCGGACGTTCACTTCAAGACCGGGTCCGAGCTTCAGCGACCCCGAGAACGCCGATGCCCAGATGAACATCATGGGCCCGATCATCGAATCGATCGACAGCGCCAGTTGCGGGCAGACCATACGCGTCGCCATGTACTCGATCGGCAGCACGCACCCAGGCCCGGACTTCGCCAACGCCCTGATCGCCGCACACCAACGTGGCGTCATCGTCAAGGCGCTGATGGACTCCCACAGTGACAATGCGGTCTGGCAGTCGATGGTCACCGAGTTGGGCAACGACCCGAAAGCCTCCAGCTTCGCCGCGCTGTGCCCGGGTGGCTGCCTGACCCACTACTCCGGCTCCGCCCTGCACGCGAAGTACTACATGCTCAGCGGCGGGAGCGACGCGAACAGGACGGTGACCGTCAGCAGCGCCAACCCCACCTCCGCCCAGGCCAGAACCGCGTGGAACAGTGCCGCCACCGTCAAGGGCAACGTCGACCTGTACAACTCCTACCTCCGCTACTTCACGGCCATGGCCAAGGGGGCGCTCAACGGCCCGGGCCCGTTGGTGCCCGACTACTACAACTCCACCAGCGGTGCGGCCGCCAGGACACTGTCCCCGCCCTCCTACCAGTGGCCCAAGGCACGCTCCCGAAGCGACACCTGGGTCGACTTCCTGAACAACGTCAAGGCGCCGGCCACGATCAACATCGCCATGTTCCAGTGGACCTCTCACGGCGACCCGGGCGACCGGAACTATCTGGAGCTGCCGAAGAAGCTGGTGAGCCTGGCAAAGACCGGCGTGAAGATACAGATACTCTTCACCGCCGGCCAGGTCGACGGCAGCGTGCAGAACTACCTGAAGGACCGGCCGAACATCACCGTGCACGACACCACCCGCGGCACCGACGCGAACGGCAACGCTCTGCACTACACGCACGACAAGTACATGATGGTCAGCGGCGGTTACGCGGGTGCGTCCAACTCCAGAGTTGTCTTCGTCGGCTCCTCCAACTGGACGAGCAACGGCATCTGGCACAACGACGAGTCGGACCTGAAGCTGGTCGGACAGTCCAGCTACGACATGTTCCTGACGGACTGGCAGAACCAGTTCAACCGCTGCTGCGGGACCGTGGCGCGGCAACTGGGCGCCGAGGAGCGCGCCGAGAACAAGGCACGCGAGATTCCGATCGATCCGGCGCAGGTCGAGGAATAGGCCTTCCGGGTCACCGCCGGCCGGTTACCTGCCGAACCCTGCCGTGAGGCCGTCGAGCAACTGTCGGCGGCCGAACGTGTACAGCATCAGCATCTGCAGCCTGGTGGGGTCGACGACGGCGAGGACGTTTCGGCCGCGGCTCGGACGGTGGCCGACGGAGGTCATCGCATCGGATTCGCGCCCCAGCCTGACTCCGCTCAGAAGAACGTCTTGTCCCAGTCGCCCGCGACGAGCGCGCGGACCGCGTTCTCAAAGCCATTGCCCACGCGCTGGAACCCTGCGTCCCCGAAGAACAGAATGTCGCCGCCCTCCGTCAGCAGGACACACTCCTCGGTGGAGAACACGGTGCCGACCAGCAAGACGGGTGCGCCGAGGCTCTTTTCGAAAGCCCGCACGTTCCTGGGAGTGGCGTGGGTGGATTCCAGGGTCGTCTCGACGGAGGTGGTGAGGCGCTGCTCCCGCTGCCGCCAAATCCAGGTCAGCGTGATCTCACCGTAGTGTTCGAGGAATTCCCGGAGTTGAGGCGTGACCTCGTAACCATCCTCGGTGTGCTGACGACAAGCGCTCTCGATGTCCAGCTCATGGAACTCGAACGTCGCCACCTCTGCCAGCTCGTCCCGCAGTTTCTGGAGCGCAGGGCGCTGCCTGGCGTCCGTCATCCCGTCAGGACCTCTCCTCTGAAGTCGGGAACCCATGTCGAGCAGTTCTCACACATCTTGAACTTCTTACCCTTGTGGTGCCCGGCCTCCGGGGTCTTCGCCTCGATGAGCCACAGGTCACAGACCGGGCACGAATGTGAACAACCGGGCAAGAAATCGAATATGCGTGCATCTCCCCGAGCGGAAGCAAACAGCCGAGGGGCCACCGGGAGCGCGCTCCCACTCCTCCGCTCCCACCGGGAGCGATGGGAGCAACAGAAAAAGGACCGTTCGAAAACGGTCCTTCACCTGCGACGTTCGATTGCTCGAACCAGTCGGGACGACAGGATTTGAACCTGCGACCCCTTGACCCCCAGTCAAGTGCGCTACCAAGCTGCGCCACGTCCCGATACTCGCTGACCTGGGGTTTCCCCGGGCCGAACGTGCACGGAAACCATACCGCACTCGGGGACGTGGTCGCGCATGCCTTTCCGGCGGGTGGGGACGAGTCGGGGGTTGACCTCAAGGTTGGTTGAGGTTGCAGGCTGCTCGGTATGACGGCGATGACAGAACGCACCGCGTACCAGTACACCGACCTCCCCCGGCTCATGCGGCTGATGACCGGGGACGAGAAGCACGGACCCTCCGCCACGTCCACCCTCGATGTGCTGTGGGTGCTGTACGACAGGGTCCTGCGGGTCACCCCTGAGACCTTCGACGATCCGGGGCGCGACCGGTTTCTGCTCTCCAAGGGGCACGGGCCGATGGCGTACTACGCCGTGCTCGCCGCGAAGGGGTTCGTGCCGGTGGAGTGGCTGAGCGGGTTCGGGGAGTTCGGGTCGCGGCTCGGGCAGCACCCGGACCGGATGCTGGTGCCCGGCGCGGAGATCGGCAGCGGGTCGCTGGGGCACGGGCTGCCGATCGCCGTGGGGGCGGCGCTCGGGCTGCGGGCCCAGGGGCTCGCGGAGCCCGTGGTGTGGACGCTCGTGGGGGACGCCGAGCTCGACGAGGGCAGCAATCACGAGGCCATCGCCTTCGCGGGCGCCGTGGGCCTCGAACGGTTGCGGACGGTCGTGATCGACAACGGTTCCGCCACGTACGGCACGGCCGGGGGCATCGCCGCCCGGTTCGAGGTGGCCGGCTGGTCCACCGCGACCGTCGACGGGCGGGATCACGCCGCCCTGTACGAGGCGTTCACCGCCGCGCATCCCGGACGGCCCCGCGTCGTCGTCGCGCGGGTCGAGCCGAAGTTCTGAGTCACCGCACAACCCTCTCGAAAGGACGTCCTTCCGTGGACACCATGCGTGATCGTTTCGCCCCTGTCGTCTCCCGGATCCTCGACGACGATCCCCGCGTCGCCGTCGTGCTCGCCGAGATCGGCCTCGTGCCGTTCCTGGAGGCCCAGCGTCGTCATCCGGACCGCGTGATCAATGTGGGCATCAGGGAGCAGTTGCTCGTCGGAGCCGGTGCGGGGCTCGCGCTCGCCGGGATGCGGCCCGTCCTGCACACCTTCGCGAGCTTCCTCGTGGAGCGGCCGTTCGAGCAGGTGAAGCTGGACTTCGGGCACCAGGGGCTGGGCGGGGTGCTGGTGAGCGCCGGCGCGTCGTACGACGTGTCCGGCGGGGGCTTCACCCACATGGCGCCCGGCGATGTGGCGCTGCTCGACACCTTGGACGGGTGGAGCGTGCAGGTGCCGGGGCATCCCGACGAGGCCGAGGTGCTGCTGCGGCAGGCGATCGGAGCGGGCGACGAGCGGGTGTACGTACGGCTCTCCGTGCAGGCCAACCGGGAGGCCCTGCCTGTCGACGGGCAGCATCTCCTGACCGTGCGGGAAGGGCGGCGGGGCGTCGTCGTCGCCGTCGGACCGCTGCTCGACGAGGTGCTCGCCGCCACCGAGGGCCTCGATGTGAGCGTGCTGTACGCGACGACCGTGCGGCCCTTCGACGCCGCCGGGCTGCGGCGGGCCGTGGGGGCGGGCGCCGCCGAGGTCGTGCTCGTCGAGCCCTACCTGGCCGGCACCTCCACGGGGGTCGTGAACGACGCGCTCGCCGATGTGCCGCATCGCGTGCTCGGGCTCGGGGTGGGGCGGCGTGAGCTGCGGCGTTACGGGTCGGTGGCCGAGCACGTCACCGCGCACGGGCTCGACGCGGCGACGCTGCGGGAGCGCATCAGCGGCTTTCTCGGCGCGGGGGTCCCGGGGACTGCGGCCTAGGGTGCCGGTCTGGTCTCGGCCGGTGGCTGAGCCTGCGTGCCGGGCGGCGGGATGTCCGGCAGGGCCGGCAGGGCTGTGGCGGGGGCGGGCAGGGAGCGTACGGGGGTCGCGTCGGCGCGTACGAGGCCGCGGACGGCCGGGATCAGGAGCAGGACGACCGCGCAGCCGAGGGTGACCGCGCCGCCCGTCAGCAGGACGTGGTGCGTGCCGAAGACGCCGGCCGCCGGGCCCGCGAGTGCCTGGCCGACGGGCTGCATGGCGAGGGAGCCCGCGACGTCGTAGGCGTGGATGCGGTTGAGGACGTCGCGCGGGACCTGGGTCTGGACGCTGGTCGCCCACATCACGCCCCAGAAGGACATGCCCGCGCCGGCCACCACGCAGCCCGCCATCATCCCGGGGACGCTCAGGCCCGCGCCGACCACTGCGGGGAACAGGGCGAAGGAGAACAGGGCGAGGGAACCGGCCCGCAGCATGCGGCGGGGGCGCAGGCGCAGCGCGATCAGGCCGCCGACGACCGTGCCCGCGCCGAGCGCGGAGTTGATGAGGCCGTAGGCGCGTGGGCCGTGTTCCTGTGTGACCTGGGTGGCGACGAGCGGGACGGCCGGTCCGAAGGAGCCGATCATGAGCACGCACCAGACGGCGATGACACCCCAGAGCCAGGTGCGGGAGCGGAACTCCCGCCAGCCCTCGATCAGTTCGGTGCGGAAGGTGGTGGCCTTCGCGGCCGGGCCGTCGTCCGGGGGCGCCGGAGGGAGTCTGAGGACCAGGAGGCACAGCGCGCTCAGGGCGTACGTGCCCGCGTGGGCGGCGAAGACCAGGCCCGGGGAGACGAACGCGACCAGCATGCCCGCCACGGCGGGGCCCGCGAGCTGGGAGCCCGACTCGGCCACGCGTATCGCGCCGTTCGCCGCCTGTACGTCGTCGGCGAGGCGGGGCACGGTGCTGGCGACGCCGGGCTGGAACAGCGCGGACGCCGTGCCGTTGACCGCGCCGATGACGCAGATCTCCCAGAGCACGACATGGCCCGTGAAGAACATGACGGCGGCCAGGGACTGTGTGACCAGGCGGGTGGCGTCGGCGCCGATCATGAGGAGACGCGTGTCGAAGCGGTCCGCGATCACTCCGCCGAAGATCACGAGGCCGGCGAAGCAGGCGACGGACGCCGCCATCGCGAGGCCGACGGCGCCCGCCCCGTACCCGTACTGGAGCAGGCCGGCCGCGAGCGCCACGGGCAGCATGGTGTCGCCGAGCTTGGCGACGGCCCGCGCGGTGAAGAAGAGTCCGAAGTCCCGTGACCAGATGCCGTGGCCGCTACTTCGGCCCCGCGCTTTTGTGCCCCTCATCCCCGCCCCGACTCCTCCCGCCCCGTGCGGCGTCCGCTGCGGCGCCGCGTGATCCTCCCCGACGGGCGGATGATGTCACGCGCGCCCCCGCCCGCCCCAGCCGATTTCAGTCCGCGGCGGCCACACCCAATTCAGGGTGGGATTCGAGGAGTCGGGTCGGTGCGGCCTGGCGCCAGGAGTCGGCGAGGATGTCGCGCAGCTCGTCCGTGTCGTCGAGCGCGGCGAGCCGGACGCGCACCCACGCGGAGAACGCCTCGTGGTCGGCGACCCAGAACTTCTCCGGCTCCGCACGCACCAGCTCGTCGCGCTCCACCTTGGGGCAGCGCACGGCGATCGACGTCTCCTCCTCGGGCATCGTGGCGAACATCTTGCCCGCCACCCGGAACGTGGGCATGCTCCAGGCGGTCTTCTCCGTCGTGTCCGGCAGGGACAGGGCGATGGTGCGTACGTCTTCGGCGTCGGGCATGGAAGGAACCGTAGCCAAGGCCACTGACAACGGCCCGTCGGAGGTTGTGGCGGTGGCTGTGTCGACGGCTGGTCAGGGCACGCGTTTGTCCAGCCAGACGGTCAGGTCCTCCTGGACCTCGTCGCGGTTGGTCTCGTTGAGGATCTCGTGGCGGGCCCCCTCGTAGCCCTTCCAGGTCAGGTCCTCCACGCCCACGTAGCGGAGGTCCTCGAGAAGTTCGTGGACGAGGGTCATGCGCTGGTTGCAGGGGTCCTCGGTGCCGGCGGCGATGTGGACCGGCAGGTCGGAGGGGATGCGGGCGAGGTTCGCGGGATCGTTGATGCGGCGCACCGCGCGGACGAAGTCCAGGGACAGGCCGGTCGAGAACGGGAAGCCGCAGCGCTCGTCGGCGACGTACTTGTCGACCTCCTCCTCGTCCCGCGTGAGCCACTCGAAACCGGTGCGGTGCTCATAGGGGTCGTTGAAGGCGGTGAAGAGGTCGGGCACGTAGGAGGACAGGGCCGCACGGCCGTCGCGGGCGATCTGGCTCTCCAGGTCCGCGATCGAGCCCTCGTTGTCGGCTCCGGGCAGGGAGCGGAAGGTTCCGGAGAGGATCAGGCCCACCAGGTCGTCCGCGTACCGCTGCGCGTAGTCGCGGGCGAGGAGCGAGCCGAGGCTGTGGCCGAGGAGGACGAAGGGGACGTCCGGGTGCAGGGCCCTGACCTGGTCGCCGATGGCTTTGAGGTCCTCGACGATCGACACCCAGGCGTCGACGGTGCCGGGCTCGGCGTCGTCGGTGACGCCGTAGCCGCCGGTGGTCGCGGCGGTGGCGCCGTGGCCGCGGTGGTCGGAGGCGATGACGCCGTAGCCGTGGGCGGTGAGGTGGCGGGCGAAGCGGTCGTAGCGCAGACCGTGCTCGGCGGCTCCGTGCGCGATCTGTACGAAGGCGCGCGGCCTGCCGCCCTCGGGCATCCAGGTGTACGTGGCCACGGCGGCGCCGTCGCCGGTGCTGAGCGCGCTGGTGGTGTAGGTCGGTTCTGCGGCGGGCATGGGCGGCTCCTTCTCGGACGGTCCGGCGGACAGGGTGCGCGGCCGGCGGTGTGGTGGCCTGCACCTCCCCCGTCCCGGGGTGCGCCATTCATGCCGCACCCGAACAGAGGCACGGGAAGGAGTACCGCGCGGCGGGGCGGGGGCCGCTGTCAGGCCGCGGATCCGGCCCGTTCGCCGGGCCTCTTGTAGTAGAGCGTCGTGGGGCGCAGGACCCCGGCGGGATCGGCCGCGTAGTCCGGGATCGTGCCGACCCGCTGCCAGCCCGCGGCGCGGTAGAAGCGCTCGGCGGGGCTGTCGGTCTCCGTGTCGAGGACCAGCAGGGTGATGCCGCGCTCGGCGGCGGCGCGCTCGGCGGTCGCCAGCAGGACGCGGCCGAGGCCCTGGCCACGGGCGGCGCTGTGCACCATCAGTTTGCGCACCTCGGCGCGGTGCGCGCCGTTGGGCATGCCGCTGAAGCCGAGGGTGATCGTGCCGAGGCAGCGGCCGTCGGTGTCCCGGACGGCCCATACCTCGATGTCGCCGCTGGTGACGGCGGGAGTGCGCTCGCGCCACCAGGCGATGGCCTCGTCGCGGGTGAGGCCGTCGAGGAAACCGAGGGAGCCGCCGCCCGCGACGACATCCATCAGGAGGTCGGCCAAGGGGGTTGTGCAGGCGGGGAACTGTTGGGGCGTCAGCAGGACCGGTGACATCACGGGAGCACCACCACGAGCGCGTATCGGACGGGTTCGGGGCCGGGGCAGTGGAAGTGCGTGGGGCCCCACAAGCGGAAGCGGAGGCAGTCGCCGGCGGTGAGGCGGTGGGTGACGCTCTGCACCGTGAGGTCGAGGAGGCCGCCGAGGACCCAGATGTGCTGTTCGAGCCCGGGGACGGGCGGGCGGTCGTAGGCGATGTCGGCGTAGGGCTCGAGGGTGCCCTCGATGATCTCGGCACGCAGTCCGGCGAGCGGCGGGGAGACGGAGCACCGCTGGAAGCCGCTGGTGTCGTCGCGCCAGACGGACTGGTCGGCGGCGCGCACCACCTGGGCCGGGGCCGACTCGACCTCGCTGAGGAGCTGCGACATGGTCCGCCCGTACACGGCGCACAGCCGGTTGAGGAGCGCTGCGGTCGGGCTGATCTCGGCGCGCTCCGCGCGGGACAGGGTGGACCGGCTCACTCCGCTGCGGTCCGCCAACTCGCCGAGCGACCAGCCGTGTTCGGCCCGCAGCTCGGACAGGCGGGCGCCGAGTCTGGTGTCGACGGGGTCCGCTTCCCCGTCGGGGCCGCTCGCGGTCGGCTCACTTTCGCGTCTCATATTCGGCACGTTATCCCAGATATGAAACAGCCAGGTTACGTGGGTCGGCGACGGCGTTCACCTGGCGTCGGGGGCGTTGTCAGAGGCCGCCACTACGGTGGACGCCGTTCATGGTCCACAACGGGGTGAGGGTGTTCATGGGGCAGGGATCGGCACTGGTGTCGTTATGTGCGGCGGGGGTGCCCGCGCGGCGGGCGGTGGAGTTCGTCCCGGACAAGTTCGATCCCGCCGGACTCGATCCGTACATCGCGGGGCTCGAAGTGGTCGGGCAGTTCCTTCCGCTGGAGCAGGAGGTGGTCGCGGACGCCGCGTCGGGGCGCGTGTACCTCCTCGACATGTACGACCCCCGCTACGCCGAGGTGCATCCGCTGGCCCCCTCGATACCGTCGCTGCACCGTCTGGTGAGCGCGGTCGCGGACTTCGACGGACGGTGCGGACGGTTCGCCGACCTGGCGGGACGTGCGGGGCCGGGAGCCGTGCGGGAGGCGCGCGAGCGGCTGGTCTCCGTGCTGGGCGGTGAGCCGTGGGGCGCGCAGGACTGGGGCGCCGCGGGAGGGCCGGACCAGTGGCCGCTCGGGCTGCCGAACCTCTGGCGGATCATGGCGGTCGTCAAGCCGCTGGCGCTGATCGCGGCACCGGGACGGGGGCTGCTGCTCGATCTGCCGGCGCGGGTGCTGGCCGATGTGTTCGGGCCGGACGGGCTGCGCCGTTTCGCGCCCGGCGAGCTGCCGTCCGCACTCGTGCACGAGCCGACGCGGCGGTTCCTCACCGAGGTCGGGCTGCCGAAGGAGGCACCGTCGTTCTCCGCCGCCGGGGCACCGGACACGCCGCTGCGCACCCTGGCCGAGGATCACGCGGAGTCCGCCCGGGACCCGGAGCTGCGGCACCTGTACGAGGACATCGACGACCGCCCGCCCGTGGCCGACGCCGACCAGTGGCTGTACCTCGGCAATACGCCGCAGGACGTGGACGTGGTGCTCGACGGCCGCACCGGCGCGGTCCATCACGCGCCGTACACCTATGACCGGCTGACTCCGATGAACGCCGACGTCTCCACGCTGTCCTTCGCCCTGTGGATGCACGGAGTGGAGCAGGAGGTCGTGGAGCGCTACGACCTCAAGGGCAGTACCGACGACTTCTACGTCCATCTCGCCGAGATCATGCTCGCGGCACTGGCCACGGTCGATCCGGATGCCTGCCGGGAGTCGGACGACCTGGACGAGTACGTGTACTGGCCGGAGGTGTTCCACGACGCGGCGGGCGGGGTGCTCTAGGGCCTGTCTTCAAACTCCCCTCGTCGCCCGGAGGGCGGCCCCGCGGCGTCTGGTGCGTGCTCTCGGCGTGCCGGGCGCACGGCCTCGTACTGGACGTACTTGGCCTTGTGCCCGGTGCGGCGAAGGGGGTACCTCCCGCCCGAGCCGTGCGAAGCCGGTTCGAGGGTGGGGGCGCGTGCCAGGCGTCGCGGGGCAGAGGGGAGTTTGAAGACAGGCCCTAGGGCGTGTGTCGCGGCTCAGGCCGCCGCGGCCTCCCCCAGTGCGTCGAGCACCGGACGGATCAGCGGATGGGCCTCGGCGCCGTGCCGGACGGCGGCGAAGACCTTGCGGGTGGGCACCACGCCGTCGATGGGCCGGACGACGACCTCGGCGAGGTCCATGCCGCGCAGCGCCGAGCGCGGCACGAGGGCGACGCCGCCGCCCGCGGAGGCGAGCGAGACGACCGCGCGGAAGTCGTCGGAGAGGTGCTCGAACTGCGGGGAGAATCCGGCGTGCTCGCAGGCGAGGACCACCACGTCGTGGCACGGGTTGCCGGGGTACGGGCCGATCCAGGTGTCCTTGGCCAGGTCCGCCACCGGCACCCAGTCGGCGTCCGCGAGCCGGTGGTGGACGGGCAGCACCGCGTCGAACGGCTCGGCGTACAGCGGCACACGCGTGATCCGGTCGTCGTCGGCGCCGGGCCCGCCCCGGTACTCGACGGCGACGGCGACGTCGATCCGGCGGTCGAGCAGCATGGGCAGGCTGGCGTCGCCCTCGGCGTCCTGGACGCGGACGCGGATACCGGGTGCGGTCCTGGCCAGATGGGCCAGGGCGGGGCCCACGACCAGCCCGATGCCGGTGGCGAACGAGGCGATCGTGACCGTGCCCGCCTCGCCGGTGCTGTACGCGGCGAGCTCCGCCTCTGCCGTCTCCAGCTGGGCCAGGACGGCATTGGCGTGCTTCAGCAGGATCTCCCCTGCGGGGGTGAGCCGTACGCCGCGGGCGCCGCGCTCGACCAGTTTGTGGCCGGTCTCCTGCTCCAGGGCCGTGAGCTGCTGGGAGACCGCGGAGGGGGTCAGATAGAGCGCGGCGGCAGCCGCCGTCACGGTGCGGTGGTCGGCCACCGCACGGAGGATGTGCAACCGCCGCGCTTCGATCATGCCCTTATTCTCCCAAACCGGTCAGAGGTTTTCTCCCACCGGTCAGCCGAGCTGCGCGCGGGCGTCGACGAAGGCGTCCACGGCCCGGTTCACGTCCTCGGTGGAGTGCGCGGCGGACAGCTGGACACGGATCCGTGCCTTGCCCTGCGGGACCACCGGGTACGAGAAGCCGATCACGTACACGCCGCGCTCCAGGAGCAGCTCCGCCATCCGCCCGGCCACGGCCGCGTCGCCGATCATGACGGGCGCGATGGCGTGGTCGCCGGGAAGGATGTCGAAGCCTTCCTCCGTCATCCGCGTACGGAACAGCTTGGTGTTGGCGGCGAGCTGTTCGCGCAGGTCACCGGCGGATTCGAGGAGGTCGATGACCTTCAGGGAGGCCGCCGCGATGACCGGGGCGAGGCTGTTGGAGAACAGGTAGGGGCGCGAGCGCTGGCGCAGCAGGGCGACGATCTCGGCGCGGGCGGCGACATAGCCGCCGGAGGCGCCGCCGAGGGCCTTGCCGAGGGTGCCGGTGATGATGTCGACGCGGTCCATGACGCCGTGCAGCTCGGGGGTGCCGCGGCCGCCGGGGCCGACGAAGCCGACGGCGTGCGAGTCGTCGACCATGACCATGGCGTCGTAAGCCTCGGCGAGGTCGCAGATGTCGCCGAGCGGCGCGACGTAGCCGTCCATGGAGAAGACGCCGTCGGTGACGATCAGCTTGCGGCGGGCGCCCGCTTCGTCCGCCGCCTTGAGCTGGGCTTCGAGGTCGGCCATGTCGCGGTTCGCGTAGCGGAAGCGCTTGGCCTTGCTGAGCCGGATGCCGTCGATGATCGAGGCGTGGTTGAGGGCGTCGGAGATCACCGCGTCCTCGGGGCCGAGGAGGGTCTCGAAGACGCCGCCGTTGGCGTCGAAGCAGGAGGAGTAGAGGATCGTGTCCTCCTGGCCGAGGAAGGAGGACAGGCGCGCCTCCAGCTCCTTGTGGACCTCCTGGGTGCCGCAGATGAAGCGGACGGACGCCATGCCGTAGCCCCAGCGGTCGAGGGCCGCGTGGCCGGCGGCGATGACCTCGGGGTGGTCGGCGAGGCCGAGGTAGTTGTTGGCGCAGAAGTTCAGCACCTCGCCGGGGCGGCCGCCCGCCGTGACGCCGACGGTGGCCGACTGCGGGGTGCCGATGACCCGCTCGGGCTTGTGCAGGCCGGCGGCGACGATCTCGTCGAGGGTGGCCTGGATGTCTTCGCGTACGTTGTCGAACATGCCGTGAGTCCTTAAATCCTTGTGCGCCGGGGAGAGTTCAGGAGGTCCAGTCGAGGATGACCTTGCCGCCGCGACCGCTCGCCGCGTCGTCGAAGGCGGCGTCGAAGTCGGTGTACGCGTAGCGGCCGGTGATCACCGGGGCGAGGTCGAGGCCGCCTTCCAGGAGGACCGACATCGCGTACCAGGTCTCGAACATCTCGCGACCGTAAATGCCCTTGATGGTGATCATCGAGGTGACGATCCGGGCCCAGTCGACGGCGAACTCCTGCGACGGCAGGCCGAGCATGGCGATCTTGCCGCCGTGGGTCATGTTGGCGAGCATGTCGCGCATCGCGGTCGGGTTGCCGGACATCTCCAGGCCGACGTCGAAGCCCTCGCGCAGGCCGAGCGTGCGCTGGCCTTCGGCGATGGTGGACTCCCCCACGTTCAGGGCGAGGCTGACGCCGACCTTGCGGGCCAGTTCGAGGCGCTCCTCGCTGACGTCGGTGATCACGACGTTGCGGGCTCCCGCGTGCTTGGCGACCGCCGCCGCCATGAGGCCGATGGGCCCGGCGCCGGTGATCAGGACGTCCTCGCCGACCAGCGGGAAGGACAGGGCGGTGTGCACGGCGTTGCCGAACGGGTCGAAGATCGCCGCCACGTCGAGGTCCACGGGGACGCGGTGCACCCAGACGTTGGAGGCGGGCAGTGCCACGTACTCGGCGAACGCGCCGTCGCGGCCCACGCCCAAGCCGACCGTGGCGCGGCACAGGTGGCGGCGTCCGGCGAGACAGTTGCGGCACTTGCCGCAGACGAGGTGGCCCTCGCCGCTGACCGTGTCGCCGACCGCGATGTCGGAGACGTCACGGCCGGTCCCGACGACCTCGCCGACGAACTCGTGGCCGACGACGAGCGGGGCGCTGATGGTCGACTGCGCCCAGCCGTCCCAGGCACGGATGTGCAGATCGGTGCCGCAGATCCCGGTCCGCAGCACCTTGATCAGTACGTCGCCGGGGCCGATGGACGGCTCGGGCACGTCCGTCAGCCACAGTCCCGGTTCGGCTATCTCCTTGACCAGCGCCTTCAACGGTTGGGCTCCTGTCGTCGCGCACGCGGGCAGCACGCGGCCACCCGTGTAGCAAGCAGAGGGGGATGGCGGCCGTCCTCCGCCGCCACCCCCGACTCTTCCTCACCAGGGCTCTCCGGGTCCATCGAGGTTTTCTTAAGCGCCGCCGCAGCTTTCCTACAGGCCCCGACGGCGCGGGCACACCCGCCGCCAACTCAGGATCGGGAGGCGGCTGTTACGGGTGGACGCGGACCTCGGCCAGGCCGGTCTGCCCGGCACCGGTGCCGGTGCGCACGACGCGTACGTAACGGCCCTCGGTGTCGGTGGCGAGCAGCGAGGGGCTGAGCACGTTGCCGGTGACGTGGACGGTGGTGGCGTCCGCGAAGTCCGCGCTCGCCGCGATCCGGACGTCGACGTCCGCGGTCGGCATGCCCGCCGCGTTCCAGAGCTCGATCTGTCCGATGTGCCGGACGGACCCCAGGTCGACCTGCCACCAGGCGCCCGGTTCGGCGGCGGTCTTGGCGGCGGTGGTGGTGTCGCCGTCGAGCGCGAGGGCCGCGCCGGCGGTGCCGGAGGTGGAGGACTGGGTGGCGGTTCCGGCCGCCGCCAGGTTCGGGCGGAGCTGCTCGACCGGTCCGGGACGGGCTCCCGCGGAACGGGCGTACTTCACGGCCTCCGCCGGCAGTGCGTCCAGGCCGGTCCAGTTGTCGGTCATCGTCGAGCCTGTGCCTGCGAGGGCGGGCGCGGCGGTGTCGGTCCAGTTGTGGGTGGCCGTGTTCTGGATGCCGTAGTCCGCCCAGTTGGAGACCCACTTGTACCCGACGCGGGTGATGACGTTGTGCTCGACGGTGATGTGCGAGGACTGCTCGTCGAGGTAGATGCCGTTGCCGTCGCGCTCGGTGTTCTGGTAGGCGCTGCGGTTGAGGTAGTTGCCGGAGATCACGGTGCCGGGCTGGGCGCCCTGGGTGTAGATGGCGCCGCCGTCGTGCTGGTCGTGGGCGACGCGCATGACATCGGTGATCCGGTTGTCCGTGATGCGGTTGTCGCGCAGCACCGACTGCTGTGCCTCGGGCTGGTTCCAGCCCCAGCCGACGGAGATGCCGGAGTAGGGGGTGTCCTCGATGGTGTTGTGGTCGACGGTCAGCCCTGCCTCGTAGCCCGCCCAGATGCCGACGGCGTCGGAGTATTCGACGCCGATGCGACGGATCGTGTTGTACGAGACGGTGTTGCGCTCCCCCGCGAGACCGGCGGCCGGCCGGGGGTCGGTGTCGCCGATGTAGGCGGCCCCGGAGGACAGGTCGGTGAAGGCGCTGCGGGTGAGGGTGGAGTCCTGGGTGCCCTTCTCGAAGATCACTCCGGCGCCGCCGAGGTGTTCGAAGCGTGCGCCGGTGACGGTCACGTGGCGTCCGCCGCGCACGGTGAGGGCGGCGGCCGGTTTCGTGTAGAAGCGGCCCGCGTGGTCGACGGGGCCGGTGGCGCCGGTCAGGGTGAGACCGGCCTGGGTGCCCGCGTAGCCCTCGTCGGTGGACGGCTGTGCGTACGCGGCGTAGGCGAGGCCGAGGCCGGTGATCGTGACGTCGTGCGCGCCGTCGAGGGTGAGCAGGCCCTCGGTGGCCGGGGTGACGGCCTCGGCGTGGCGCATGTCGTCGCCCTTGCGCGGCAGGTACGTGACCGTGCGGGCCGCCGAGTCCCAGACGAACTCCCCGGGTGTGTCGAGGAGTTCGCGGGCGTTCTCGAAGTAGGACACCTTCGAGTAGCGGGACGAGTCGACGGTGGTCGTGTCCCAGGCGGGGCCGGTCCGGTCGGTGCCGGAGGCCGCGTTGGTCCAGCAGGGCTGGGCGAACGTCATGGTGTCGCCGCTGACGCCGGCGATCCGGCAGTGGTAATTGCGCCAGCGGACACGGATGACGGCTTCGGCGTCGGTGGGTCGCGCCCACCTGGCGATGCCGGTCTTCTCCGCGCCGGTCATGCCGGTTTTGGTGGCGTCGCAGACGGCGGCGGCGCACGAGTCGCCGCGGGCCCGTACGGCGCGTACGCCGTCGACGAAGAGCTGGCGCGGGGTGAGCCCTTCGGGCACGTCGGCGGTCCAGGTGCCGTCGGTGTTCTTCGACCAGCCGGTGAGGGTGCGGGCGCCGGAGAGATCCGGGTGGGCGCCGGGTGCGGCGGCCCATGTGACGCCGGAGTCCTCGGCGCCGAGCCGCAGCGGCTGGGTCAACCGGTAGGTTCCGTCGGCGAGTTCGACGCGGACCGGGCGGCCGCCGAGGGTGCGGGCGGCGTCCCGGGCGCCCGTCACCGAGCAGGGACGTCCGGTGGTGCAGTGGTCGCCGGAGCCGTGCGGGGCGGCGTGCAGCACCTTGGGCGCGGGTCCCCCTTGGGCGGCGGAGACCGGGGCGAGCCCGAGGGCCGCGGCTCCGGCGACGGCTCCCGCGAGAAGGAGGCGTACCAGAGAGGTCCGGGCACCTGCGGGCCGGTCGGTGGACATGCGGTCGCTCCTCATCAGGCCGTCACCGTCCAGTCGGGGTGGCCGGGCATCGGCGGGTTCACCGCTCCGAACAGCCAGTCCCGCAGGAACGGGTCGAGGGACCGGTCCCCCGTCACCTCGACCGCATGGCCGATGAAGTCCTCGCTCGTGACGGTGCGGTCCTTGAAGCGGCGCGGCCACAGGCTCATGATCCGGTCGAACTTCTTCTGACCGGCCTGGAGTTGGAGTGCGTACAGGACCAGTGCGCCGCCGTCGTAGATGTTGGTGCCGCCGAGCGCCTTGGGCAGTCCGGGCGGTCCGTCACTGGCGCGGATCGCGTTCAGCTTTCCGTACGTGGCCTTCATCTTGTCGACCATGAGGGACCAGCCGCGCTCTTCGCTGTAGAGGGCGGCGTAGTACACGGCGGGGCCTTCGTTGAGCCAGGCCTGCTGCCAGTCGTTCGGGGTGACGCTGTCGCCGAACCACTGGTGGGTGAGCTCGTGCACCATCGTGTTCTCGTAGGTGGGGTTGCCGTCGGCGTTCGGCTTGAACCAGTTGGTGCCCATGAGGGTGAGCGTCGAGTTCTCCAGGGCGTCGGTGTAGCCGTCGTAGATGTGGACGCCGTAGACGGAGAACGGGTACCTGCCGAACTTCGCCTCCAGCCAGGCGAGATGGTCCGGGGTGCGAGCGACGATCGGCCCGTACGTGTCCTCGTGGCCCTGCGGGACGATGTGCCGCAGGGGCAGACCGGTGTGCGATGTCCCGTACAGATACGTGCCCTTGACGACGGCGATGCCGAGCAGTTCGGTGGGCATCCGCTCGCGCAGCGCGAAGTGCCAGACGGCCGAGCCGTCGGCGCGCCGGTCCTTGCCGGTCAACTCGCCGTTGGCGGTGGCTACATAGCCGTCCGGTGCGGAGATGTGGAAGGTCCAGGTGGCCTTGTCCGAGGGAGTGTCGTTGCACGGCAGGAACGTGTCGGCGCGCGAGGACTGCACGGCGGACGCGAAGCCGCCGTCGGTGCCGAACCGCCAGCCGGTGAGGCCGGCCCGGGGCGCCTTGCCGTTGCCGTGGTAGGTCACGGCGACGGTGAAGGGGGCGCCCTTGTGGAGCGGGGCGGCCGGGGTGACGGTGAGTTCCTGCCCCGACTGGCCCACGGAAAGCTCGAATTGAGCGGCCCGGCCGTTCACCGTAAGGGTGTCGATGGTGTGGCCGTCGGTGTCGAGGTTGAACGACGACAGGTCCTGCGTCGCCCGCGCGTGCAGCGTCACCGCGGCCGTGAAGTCGTAGGTGACCGGGGTGAAGTCGAAGGTGAGGTCGTAGTGGACGACCTGGTAGCCGCCGTTGCCGAGGGTCGGGAAGAGCGGGTCGCCGACGCCGTCGGACCCTGGCCGCGGGTCGAATCCCCTTGCCTGGGCGGGCGTGGCGAAGACCGGGACGGTGAGCGCGGCGGCGACGCCCGCGCCCTTCAGGAGGGTGCGTCTGGTGGTGGTCACTTCTTGCCCTTCTGGGAGGCCTGCTCGAACTCGGCGCGACAGGTGTCGCCGCCGGCCTTGCGCCACTTCTTGACCAGTGCGTCGTAGGACGACATCGGCTTGCGGCCGGTCACCAGGTCCTTCATCCCGTCGAGGTGGATGGTGTAGAGGCTGCCGAGGCCCTTGGAGTCCCAGGTGGGTGACGAGTAGCTGAGCGTCGGGTCCTCGATCATCATCGGGATGAGCCGGGTGTACGCCTCGTGCACGTACGTGGCGGCGTCCGCGTGCGTCGCGCTGAAGAACGCGGGCGTGGCGGAGGCCAGCTTGCTCCAGGGCACCGTGACGTCCTGGGTGCCCTGCTTGGTGAGGACGGGTGTGCCCTTGCTGTCGCGCCGGTGGTCGGTGCCCTCGACGCCGTAGTTCATGAGCGTGTACTCGACCGAGCCGAACGGCGAGGCCGCGAAGTCGGCGAGGCGGAGGATCTCCTTGACGCGGTCCTCACCGGCCTTGGTGACGAAGCAGTTCTGCAGCGACGGGTTGTCGGTCCAGGCGACCGCGTCCCGGCCGACGGGCGTCATCGGCCGCACGTCGAAGGACCTGTCGATGACGGCCATCGCGTCGACGTACCCGGACCCCGTGGTCAGATAGCCGGGCATGCCGTCGTAGACGTAGGCCGCCTTGCCGTTCTTGAAGAGGTTCGTGTACTCGGCCTTCTGCGCGCCCGCCATCTGGACCGTGCCGGGATAGAAGCAGCCCGCCTTGTAGAGCTTGGCGGCGGTCTCCAGGGCGTACCGGTACTTCTCGTCCTCCAGCTGGTACGTCCACTTGCCGGTCCTGGTGTCGTGCTTCCAGAAATGCTGGGCGCCTGCCGACATGGCGAGCAGGTTCACGGAGCCGCCGGTGAAGAAGTACTGCTTCTTCTTGGCGTCGGTGATGTCCTGGGCGAGTTCGACGAGCCGGTCGATGGAGTCGATCTGGTCCAGGCCGGTGACTCCGGCCCGCTCGAACAGGTCGGCGCGGTAGAAGCCGGCGCCGCCGCTGCCGTTGCGGGCGATCGGGATGCCGTAGAGCTTGCCGCCCTTGACCGCGCCGCGCCAGGCGTACTCCGGTACGGCCGCGAGGTTCGGGTAGTCCTTGACCTTGTCGCCGGACAGGTGGGGGCCGAGGTCGACGCACTTGGCCGCGAGGAACGAGGACAGGTTGTCGACGCCGCCGGTCTCCGGGTACATGAAGATGTCGGGCAGTTGATCGCCCGCGACCATGGTGGAGAACTTGGCGGGGTAGTCGTCGGCGGGCACGGCGGTGAAGTCGATCTCGGTGCCGAGCAGCTTCTCGATGGCCCGCCAGGCGGCGTTCTTCCCGCGGTCGGGCGGCAGCGGGGCGTAGGTCTCGGTCACCGCGGTGATCTTCTTGGCTCCCTTGAGCGGGGTGCCCTTGGTGGCGCGGACCAGGTCCGCCGGGTACTTCTGGAAGGCGCTCGGCACGCCGGCGGCGGTCCCGGGCAGGTCGGCCTTGATGCCGATGTTGCGGACGGCGGTGGTCGGCAGCACCTTGCCGCCGATGGCCTCCGCCTTGGCCGCGGTGCCGCCGTCGCCGCACGCGGCGAGCAGCGGGGCCGCGGCGACGCCGAGGCCGAGGCCCGCGCCCAGGCGGAACAGGGTGCGGCGGTTCATGTTCGAGGGGGATGTGACGGGCATGCTGCCGGGCATCGCAGAACTCCTCAACAGGAGGGGAAACGGAAGAAGTCGGGAGGCTTGAAGGGGTGTCAGCCCTTGACGGCGCCGGTGAGCACGCCCTTGGTGAAGAACCGCTGGAGGAAGGGGTAGACGAGCAGGATCGGCACGACCGCGATCACGAGCACCGCCATCTGCACGGCCTGCTGCGGGGCCACGGCCTCACCGGCCGCGCCGCTGTCGAGGCTCTGGCCCTGGAGGATGAAGGTGCGCAACACCATCGGCAGCGGCCATTTGTCGTTGTCGCCGAGGTAGAGCAGGGCGTTGAAGTACGCGTTCCAGTACGCGACGGCGTAGAACAGTCCGACGACGGCGATGACCGCCTTGGACAGCGGCAGGACGACGCTGACGAGGGTGCGGAAGTCGCCCGCGCCGTCGACCTTCGCGGCGTCGTACAGCTCCTCGGGCAGGTTCATGAAGAAGGCGCGCATCACGACGAGGTTGAACGCGCTGACCATGGTGGGCAGGACGAGCGCGGCGAAGGTGTTGTAGAGACCCAGCTCCTTCACCAGAAGGAAGTTGGGGATGACTCCCGCGTTGAACAGCATTGTGAACAGGGCGGTCATGAGGATGAAGCGGCCGCCGACGATGCCGCGCCGCGACAGTCCGTACGCCATGCCGATGGTGGCGAGGAGGCTGCACACCGTGCCCGCGACGGTGACGCCGACGCTCACGAACAGGGCACGGGTGACACGGCCGCCGGTGAACGCGGTGCGGTAGGCGTCGAGGTTGGGATGGTCGGGCCACAGGACGAGCCCGCTGGAGCGGATGATGTCGGACTGCGAGGCGAAGCTCGTGCCGATCACGCCGAGCAGCGGGTACGCGACGAGGCCGACGACGATGACGAGGGCGAGCCCCTTGGCGAACAGGCCGAGCCGCGTGGGCCGCTCCATCCAGGGCGGACGGGCACCGGAGGGCCGCAGTTCACTCTCCGCGGGCGCGGAACTCCCCCGGTGGGCAGTCGACTTCACCGGTGACGTCTCAACGGTCAGCACCGCGGTACACCCCTTCATGTCCGAGCCGGTGGGCGAACTTGTTGGCGCCGATGACCAGGACGGTCCCGATCACGGCCTTCACCAGGCCGACCGCGGCCGCCGTGCCCCACTGGTTGTCCTTGATGCCGTGGAAGTAGACGTACGTGTCGAGGACCTCACCGGCGCCGGCGCCGACCGCGTCGCGCTGCAGCAGGATCTGCTCGAAACCGACGGTGAGGATGTTGCCGAGGTTCAGGATCAGCAGCAGGACCAGGACCGGGGACAGGCCGGGCAGGGTGACGTGCCAGAAACGGCGCCACCGGGCCGCGCCGTCCATGGCCGCGGCCTCGTACAGGCCGCGGTCGATGGAGAGCAGCGCGGCGAGGACGATGATGGTGCCCCAGCCCGCGTCCTTCCACATGACCTGGAGGGCGAGCAGCCAGGGGAAGGCGTTCGGGTCGGTCATCATGTCGTAGCGCGGCAGGCCGACCGCTTCGAGCAGGTCGGGGACGACGCCCGCGCCGCCCAGGATCTGCTGGAAGATCGAGACGATGATGACCCAGCCGATGAAGTGCGGCAGATAGACGACGCTCTGCACGAACCGGCGCAGCTTGTCGCTGACGATGCTGTTGAGCAGCAGTGCGAGGCCGATCGGGACCGGGAAGAACAGGACCAGCTGGACGAGGGCGATCGTGAGTGTGTTGCCGGTCGCGGACCAGAAGTCGGGGTCCGCGAACGCCGCCGAGAAGTTGGCGAGGCCGGTCCAGGCGCTGTGCATGTAGCCCAGGTAGGGCTGGTAGTCCTGGAACGCCACCATGTAGCCGAGCAGCGGGATGTAGTGGAACACCACGAAGTACAGGAATCCCGGCAGGCACAGCAGCAGCATCACCTTGTCGCGCTTGACGCGCTGCCAGAGGGTCTTGCGGGGAACGGCGAGGGGCAGTGGGGCGGGAGCAGTCATGAAGCTGGTCCTGTTCGGCCGAGTGGCTCAGGAACGACGTGTCTCAGGAAGAACGTGTCTCAGGAACGACGTATCTGCGGCGGCAAGTTAGTAAGCGTTTAACCTCATCGTCAAGAGATTCGAGCGACAGCGGCGTTACGTGATCCTTCCAAGTAGCTATCCTCACCTGGCATTTGCCCTGCTAACCGGACAACCCACCACAGCCATGCGGCTCTTGACCTTGACGCTGACGCCACCCGATCCCTAGTTTTCGGTAACGCCATAGAACACGTTTACTGTCCGGAGGCAGGGTGCGTACCACTGACGAGGCGCCGGTCCAGGCCATGGCCGCCGACGCCACACCGCCACCGCCCCCGCGGCGGCCCCGTACGGTTCTCGCGATGCAGTCCTCGGTCGTCGACGACGTCTTCCCGCCGTCCGTACGGGCCCGCCTCGAGGAGATCGCGGATATTCAACCGCCGCACGTCATAAGGGAGTTCGGCAGCCACTCGGCGCGCTCCGCGCTCGCCGAGTGCGAGGTCCTGCTGACCGGCTGGGGCTGCCCGGCCATCGACACCACGGTCCTCGACCGCGCGCCGCGGCTGCGCGCGGTGATCCACTCGGCCGGCACCGTGAAGACGTTCCTGAGCCGGGAGGCCTACACCCGGGGCATCTCCGTCTCATCGGCGGCCGCGGCCAACGCGGTGCCCGTCGCCGAGTTCACCCTCGCCGCGATCATCCTCGGTGCCAAGCGGGCCTTCCCGCTCGCCCATCTGTTCCGCACCCGGCGCACCCACCGCACCGCCGCGGACCTGGACCGGCACCAGTGGCTCGGCACGCACGGCATCACCGTCGGCGTGGTCGGCGCCTCCCGGATCGGCCGCAGAGTCCTCCAACTGCTGCGCTCCCTGGACGCCGAGGTGCTCCTGTACGACCCGTACGTGAGCGACGCCGAGGCCGAACTGCTCGGCGCGACCCGCACCGACCTCGACACCCTCGTCGCCACCAGCGACGTGGTGACACTGCACGCGCCGGACACCGCGGAGACCCGGCACCTGCTGGACGCGCGGCGGATCGCGCTGATGCGGCCCGGCGCGCTGCTGGTGAACACCGCGCGCGGCCCGCTCGTGGACACCGTCGCCCTCACCGAGCACCTGGTCGGCGGCCGGATCGACGCCGTCCTCGACGTCACGCAGCCGGAACCGCTGCCCGCCGACCATCCACTGTGGGACCTGCCAAACGTCTTCATCACCCCGCACATGGCGGGCGCCCAGGGCAACGAGGTGGGCCGGCTCGGCGCCCTCGCCGTCGACGAACTGGACCGCTACGCACGCGGTGTGCCGCTCAACCATCCGGTGCTGCTCAAGGACCTGGAGCGGATCGCGTGACCGGGTCCGCACCGCACGTCATAGGCTCTGGGCCGGGTGGACACGACGACGAACAGCACGACCTTCAGGGGGTGGGCCGGATGCCACGGCACAATTCCGCGGCGCCCGGGCACGGCGGCCAGGACGCAACGCACGACCAGGGCGGCCGGCGCCGCGCCACCGTCGTGGACGTGGCCCGGCTCGCCGGGGTGTCCACGGCGACCGTCTCCCGCGTGATGAACCGCAACTACCCGGTCGCGGCCGCCACGCGCGAGCGCGTCGAGTCGGCCATGCGCGAACTGGGCTACGTGGTCAACGCCCACGCCCGTGCGCTGGCCGGTGTCTCCGGCCGCACGGTCGGCATCATCGTCAACGAACTGATCGACCCGTTCTACGCGTACATCGCGCGCGGCGTCGAACGCGAGGCCACCGACGGCGGCCGGCTCTGTCTCGTCTGCTGCACGCAGGGCGAGCCGCAGCGCGAGCTGGCCTTCATCGAGCTGATGCACGAGCGGCGGGCGGACGCCGTGGTCCTGGTGGGCGGCAGCGTCGACGACCGCGCCTACAAGGCCGAACTGGCGCGCAGGGCAACGGATCTGGACGCGGGCGGCTCGAAGCTGGTGCTGTGCGGCCGGCCCTCGCTCGGCGACGGGGCGCCGACCGTCGGCGTCGAGTACGACAACGAGGGCGGCGCTCTCGCCCTCACCGACCACCTGATCACGCAGGGCCACGAGCGGATCCTCTACCTCGGCGGGCCGCCCGGACTCTCCACGAACCGCGACCGGCTGGCGGGCTACCGGCGCGCCCTCGAACTGCGCGGCATCGAGCGGGACCCCGACCTGGAGCAGACCGGCGCCTTCAGCCGCTCCTTCGGCCGCCGCCGCATGTCCGAACTCCTGGAACAAGGACCGGAATTCACCGCCGTGTTCGCCGCGAACGACATCGTGGCGGCGGGCGCGGCCCAGGCCCTGGAGGAGGCGGGTCTGCGCATCCCGCAGGACATGTCGCTGGTCGGCTACGACGACATTCCGGTCGCCCAGGAGCTTCGCCCGCGCCTGACGACCGTGCGCATCCCGCTGGAGGAGATGGGCCGCCAGGCGGTGCGCCTCGCACTGCACGGCGGCGACGAGGACGACTGGCGGGCCCCGACCACGGGCGCGGTGCGGCTCGGGACTCAGGTCGTGGTGCGGGACTCGGTGGGGGCGCCGCGCCCGGTCTCCGGCAGGCGGCGCCGGGGGTGACCCGCAGGTCCGCCGTGCCGCCCGCGACCGGGTCGGCCGCGGGCGTACGCACCGCCCGGCGTGAGCGTTCCTGCTCGAATCGGCGCCGGTCGGCGTAGTAACGAACAGAAACTTCGCCGACCCTCTTGCGGCTGGATAGCAACCGCTTACATGCTTTCGCCCGACCCGCACGCTCGTCCCGCCCCTCACTCCGACGTCGTTCGTCCCTTGGGAGTCCCGGATGCGCCCTGCCCACCTGCCTCTCGCCGTCCCTGCCGCCCCCGGGCGCCGCACGGTGCTCGCCGCGCTGACCGGAGCCGGCGCCGCGCTCGCCGTCGGTGCCGGCGCGGGCCGTGCCCATGCCGCCGCTGCCGCTGCCGCTGCCGGGTGCACCGTGCGGCTCACGGCCCGCCCCTCCGCCGAGACCGAGCGGCTCCGCCTCGCGCAGGCGCTGCGGGCCAGCGAGTTCCAGCCCAGCGGCCGCTATGTGCCGGCGGACACCGCGCTGACGATCACGGTGCTGCCCCACGACGAGGTCCTGCCGACCCTGTGGATCGGGCAATGGGACTACTACGGCACGGTGACGGAGCCCCGCAGATACGCCCTCGAAGCCGGCGCGAACACGATCACCGACCCCCACGGCGGGCCCCTCTACTTCTCTCTCGAAGGCGACGGAGAGCGCGCCGACGTCACCTTCCGGTCCGGGTCAGGGTCCGTGGCCATGCCCGTCTTCCGCCTCGGCCAGACCGCAGAGGCCGATTTCCAGGCGCAGTTGGACGCGTCGGCCGATGTCCCGGTCGTCGAGCTGTACGGCCCGCACTCGCTCATGACGCTGACCCGGGACGGGGCACTGCTGTACCGCACCGAGGACCACGCCGCGCTGCTGACGCTCCTGGAGGAGATCATCGACGCGGAGTCGGACATCAGCGGGCTCGACGGTTCCAAGCCCGTGCACCGGCCCAAGGCGGGCGGCTATCACTTCACCGAGGTGTCGGTGGTGCCCTCGGGCGTCGGCGCGTACGCCACACACGGCTACAACGGCTTCCCGCGCGCCTATCTCGACCGGGCCACCACCGTCTCCGGCCTGCGCACGCGCGGCTGGGGTCTCTACCACGAACTCGGCCACCTGCATCAGCAGTTCGCGTACAAGCCCGGCGGGCTGACCGAGGTCACGGTGAACATCTACTCGCTGGCCGTGCAGCGCGCCCTCGGCCAGCCGTCCAACCTCCTCACGGTGGACTCCACCACCGGACTGACCTACTTCCAGTCCGCGCAGGCCAAGTTCGGCACGGCGGGCCTCACGTACGAGAAGTCCTTCGGCGCGTACGAGAAGCTCGTGCCGCTGCGCCAGCTGGAGCTGGCCTTCGGCGACGACTTCTGGCCCCGGACGCACCGGCTGGTCCGCGAGGAGAACCCCGCGTCGGACTCCACCGAGACCGCCAAGCGCTACCGCGCGCTCGCGACCTTCGCCAGCCGGGTGTCGGGGTACGACCTCACCGATTTCTTCCTCACCACCTGGGCCTTTCCCATCGACGCGGAGGGCCGGACCGAACTCGCCGCGCTCGGCCTGCCCAAGCCGCCCGTCGACCCGGCCACGCTGACCGACTGACCCGGAGGGCGACCGACCACGATGGACCTCACCCGACGCCAGACCCTCGCGCTCGCCGCCGCGGGAGCCGGTGCCGCCGCGCTCACGACGCCCTTCGCGCCGCGCGCCGCCGCGGCCGACGATCCGTACGAGACGCTGCTCGCGCGCGCCGCGCAGCAGCTCACCGGAGGCGACTTCGACCCGTCCGACCCCGATGTCGCCGCCGCGGTCGCCGCCCTGGACGAACAGGCCGCGGCGTGGTGGCGGACGCTCGACACCTCGGCCGGCCGCACGGCCCTGTGGCCGGACCTGTCGCCGGCCTCCGATCCCGGCATGTTCGGCCAGAGCTATACGCGGCTGCGCACCGTGGCCACCGCGTGGGCCACGGCCGGCACCTCCCTCAGCGCCGACGCGGCGGTGCGCGACGGCCTCCTCGACGCCCTGCGGTTCCTGCACACCACCGGCTACAACGCCACGCGCCCGGAGAGCGGCAACTGGTGGTTCTGGGAGATCGGCGCGCCCCGCGCCCTGATGGACACCTGCGTGCTGCTGCGCGCGCATCTGCCCGCCGACGATCTCGCCGCCCACCTGGCGACCGTCGCCAGGTTCGTCCCGGACCCGGACCGGCGGACCAACTCGCCGAGCCTCGCCGAGACCGGTGCCAACCGCGCCGACAAGGCCGTCATCGTCGCCCTGCGCGGCCTGCTCGCCCGCGATCCCGACGTCGTCGCGCTGGCCCGCGACGGTCTGTCGGACACCCGGGACAACGGCCGGAACAGCCTGTTCCAGTACGTGACTTCGGGGGACGGGTTCTACGCGGACGGCTCCTTCGTGCAGCACTCCTACGTCGCCTACACGGGCACGTACGGCAGTGTCCTGCTCGGCAGTGTCGGCCAGCTCGTCGCTCTGCTCGCCGGCACCACGTGGGCGGTGACGGACCCCGCGGTCTCCGTGCTGTACGAGGCCGTCGACCGGAGCTTCGCACCCGTCCTGTTCGACGGAGTGATGATGGACGCGGTGCGCGGACGGGCGGTCTCCCGCGAACGCGCCCCCGACCACACCGACGGCGCGGCCGCCGTCTCGTCCATCCTCCAACTCGCCGACGGGGCGCCGCAGGCGTACGCGGACCGCTGGCGTGCGGCCGCCAAGGGATGGATCATGCGCAACCAGGAGACGCCCTTCGCCACGCTCGTCGGCATTCCCGCCCTGGCCCGCGCCAAGGCCGTCCTCGACGACTCCGCGGTGCGCCCGGCGGAGCGGGTCACCGGTCACTTCGCCCTCGCCGACATGGACCGTGTCGTGCACCGGCGGCCCGGCTGGGCGTGTGCGCTCTCCCTGTCCTCGAAGCGCATCGCCGCGTACGAGGCGGGCAACGGCGAGAATCTGCACGGCTGGTACACCGGCGACGGCATGACCTACCTGTACGACGGCGACGACCTCGACGCCTTCGGGGACGGCTTCTGGCCGACCGTGGATCCGTACCGCCTGCCCGGCACGACGGTGGACACCCGCGCGCGGGCGGATCTCGGCACCGACGGCGGCACCGGCACGGTCCGCCCGAAGAACGCCGTGGCGGGCGGTGCCGTGCTCGACGGCAGGTACGGCGCGGCGGCGATGGAGCTGATCGCCGACGGGTCGACGCTGCGCGCCAAGAAGGCCTGGTTCTTCGTGGACGACGCGGTCGTGGCGCTCGGCTCCGGCATCACGGCGAGCGACGGCCGCACGATCGAGACCGTCGTGGAGAACCGGAACCTGCACGTCGAGGGCGCCCCCGTCCTCACCGTCGACGGTCGTCGCCGGCCCACGGAAGCGGGCTGGTCCGCCGCGCTGCCGGGCGCCCGGTGGGCCCACCTCGAAGGCACCGGCGGCTACGTCTTCCCCGCCGGCGGCCCGCTCAAGGCGCTGCGCGAGGAGCGCACCGGGACCTGGCGGGCCCTCAACACCGGTGCGGACACCGCCGGCAGCACCACACCGGTCACCCGCCGGTACGCCACCCTCTGGTTCGATCACGGTCCCTCCCCCACTGCCGCCTCCTACGCCTACGTGCTACTGCCGGGTGCGAGCGCCACCACGACGGGCGCCTGGTCACGCTCCAGGCCGGTCCGGACCCTCGCCAACGACGCCACTGTCCAGGCCGTGGAGTCGCCCCGGCTCGGGCTGCTCGCCGCGCACTTCTGGGCGGCGGGCAGCGTCGAAGGGCTCCGGGCGGACGGCCCCGGCACCGTCCTGGTCCGCCGCCACGAGGGGGGCGTCACGGTCGCCGTCGCCGACCCCGGCCGGACGGCGACGGCGCTCACCGTCGAGCTGCCCTTCCCCGTCCGTCGGGTGGTCCGCGCCGACGACACGGTCACCGTCACGCCGGGCCGCCGCCCCGTGCTCACCGTCCAGGTGGGCGGCTCGCGCGGGCACACCCACACGGCCGAACTCAGGTAACCCCCACACCGCCCGTCCCACCCGACCGAGGAGCCAGCGAACCACCATGCCCGCCCCGTACTTCGCCCTGCCGCCCACCGACCGTGTCCGCTCCCCGCTGACCGGCTGGACGCGGGCGCACTGGGAGACCCTGGCCGACCGGCAGCTCGACGCCCTGCTGCCGTACGCGACTCCGGGCTTCGCCCAGTACCGGCTGCCGGGACGGGCCAGCTGGTCCGGGATCGTCTCGGACGGGCTCGAAGGGTTCGCTCGGACATTTCTGCTGGCCTCCTTCCGGATAGCGGGCGCGGGAGGGACCGACGGACCGGACGAACCGTCGCCGTCCAAGATCTCCCACCTGATCGAAAGGTATACGCAGGGTCTGACAACGGGCACGGACCGTGACAGCACGGAGGCCTGGCCCGAACTCACCGACTGCTCCCAGCAGATGGTGGAGGCCGCGTCGATCGCGATCGGCCTGCACGAGACCCGCCCCTGGATCTGGGACCGCCTGGACAGCCGGGTCCAGGAGCGGGTCGTCGACTGGTTCTCGGGGTTCGTCGCCAAGCGGACCTGGGACAACAACTGGCGGCTCTTCCAGGTGGTGTCCGAACAGTTCCTGGCCTCGGTCGGCGCCCCGTACAGCCAGAGCGACATCGACGGCGGCCTGGACCGGATCGAGGACTGGTACATCGGCGACGGCTGGTACAGCGACGGCGACGGCCGCAACTTCGACTACTACATCGGCTGGGCCATGCATCTGTACCCGCTGCTGTGGGCGCGGATGGCGGGCGAGGGCGGCGACGGCGGGCGCGCCGAGGTGTACCGCGAACGGCTGGCGCAGTTCCTGGCCCCCTACCCGCAGTTCTTCGGCGGGGACGGCGCGCCCGTGCACCAGGGCCGGTCGCTGACGTACCGGTTCGCGGCGACGGCACCCGTGTGGCTGGGGGCGCTCACCGACTGCACCCCGCTCGCGCCCGGTCTGACCCGGCGCCTGGCGTCCGGCACCGCCCGGCACTTCGTGGAGCGCGGGGTGCCGGACGAGCGCGGGCTGCTGCCGCTGGGCTGGTACGACACGTTCCTGCCAGCGACCCAGCCGTATTCCGGGCCGGCCTCCCCGTACTGGGCGAGCAAGGGCTTCCTCGGTCTGCTGCTCCCCGCGGACCATCCGGTGTGGACCGAGCGCGAACTGCCCCTGCCCGTCGAACAGTCGGAGCAGTACACGGCGCTGCCGGCGCCCGGCTGGCTGCTGCACGGCACGCCGCACGACGGCATCGTCCGCCTGATCAACCACGGCAGCGACCACAATCCGCCCGACGGTCCGGCCACCGACGACCCGCACTACGCCAAGCTCGCCTACTCCACGGCCACGGCGCCCGAATCCGCCCCGCACGCCTGGGCCCGCACCGTCGACAACCACATCGCGCTGCTCACCCCCGACGGCACCCCGTCGCGCCGCCGCCGCATCCATCCCCTCGGCTGCGAGGGACGCCGCGCCTCGTCCCGCCACGACGCCGAACTCCCCGGAGACGACCGTGCCGAGGTGTTCCCGATCGAGTCGACCAGTGTGCTGCACGGTCCGTGGGAGTTGCGCGTGCACCGGGTGCAGGCTCCCGCGGGGGTGACCGTCCGGGAGGGCGGCCACGCGGTCGCCGACACCGTGCGCCCGCACACCGAGCAGGGCCCGGGCTGGGCCCTCGTCCGCACGGAACAGGGCCTGACCAGCGCGGTGGTGGCACTGCACGGCTGGGACACGGAAACCGGCGCCGCGCACGAGGTGGAGGCCAACGCCTACGGCCCGCACTCCGCGACCCCGTACGTACGCGCCGCAGACCATCCGGGCGGCGCGAGTGTGCACGTCACGCTGGTGGCGCTGACCCGCGACACGGTGCACCCGGAAGCCCTGCGCGCGTCGATCGGATGCGAGGTGACGGACGACGGGACGGCACACATCACGTTCCCGGACGGTGAGACCGTGACCGTGTGACCGCACGCTCGGGGTGTGTGGGGCTGCCGCCCCTCCCCAGGGCCCGCCTTCGGGTTCCGCTCACCCGCCCGGGCCCTCGCGTCCGCGCACGAGGTCCATCAGTTCGCCGGCCATCTCCTTGATGGTCGCGAGTCCTGATCGGCCCCAGGCGCGCGGTGCGGTGTCCACCACGCACACGGTGCCGAGTGCGAGCCCCGTACGGTCGTCGAGCAGCGGGGCGCCCAGGTAGGAGCGGATCCCGATCTCGTCGACGACCGGGTTGCCCGCGAACCGCGGGTAGTCGCGCACGTCGTCGAGGACGAGTGCTCTGCGTCGCGCCACGACGTGCGGGCAGTAGCCGTGATCGCGCGCCATGGAGCGGCCGATCGCGCTGTCGGCGACGGCGTCGGCCGCCGCTCTCGGCCGGGTCCGGCGGTGGCCGCCCCGGTGGCCGCCGGCCGGTGTGTGCAGTCCGGCGAAGAACTGCCGGTGCTCGTCGATGAAGTTGACCATGGCGCAGGGCGCCCCGGTCACGTCGGCGAGCCGGTCCGCGAACAGGTCGAAGGCCGCCTCGGGCCGTCGGCCCAGGCCGAGCCGGAGCAGCCGCCCGGCCCGCTGGGGCCCTTCTTTGTCGACCGGTGTCAGCAGCAGACGTCCGGCCGCGCCGTACCTCACGTGTGGGCTCCGTAGCCGCTGGCCGCGGGCGCCGCGTGGGCCAGCAGATGCCGGACGAGGGTGAGCAGGGTCTGGATGCCGGAGCTGGAGATACGTGCGTCGCAGCGCACCACCGGCACCCTGGGGTCCAGGTCGATGGCGGCGCGCACCTCCTCGGGTTCGTAGCGGTAGGACCCGTCGAACTCGTTGACCGCCACGATGAATCCCATGCCGCGCTCCTCGAAGAAGTCGACGGCGGCGAAGCAGTCCTCCAGGCGCCGGGTGTCGGCGAGGATCACTGCTCCCAGGGCGCCTTCGGACAGCTCGTCCCACATGAACCAGAAGCGCTCCTGGCCAGGGGTGCCGAAAAGATAGAGCACATGTTCGGGGTCCAGGGTGATCCGGCCGAAGTCCATCGCGACCGTCGTCTCGACCTTGTTCTCGATGCCGTCGAGATGGTCGGTGTCGGCGCTGACCGTGGTGAGCAGCTCTTCCGTGCTGAGCGGAGCGATCTCGCTGACCGCTCCGACAAAGGTCGTCTTGCCGACCCCGAACCCGCCCGCGACCAAGATCTTCAGTGCGGTGGGGAACAGGTCAGAGCTGTCGTCGTAGTCCATCGAGCACTGCCTCCAGTAGCGACCGGTCAGTGGGGTTTTCGTGGAACGTGGGGGGCTTGGCGGTGATCGCCCCGCAGTCGACGAGGTCGGACAGGATCACCTTGGTGACGACTGCGGGGAGTTTCAGATGTCCGGCGATCTCCGCGACCGACGTGGGCCGGGCGCACAGGTCGAGCGCCTGGCCGTGCTCGGGCCCCAGATAGCCGAGGGGGGTCGCCCCGGTGGCCATGACGAGGGTGAGCAGATCGAGCGACGTGCTGGGCCGGGTGCGCCCGTTGCTGACGGTGTACGGGCGTACGAGGCGGCCTGCCGCGCCGTCGAGCCACGGCCCGTCCTGCGGGGCCGCCACCCTCAATTCCTCATCGCCGTGGGTTCGGCCGAGGTCTGCCGGGGCGCTGTCACCAGGTAGGGCCGCACGCTCTTGACGAGCATGGCCATCTCGTAGCCGAGCACGGCGGCGTCGGCCTCGCGTCCGGCGAGCACCGCGAGACAGGTTCCGGATCCCGCGGTCGACACGAACAGCAGTGCGGAGTCCAGTTCCACGACGACCTGTCGTACGTCGCCGCCGTCGCCGAACCGGACTCCGGCGCTGCGGCCCAGCGAGTAGAGGCCGGAGGCGAGGGCCGCCATGTGGTCGGCGCTGTCGACGTCCAGGCCGTGCACGGACTTGACGAGGCCGTCGGAGGAGAGGAGCACGGCGCTGTTGGTGTGGGGTACGCGCTGGACGAGGCCGCTCATCAGCCAGTCGAGATCGGACACATGACCCGTCGGCACATCGCTCGCCATGGGGGATCGACTCCTTGGTGGACTGCTCGGTGTGGTGCTGGTGATCGGGAACACGGGACAACTGGTGGCAGGGGGAACGGGAGAGGGGGACTCCGGAGAGTCGGCGTGCGGCGGCCCGCCGGGCATCTCTTGGCGCCGCACGCGCGCGTGGACGGGTATCTCCTGGCGTCGCACGCGCGCGTGGAGGGGTGTCATCCGCCGCTACCGCCCTCGTCCCCCAGGCCGCGGAGGGGGATCTCACGCGGATCGGCCGCCTCGGCCAGGGTGATGCCGCGCTGGAACGCCGCCATGAGGCCGGGATCGTGCCCGACGGGCGACTCGTCGTCCTGGCGTGGGGCCGGGCCGCCCCGCAGTTGCGGCGCGAGGTGCTCCTGGGCTCTGCGCCGGGGCAGTTGGGGCCGGCCCATGGTGCCGGGCACCGGTCCGGCCACGGGTGCGGGCGGAGCCTCCAGGCTCTGCGCGGCGGCCTCGCGGTCCTCGGCACGGATGCCGGGCACCGCCTCGGCCGGGGTGGCGCGGGTGCTGCCCGCGACGCGCTGGGGCAGAGGTGTGGGGGCGCCGGGCGTGGCGGGGGGCGTCTCCGGCCGCGGCCGGCGCGGCACGGCGACGGACGGCGGCGATGTGGGTGGGACTTCTTGTACGGGATGCGGCGTGGGAGGCACTTCGCGTACGGGGTGCAGCGTGGGAGGCACTTCCCGTACGGGCGGCGGGGGCGCGGCAGCGGCGGTCTGCGGTTCCAGCACACTGTCGGCGGTCGCGGCGGCGGTGGCCTTGCGCACCCTGGGGGCCCGCTCGCCGTCCTCGGAGCCCAGCAGTTCCTGCGGCAGGACGAGAACGGCCTGCACTCCCCCGTAGATGTTGGTCTGCAGCCGGACGGTGATGCCGTGCCGTCGCGCCAGCTGGGACACGACGAACAGACCGATACGGCCGTCCTGGAGCAGGCTGGCGACGTTGACCTGGTCGGGGTCGGCGAGCAGGGCGTTCATCTTGTTCTGCTCGGTGACCGGCATGCCGAGGCCGCGGTCCTCGACCTCGACGGCGAGCCCGGAGGTCACCAGATTGGCGCGGAGCAGGACCTGGGTGTGCGGGGCGGAGAACACCGTGGCGTTCTCGACGAGTTCGGCGAGCAGGTGGATGCAGTCGGCGACGGCGTGCCCGCGCAGGGTTCCGTCGATCGGCGGGACCAGTTTGACCCGGGAGTACTGCTCGACCTCGGCGATGGCGGAGCGCATCACCTCGGTCATGGACACCGGATGGCTCCACTGGCGCCGTGAGACGGCGCCGCCGAGGACGGCGAGGTTCTCCGCGTGCCGGCGGATGCGTGTCGCCAGGTGGTCCACGTGGAACAGGCCCTTGAGCAGGTCCGGGTCCTCGACGTCGTTCTCCAGCTCGTCGAGGATCGAGATCTCGCGGTGCACCAGGGACTGCAGGCGCCGGGCGAGATTGACGAAGACGTCGACCTTCTGCTGGCTGCCCGCCTGGCTGGAGAGCTGGGTGGCCTGCACGACGGCGGTGACCGCGACGTCCTGGGCTCGGGCCAGGTCGGCGGAGAGCTTGTCGAAGTCGTCGGCGCCCGGCGGCGGGGCTTGGGGAGTGCGGCGCGGTGGCGGTCCCTCTCCCTTGCGCAACTGATCGACCAGGCCGCGCAGTTCGGCCTGGCCCCGGGCGCTGGCGCGGCGCAGGCCGACGACCCGGTAGTGGACGGCGGATGCTGTGCGGTCGGCGGTCACCGCGGCGATCAGGATGGCCGCCGACGTGACGACGCAGGCTCCGGTGAGCACCGCCCACAGCTCGGTGCTGGGGCGTACGCCGGTGGACCGTACGAGGAAGATGACGGCGGCGCAGGCACTGAGCGCCACCGCGAGCGGGGGGAGTACGGCGATGCGCAGCAGTTGTGGCCGTATGTGGGTCTCCGCCGGTCGCGGTGCGGCGGCCCGCCCGGCCGGCTTGCCGTGCCGACCGCCTTCACGGCGGTCTGCGCGTGCGACCGGCTGGCGAAGCTGAGACATGCGGCGTCCTCGGGCTCTCAGGTGTGGGGGGCTCTCGGGTCTGGGCTGGTGAGGGCACGTCGCGACGACCGGGCGTCGCTCGGCGGCCACTCACGGTAGTCGTCAACGTCGTAAGTGCGGTGGGCAGTTGCCAAACTCGGACGGTCCAGGTCCCGCTCTGGTATGAGTCCTCGCACTGCAGAGCGATATCGCGTGGGGTTGCGGTCCGCGGACCGCGATGTCAGTGGCGGGACGTACGGTCGGCTCTCATGACCACGAGATTCGACCTCACGCTCGACTGCGCGGACGCGACCGTGCTCGCCGACTTCTGGAAGACGGCGCTCGGTTACGTGGACGAGCCCCCGCCCGCGCCGTTCGCGACGCGCGAGGAGTGGGCGGCTTCGTTCGGCCCGCCCGAGGACGAGGAGGAGGACGACGGCGCGTGGCTGTGCGATCCGGACGGGGTCGGGCCGCGGCTGTCGATCCTGAAGGTGCGCGAGCCGAAGACGGCGAAGAACCGGCTGCACATCGACGTACGGGTACCGGGCCACGGCTCACCGGAGCAGCGCTGGGACCGCGTCGTGGCGGAGGCGGAGCGGTTGGCGCGGGCGGGCGGCACGATCCTGCGGACCTTCGACGGGCATCACGTCGTGATGGCGGATCCGGAGGGCAACGAGTTCTGTGTGGCGGCGGGTTCGCGCTCCGCGGGGTGAAGCCGTGAAGCCCCGTCGGCGGTGCGGGCGCCGGGGCTAGCCTGGGGTTTCGATAGCGGAGAGGAAGAACTTGTTCACCAAGACCCTGTTGATCCCCACTCCTGACGGCACGGCCGACGCCTTCGCCGCCTTTCCCGACCACGGTGGGCCGCACCCCGGGGTGCTGCTGTACATGGACGCCTTCGGCCTGCGTCCCGAGCTGGAGCAGAAGGCCCGCGAGCTGGCTTCCCACGGCTACTACGTGCTGGTGCCGAACGTCTTCTACCGGGAGACGCCGAGCCCGGTGGTCGAGCTCCCCGAGTACATCGACGACGCGGCCCGGCCCGCGCTGTTCGAGCGGCTGTGGCCGATGATCCAGGCGCACACCGCGGAGCGCGCGCTGCGGGACGCCGATGCCTATCTGGCGTTCCTCGCCGGGCAGGCCGAGGTGGGCGGCGGGCCGGTCGCCGCGGTCGGTTACTGCATGGGCGCAGCCCTGGCGCTGCGCACCGCCGCGGCGCATCCGGACCGGGTCGCGGCCGTCGCCGGGTTCCATCCCGCGGCGCTGGTCACGGACGCCCCGGACAGCCCGCACCACGGATTCTCCGCGATCACGGGAGAGATCCATCTCGGCCTGGCCGAGGGCGACATGACACCCGAGTCCCTGGCCACGCTCGACCGGGCCCTGACCACGGCGGGCCGCACCGCGTCGACGGAGATCTATCCGGGCACGGTCCACGGCTTCACGATGTCGGACACGTCGGCGTTCCACACCGAAGGGGCGCAGCGGCACTGGGAGCGGCTGCTGCCGCTTCTCGAAAGGAAGCTGGGCAAGGGCTGAGAGCCCCTCCGGGAGGGGCGGCCGACGCCCGGCACCGCGCTCAGCGGCCCGGCGGTCGGTCGCCCCCGTGGCGGGGGCGACGGCGGGTACCGGGTCGGCTCCGGATCGGTACCGCCCGCGGGGACGGTACCCCTGTCTGAATGCCCTCGGTCACGCGTCGTCGGCGAGCAGGAGCGCCCGGCCGCCTATCCCGCCACCACCACCTCCGGCTCCCCCGCACTCGCCACCGGCCAGCCCCCCGCCGGCACCGCCGCGGCCGGCCGCCACCACTGGTCGGTGGGGAGTGACTCGGCCGACGGCTCGAAGGGCTCGCCCGGGCGAGGGAGGGCGATCCGGGCCGCGGCGCGGCGGGCCGCGTCGGCGGAGAGCTCGCCGGGCTCGGTCCACGGGTGCGGGGCCAGATTGAACGTCGCCCAGTGGATCGGCAGCATCGGCCCGCTCACCGGGCCGCCCTGGAGGTCGAGGTGGGCGCGCATGCCCTCCTCGGGTGTCATGTGGATGTCAGGCCAGTACTCGGAGTACGCCCCGATCTGGATCATGGTCACGTCGAACGGGCCGTGCTCCGCGCCGATCTCCTCGAAGCCCTGGAAATAGCCGGTGTCGCCGCTGTGGTAAACGCGGTGGTCGGGTCCCGCGACCACCCACGACGCCCACAGCGTGTGCTGTGCGTTGCGCACGCCGCGGCCGCAGAAGTGGCGGGCGGGCGTCGCCGTGAGCGTCACCCCGGCGACCTTGGTCTCCTCGTGCCAGTCCAGCTCGCGCAGCCGGTCGGCGGGCACGCCCCAGTGCTCGAGGTGGGCGCCCACACCGAGCGGCACCGCGAAGACGGTGTCGGTGTCGACCAGCGCCTTGATCGTGGGCATGTCCAGGTGGTCGTAGTGGTCGTGCGAGATCACCACCACGTCGACCGGGCCGAGTGCGGCGAGCGGCAGGGGCGCGGGGTGCAGCCGCTTGGGGCCCGCGAAGGCGAACGGGGAGCAGCGGTCGCCCCAGACGGGGTCGAAGAGCACCCGCGCCCCGTCGATCTCGGCCAGCACGCTGGAGTGGCCCATCCAAGTGATGCGCAGGCCGCTCGCCGACGGCTTCGACAGGTCGGCGAGGGTCGTGGCGTGCACGGGCACGGTGCCGGTGGGGGCGCGCAGGGCGCGCTCCTCCTTGCGGAAGTAGACCTTCGCGAACTCGATCATGGAACCGTCGGGGCGGACGCGCGTGCCCTCGGGGTTCTGGAAGGAGCCGTCCGCGAAGTTCGGCGACTTTCGGATGCGCTCCAGGCGCGCGCCGGTGGGCTCGGCGCCGAAAGCGGCGGGTTGCAGTGAGCGCAGCCCGGAACTCAGAGAACGTGACACGGCGCCTCCCGTTGATCGATCAGGGTTCCCATTATGTGCGGCCCCACCGACAACGCACGGCGCCCCCGGTTTGTCCCCGCCCCGCGCCCACGACCCGAACCGATCGCCCGAACTGATCAACCAGTCAGTAGCCGGCCGGCGCCCGGTATGCGTTGACAGGGTTCTCGGCGCCTCTTGATACTGACCGACTAATCAGTAGGTAGCTCTGATCACCGTCCCCGAGGAGACCGCATGACCACCCCCGAATCCCCCACCGCCCCGCTGGTCGAGCTGACCTGGACCGACCATGTCAGCGGCCGCAAGGGCTACCTGGTGGTCGACCGGCTGGTCCGCGGTGTGTCCAGCGGCGGCCTGCGGATGCGCCCGGGCTGCACCCTGGCGGAGGTGGCCGGACTCGCGCGCGGCATGACGATGAAAGAGGCGCTGCACTACGACCCGCGGGGCCGCTACATCCCGCTCGGAGGCGCCAAGGGCGGCATCGACTGCGATCCGCGGGACCCGGAGGCGTACGGCGTCCTGGTGCGCTACCTGAAGGCGATGCGGCCCTACATAGAGTCCTGCTGGACGACGGGCGAGGACCTCGGCCTCACCCAGGACCTGGTCGACAGGGCGGCGGCCGAGGCGGGCCTCGTCTCGTCCGTCCAGGCGGTGTACCCGCTGCTCGACGACGAGGCGGCCGCGCGTGAGCGCCTCGCCGCCGCCTTCGCGGTCGACGTGGACGGCATCGGGCTCGACGAACTCGTGGGCGGCTGCGGTGTCGCCGAATCGGTGCTGGCGGCGCTCGACCGCGCGCACGTCCCGTACGAGGGCACCCGTGTCGCGCTGCAAGGTCTCGGCACCATGGGCGGCGCCACGGCCCGGTTCCTCGCGCGCGCGGGCCTGACGGTGGTCGCGGTCGCCGACCACAGGGGCACCGTCGCGAACCCGGGCGGCCTCGATGTGGAGGCGCTGCTCGCGGCCCGCGACGCGTACGGCGCCGTGGACCGCTCGACGCTGCGCCCCGGGGACCGTGAACTGCCGGGCGACGCCTGGCTGTCGGCCGACGCGGAAGTCCTGGTCCCGGCGGCGGTCTCGTACGCGATCGACACCGTGAACCAGCGGCGGATCACCGCTCGCTGGATCGTCGAGGCCGCCAACATGCCGGTCCTCCCGGACGCGGAGGAACTGCTCGCCGGGCGTGGCATCACGGTGCTGCCCGACGTGGTCGTCAACTCCGGGACGAACGCCTGGTGGTGGTGGACTCTCTTCGGCGACATCGAGGCCGACGCGGACGAGGCGTTCGCCCACACACGGCGTCGCATGCGCGCGCTCATCGACCTGATGCTGGCCCGCGCCGAGGCCGACGGGACGACGCCGCGGGCGGCCGCGCACGCGATCGTCGCCGACCGGCTGCCCGTCCTCGCCGAACGGTTCGGCTGGTACCGGTGACTGTCCGGTACCGGTGACTGTCCGGTACCGGTGGCTCGCTCATGCCTGTGACCGGCTGAGTACCGGTGACGGCGCCCGGCCCGGCGTCGCGGCCGCACGGGCGGTGACGAGAGCGGTCAGTCGCCGACCAGCGGGGTGTCGACCAGATGCTCCGCCAGGAACCACGCCTGCAGTTCACCGGTGCGCACCACCTGGGAGACCAGCAGGTCGTTGGTGCCGTCGTCGCCCAGGGCGGCGGCCTTCGCGGCGCTCTCCCGGCTCTCCACGAGGATCGTCCGGTGGGCGTCGAGCAGCCGGGACAGCATCGCGGGGACGGGCTCCACGCCGTCCGGCGGGCGCGGCACCGCGGTCAGCTCCGCGACGTGCCGGGGGTCGCCGACGGCCACGCCGCCCAGCGTCTGGACGCGTTCGGCGAGGGCGTCGACGATCTCCAGCTGCGCCTGCGCGTGCTTGTCCAGCAGGAGGTGGAGCTGGAAGAAGGTCGGGCCGCGCATGATCCAGTGGTGCTTCTTGTAGAGGCCGTACAGGATCTGCGTGTCCGCCAGGATCCTGTTGAGGCGCTCACAGCCGTACGTACGCGCCTCGTCGGTCAGGCCGAGCGGGAATCCCTTGACCGTCCCGAAGTGCTGGATCACCGGCTCCTGCCGGGTGTCCGCGCCGTCGCCCGTCGTGGTGGTGGGTGTGGTGACGGTGGGTGTGGTCGTCATGGTGTGCCTCCGGAGCCGTGCGGACCGTACGAACCGTGCCGCTGTACTGGAACAGTGACGTTAGGCGCGTGCCCGAACAGCGTGTTGTCCGTCGGCGCACGCGTGCGTGACCCTCAGCGTCCGGGTCACCGTCCGCGTCAGTGCCCGAGGCCCACGGCCTCGTCCACCGCGCCGCTGACGGCCGCCGTCCTCAAGGCCCGCCACTCGCGGGGCGAATGGCCGTACACCCCGCGGAACGACCGGCTGAAATGCGCGGAGCTGACGAACCCCCACCGGTGCGCCACCGCCGCCACGCCGGGCCCCGCGGCGCCGCCGCGCAGCAGTTCCCGTGCGCACCGCGCCAGTCGGCGCCGCTGGATGAGCCGGCCGACCGTGATGCCCTCCTTCTCGAAGAGGCGGTGCAGATAGCGCACGGAGATGTGGTGGGCGGCGGCGACCGTCTCCGGGGAGAGCCCGGGGTCGGCCAGATGCCGGTCGATGTGGTCCCGGATGCGCCGCACGAGGTCGTCGCGCGCGCCGTCCCCCGGTCGCGTCCGCTCGGCGACCAGCGTGCCGAACAGGTCCAGGGCGCCCGCGGCGAGCCGGTCGGCGATCGCAGGCGGGCAGGACGGCGCCGACGCCACCAGGGTCGCGAGGAACGGCATGAGGATCGCGCCGACGCCGGTGTCGGTGCCGACGGCGGTGCCGGTGATGCGGCGCAGGTCGTCGTCCGGGAGATCGAGGGCGTGCCGCGGCAGCAGGACGATCCGGCATGCGAACGGTTCCGGGAAGTCCAGCGTGTACGGCCGTGCCGTGTCGTGGACCAGGAGTCCGCCCGGTGCCACGGTGGCGGTGCGGCCGTCCTGCCGGAGTTCGGCCCGGCCGGATATCTGTACGTGCGCCGCGACGAACGGCCGCGGCGAGCGTGCGATGTCCGCCCGGGTGCGGGTCAGCCGCTGGGCGTCGGCCTCGATCGTGGACAGCCGCAGCGGTCCGAGCCGGTCGGCGACGATCCGCCCCGAGACGGCCCCGTCCGGCGCGTACGGGGTCACCCGCATCGGCATCAGGGCGCGGCCGATGATGTCGTGCCAGTGGGCGAGCCGCTCCTCGGCGGGCGTCGCGTCAGTGGTCAGAAACAGGCTCAACCAGGCTCTCCTCTACACGCGTGGTCACCCCGTCCCACCAGTCAAGCGGCGCCTGGGGCCGGACTCCAGGCACAAAGGAGGCAGAAACGGGAGGCACGAACACGGACCGCGAGAGACAGTGCGGCCCGCCGGGTCTCTCGACACACGCCCTAGCCCTCCCACCCGGCGAGCCTTTCGCGCGCGCGGGCGACGATCTCCGGGTTCGCGTCGGGGCCGAGTCCGGCACAGTGCGCGAGGGCCTGCCGTGCCTGCTCCGGCCGGCCGGCGGCGAGCAGCGCGTCGACCAGCAGCAGCAGAGTGCGCCCTTCGAGGCCGATGTTCCCCGACGACCGGCACAGGGCGACGGCCGCCTCCAGGTGGTCGACGGCCTCGGTCCAGCGGCCGAGGCGCCCCGAGCACTGGCCGATCCCGGAGAGCAGGCCGAGCCGGGTGATGGTGGCGCTGTGCGGCTCGACCTTGTCGCCCGCCTCGTCCAGGAACGCGACGACGTCCTGGAAGGCCGTCAGCGCCTCGTCGTCGCGCTTCTCGGCCTCCAGGATCAGCGCCCGGCCGTGCAGGACCTGCAGCAGACCGAGTTCGTCATCGGCCTCGCGGAACATCTCCGCCGCCCGGTCCGCCGCCTCGAACGCCTCCTCGGGCTGGTGCAGGAGGCGGTGCGCCCAGGACGCGTAGTGGTGCGCCCACGCCTGCTGCACGGGATCGCCCGCGCGCTGCGCCGCCTCCAGTGCCGCGGCGGACAGCGGCAGGCTGTCACGGGGCCTGCCCTCGCACAACGTGACCGCCCACGCGTGGTAGTTGAGCTGGGTCGCCTCGACGAGCGGGTCGCCGAGGGCCTGCGCGCTGCGCGCCGCGGTGCCGAAGACCTCCGGCCAGTGCCCCCAGAAGAGCCACTGGTCGGAGAACCAGTGCAGTGCCTCCGCCACCTCGACGACAGTGGCGTGGTCGCCGTCGCGGGCGGCGGCGCGCAGGGCGCCGAGCCAGTTGGCGCCCTCGGCCTGCAGCCAGTGCCGGGCCCGCTCGGCGCTGGACAGGTCGACCGTGCCCCGCCAGGAGGCGGGCGGCGCCCCGTGATCGGGTTCGTACCAGCGGCCCGCGACCACCGCGGTCTCCAGGAGCCAGCGGTGCAGCGCCTGCCGGGACGCGTCGGCGGCGGGCCCGAACTCCTCGGCGGTGAGACGGGCCTGCGCGTACAGGCGCAGCAGGTCGTGCAGCCGGTAGCGGTCCTCGCGCGAGCCGAGCAGTCCGGCCTCGACCAGTTCCTCCAGGGTGTCCTCGGCGTCGAACAGCTCCTGTCCGGTGAGCCGCGCGGCGAGTGCGGCGCTCGCGTCCGGGCCCGGTACCAGTGCCAGGCGCCGGAACATCCGGGCGGCCGTCGCCGTCAGCTGCCGGTAGGACAGGTCGAAGGCGCCGCTCACCCGTACGTCCCCCGCGGTCAGCGCGTCGAGCCTGCGCTCCGCGTGCCCGAGTCTGTCGGCGAGCCTGCGCACGGTCCAACCGGTGCGGGTGGCCAGCCAGTTGCCCGCGATGCGCAGGGCGAGCGCCAGGTGGCCGCAGCGCCGGGCGACGTCGGCGAGGGCGTCCGGTTCCGCCGCCGCGCGCTCCTTGCCGATCAGCAGGGTGAGGAACTCGGCGGCCTCGCCGGGGCTCAGTTCGCCGAGCGGTATCCGGTGCACCGCGTCGAGACCGGTCAGCATGCGCCGGCTCGTGACGATCACCATGGCCGGACCCGAACCCGGCAGCAGCGGCCGCACCTGCGCCTCGTCGCGCGCGTTGTCCAGCACCAGCAGGCAGCGCCGGTCGGCGAGGACGCGCCGGTACAGCTCGGGGCGGCCGGCGGCGCCCGCCTTGGCGAGGTCCCGGTCCGGGGTGCCGAGCGCCTTGAGCACGGCGACCATCAGCTCGGCCGCCGGTGGCGGCTCCTCGTCCGTACCGCAGAGGTCGATCATCAGCTGGCCGTGCGGGAAGTCCCCGGCGAGCTGCCGCGAGGCGTGCAGCGCGAGGGTCGTCTTACCGGCTCCGGGGGCGCCGGACACCGCGACGACGACGGCCTGTCCGCCGGCCGTGCGGTCCGCCGCGGCCAGGTCGGCGAGACGGCGCAGCTCCGGCTCCCGCCCCACGAAGTCCTCGGCCCCGCGCGGAAACGCCTGCACCCCGGCCGGGCTGTAGCCGGTCGTCCGGCCGGTCCTGGCCGCCGCGAGCAGGCTCTCCCGCTCGGCCTCGGCCAGGCCCAGGCCGTCCGCGAGCGCGGCCACGGTGCGCCGCTGCGGAGCCGCACGGCGCCCCCGCTCCAGGTCACCGATACCGCGCACACTCATGCCCGACGCCTCGGCGAGCCCCTCGATGGTCAGCGACCTGGCCACCCGCAGATCCCGCAACAACGCCCCGAACGACGTTCGATCCTCTGACACCACTACCCCCACGCACCCATGATCAAGGTTTGATTCTAGGAGGTGCGGCGCACTTGCGGGCATCGGCAGTGTTAACAGTCGCCATCATGCCAATCCGGTCAGGCCGATCCGGACGTGCACGGTCGGGACAGGGCCGGTGCGCTCGCGGTCAACTGCCGTCCCCCGGACGCGCCTACCGTCCTGGGGCACGGTCCGTCCGGGACCGGCCTTCGCCACCCCCCGTGAACCGCAGGAGCACACCCATGTCCGTCGACCCGGTACTCGAACCCGCCGCGACCGCCTTCGCCGAGGCCACCGCCAACCCGCCCTACCTCTTCCAGCTGCACCCCGAGGAGGGCCGCAAGGCCGTCGACGACGTGCAGTCGGGCCCGGTCGAGCTGCCCGAGGTCGACGAGGAGTGGATCACCGTCGAGGGCGGCCCCACGGGCAGCGTCCGCGCCCGCATCGTCCGTCCCGCGGGCGCCGAGGGCGTCCTTCCGGTCGTCCTGTACATCCACGGCGCCGGCTGGGTCTTCGGCAACGCCCACACCCACGACCGCCTGGTGCGCGAACTCGCCGTCGGTACGGGCGCGGCCGTCGTCTTCCCCGAGTACGACCTCTCGCCCGAGGCCCGCTACCCGGTCGCCATCGAGCAGAACTTCGCCGTCGCCCGCTGGATCGTGGACCAGGGCGCGACCAAGGACCTCGACGGCGACCGGCTCGCCGTCGCCGGTGACTCGGTGGGCGGCAACATGACGGCCGCCCTCACCCTCATGGCCAAGCAGCGCGGCGGCGTCCCGCTGCTCCAGCAGGTCCTCTTCTACCCGGTGACCGACGCCGCCTTCGACACCGGCTCCTACGAGCAGTTCGCCACCGGCTACTTCCTGCGCCGCGACGGCATGCAGTGGTTCTGGGACCAGTACACGACCGACGAGGCCGAGCGCGCCCAGATCACGGCGTCCCCGCTGCGCGCCACCACCGAGCAGTTGACCGGGCTCCCGAAGGCCCTGGTCATCACGGGCGAGGCCGACGTGCTGCGCGACGAGGGCGAGGCGTACGCGAACAAGCTGCGCGAGGCCGGTGTCCCGGTCACCGCCGTCCGCTTCCAGGGCATCATCCACGACTTCGTGATGCTCAACGCGCTGCGCGAGACGCACGCCGCCGACGCCGCGATCGCGCTGGCGATCAGCACCCTGCGCTCCGCCCTGCACACCGCCTGACGCCCACAGCCTCCCTGAAGGACACCTCATGACGAACCCCACCCCGACCGTGGTCCTGGTCCACGGCGCCTTCGCCGACGCCGCGAGCTGGTCCGGAGTCATCGCCGAGCTCCAGCGCGACGGCATCCCGGTGATCGCCCCGCCGAACCCGCTGCGCGGCCTGGCCGCCGACGCCGCGTACATCGCCTCGGTGGTCGCCCAGATCGACGGTCCCGTCGTCCTGGCCGGCCACTCCTACGGCGGCGCCCTGATCACGGTCGCCGGCGCCGCCGAGAACGTCGTCGGCCTGGTCTACGTAGCCGCGTACGTCCTCGAAGAGGGGGAGAGCCTGGGCGAACTCCAGGGCCGCTTCCCGGCGTCGCCGCTGGTCAGCAATCTGAAGCAGTGGACGTACCCGGTCGCGGACGGCGAGCCGGCCGTCGAGGTCACCATCGCCGAGGACGCGTTCCCCGCGATCTTCGCCGCCGATGTGCCCGCGGAGACGACGACGGTCCTCGCCGTGGCCCAGCGCCCGCTCGCCGCGAGTGCGTTCGAGGAGAAGGCGAGCGCGGCGGGCTGGCGGACCACGCCGTCGTGGGCCGTGATCGCGGGCGCCGACCAGGCGATCAACCCCGAGGTCGAGCGGTTCGGCGCCACCCGCGCCGGCGCCACCGTCGTCGAGGTCGACGGCGCTTCGCACGCGATCGCCGTCTCCCGTCCCAAGGAGGTCGCCGAGGTGATCCGCACGGCGGTGCGGGCCGCGGGCTGACCCCGTCCGGGGCCGCCCCGCACGTCTCGTGCGAGCGCGGCGGCCCCGGGCCCCACTCTGTGGAGCCGGAGCGCCGGGGCACCTCCAACAACTAGGGTTGCCCGGTGACCAGAGTCCGGTTGAGCGTGGCCGAACGGCGCGAGGAACTGCTGCGGGCCGCCATCGAGCAGATCGAGGTGCGCGGCGTCGCCGCCGTGCGCATCGCCGACGTGGCGTCGGCGCTCGGGGTGAGCAACGCCCTGGTGCTGTACCACTTCTCGACGAAGGAGAAGCTCGTGTCGGCCGCGTTCACCTACGCCGCCGAGGACGACCTGGCCCATCTGCGCAAGCTGCTCGGCCGCCGGACCACGGCGCTCAAGCGGCTGCGCGCGGCGGTGCGCTGGTACGCCCCGACCGGCCAGGCCAAGGGATGGCGGCTGTGGATCGAGGGCTGGGCCGTCGCCCTGCGCGAACCCGCGCTGCGCGAGGTCACCGGGGGCCTCGACAAGCAGTGGAAGGCGGCCCTCGCCGAGGTTGTCGCCGAGGGCGTGGCGGCGGGCGAGTTCAGCTGCCCGGACCCGATGGCCACGGCGCTGCGCCTGACGGCGCTCCTCGACGGCCTCGCCGTGCAGATGACGACGTACGGGGGCGCGGTGTCGCGGGCCCGCACCCAGGAGTGGGTGGACGAGGCGCTGGCCCGCGAACTCGGCCTGGAGCGCGCTCAGTTGACGTCAGGGCACTGACGCCCCTCCCCCGGCCCGCCGGACCCTTCAGGAAGCGGACTCCAGCTGCAGCTTGATCTCGTGCGGGTCGAGGAACCCCTTCGCCTGCACCCGGTCGCCGGAGGACTCGCCGCGCAGCCGGCGCCCGATCCACGGCACCAGGAACTCGCGCGCCCAGTGGATGTCGTCGCGCCGGACCTCGAACGTGCCGCGCGGCGGCAGCAGCGGCCAGGACTGCTCGGGATCGGCGGGCACCTCGATGCCGAGGGCCTGGGCGGCGCGCAGCGCGACCCGGGTGTGCCCCTCGGCGGCCAGGTGCAGCCGGTCGTCGTCCCAGGCCCTGCGGTCCTGGATGGACTTGAGCGACCACAGGTCGAGCATCGCGCAGCCGTACCGGTCGGCAATGGCCCGCACATGCATGTTGTACGTGGCGATCTTGCCGCGCAGATGCTTGAGGACGGCGACGTCACGGGTGTCGAAGCCGGTGGCGACCATGACGGTGCCCGCGGCCCCGCTGAGCCGGGCCACGGCCTTCTCGAAGCGCTCGGCCACGTCGTCCGGGTCGGTGCCGGGCCGGATGATGTCGTTGCCGCCGGCGACGAAGGTCACCAGGTCCGGGGCGAGCTCGACGGCGCGCGGGATCTGGTCCTCGACGACCTGGTCGAGGAGCTTGCCGCGCACGGCGAGGTTCGCGTACTGGAAGGTGTCCTCGGGGGCCCGGTCGTCCAGGAGGACGGCGAGCCGGTCGGCCCAGCCGACGAAGGTCCCGTCGGGGCCGGGATCCCCGACGCCCTCGGTGAAGCTGTCCCCCACCGCGGCGTACGAGCGGATCAGGCCGCCGCCGTGCGTGTCCGTCGTCTCGGCCGGGTCCGCTGCGTCCGTGAGTGCTCTCGATTCGTTTGCCACGACCACACATCTTTCACCCCGAGGTGTGACCTACGCGACCGTAACCAGGGGTTGACGAGTGGTGACAAAACACACCCGGCCCCCAGGGAATATCTGGGAGCCGGGTGTGACGCGTGTGTCGCGTGAGATGTGCCGCAGGTCAGAGGGTGACGCCGTGGCTGCGCAGGTAGGCGACCGGGTCGACGTCCGAGCCGTAGCTCGCGGTCGTGCGGATCTCGAAGTGCAGGTGCGGTCCGGTGACGTTGCCGGTCGCGCCGGAGAGCCCGATCTGCTGACCTGCCGTGACCGTCTGGCCCGCGGAGACGCCGACCGAGGACAGGTGGGCGTACTGGGAGTAGTAGCCGTCGGCGTTCTTGATGACGATCTGGTTGCCGTACGCGCCGCCGTCGCCCGCCGAGACGACGGTGCCGTTGCTGACGGCCTTGACCGAGGTGCCGGTGGAGACGATGAAGTCGGTGCCGGTGTGGTAGCCGCTGGACCACATGGCGCCGGACGAGTGGTACTGGGTGCCGATGGACCCCTCGACCGGCTTCACGTAGCCGCTGCCCGAGGTGTCGCTCGCCTGGGTGGCCGTGGTGGACGTACCGCTCGCGCCGCCGACGGTGAGCTTGGTGCCGGGCGTGATCAGGGACGCGTTGGCGCCGATGACGCTCTTGTTGTCCTGGTAGAGCTGCTTCCAGCCGCCGTCGACGCCCTGGCTCTGGGCGATCTTCGCCAGGGTGTCGCCGGACTTCACGGTGTACGTGGTGGTGCCGGAGTCGGCGGCCTGCGCTCCGGTGGCGCCGATGAGGGGCAGCGCGAGCGCGGCTCCTCCGACGGTGGCGAGGGCGGCGGCGCGGGTGGCGCGGCGGGTCTTCGGACGGCGGTGCTTCGCCTGTGCGGACATGACGCTTTTCCTCTCCGTCGCCTGCGAGGTGAGCTGTCGGGTTCGGACTGGAGATGTCCGGCCGGATCCCGGGAAGGAGACCGGCTGCACCCCGAGCCACGTCGGGAAATCCCTCGGCGGCGTACTGCCTGTGGGTCCCCCGCTCCTGCCGTCACGGGTCGTTGTGGGAATTCCGGGCGGCGGCAGGATTAGGCGTTCCGTCCGGTGTGATGGGTGACCGTAAGGCAGCGGAACCGGCCGCGACAAACATCGAATTCGAATTCCGGGGCTTTCATTGATCATCTGAGAGATTTCTGTGTGACCCTCTGTCGCCTCTTCTCCTTTACCAGCGCCATACCTGCGGGAATTCCGTCGTCCGGCCGCCACGAGAACAACCACGCACCGTCACCTCTATGAGCCCGCTCACGCGGACGTCCACAATCCCCGCTCACTTAGGGACAGTTGACCCAGAACTGGACATAACAGACGGATGGTTGCCTGCGGAATCCATGTCGTATCGTCAGGTGCAGGCCCACCGGCGAGCGGCGCCGGAGCGCCCGAATTCGGAGGAGCCCCCGTGACGCAGCACGCCCCGTCCACCGAGCCCGAGCTGACCGCAGTGCGCAACTTCCGCGACGTGGGCGGCCTGCCGACCGTGGACGGCGGGCGGGTGCGGCCCGGCGTGCTCTTCCGCAGCGGTCACCTCGCGCACGCCACCGCCGAGGACGCGACGTTCCTGTCCTCCCTCGGCCTGCACACCGTCTTCGACTTCCGCAACGCGGCGGACCAGAAGCTGGAGGGCGCCGATGTCGAGCTGCCCGGCGTGCGCAATGTGAATCTGCCACTGTCCGACCCGGCCGACGGCGCCGAGTTCTGGAAGATGGTCCGCGACGGCGACCTCGACCAGCTGCGCGCCCTGCTCTCCGACGGGCGAGGGGCGCAGCGCATGATCACCTCGTACCGGTCCATCATCGGCGACCGCACCGGCGAGCACAGCCGGGTGCTGCACGCGATGGCCGAGGACAGCACGCCCGCCCTGATGCACTGCGCGGCAGGCAAGGACCGCGCGGGGCTGTCGATCGCCGTGACGCTGCTCGCGGTCGGCGTCGAGCGGGACGCCATCGAAGCGGACTACCTGAAGTCGAACGAGAAGCACCGCCGCTACAAGGTCCGCCGGGGCAGCGGGTCGGGCGACGCCTACTCCCCCGAGATCATGGAGCTGCTCTCACCGCTCTTCGACGCCCGCGCCGAGTACCTCCACGCGGCCTTCGACACCATCGAGCAGACGTGGGGCACCACCGACCGCTACTTCGCGGAGGGCCTGAAGCTCAGCGAGGCCGACCGCGACCGGCTGCGCGAGCGGCTCGTGGACTGATCCGCCCGGAGCCCGGAGCGGGGTCGCCTCAGCGGTTCCCGCCCAGCGTGAACAGCAGGTAGACGAACGCGGCGAAGGCGTGTCCCACGAATACGTAGATCACGATCCGCACCCAGAGACCGCGCGGCAGCTTGTCCTCGATGTCGCGGCCACCGGGCCGCTGTGCGTCGCTCATGACATGCCTCCCAGGCACAGTGCGGTGGTCGGGCTCTGCAGCAGGGTGTGGACGAAGAGCAGCTCGGCCCCGCCGCTGTCCGCGGCCGCGATGCGGTGCGGGGTGAGCGAGTCGAAGTGGGCGCTGTCGCCCGGCCCGAGCCGGTGGGCGGTGTCCCCCAGGCGCAGCCGCAGCCGCCCTTCGAGCACGTAGAGCCATTCCTCGCCGGGGTGGACGCGCACGATGTCGCCCTGGGCGCCGTACGGGACCCGCACGCGCAGCGCCTGCATCCCGCGGCCGGAGGCGCCGGCCTGGACATAGGTCCAGCCGCCCGCCTCGGTCGCCTCCATGGATCCGGCGCGCACGACGGAGTCGCGATCGGCGGGGGCCTCGCCCAGCAGTTCGGAGACCGTCGTACCGTAGGTGCGGGCGAGTGCGAGCAGCATCGGCAGCGAAGGCTGGCGCTGTCCGGTCTCCAGCCGGGAGAGGTGGGCCGGCGACAGGCCGGCCGTGCGGGCCGCGGCCTCCAGGGTGAGGGAGGCGCGGCGGCGCAGAGCGCGCAGCTGGGGCGCGACGGCAGGCAGCTCCGGGGGCTCCGGAGGCTCCTCGGGGACGGCAGGGCTCATACCGTCGATTCAGCCAGAGCCCTGCCCGAGAGGCAAATTTATTGCCCCAGAGGCAAACAGTCCGGGAGTCCCCGTCGCCTGGTCCGGGAACCCCCGTCAGCGGATGGCGACCGCCTGCTTCACCAGAGTCTTCCCGAAGTCCCACATCAGCCCGCCGCCGCCGTGCGCGTCGTCCATGACGGCGGTGAACGCCTCGACGAACCGGTCGACGTCCGCCTCGTCGAGGACGAGCGGCGGGATCAGCTTGATGACTTCGAGGTGGTCCCCGGAGACCTGGGTGAGGATCCGGTGCTTCTGCAGCAGCGGCACCACGACCATCTGCGCGAACAGGCCCTTGCGCGCGGCCTGCAACATGGTCCAGCGGCTGCGCAGCTTCAGCGACTTGGGCCTGCCGAACTCGATCCCGATCATCAGGCCGCGGCCGCGGACGTCACTGAGCAGCTCGTAGCGGTCGATGAGCGCGGCGAGCCGCGCCTTCAGCAGCTCCCCCATGGCCCGGGCGCTCGCGACGGTCTGCTCGTCCTCCATCACGCTGAGCACGGCGAGGCCCGCGGCCATGGCCTGCGCGTTGGCGCCGAAGCTCGCCGAGTGGACGAGGACCCGGTCCATGGACGAGTAGACCTTCTTGAAGATCCAGTCCTTGCCGAGCGTGGCGCCCACGGGCACGTACCCGCCGGAGAGCGCCTTGGCGACGCACACCAGATCCGGCTCGACACCCTCTTCATTCTGGTACGCGTAGAAGTCGCCGGTGCGGCCGAGGCCGGTCTGCACCTCGTCGGCGATGAGCAACGCCTTGTGCTGGTGGAGGAGTTGCTGCGCGGCCCGCAGATAGCCGGGCGGCGCCTCGTGCACGCCCTTGCCCTGGATGGGCTCGACGATGAGGGCGGCGACGTCCCCCTTCTTCAGCTCCCGCGCCAGGGCGTCGAGGTCGCCGAGCGGGACCGCGGTGTCGGGCAGCAGCGGGGCGAATCCGTCGCGGAACCCGTCCTCGCCGTTGACCGACAGCGCGCCCGTGGTCAGCCCGTGGAAGGCGTGGGCGCAGTACAGCACCCTCGGCTTCCCGGTGGCGTACCGGGCGAACTTCAGCGCCGTCTCGACCGCCTCCGTACCGCTGTTGCCGAAGAACACCCGGTCCAGATGCGGGCTGTGGGTGAGCAGCTTCTCGGCGAGCAGCCCCGGCAGCGGCTGGCAGTCGAACCGGGTGAGGTCGGCGAGGGAGGCGTCGAGGACGTCGTGCAGCGCCTTGCGGACGACGGGGTGGTGCCGGCCGAGGCCCATGACGCCGAACCCGGCGAGCATGTCCAGGTAGTCGTTGCCGTCCGCGTCCCAGAAGTGTGCGCCCTCGGCCCGCTCGTAGACCTTGTCGAAGCCGATCGTGTGCAGCATCTTCGGCAGCTGGTGGTTGAGGTACTTGGCGTGCAGCTCGTACCGTTCGGCGCCGCGCTCGGCGAGCAGCGTCTGGAGGTCGAACTCCTTGCTCATGCGTCTTTCTCCTTGCCGGACTTCAGACTGAGGGAGGTACTGATCCGCCCGGCGATCTCCACCGGTGTCAGACCGATGTCGGCCAGCACTTCGCCGCGCTTGGCGTGCGGGAGGAACTGCTCGGGGATGCCGAACCGCCGTACGGGCACGTCGACTTCGGCCTCGCCGAGCGCGAGGGCGACCGCCGAGCCGACTCCGGCGGCCTTGCTGTTGTCCTCGACGACGGCGACCAGCTCGTAGCCGGTGGCCAGCGGGGCGAGATCCGGATCGACGGGTTTGACCCAACGGGGGTCGACGACGGTGCAGTTGATGCCGCGCGCCTCCAGCAGCTCGGCGGTCTGCAGGCATACGGGGGCCATCACGCCGACCGACACCAGCAGCACGCGCGGGTTGTCCGAGCGGTGGAGCACGTCGATGCCGCCCACCCGGTCGACGGCCGGGACCGGCGCGCCGACGGACTCCTTGGGGAAGCGCAGCACGGTCGGCGCGTCGTCCACGGCGACGGCCTCGCGCAGTTGCGCGCGGAGCTGGTCGGCGTCGCGCGGCGCGGCGATCCGCAGCCCCGGCACCACCTGGAGCACGGACATGTCCCACATGCCGTTGTGCGAGGCGCCGTCGACTCCGGTGACTCCCGCCCGGTCGAGCACGAAGGTGACGCCGCTCTTGTGCAGGGCGACGTCCATGAGGAGCTGGTCGAAGGCCCGGTTGAGGAAGGTCGCGTACACGGCGACGACGGGGTGGAGACCGCCGGTGGCGAGGCCGGCGGCGGACACGGCGGCGTGCTGTTCGGCGATGCCGACGTCCCACACCCGGTCGGGGAACTGCTCGGCGAACTTCGTGAGGCCCACCGGGTGCAGCATGGCCGCGGTGATGGCGACGACGTCCTCCCGCTCCCGCCCGATCGCCGCGATCTCGTCGCCGAACACCGAGGTCCATGACGGCCCGTTGGCAGGGGCCAGCGGTTCGCAGGTGAGGGGGTCCATCACGCCGACGGTGTGGAAGCGGTCGGCCTCGTCGGCGAGCGCGGGCTCGTAGCCGCGGCCCTTCTCGGTCAGGCAGTGCACGAGGACCGGCCCGTGGAAGCGTTTGGCGCGGCGCAGCGCGGACTCCATGGCCCCGATGTCGTGCCCGTCGATGGGTCCTACGTACTTCAGGCCCAGGTCCTCGAACATGCCCTGCGGCGCGAACGCGTCCTTGAAGCCCTTCTTCGCGCCGTGCAGCGACTCGTAGACGGTGTGTCCCACGACGGGTGTGCGCAGCAGCACGTCCTTGCCCCAGGCCAGCACCTTCTCGTAGCCGTCGGTCGTGCGCAGCGTCGCCAGATGGTTGGCCAGGCCCCCGATGGTCGGCGCGTAGGACCGCTCGTTGTCGTTGACCACGATGATCAGCGGGCGGTCCTTGGCCGCCGCGATGTTGTTCAGCGCCTCCCAGGCCATGCCGCCGGTCAGCGCGCCGTCACCGATGACGGCGACGACGTGCCCGCGCTCCCCCTGCACCTGCCGCGCCTTGGCGAGCCCGTCCGCCCAGCCGAGGGAGGTGGAGGCGTGGCTGTTCTCGACGATGTCGTGCTCGGACTCCTCGCGCGAGGGGTAGCCGGACAGGCCGCCCTTGCTGCGCAGCTTGCTGAAGTCCTGGCGGCCGGTCAGAAGCTTGTGCACATAGCTCTGGTGACCGGTGTCCCAGACGAGCCGGTCGGCGGGCGACTCGAAGACCCGGTGGAGCGCGACGGTGAGTTCCACCACGCCCAGGTTGGGCCCGAGGTGACCGCCGGTCCTGGCGACCGCGTGGATGAGGAACTCCCTTATCTCCACGGCCAGTTCGTCGAGTTCCTCCTCGCTCAGCGCCTTCAGATCGCGCGGCCCCCGGATGGTTTCCAGAATCGTCACTCTCGAGCCCCCTTCCTGGTCGAACTCACAAACCGGCACTCAGCTCACGGTGACGTCGGGCAGGCCCGACCCGGCGCCGTCCCTCTCCATCTGTTCGGCGATCTTCAGCGCCTCCTCGATGAGCGTCTCCACGATCTTCGACTCGGGCACGGTCTTGACGACCTCGCCCTTGACGAAGATCTGCCCCTTGCCGTTGCCCGACGCGACGCCGAGATCGGCCTCGCGGGCCTCCCCCGGCCCGTTCACGACGCACCCCATGACGGCCACCCGCAGCGGCACCTCCATGCCGTCGAGCCCGGCGCTCACCTCGTCGGCGAGCTTGTACACGTCCACCTGCGCCCGCCCGCAGGACGGACACGAGACGATCTCCAGGCGCCGCTGCCGAAGCCCGAGCGACTCCAGGATCTGGATGCCGACCTTGCACTCCTCGGCGGGCGGCGCGGACAGCGAGACCCGGATGGTGTCGCCGATGCCCTCGGCGAGCAGCGCGCCGAAGGCGACGGCGGACTTGATGGTGCCCTGGAAGGCCGGGCCCGCCTCCGTCACCCCGAGGTGCAGCGGATAGTCGCAGGCGGCGGCGAGCTGCCGGTACGCGTTGACCATCACCACGGGGTCGTTGTGCTTGACGGAGATCTTGATGTCGCGGAACCCGTGCTCCTCGAAGAGCGACGCCTCCCACAGCGCCGACTCCACGAGCGCCTCCGGGGTCGCCTTCCCGTACTTCTCGAGAAGCCGCCGGTCGAGCGAACCGGCGTTGACCCCGATCCTGATCGGCGTGCCCGCGTCGGACGCGGCCCGCGCGATCTGCTTGACCTGGTCGTCGAACTTCTTGATGTTGCCCGGGTTCACCCGGACCGCCGCACACCCGGCGTCGATCGCGGCGAACACGTACTTGGGCTGGAAGTGGATGTCCGCGATGACAGGGATCTGCGACTTGCGCGCGATGGTCGCGAGCGCGTCGGCGTCGTCCTGCGTGGGGCACGCCACCCGCACGATCTGACAGCCGGACGCGGTCAGTTCCGCGATCTGCTGCAGCGTGGCCCCGATGTCGGACGTCCGTGTCGTCGTCATCGACTGCACGGACACCGGCGCGCCGCCTCCCACCGCCACCGGTCCGACCATGATCCGGCGGCTGGTGCGCCGCTCGGCGATGGGTCGGACCGGTACCTCGGGGAGGCCCAGTGAGACAGGCTCTCCGGAGTTCATGCCACGCTCACCCACGATTCCCGGCGACGGTCTCGGACATGGCGCGGATGGACTCCTTCAGCGACCCCATGGTGGCGAGCACCGCCGTCGGCTCGTAGCCGCAGTGCGCCATGCAGTTGGCGCAGCGCGGGTCCTTGCCCCGCCCGTACGCCTCCCAGTCGGTGTCCTCGATCAGCTGCCGGTACGACGGCACGTACCCGTCGCTCATCAGGTAGCAGGGCTTCTGCCAGCCGAAGAGCGAGTAGTTCGGGATCGCCCACGCCGTGCACGGGAAGTCGACCTTGCCCTCCAGGAAGTCCAGGAAGAGCGGCGAGTGGTTGAGCCGCCAGCGTCGCCGGTTGCCGCCCGCGAATGCCTTCTTGAACAGCTCGCGGGTCTGGGTGACGCCGAGGAAGTGCTCCTGGTCGGGCGCCTTCTCGTAGGCGTAGGCGGGCGAGATCATCATCTCGTCGACCTTGAGGTCGTCGTTGAGGTAGTTCATCACCTCGATGATGTTCTGCGGGGTGTCCGTGTTGAAGAAGGTCGAGTTCGTGGTGACCCGGAAGCCGCGCCGCTTGGCCTCCTTGATCGCCTCGACCGCCTCGTCGAAGACGCCTTCCTTGGCGACGGACTCGTCGTGACGCTCGCGCATCCCGTCGATGTGCACCGTGAAGGCGAAGAACGGCGACGGCTTGAACTTGTCCATCTTCTTGCGCATCAGCAGTGCGTTGGTGCACAGGAAGACGTACTTCTTCCGGGCCACCAACTGCCGGACGATCTCATCGATCTGAGGGTGCATCAGCGGCTCGCCGCCGGCGATGGACACCATCGGCGCACCGGACTCCAGCACGGCGCCGACGGCCTGCGCGACGGGCATGCGCTGCTTGAGCACCCCGGCCGGGTGCTGGATCTTGCCGCACCCCTCGCACTTCAGATTGCAGGCGTAGAGCGGCTCCAGTTCGACAATCAGCGGGAACTTGTCCCGCTTGCGGATCTTCTGTTCAGCGAGATATGTCGCAACCTTGATGGACTGACGCAGCGGCATGGCCATCTGGGCTCACCTCCGAGGGAGCAGCAAAGAACGGTGCCATTCGAAAAAAGCGGGAAGGACGGCACGAAGGACGCGGAAAGCAGATAGTCCACCGCGGACCGTGCCGATCCTGACGAGTTCGTGTTCGGGGGCGTCGACGACCACCCGGACGGCCGCAACCGGACGGCCTCCGGCCCGGTCGACGCCTTGCAGGGAAACAGCCGTACGCAGCGTGGCCGCCGACTCCATGTCGACGGCGATCGCGCCGGTGGCGAGCAGGTCACCGCGCTCGTGGCCGCGTACGACGTGATCGGAACCGATGAGCGGCCCGGTGTGCACGGTCCGTCCGGGCACGGCCTTCACCAGCTCCTTCACCAGCAGTTCCGTACTCACGCACGGCGTGCTGCCGTGCGTGTCGCGGGTCTCCTGGGCCACGACGAGATCGCCGGGGTGCATACCGGGCGCGAGCCCGGCGCAGAACCCGGTGGCGATCACCGCGGCCTCGCGCAGCGCCCCGTCGCCGAGAGCGCGTTCCACGGCGCGTTCGGCGGCCCTGGGGCCCATGCCCGTACGCAGCACGGTCACGGGGGCGCTCGCCCCGGCCCGGCTGCCGGTGCGCAGGGCGACGTGCTCGATGCCCAGCGCGCAGGCGACGAGCAGCGCCGCGGTGTCCGGTGGGCGCACGGCCACCGGGTGGTCGCCCATCAGGCGTCCTTGAACGGCTCGCCGTGGACGTACCGGCCGAGCGCGGTCAGCGGGAAGACCTGCCGGTACAGGTGGTAGTTGATCGAGAAGTCCCAGGGGAAGCCGGTCCCGGTGAAGTACGGCTCCTCCCAGGTGCCGTCCTCGGTCTGGGTGTCGGCGAGGAAGGTGATCCCCCGCTCGACGGCCTTGGAGTCCCGCTCGTCGGCCGAGAGGAGCGCCATCAGCGCCCAGGCGGTCTGCGAGGCGGTGGAGACGCCGTGTCCCTTCCAGTCCTCGTAGCGGTACGAGCGAAGGTCCTCGCCCCAGCCGCCGTCCTCGTTCTGGACCGACTCCAGCCAGCCGACCGCGCGCCGGATCGCGGGGTGCGCGGCGGGCATCCCGGCGGCGGTCAGCGCGGGTACCACCGACCCGGTGCCGTAGACGTAGTTGACGCCCCAGCGGCCGAACCAGGCGCCGTTGTCCTCCTGTTCGGCGAGCAGCCACTCGATGCCGCGGCGGGTGCGCGGGTCGTGCGACTTGCCCTCGATCGCGAGCATCTCGACGACATGGCCGGTGACGTCGGCGGACGGCGGGTCGATGACCTCGCCGAAGTCGCAGAACGGCAGCCGGTTGGGGAACGGGCTGGTGTTGTCGACGTCGAAGGCGCCCCACGCCCCGTTCTTCGACTGCATTCCGAGGTTCCAGCGCACTCCGCGCTCGATGGCCTGCTCGATGCGCGCCGTGTCGGGGTGCCGGACGCGGCGCAGCGCGAGGACGACCTCCGCGGTGTCGTCGATGTCGGGGTAGTTGTCGTTGTGGAACTCGAACGCCCAGCCGCCTGGATCCAGCGCGGGCTTGCGCACCGACCAGTCGCCGGGCCGGTCGATCTCTTCGTCGAGCATCCAGGTGGCGGCCCGGACGAGCGCCGGATGGTCGCCGGGCAGACCGGCGTCGGCGAGCGCGATGGTGGCCAGACAGGTGTCCCACACGGGCGACTGGCAGGCCTCGATCATCCGGGCGCCGTCCTCGCGCCACACCGCGAACCGGTCGAGGGAGGCGAGACCGGCCTTCAGGACGGGGTGGTCGAGGTCGTAGCCCAGCAGGTGCAGCGCGATGACGGAGTAGACCGCGGGCGGCTGGATGCCGCCCCAGCAGCCGTCGTTCTCCTGCCGTTCGATGATCCAGCGCCCGGCCGAGTTGACGGCGGCCTTGCGCAGCCGCTTCCAGGCCACCTTCTGGTAGCCGTGCATGATCTTGTCGAGCCGCTGGAACGCGCCGTCCCAACTCGCCACCGGGGCAAGGGGCTTGGCCGGGTTCGGATCGCGGGCGTCGGTGTGCAGCTCGTCCAGTGCGAAGGGCGCGGGACGCACCGGGCGCTTCGCGGACACGATGGTGAGGGGCACGATGGTCTGCCGTGCCCAGCACCCGAAGTCGTAGATGTTGAGCGGCATCCACTTCGGGAAGAAGATGAGCTCGGGCGGGAGTTCGGGGAGGTCGTCCCACTTCCACCAGCCGAACAGGGCCAGCCAGATCCGGGTGAAGACGCGGCTCGCGGCGATGCCGCCGCGCTCGCGGACCCACGCGGAGGCCTTCGCCATGTGCGGATCGTCGGGAGCGTCACCGGCGAGGCGCAGTGCGACGTACGCCTCGATGGTGGTGGAGAGCTCGCCGGGTCCGCCGTAGAAGGTCGCCCAGGTGCCGTCGTCGCGCTGTTCGCCGCGGATGAAGAGGGCGGAGGCGTCGGTGGTGGCCTGGTCGCGGATGCCCAGGAACTGCCTCAGCAGCAGGTCCTCGGCGTCCATCGTCACGTTGGTGTCGAGGTCACCCTTCCACCACCCCTGGGCGTCCTGCCGGGCGAGCAGGAAGTCCGTGGCGCGCTGTATGGCCCGGGTGGCGGCGTGGAGCGTCCCGGCCGCCTCGGGAGTCGTGTCGGACGGTGGGGCAGTGGTGGCCGAGGATGCTGCGGGAGCTGCCGCTCCGGTGCTTCCGTCGGTCGTCGCTGTCATGGCTATCCCTTCGTGCAGTGGCTCATCTCTGCTGGGTAACCGTCGGCCGATGCCCTGGCGGGACACCGGCCGGCGACTGCGAGTCATATGCGGCCGATAGTGATCATCTCTTTCGTACGACGACGAAGTCGGCGAGCGCCGCGAACTGGGCGCGCACCGTGGCTGGCATCTGGACGGTGTCCAGGGCTTCGAGGGCGATCTTGTGCTGGCGCCGGGCCTCGTCGGCGGTCCACTCGCGCCCGCCGGCCTCTTCGATGAGGGCGGCGCGAGCGGCGAACTCCGCCTCGGAGAAGTTGTCGAAGTCATTGTTCTTGGCGTCCGCGGCGAGGAGTTCGCCGAGCCGCTCGGAGGCCGGGCCGCCCGCGGCGAGCGCGGCGACGACCGGCAGCGACTTCTTGCGCTGGCGCAGGTCGCTCCAGGTCTGCTTGCCCGTCGAATCGGGGTCGCCCCAGATGCCGAGCAGGTCGTCGACTGCCTGGAAGGCCAGGCCCAGGTGGTAGCCGTACTTCTCCAGGGCGTCGGCGGTGACGTCGTCGGCGCCGCCGAGCACCGCGCCGATGGAGGAGGCGCAGGCGAGCAGGGCGCCGGTCTTGTTGCCCTCCATCTCCAGGCACTCCTCGACGCTGACGCGCTCGCGGTGCTCGTAGGCGATGTCCTGCGCCTGGCCGTCGATGAGGGCGCGGGACGCGGTGGTGAGGCGGCGGGTGGCGCGGCCCGCGTCGACGGAGGCGATCTCCAGGAGCACCTCGTTGGCGAGGGCGAAGAGGGCGTCGCCGACCAGGATGGCCTGCGCGGGGCCGTGCACCTTCCACACCGTGTCGCGGTGGCGGCGCTGCTCGTCGCCGTCCATCAGGTCGTCGTGCAGCAGCGAGAAGTTGTGCACCAGCTCGACCGCGACGGCACCGGGGACGCCGACCTCGGGGGCGGCGCCCGCGGCCTGCGCGGAGAGCACGGCGAGCGCGGGGCGCACGGCCTTGCCGCCGTCGCCGTCGGCGGGGTTGCCCGCGGCGTCGATCCAGCCGAAGTGATAGGCGGCGACGGTGTCCATGGGCGGCGCGAGCCGGTCCACGGCCTTCTTCAGCACTGGCGTGGCCAGGGTTCGGCCGCGCTCGAGAAGCGCGGTCACGTCCACCGCGTCGGCAGCCTCTTCGGCCGAGGGCACAGGTGGCACAGTCTCTCCTTGTTCTGGCGTGACAGCCGGGGTCGGCGTTCCAGCCGTTGTTGATGTTCCCGCCGTGTCCGGCGCTTCTACCGAAGGAAGTTCAAGGCTCACGCCGCCTCCCGGAACAGATGGCCACGGGGGCGACCCTGTGCGGCGAGGGCCGCGTCCGCGGCGCCGACCCCGCTGCGAACTGCGCTTTCCATCGTCGCGGGCCATCCGGTGGAGGTCCATGCACCGGCCAAGTAGAGGCCGGGTGCACGGGTGCGCGCGGCGGGCCGCAGGGCGCCCGTTCCGGGCGTGGGCGCGAAGGTGGCCGTGCGCTCCCGGGTCACGAAGAAGTCGAGGACGCGCGCGCCCCGCGCGGCGGGCAGCAGCCTCTCCAGTTCGGGCAGGTAGCGCTCGCGCAGTGCGGCGACGGGCTGGTCGATGTCGTCCTGGGCCGCGGACTGGGACACGGCCAGGTACTGGCCCTCGGTCAGTCCGGACGCCTCGGTGCGGTCGAAGACCCACTGCACCGGCGAGCCGAGCGCGGTGAAGAAGGGACGTTTGAGCACCTTGCGGTCGTACACCACGTGCAGGTTCAGGATCGGCGCGGTGCCGATGCCGAGCAGCCGCTCCGGGTCGTCGAGCGCGCCGTCCGGCAGCAGGTCGTACGTCTCGCGCTGCGGCACGGCGAGCACCACGGTGTCGGCGGTGAGGATCTGGCCGGAAGTGTCGGGTCCCTCGGGAACCTCCACCGCCCAACGTCCGTTCTCCGTACGGGAGATGGAGGTGACGCGTGTACGGAGTCCGGTGGTCACGCCCGCTGAGTCGAGCGCCTTGCGGGCCAAAGTGTCGTGGAGCTCGCCGAGGGGCACCCGGGCCCAGCCGATGTCGGCGGCGCCGGGATCGGACAGCAGCCCGGTCTTGAACACCATGGCGGCCAGCGCGAGCGAGCACTCGCCCGCCACCGCGTTCAGGGTCGCGACCCCGACCAGGTCCCACAGCGCCTCGATGGCCCTCTCCGACTGGCCGTGCTCGGCGAGCCAGGAGCCGAAGTCCCGCTCGTCGAGCGCCGGATCCTTCAGATCGAGGCCCTTGAGGGCGAGCGCGGCCCGTCCGACGTTGGCCCGCTCGGTCAGCGACAGATGCGGGTACGTGGCCAGGCTCTTGGCCAGATGCAGCGGTACGGGCAGCGCGTTCCGCCGCAGCCGTCCGAGCTGATTGCGGTCGGCGTCGAGAACGGGCACGTCGAGACGATCCTGCAGCGGTGCGAGGTCCGTGGCGTCGATGCGGTCCAGGAACCAGCGGTAGGCGGTGCAGCAGCGCAGGTACACGTGCTGGCCGTTGTCGACGGTGAGGTCGCCGCGCTTGAAGGAGAAGGCGAGCCCGCCGAGCCGGGGGCGGCCCTCCAGGAGCGTGACGTCCATGCCGCCGTCGGCGAGGGCGAGCGCGGCCGTGATCCCCGCGAGCCCGCCGCCGACGACCACCGCGACGGGCTGTCGCGGTTCGTCGGACGACGCCTCTGCGTGGCTGCTCATGCGCCCTCCCCCTCGGTGCTTCTGATGGTGCGTACGGCCAGCGTGCGGCGGGTTTCGACGGATGTGACGAACCCACGTCCGGCCGTTGCATGCAGGGACGCCGCGTCGCCTCGGAGGGTTGCCCGCCGCTTCGCGATCGCCGTGCCGTCGAGAACACCGCGCCCCAGCATGCCCATCAGACGCGCCTCCTGAGAGCGGTGCGGGACGACGCGCGGGAGACGGTCCGGGCATCGAGCCCGGACAGGCCGCGCACGGCGACGTAGGCCTTCTCGTGCCCGGGCAGCGAGACGCGGCCGCGCAGCACGGCCTCCGGCTCGCGCTCGATGCGGTCGAGCAGGCGCCGGTAGATGCCGGCCATGGCGGCGACACAGGCCCCGGAGCGCCGGTCGAGCAGGGGCAGCAGTTGGTATCCCTCGGCGAACAGGGCGCGGGCACGCCGCACCTCGAAGTGCACGAGCCCGGCGAAGTCCGAGCCCGCGGGCGGCACCGCCGAGTCGAATCCGGCCGAGCAGCCGAACTTGGCGAGGTCGTCGGCGGGCAGATAGGTGCGCCCGTCGGCGGCGTCCTCGCGGACGTCGCGCAGGATGTTGGTCAGCTGGAGCGCGAGCCCGAGCGTGTCGGCGTACTCCGCCGCGCGCTCGGCGCCCCGGGCTCCTGGCTCGGTGCCGAACACGCCGAGGGAGACCCGTCCGATGGCGCCGGCGACGCACCGGCAGTACACCTTCAGGTCGTCCCAGGTCTCGTACGTCTCGCCGCGCAGGTCCATCAGGACGCCGTCGATGAGTTCGTCGAGCCCGCCGAGCGGGATCGGGAACCGGTCGGCGGCGTGCGCGAGGGCGACGGCCACCGGGTCGGTGTCGTCCTCCTCGACCTTGCCCGACTGCACCCGGGCGAGCAGCGCCCGGGTCTCGTCGAGCCGCTCGGCCTTGACGTCCGGCGGCAGCGTGCCGTCGCCGATGTCGTCGACGCGACGCGAGAACGCGTACACGGCCGACATGGCCCGTCGCTTCGCGGTCGGCAGCAGGCGGATGCCGTAGGCGAAGTTGCGCGCCTGTTGGCCGGTCACGGTCTCGCAGTAGCTGTATGCGGCGAGCACCGGTGCCGACACGTGCTGGTCAGACTCCACGGCCTTGCTCACCCCTCTCCTCGCAGAGTCGCTCCCACCTCGCGCAGCAGCCGGAGCTTGGTGGGCTTCGGTGGTCCAGGTAGGACGTCGTACTTCTCGGCGGTGATCGCGTGGACCGCCGCCTTCCCCCCTGCCACGAAACCGGCCAGCAGCAGCTTCAGCCTGCCGTGGACGCTACCCACGAGGGGGGTGCCTTCATTCAAGAGCCGCAGGGCGCGATCCGCTTCGTACGCGACCAGCGCGCGCACCGATGCGCCCGCGGTCGGTGCGGCGAGATGCGCCTCTTGGACGTGGAACTTTTTCATGTCCTCGGCAGGCAGGTAGATGCGGTCGCGGCCGAGATCCTCGGCCACGTCCTGGAGGTGTTCGACGATCTGCAGTCCGGTGCAGACCGCGTCCGAGCGGCGGATCCGCTCGGGAGTCGAGGTGCCGGTGATGGCGAGGACGAGCCGGCCCACGGGGTTGGCGGACAGCTCGCAGTAGGCGAGCAGGTCGTCGTAGGTCTCGTAGCGCGTGACGAGCTGGTCCTGACGGTTGGCCTGGAGCAGGCCGAGGAACGGCTCGGGGGGCAGGGAGCGGCGGCGCACGGTGGGCTGCAGGGCGGCCAGCAGCGGGTGCTGCGGCGTGCCGTCGAAGACGCGGTGCAGGTCTGCTTCCAGGGCGTCCAGCATCACCAGCCGGTCGTCCGCCTGTTCGGGTGAAACACCGAGCCGGCGGGCGTCGGCGCCGCCGGGGGCGAGGTCTCCGTCGCCGATGTCGTCGACCAGGCGCGCGTATCCGTACACGGCCATCAGGTCGTCGCGCCAGGCGCGCGGCAGGAAGGCCGGGGCCACCGGGAAGTTCTCGTCGGCGGCCTTGTCGAGGGTGGCGTCCGTCGTGGAGTCCGGGCGCACACGAGAGGATGCGCTCACCGGGTGCGGTCCGCTTCCGGAACGACGGCGAAAGCCTCGTGGACCTGGAGAGTTTCCGTAGCCATTGCCGTCACATCTCCCGTTCTACACTGCGGACCCAATACATCCCATTTCGGACACGCCGCCCGGCAGTCCGCGCGGTCACCCCACCCCCCGACGAGCCGGGAGAGCGTGCATTATGGCCCCACTTGCCGCGATTCGGCACCGGTACAGCTTACGTTGTACAACGACGGCCGCCACGTCGGGGTGTTCTGCACATCACAACAACACACCGATTGGCGCCAAGATTCCCTGGCGGCAAGGAAGTTGACCTCTCCTTGACCATGATCGGGGATTTAGGTGCGGAGTACAGACATCCGGGGAGGAAACCCGGAAGGCCCCACCGCCATGAGCCGGTGGGGCCTTAAGACGCCGGAGGCGGGTTCGCGGGTTACTTGCCCGTGAACTTCTCGTACTCCTTGAGTACCTCGGCTGTCGGACCGTCCATACGCAGTTCCCCGCGCTCCAGCCACAGGACGCGGTCGCAGGTGTCGCGGATGGACTTGTTGTTGTGGCTGACCAGGAAGACCGTGCCGGCCTCCTTGCGCAGCTCACGGATGCGCGCCTCGGAACGCTTCTGGAACTTTCGGTCGCCCGTGGCCAGCGCCTCGTCGATCATGAGGACGTCGTGGTCCTTGGCCGCCGCGATGGAGAAGCGCAGTCGCGCCGCCATGCCGGACGAATACGTCCGCATCGGCAGGGTGATGAAGTCGCCCTTCTCGTTGATGCCCGAGAAGTCGACGATGTCCTGGTAGCGCGACCGGATCTCCTCGCGCGACATGCCCATCGCGAGGCCGCCGAGGATGACGTTGCGCTCGCCGGTCAGGTCGTTCATCAGAGCCGCGTTCACACCGAGCAGGGAGGGCTGGCCGTCGGTGTAGACCTTGCCCTTCTCGGCGGGCAGCAGGCCCGCGATGGCGCGCAGCAGCGTCGACTTGCCGGAGCCGTTCGAACCGATGAGGCCGATCGCCTCGCCGCGGTAGGAGGTGAAGGAGACGCCGCGCACCGCGTGCACCTTGCGCACTCCGCGCTCCTCGCCGCGCTTGAGTATCCGGCTCAGCGCGGAGGTGGCACTGCCCTTGCCCGTCTTCGCGCCGTTGACGCGGTAGACGATGTGCAGTTCGTCGGCGATGACCGTGGGGATCCGGGCATCGGCGGTCTTGTCGAGATCAGCCACGGCCGTACCGCTCCTCTGCCTTCCAGAAGTAGATGAAGCCCACGCCCGCGAAGAGGACGGCCCAGCCCGCGGCGAAGGCCCACACGTGCGGCGGCAGGTACTTGTGGCCGTACCCGTCGCTGCGCAGGAACGCGTAACGGATCAGGTCCATGTAGATGGAGGCCGGGTTCCACTGGAGGACGTCGGAGAGCCAGCTCGGCGCGTTCTTGTCCTTGAGCATCGCGGGGATGCTGAACATGACGCCCGAGGCGTACATCCAGGTGCGCATCACGAAGGGCATCAGCTGCGCCAGGTCGGGCGTCTTGCTGCCCGCGCGGGCGAAGATCAGCGCGAGGCCCATGTTGAAGCCGAACTGGAGCACCAGGGCGGGGACCACCAGGAGCCAGGAGAGCGCCGGCATGACGCCGAAGCCGAGCGTGACGACGACCAGCACGATCATCGAGAACAGCAGCTGCTGGAGCTGCTGGAGCGCGAACGAGATCGGCAGCGAGGCCCGCGGGAAGTGCAGCGCCCTGACGAGGCCCAGGTTGCCGGAGATGGCTCGTACGCCCGCCATGACCGAGCTCTGGGTGAACGTGAAGACGAAGACGCCCGTCACCAGGAAGGGCACGTAGATGTCGTGCGGGATGCCCTTCCTTCCGCCCAGCAGCAGGCCGAAGATGAAGAAGTAGACCGCCGCGTTCAGCAGCGGGGTCGCCACCTGCCAGACCTGGCCGAGTTTGGCCTGGCTGTACTGGGCGGTCAGCTTCGCCTGGGAGAAGGCGATGATGAAGTGCCGTCGGCCCCACAGCTGGCGTAGGTACTCGCTCAGACCGGGACGGGCACCGCTGACGGACAAGCCGTACTTGGCGGCGAGCTCGGCAGGGGAGAGCCCGTCGTCGGGCGACGGGGACGCGCTCACCGCGACTCCGCCGTCATGCGTTGTCTCACTCACAGAAGGGAACTTTCGTCTACAAAAGCGCAGCCTGGTCGGGCATCGGCACAAGCAGAGGACAGGTTTCGCCCCGCATGCTCTCAGAACAGAGCTTGTCAGATCACGGGAGGTCGGCCCAGTCGGGTCAGCCGCCACACGGTGCGCCACTTCATGGGGCGCCGCGGGCCGCAGGGGCTGGTCCAGCCCTCCTTGAACCCGCCGAACCAGGCCTTGAGGGCGGGGCCCGAAGGACGGCGGGCCAGGGTGAGGAGCAGCCAGACGCCCAGGTAGACCGGGATCAGGGGCGCGGGCAGATTGCGTCGGGCGAGCCAGACCCGGTTGCGGGCCACCATGCGGTGGTAGACCGCGTGCCGGGACGGGGCCGTCGTCGGGTGGTGCAGCACCATGTCGGCGCGGTAGTCGATCAGCCAGCCGGCGTCGAGGGCACGCCAGGCGAGGTCGGTCTCCTCGTGGGCGTAGAAGAACTCGCCCGGCAGCCCGCCGACCTCGGCGATGACCTGCGTGCGGCACGCGTTGGCGCCGCCCAGGAAGGTCGTCACGCGTGAGGAGCGCATCGGGTCCGCGGCCCGCAGCCGCGGGACGTGCCGGCGCTGGGTGACACCGGTGTCGGGGTCCGCGATGCGGAAGCTCACGATGCCGAGCTTCGGGTCGGCGGCGAAGGCCTCGCGGCACTTCTCGGCCGTGTCGGTGAGCGGCAGCAGGCCGTCGTCGTCCAGGAACATCAGGATGTCGACGTCACTGCCGGAGGGGCCGAACGCCTCGATCCCGACGTTGCGGCCGCCGGGGATGCCCAGGTTCTCGGGCAGCTCCACGGTCCGTACGCCCTCGGGGACCTCCGGGACCGGGGAGCCGTTGCCGACCACGACCACCTCGACCGGGTCGCCGTCCTGCTTGGCGACCGAGTCGAGGAGTGCGCGCAGCTCGGCCGGACGGTTGCCCATGGTGATGACAACCGCGCCGACCTTGGGCGCCTGCGGCCGCGTGCTCACTTCAGCCTGCTCGAAGCGAGGATCGACACGAGGTGGAGCAGGGTCTGGAGGATCGCGATGCCCGCCAGGACGGCCACACCCAGTCGCGTGAAGAACAGGTCGCCGCGGATCTGGTCCACGATCGCGAGGACCAGGATGAGCAGCGACGCCTCGATGCCGAGGATCAGACGGTGGAACTTGAGCGCGGACGCGGCCTTGCGGGCCAGCGCCATGCCGGACGCTTTGATCTCGGAGGCGGACTCCTTGACCTGCTCCTTGCCGTTCTGCGCGCGGGCCACGGCGACCAGGTCCGTCTCGGCCTTGATCATGATGGCGCCGAGCGCGGCGAGCGTGCCGAGGAAGGCCCAGAGCCAGTCGATCCGGCCCGAGCCCCACAGATCGGCGGCGCGCAGGCCGAAGCCGACCAGGACGGCGGCGTCGGTGACGTACGCGCCGACGCGGTCCATCCAGACGCCCGCCAGCGAGTACTGCTTGCGCCAGCGCGCGATCTCGCCGTCGACGCAGTCGAGCAGCAGGTACAGCTGGACCGCCACGACACCGAGGACGGCGCCCCAGATGCCCGGGACGAGCAGCGCGGGTGCCGCGAGGGCCCCACAGACCGTCATCAGGTAGGTCAGCTGGTTGGGAGTGACCTTGGTGTTCACGAGGTGGCGGTCGACACGCAGCGAGATCTCGCGCATGTAGAGCCGCCCGCCCCAGTGCTCACCGCTCCGTCGGTCCTTCACACCCGCGGGGTGAACGACCGGGCGGAGCTCAGCTACCGATGGCTTTTGCATAGTCGGCGTAGGCGTCCCTGATCTGGTCGGTGGACAGATTGAGGTGTTCGAGGATCGTGTAGCGGCCCGGACGGGTCTGCGGAGCGAACTCCACGACCTTCACGAACTCGTCCACGGTGAAGCCGATCTCCTCGGGCAGCACGGGCAGTCCGTGACGGCGCAGCACCTCGGTCATGTACGCGGACTGCTCACGGGCACCGCGCAGGTGCATCGCGAAGGCCGCGCCGAGACCGCACTGCTCGCCGTGGCTGGCGGCGCGCTTGGGGTAGAGGAGGTCGAAGGCGTGGTTGATCTCGTGGCAGGCGCCGGAGGCGGGCCGCGAGTCGCCGGAGACCGACATGGCGATGCCGGTGAGGACCAGGCCCTCGGCGAGCACCTGGAGGAAGTCGTCGTCGCCGACGCCGCCGGGGTGGCGCAGGACGGCCTCGCCGGCCTGGCGGGCCATGGCGGCCGCGAGCCCGTCGATGTCCTCGCCGCGCTCGCGTGCGGCGAGCTCCCAGTCCGCGATCGCGGAGATGTTGGACACGGCGTCGCCGATGCCGGAGCGCACGAAGCGGACCGGGGCCTCACGGATGATGTCGAGGTCGATGACGACGGCGATCGGGTTCGGCACGCCGTAGCTGCCGCGGCCCGCGTCGTTGTCGAGGGTCGCGACCGGCGAGCACAGGCCGTCGTGCGACAGGTTCGTCGCGACGGCGACCAGCGGCAGACCGACCCGGGCCGCGGCGAACTTGCCGCAGTCGATGATCTTGCCGCCGCCGAGGCCGACGATGGCGTCGAAACGGCCCGCCTTCTTGATGTCGTCGGCGAGCTTGACGGCGTCGTCGAGCGTGCCGCCGCCGACCTCGAACCATTCGGCCGTGGGCAGCGACGGTTCGAGGCGGGCCCGCAGGGCGGCGCCGGAGCCACCGCTGATCGCGATGGCCAGGCACCCCTGCGACGACGAGATCCTCTGGTCGGCGAGGACCGTGGCCAGGTCGTTGAGGGCCCCCGGCCGGATGTCGACGACGACCGGCGAGGGAATCAGCCTCGTCAGTACTGGCACGCGATCTCCCGTGCCTTGGCGAGGTCGTCGTGGTTGTCGATCTCGACCCAGCTGACGTCGCCGATGGGCGCGAAGTCGATCTTGAAGCCGCGGTTCACGAGCTCCTGGTAGCCGTCCTCGTAGTACAGCTGCGGGTCGCGCTCGTACGTGGCCTTCAGGGCGTCGGCCAGCTCGTCGGCGGCCTCGCCCTCGATGAGGGTGACGCCGATGTACTCGCCGGTGGCCTCGGACGGGTCCATCAGCTTCGTGATCTTCTGGACGCCCGCCTCGGGGTCGGCGACGACCTTCATCTCCTCGTCGCCGAGGTTCTTCACGGTGTCCAGGGCGAGAATGATCTTCTTGCCGTCGCCGCGGGCGGCGAGCAGCGTCTTCTCGACGGAGACCGGGTGCACGGTGTCGCCGTTGGCGAGGATCACCGTGTGCTTGATGGCGTCACGGCCGCACCACAGCGAGTAGGCGTTGTTCCACTTCTCGGCGACGTCGTTCTCGATCAGCGTCAGCTTCAGGCCGTACTTCGCCTCGAGGGCCGCCTTGCGCTCGTAGACGACCTCCTTGCGGTAGCCGACGATGATGCCGACCTCGGTGAGGCCGATCTCCGCGAAGTTCTTCAGGGTGAGGTCGAGGACGGAGAGCTCGTTCTCGGTTCCCTCGCCCGCGACGGGCACGAGCGCCTTGGGAAGCGTCTCGGTGTAGGGGCGAAGCCGGCTGCCGGCGCCGGCGGCCAGGACGAGGCCGATCATGCGGGTTCTCCTTCATCGTGTACGGCGGGTGCTCCAGCAGAGACCCAGAAGCGGATGCTCTCTGCGAGCACCACGAGTGCCACGAGCACGGCGAGGGCCGTGAGCGCGACGGTGAAATCTGTGGACGTGAGAGTTGCGGCCACCGCTGTGACCACCAGCGTGCGTCCCTCGTGCCCGCCGATCGCCCGCACCAGCCAGTGCGGGGGCGCTCCGGCGTCACCACGGATGCGGTACACCGTGTCGTAGTGATGGTAGGCGACCGCGGCCACCAGTCCGAAAGCCGCGGGCAAGGCTCCGTTCACGTCCGCGCGGGCCGCGAGGACCAGGACGGTCAGATACTCGGAGGCCCGGAAGATCGGGGGAACGAGCCAGTCGAGGGCGCCCTTGAGGGGGCGGGCGACGGCGAGTCCGGACGTGACGCAGTACACGGCGGCGGCGAGCACCGGCCAGGCGCTGCCGAAGTCGGTGAAGGCGCTGACCGCGACGACGGCCGCGCCGCCGAGCGCGGCGACGACGGGGGCCGCGGCGCTCTTGCCGACCCGGGCGATCGCCTGGGCGAGCGGGCCGGAGTCGGCCAGCTCGGCGAGGGCCGCGGCGGCTCGGTCGGTGCGCCGCGCCTTGCGGGTCAGCGAGCGCAGGACGCGGCCCGCGGTGGTGTAGCAGGCGGCGAGCGCGCAGCCCACGAGGAGGACCCAGAAGGTGATGCGCGGGGTGGTCAGCGCGGTGAAGATCGCGATGAGTGCCCAGCGTTCGCCGATCGGCAGCACTATCATCCGGCGCACCCAGACCGTCCAGCCGACGCTGTCGAGCTTGTCGGAGAGGGCGGCGGTGGGGCTCGTGTTGGCGTCCGCGTCGTGGTTCGCCTCGTTGAAGGAGAAGTCGACGACGTGGCGGCAGGTCTGGAGGACCATCGCGCCGAGCGCCAGGGCCCACACGTCGTCGCCGGTCGCGTTCGCCGCGCCGAGTGCGAGGCCCGCGTAGTAGGCGTACTCCTTGGCGCGGTCGAAGGTCGCGTCCAGCCAGGCGCCGAGGGTCGAGTACTGCAGCGAGTAGCGGGCGAGCTGCCCGTCGGTGCAGTCCAGGACGAAGGAGAAGAGCAGCAGCAGGCCCGCCGCGACGAAGCCGGGGCGGGTGCCGGTGGCCGCGCAGCCCGCCGCGACGAGCGCGGTGAGCAGCGACGCGGTGGTGACCTGGTTCGGGGTCAGGCCGCGGCGTGCGCACCAGCGCGCGATGTAGCGGGAGTACGGGCTGATGCAGTACGTGGTGAAGAACCCGTCCCGCGCCTTGACCGCGGTGCGCAGCCGGATCGCCTCGTCGTCGACGGCGGCGACGCGCTGGCGGGCCTCGTTGCGGGCCTGCGGGTCGTGCGGCACGGCGGCGACGAGTTCACCGAGGACGGGGCGGTGCACATCGGTGCCGGCCGCCTCCAGGCTCTTGGCGACGGCGTCGGGTGCGACGCCGTTCTCCGCGACGGCCCGGTTCAGCGCCTGTCGGGCCGTGGGCTGCACGGTGACGGCGCCGGGGACGGCCGAGGCGGCGAAGCGGGGGTCGGTGAGGCCGAGGCGCAGGGCGTGGACATGGCCCACGAAGCCCGCGTCGACGACCGCGACCCGCTGGTCGCCGGGGACGGTCGCGAGCGCCGCTCGGGCGTCCGCCGCGTCCGGGGCGAGCCGTACGTCGAAGCCGAGGGCCCGAAGATCGCCCTCCAGGGGCGACCCGGGAACCGGCTGACCGGTGACGATGGCGGTCGACAGACGAACTCACTCCTCGGGTGCCGACGCGAGCGCGCCGGGCTCATGCAGGAAGGGGGCGCCCTGCACCCCTGTACCCCTGTTCGAAAAGGGCTGGGCCGGGCGGCATGTCGGCAGAGGCTATCGGATGATCTGAAGCAGACGTTCACCGCCCGTTTACGGCCCGATCGGCCTCTGTCCCACGCGGTCAGCGTTGCCGAGACCGCCCGGTCATCATTGTCGATCAAGGCCCCGGGCCACAAACCCGGGGCGGGGCGTGACCGGCTCAGGGCGTGTGTCGAGAGTTCCGTCGTTCGCCCGGAGGGCGGGCCTCGCGGGGTCTGGTGTGTGCGATCGCAAGGCGCCGGAGCGTCCTCATAGCGGAGCCGTGCGGACGTTTCGGCAACGCCGCGAGCGTGCGTGCCAGACCCCGCGAGGCAGACGGAACTCTCGACACACGCCCTTAGGGTGGTGCGTCATGACATGGCTGATCACCGGCGGAGCCGGATACATCGGGGCACACGTCGCACGGGCGATGGCCGCAGCGGGCGAACGTGTCGTCGTGCTCGACAACGTGACGTCGGGGGTGCCCGACCGGTTGCCGGCGGAAATCCCGCTGGTGCGCGGCTCGGCGACGGACGCGGAGCTTGTGGCCCGGGTGTGCGCCGAGCACGAGGTGGCCGGTGTCGTGCACTTGGCCGCGCAGAAGCAGGTCGGCGAATCGGTCGAGCGGCCCGAGCTGTACTACCGGGAGAACGTCGGCGGGCTCGCCACGCTCCTGGAGGCGGTCGCCGCGGCGGGCGTGCGCCGGTTCGTGTTCTCGTCGTCGGCCGCCGTCTACGGCAACCCGGACATCCCCGTCTCGGACCTGATCACCGAGTCGACGCCTTGCGCGCCGGTGAATCCGTACGGCGAGACGAAGCTCGCGGGCGAGTGGCTGGTGCGGGCGGCAGGGCACGCGCACGGGATGGCGACCGTCTGTCTGCGCTACTTCAACGTGGCGGGCGCCGCCGAGCCCGCGCTCGCCGACATCGGTGTGTTCAACGTGATCCCGATGGTCTTCGACCGGCTCACGCGGGGCGAGGCGCCGCGGATCTTCGGCGACGACTACCCGACGCCGGACGGCACCTGCGTCCGTGACTACATCCATGTCGCGGACCTCGCGGAGGCGCATCTGTCGGCGGCGCGCCGGCTCTCCCGTCCGGACGCGAGCGGCGATCTGACCCTGAACATCGGCACCGGCCAGGGTGTTTCCGTCCGCGAACTGGTCGATGTGATCGCCGAGGTGACGGGTGACCCCAGGCCCGCGCTCGTCGAGCCGCGCCGGGCCGGGGACGCGCCGCGCGCGGTGGGGTCGTCGGCGCTGGCCGAGAAGGAGCTGGACTGGTCGGCGTCGCACGGCGTGCGCGAGATGGTCGCATCGGCCTGGGCCGGCTGGTGCCTGCGGCACCCCGAGGCGCGCGCCGACTGATCCCGGCACCGCTCGGCGGCGGCCCTTGAATCGCGTATCCGCGCAGGTCACAGCAGATGACAACGGTGTTCAGTGCAGTGTTTGCGGATACCCCCCTCCCGTAGTTCACTGTGATCGCCGCCCCGGTGCGGGGCGGCTCGGCGGGCCGATGCGGAGGGCGGTGCGGTTCCATGGGTGCCGGACACGATCACGGGCACGGTCGCGGGGCCGCTACGGGGACGACGGGGACGGCCGCCTCCGCCCATCGCGGGCGGCTGCGCGTCGCGCTCGCCATCACGGTGACCGTGATGGTGGTGGAGATCGTCGGTGGCCTCGTGGCCGACTCGCTCGCCCTGATCGCGGACGCCGCCCACATGGCGACGGACGCGCTGGGGCTCGCGATGGCCCTGCTGGCGATCCACTTCGCGAACCGCCCGGCCGGCGAGCAGCGCACTTTCGGGTACGCCCGCGCCGAGATCCTGGCCGCGCTCGCCAACTGTCTGCTGTTGCTGGGCGTGGGCGGCTACGTCCTGTACGAGGCCGTCCAGCGCTTCATGGAGCCGGCCGAGACGGCGGGCGGCACGACGATCGTCTACGCCCTGATCGGCCTGGTCGCGAACATGATCTCGCTCTCCCTGCTGGTGAAGGGGCAGCAGGAGAGCCTGAACGTGCGGGGCGCTTTCCTGGAGGTCGCCGCGGACGCCCTCGGCTCCGTCGCGGTGCTCGTCTCCGCGACGGTCATCCTCACGACGGGCTGGCAGGCCGCCGACCCGATCGCGTCCCTCGTCATCGGCCTCATGATCGTCCCGCGCACGGTGAAGCTGCTGCGGGAGACCCTGGACGTCCTGCTGGAGTCCGCACCCAAGGGCGTCGACATGGCCGAGGTCAGGGAGCACATCCTTGCCCTGCCCGGCGTGACGGACGTCCACGATCTGCACGCCTGGACCATCACCTCGGGCATGCCGGTGCTCTCCGCGCACGTGGTCGTCTCCTCGGAGGCGCTCGGCACCCTCGGGAACGAGAAGATGCTGCACGCCCTCCAGGAATGCCTGGGCGACCATTTCGACGTCGAGCACTGCACGTTCCAGCTGGAGCCGGGCGGTCACGCGCAGCACGAGGCGAAGTTGTGTCATTGATCACGTCGGACGGCGCGGCCGGCTGACGCGCGGGACATGCGGGACGCGAAGCGGAGCGTGACTGTCCGTCCCGTACGGCAGACTTGGGGTCAGAAGACCGAAGCGAAGGATGGGTATGCCGACCACACCTGCCACAACGGCGAACAACGCGTCGAACGGCACCGCAGAAGCGATCTTGCTGGAACTCGTCGACGAGGACGGCAGGACGATCGGCACCGCGGAGAAGCTCGCCGCGCACCAGGCGCCGGGTCAACTGCACAGAGCCTTCTCGGTCTTCCTCTTCGACGAGCAGGGGCGGATGCTGCTCCAGCAGCGGGCGCTGGGCAAGTACCACTCCCCCGGCGTGTGGTCGAACACCTGCTGCGGACACCCGTACCCGGGCGAGGCCCCGTTCGCGGCCGCCGCCCGACGCACGTTCGAGGAGCTGGGTGTCTCGCCGTCGCTGATGGCGGAGGCCGGCACCGTGCGCTACAACCACCCGGACCCCGATTCGGGTCTGGTGGAGCAGGAGTTCAATCACCTTTTCGTGGGAATGGTGCAGTCCCCGCTCGACCCGGATCCGGAGGAGGTCGGGCAGACGGTGTTCGTGACCGCCGAGGAACTGGCAGAGCGGCACGCCAAGGACCCGTTCTCCTCGTGGTTCATGACCGTGCTGGACGCCGCGCGTCCGGCGGTCAAGGAGCTGACGGGTCCCTCCGCGGGCTGGTGACGCTCAGGGCTGCGCGGGCTTGAGGGGCAGGGCGGCCCAGATGACCTTGCCCCCGCTCGCGGTGTGCTCGACGTCGCAGACGCCGCCCGCCTCCGCGGTGATCTCCCGTACGAGGAGCAGCCCGCGGCCACCGGTCTGACCGCTGGTGGCCTCAAGAGCCGTGGGGCGGTAGGGGTGGTCGTCCTCCACGGAGACCCGCACCCACTCCGCGCCCACGGCGACCTCGACGGCGAGCATCGGAGAGAGCAGCGCGGCGTGCTTGACCGCGTTGGTCACCAGCTCGGAGACGATCACGAGCAGCCCGTGCACCAGGTCGTCCGGGGCGGGTACTCCCTGCCGGGCGAGCAGTTCGCGCACCGCCCGCCGGGCCTGCGGTACCGACGCGTCGACCGCCTGCGCCGTGAACCGCCACACCCCCTCGTACGGCAACGGCCCGCCCGCGGCATGCTCGGGGGGCGCGCTCCCGTGGTCGTTCATCGTCCGGTCCCCGCCCTTGCGCTCGATTGTCACCACGCTTTGAGTGTTGAGAATCCGCTGGTCCGGACCGCCGGACTGACCAGAAGTCAGCGACTATCGGCGGAATTTGATCGTCGAAGCATGTCGGCGTCGGATGTGCGACTGATCCTGTCCCGGTTGTTCCTCTTTCGGGTGCTCTTCAGTTTGAAGTACGAGAGGTGCCGGACGACCGGGGCCCCGCAGGGACCCCTTCTTGATCGTCCGGCGGGGCGGGCTGGATACCATCCGCGGCATGTCCCCTGCACCGTCCCTCACACACTCGGTGACCGACGCCGTCGCCACCGTCGTCATCGACCATCCGGCCAGGCGCAATGCCATGACCGCCGGCATGTGGGCCGCGCTGCCGCCGCTGCTCGACGACCTGGCCGCGGATCCTGCCGTACGTGTCCTGGTCCTGACCGGCGCCGGTGACACCTTCTGCGCCGGGGCCGACATCTCCACGCTCGTCGACGACGCGGGCGCCGCGCAGGGGCTGGCGGTCGCCGCCGAGGAGGCGCTGGCCGCCTTCCCGAAGCCGACCCTGGCGGCGGTCCGCGGGTTCTGCGTGGGCGGCGGCTGCCAGTTGGCGGCCGCCTGCGATCTGCGGTTCGCGGCCGGGAGCGCGCTGTTCGGGGTGACTCCGGCGAAGCTCGGGATCGTCTACCCGGCATCCTCGACCCGGCGCCTCACGTCGCTGGTGGGCCCGGCGAGCGCCAAGTACCTCCTGTTCTCCGGCGAGTTGATCGGCACCGAGCGGGCGCTGCGCACGGGCCTCGTCGACGAGGTCCTGGCCGAGGCCGAACTCGACAAGCGCGTGGCCGAGTTCACGCGCGTCCTCGTCAGCCGCTCGCAACTGACGCAGGCGGCGGCCAAGGAGTTCACGGCGGGCCGCACCGACCGGGACGCGTACTGGGCACAGCAGGCGCGCGGCAGCGGCGACACCGCGGAGGGCGTCGCCGCGTTCCTGGAGCGCCGGGCGCCGCGCTTCAGCTGGACCGCGACTTCCTGAACCTCGCCACCAGGTGGGCCGGCGCAGTGGCGTTCTCCCCACCTTTTTCGCCCTCGTCGGCTCCCCCGTATACCCAGACGTACCGACCGGTCGGTAACGTACGGGGATGACTCCTGACCCGCGCCTGCGCGCCGCCCGCCGCTGCCACAACGTGCTCAATCCGTTCCACTCGACGCACTACTTCTCGCCCGATCTGGCGCGGGAACTGGCCGCCGTCGGTGTCACGGACCGCAACGCCGCCTACTTCGCGGCGCGTTCGGCGGCCATGGGGGCCGTCGGCGCCGGCACCGTGTCGGCCGCCTTCTACAACTTCAAGCACGACCTGGTGGCGCGGCATGTGCCCGCGGTGTGGCAGGCCGCCTCGCCCGAGGTCGTGCTCGCCGCACGCGCGCGTGCCGTCGACACGACGCTGCGCCGGCTGCTCGGCGAGGAGGCGCTCGCCTCCAAGGAGATGGCCGAGGCCGCCGAACTCGCCCTGCGCGCGACCGAGGCGTGTACGCGCCACGCCCGGCCGCTGTACGCCGCGCACGCCGATCTCCCGGTCCCCGAGGAGGCGCACATGGCGTACTGGCACGCGGCAACGCTGCTGCGCGAGCACCGCGGCGACGGGCATCTCGCCGCTCTGCTCGGCGCCGGTCTCGACCCGGTGGAGGCGCTCGTCAGCCATGTCGCCACCGGCAAGGGCATGGCGCCCAAGTTCCTGCTCGCCACGCGCGGCTGGACCCGCGAGGAGTACGACGCGGCGGCCGGGCGGCTGCGGGCGCGCGGCCTGCTCACCGGGGACGAGGAGCTGACGCTCACCGAGGAGGGCGCGCGGCTGCGGTCCGGGATCGAGACGCTCACCGACGAGCTGGACCGGGCGCCCTACGACCACCTCGGCGGCGCCGGGGTGACCCGTCTGACGGAGCTGGCGACCGGCTTCATCGGCACCGCGCTCGGCAACGGCGCCTTCCCGCCGGACCTGATCGGCAGGGCCGCCTGAGTCCCGCCCCGGCGGGGCCCGCCGACCGGCCGCGCGGGACCGGCCGGTCGGTGCCCTGATCCCCCGTTGTCGGTGTCACCTGCCACAATTGCCGCGCAACCTCATTCGACTTAGGCGGTACGGGATCGTGGCGACACCCACTCTTGGGTCCATCGAAGGCAGGATCGCCGAGGAAATCGGCGTACGGGAGCGGCAGGTGAAGGCCGCCGTCGACCTCCTTGACGGCGGTTCGACGGTGCCTTTCATCGCTCGTTACCGCAAGGAGGCGACGGAGTCGCTGGACGATGCCCAGCTGCGCACCCTGGAGGAGCGGCTGCGGTATCTGCGCGAGCTGGAGGAGCGGCGCACGGCTGTGCTCGACTCGGTGCGCGAGCAGGGCAAGCTGACCGAGGAGCTGGAGGCGCAGATCGTCGCCGCCGACACCAAGGCGCGCCTGGAGGACATCTATCTGCCCTTCAAGCCGAAGCGGCGCACGAAGGCGCAGATCGCGCGCGAGGCGGGCCTGGAGCCGCTGGCCGAGGGCCTGCTCGGCGACCCGTCGGTGGACCCGCAGGCGGCCGCCGCCGCGTTCGTGGACGCCGACAAGGGCGTGGCGGACGCGCAGGCCGCGCTGGACGGCGCCCGCGCGATCCTCACGGAGCGGTTCTCCGAGGACGCGGACCTGATCGGCGAGCTGCGTGAGCGCATGTGGGTGCGCGGCCGGCTCGCGGCGAAGGTGAAGTCCGGCAAGGAGGAGGCAGGCGCCAAGTTCGCCGACTACTTCGACTTCGCCGAGCCGTTCAAGGAGCTCCCCTCGCACCGTGTCCTCGCGATGCTGCGCGGCGAGAAGGAGGACGTGCTGGAGCTCGTCCTGGAGCCGGAGGAGCAGCCGGCCGAGGAGGGTCCCGGCACCACGGCGGCCTCGCCCTCGTCCTCGTACGAGCCGATCGTGGCCGACCGGTTCGGGATCCGCAATCAGGGGCGCCCGGGCGACAAGTGGCTCCAGGACACGGTCCGTTGGGCCTGGCGCACCCGCATCCTCGTCCACCTCGGCATCGACCTGCGGATGCGGCTGCGCACGGCCGCCGAGGACGAGTCGGTCAAGGTCTTCGCGGCGAACCTGCGGGACCTGCTGCTCGCCGCCCCCGCGGGCACCCGCGCGACGCTGGGCCTCGACCCCGGTTTCCGTACGGGCGTGAAGGTCGCGGTCATCGACGCGACGGGCAAGGTCGTGGCGACCGACGTCATCCACCCGCACGTCCCGGCGAACCGCTGGGACGAGGCGATCGCCAAGCTGGCGAAGCTCTCCGCGGCGCACGCGGTCGACCTGATCGCGATCGGCAACGGCACGGCATCGCGCGAGACCGACAAGCTCGCCGGTGAACTCATCACCAAGCACCCCGAGTTGAATCTCACCAAGGTGATGGTGAGCGAGGCGGGCGCCTCGGTGTACTCGGCCTCCGCGTTCGCCTCCCAGGAACTGCCCGACATGGACGTGTCGCTGCGCGGCGCCGTGTCGATCGCCCGCCGTCTCCAGGACCCGCTGGCCGAGCTGGTGAAGATCGACCCGAAGTCGATCGGTGTCGGCCAGTACCAGCACGACCTGAGCGAGGTGAAGCTGTCGCGCTCGCTGGACGCGGTGGTCGAGGACTGTGTGAACGGGGTGGGGGTGGACGTCAACACCGCCTCCGCGCCGCTCCTCGCGCGCGTGTCCGGCATCGGCGCCGGACTCGCGGAGAACATCGTGGCGCACCGCGACGCGAACGGCCCGTTCGGCAACCGCAAGGGCCTCAAGGACGTCGCCCGGCTCGGCCCGAAGGCGTACGAGCAGTGCGCGGGCTTCCTGCGCATCCAGGGCGGCGACGACCCGCTGGACGCGTCGTCCGTGCACCCGGAGGCGTACCCCGTCGTGCGGCGGATGGCGAAGTCGACCGGTGGTGGGGTCGGGTCGCTGATGGGCGACACCGGGACGCTGCGCTCGCTCAGGCCGGCCGACTATGTGGACGACAAGTTCGGGCTGCCGACCGTGACGGACATCCTGAAGGAGCTGGAGAAGCCGGGGCGCGACCCGCGGCCCGCCTTCAAGACGGCCACCTTCAAGGAAGGCGTGGAGAAGATCTCCGACCTGGAGCCGGGGATGATCCTGGAGGGTGTCGTCACGAACGTCGCGGCGTTCGGGGCGTTCATCGACATCGGCGTGCACCAGGACGGTCTCGCGCACGTGTCGGCCCTGTCGCGGACGTTCGTGAAGGACCCGCGCGATGTGGTGAAGCCCGGCGACATCGTGAAGGTGAAGGTCCAGGACGTCGACGTGCCGCGCAAGCGGATCTCGCTGACGCTGCGGCTCGACGACGAGAAGGCCTCCGGCCCGGAGCAGCGCGGGGGGCGCGGCGGTGACCGCAAGCCGCCGCGGCAGTCGAACCGGCAGGGTGGCGGCCGGGGGAACTCCGGTGGCGGTGGGAACTCCGGTGGCCGGGGCAATTCTGGTGGCGGGGCGACTTCTGGCGGCGGGAGGGCTTCCGGTGGCGGGGGCAAGGGGCGGCCCGCGGCCGCTCCGGCCAATTCCGCCATGGCCGATGCCTTGAAGAAGGCCGGGCTGGCGTAGCGCCGTCCTGGTGGATGTGGGTGGGGAACTGCGGGCTCGTCGTGGCTGAGCGCGCAGTTCCCCGCGCCCCTTACGGGGCGCTCACCCTCCCCGCCTTCATTTCGAAGCGCCTCGTCGTGTGGACTGCATTCAGCATCCGCCGGTCGTGAGTGACCAGGAGCAGGGTGCCCTTGTAGGAGTCGAGCGCCTGCTCCAGTTGCTCGATCGCGGGCAGGTCCAGGTGGTTCGTCGGCTCGTCCAGGACCAGGAGGTTGACGCCTCTGCCCTGGAGCAGCGCGAGTGCCGCCCGGGTGCGTTCGCCCGGGGAGAGGGTCGCCGCCGGGCGCAGCACGTGCTCCGCCTTGAGGCCGAACTTGGCGAGCAGGGTGCGCACTTCGGCCGGTTCGGTGTCGGGGACGGCCGCGCCGAACGCGTCGAGCAGCGCCTCCGGGCCGTGGAACAGCGCGCGGGCCTGGTCGACCTCGCCGACCACGACGCCCGAGCCGAGCGTCGCATGGCCCGCGTCGAGCGGGAGCCGGCCGAGGAGCGCGGCGAGCAGGGTGGACTTGCCGGAGCCGTTCGCGCCGGTGATCGCGACGCGGTCCGCCCAGTCGATCTGGAGCGTGACCGGGCCGAACGCGAAGTCCCCGCGCCGCAGTTCGGCGTCCCGGAGTGAGGCCACCACCGCGCCGGACCTCGGCGCGGCCGCGATCTCCATCCGCAGCTCCCACTCCTTGCGCGGCTCGTCGACCACGTCGAGGCGCTCGATCATGCGCTGCGTCTGGCGGGCCTTGGCGGCCTGCTTCTCGCTGGACTCGCTGCGGAACTTGCGGCCGATCTTGTCGTTGTCGGTCGCCTTGCGCCGGGCGTTCTTGACGCCCTTGTCCATCCAGGAGCGCTGCGTCTGGGCGCGGCTTTCGAGCGCCGCCTTCTTGTCGGCGTACTCGTCGTACTCGTCGCGCGCGTGGCGCCGGGCGACGTCGCGCTCCTCCAGGTAGGCGTCGTAGCCGCCGCCGTAGAGGTTGATCTGCTGCTGGGCGAGGTCGAGTTCGAGGACCTTGGTGACCGTGCGGGTGAGGAACTCGCGGTCGTGGCTGACGACGACGGTGCCCGCGCGCAGACTGCGGACGAAGCCTTCCAGCCGCTCCAGGCCGTCCAGGTCGAGGTCGTTGGTCGGCTCGTCCAGGAGGAAGACGTCGTAGCGGGACAGCAGGAGCGAGGCGAGGCCCGCCCGGGCGGCCTGGCCGCCGGAGAGCGAGGTCATCGTCTGGTCGAGGCCGACGCGCAGGCCGAGCTGTCCCGCGACCTCCTCGGCCCGCTCGTCGAGGTCGGCGCCGCCCAGGCCGAGCCAGCGCTCCAGGCTCACCGCGTAGGCGTCGTCGGCGCCGGGCGTGCCGTCGACGAGGCCCTGGGTGGCGTCGTCCATGACGCGCTGGGCCTCGGCGACGCCGGTGCGGCGGGCGAGGAACTCGCGGATCGTCTCGCCGGGGCGGCGCTCCGGCTCCTGCGGGAGATGGCCGACGGTCGCGGTCGGCGGCGAGAGCAGCAGCTCGCCCTCCTCCGGGGTGTCGAGCCCGGCGAGCAGCCGGAGCAGGGTGGACTTCCCTGCTCCGTTGGCGCCTACGAGGCCGATCACGTCGCCGGGCGCGACGACGAGGTCGAGTCCGGCGAACAGGGAGCGGTCGCCGTGGCCCGCGGCGAGGTTCTTGGCTACGAGGGTGGCAGTCATCAGGGCGTCGATCCTAATCGGGGGCGGCCGGTGCCGCTGCCGGGGCCGGTCAGCGCGCCATCGGCGCCACCAGCACGCTTCCGGTGGTGCGGGCCACGAGGAAGGACTCCCCCTTGACGGCCCTCCTGTCGAGCGGGATGCGGTGCCGGCCGGGGTCGAGCACCTCGTCGAAGACGTCGTGGGCGTGGGTGCGGTACAGGCGGTCGAGGCGGTAGGCGGTGAGCTGGACACGGCAGGTGGAGGTGACTTCGAGGCCCGCTTCGCCGTCGGCGGCGACGAGCCGGGTGAGGCGGCGCTGGGGTGCGGGGCTGCGGTCGAGGGCGCTCTCGATCTGGGCGACGAGCAGCGGGATGATCGGGGCGAGTCCGTCGACGTAGGCGATGTCGGCGCCGGCCCGGTCGAACTCGCCGCGGATGGCGGCGCGCCGGTCCTCGTCGACGGCGCGGCCGAAGGCGACTGCTCCGTAGGCGCGCAGTTCCTCCGGGGGTACGCCGGTCGCGTCCTCGGTGATGTCCGCGCCGATGCCGATGGTGCGCAGGGCGGCGGCGAGTTTGGCGAGGACGGCGACCCGGGCGCCGATGAGCAGGACCCGTCGGCGGGTGGTGGCGGGCCCTGCGGGGCTGTCGAGCAACTGGCCGAGCGCGGCCCGGTAGGCGTCGCCGCGGAAGCGGAACGGGCCTATGCCGTGGTAGCCGTTCAGCTCCAGGTCGGCCCGGTCCTCGGTCTGCCAGGCGAAGTCGCGCCACACGTAGTCGTCGCGGTCGTCGCCCGCCCGCTCGATGACGGCGGTGACGGCCCCGCACTCCAGTCCCTCGCACTCGGGGCAGCCGTAGATGATGTACCGCCCTTGGGACAGCGGCGCGTCGGCCTCCAGGAGGAGGCTTCTTACGTGGTCGGTGAAGATGGCGGGCGGGATGTCGGCGGCCAGCGGAGAGACCGCGTCGAGGTCGGAGAGCTGGAACAGCAGCGGGCGGCCGTCGACGATGAAGTCCAGGAAGTCCCGGTGGACCTGGTAGTCACCGTTGGCCAGGACTCCCCCGGCGCGCATCGCCGGGGCCAGGCCGAAGGTCGCGTACTCGGCAGACATGGTGTGAGTATCCCCACCCGGCACCCGTGTTGAGCACGGCATGACACATTCCGCTACGGTCCCGGCGTGAACAGTGATGTGAACGATGACGTGATCGTGGTGGGCGGCGGGGTCATAGGCATGTCCACCGCGCTGGTACTGGCGCGGGCCGGGCGGCGGGTACGGGTGTGGTCGCGCGATCCCGCCGAGCGGACGACCTCGGCCGTCGCCGGCGCGTTGTGGTGGCCGTACCGGATCGACCCGGTGGCGCGGGTCGGGCCGTGGTCGCTGCGGTCGCTGCGGGCCTACGAGGAATGGGCGGAGCGCCCGGACGAGACGGGCGTCCGGACGGTCGAGGGCGTGCACCAGGGCGTCCGGCTCGCCGGTCTCGGGGCGTGGGCCGGTGAGGTGGCGGGGCTGCGGGACACCGATGAGGGTCTCGCGGCGCGGCTGCCGCTGATCGACATGCCGGTCCATCTGGCTTGGCTGCGGGGCGAGTTGGCGGCGGCCGGGATCGAGGTGGAGCGGCGCGAGGTGCGCTCCCTCGACGAGGCCACGGGGGCGGCCGGGGTGGTCGTGAACTGCACGGGGCTCGGCGCGCGGGAGCTGGTGCCGGACGCGTCGGTGCGGCCGGTGCGCGGGCAGCTGGTGGTCGTGGAGAACCCGGGCGTGCGCACCTGGTTCACCTCCGCCGACGAGGGGTCGGACACCACGACGTACTTCTTCCCCCAGCCGGACGGGCGACTGCTGCTCGGCGGCACCGCGCAGGAGGACGACTGGTCCCTGGAGCCGGATCCCGCGGTCGCGGAGGCGATCGTGCGGCGGTGCGCGGCGCTGCGCCCGGAGATCGCGGGCGCGCGGGTGGTCGAGCACCGGGTGGGACTGCGTCCGGCACGGCCCGCGGTGCGCATCGAGCGTGAAGTCGACGCCGAGGGGCGGCTGTTGGTGCACAACTACGGGCACGGCGGGGCCGGGGTGACGGTCGCGTGGGGGTGCGCGGAGGAAGCGGCGCGGCTGGTCGGGGGCTGACCTGAGGGCGGTGCGCCCTGGACCGGAGCGGCCCTCACCACCCGACGCCCACCACATGGCCGATCGCCGCCACGACACCCTCCGCGATGTGGGTCGGCGCGTACTCCTGCTCCTGCCAGGCGCGGCCGCGCGCCAGCCACACCGACCGCAGCCCGAGGGCGGCCGCGCCCGCGATGTCGGTGCGGGCCGCGTCCCCCACCATCCAGGCCTGCCGCAGAGGGCGGCCCGCGGCCGCCGCGTGGAAGATCTCGGGGGACGGTTTCTTGTGGCCCACGGCCTCGGAGACCGTCCAGCCGTCGACCAGGGTGTCCAGGCCGGTGCGGCGGATCTTCCGGGTCTGCTGGGCCGTGCGGCCGTTGGTGACGACGACCGGGGTCCAGCCGGCCCGGGTCGCCTCGACGAGTGCGGTGCGGACCGGGTCGGCGAGGGTGACGCGGTCCGCCGCGCCCCGGTCGAGGACGTCCTGGACGGCGGCTGGTGACACCCGGTCCCGATAGCGGTGCGTGAGGGCCGACGCGACGGTCGCGCGCGGCGCGTAACCGTCGTCGTCCACCGCCATGATCCACGCCAACTCGTCGGCCGGCAGACCGTGTTCGGCCAGGAACGCCGCCATCGCGGAGCGGAAGGCGGCGTCCCGGTCGATCAGCGTGTTGTCGAGGTCCAGAAGCAGCAGCGGCATGGTCCGGAGTAGACCACGACACCGGCCCGCCGCCTCATGGGTTTCCGTGGTCCCCGATGGGGTCGCCCGCGGTCTCCGGGCCGTCGCCGGGGCCGATCCGGATCTCGAAATCGCCGCCGTACTTCTCGTGCCCGGCGACGACCGCCGCCTCGACGGCCTCGATGCCCATGTCGCCGCGGACGATGAGCGGGTCCTGGCGCAGATCACGCATGAGGGCGACGCACATGCCGATCATGACCAGGGTGAAGGGAGCGGCGACGAGGATCGTGAGGTTCTGCAGCCCGGTGAGCGCGTTGCCGGAGCCGTCGCCGATGAGCAGCATCACCGCCGCCACCGCGCCGGTCACCACGCCCCAGAAGATGACGACGAACCGGCCGGGTTCGAGGGCGCCCTTCTGGGACAGCGTGCCCATGACGATCGAGGCGGCGTCCGCGCCCGACACGAAGAAGATGCCCACCAGGATCATCACCAGGATGCTGGACGCCGTGGCTACGGGGAACTCGTGCAGGACACCGAAGAGCTGGGCCTCCTGGGTGTCGGCGCCGCCCAGCTGCCCGTGCTCCTGCATCTTCATCGCCGTACCGCCGAAGATCGCGAACCAGATCAGGCTGACCGTGGAGGGGACCAGGATCACGCCGCCGACGAACTGGCGGATGGTGCGGCCGCGGCTGATGCGCGCGATGAACATGCCGACGAAAGGCGTCCACGAGATCCACCAGGCCCAGTAGAAGACCGTCCAGCTGCCGAGCCAGTCGGCGACGCCCTTGCCGCTGGACGCCTCGGTGCGGCCCACGAGTTGGGGCAGGGCGTCGAAGTAGGCGCCGAGCGAGGTGGGCAGGAGGTCCAGGACGATGATGGTGGGGCCGGCGACGAAGACGAACACCGCGAGGATCAGCGCGAGCACCATGTTGGTGTTCGACAGCCACTGGATGCCCTTCTCGACACCTGAGACGGCGGACGCGACGAACGCGACCGTCAGGACCGCGATGATCACCACGAGGAGGCCGGTGCTCGCCTTGTCCATCCAGTCCAGGACCTCGAAGCCGGAGCCGATCTGCAGCGCGCCCAGCCCGAGGGAGGCCGCCGAGCCGAACAGCGTCGCGAAGATCGCGATGATGTCGATGACCCGCCCCCAGGCGCCGTGCGCGCGCTCCTCGCCGATGAGCGGGACGAAGACGGAGGAGATGGTCTGGCGGCGGCGCCTGCGGAAGGTGGAGTAGGCGATGGCGAGGCCGACCACCGCGTAGATCGCCCAGGGGTGCAGCGTCCAGTGGAAGAGGGTGGTCGCCATGGCGGTCGTCATGGCCTCGGCGGCGTCCGCCGGGTCGGTGCCCGGGGGTGGCGTCGTGAAGTGCGCGAGGGGTTCGCTCACTCCGTAGAACATGAGGCCGATGCCCATGCCCGCGCTGAACATCATGGCCACCCAGGAGACCGTACGGAACTCGGGCTCCTCACCCTCCTCGCCCAGGGTGATCTTCCCGTAGCGGCTGATCGCGAGCCAGAGCGCGAAGACCACGAAGGCGGAGGCGGCGAGCATGAACGCCCAACCGCCGTTGTGGATGAGCCCGTTGAGGGCGCGCGTGGAGACGCTTTCGAGGTTGTCGGTGGCGACCGAGCCCCAGACCACGAAGGCCAGGGTGAGCAAGGCCGTCACACCGAACACGATCCGGTCGGTGGCGGGGCGCCGGCCGCCCGGCGCGTCCTCGTCGGGGCCGGGCGCGCCGGTGGGTGGTTGCTGAGGGTTTGTCACCCTTCAGGACCTACCACACCGGACGTTCCCGGCCGCCCGTTCAGCAGCTGGTGTCGGGCTCCCCTTCCGTCAGGTGGTACGGCGCGCGGGCGTCGAGGAGCAGCGCCACGAGTGCGCGTTCGGACTGCCGCAGCGGAACGTAGGCCCCGTCGCCCGACTTCCGCACGCGGATCCCGTGCAGCGCCAACTCGTCCGCGTACTCGGCATATTGGGCGGCGGTGAGGCGGTAGCCGCAGGGCGGGTCCTGGATGATCTCGGCGGGCTCCGCCGGGTCGTTGTCGGCGCCGCCGACGTAGACCGGGCCGGTGTCGCTCAGGCCCGCGGCGCGGGCGGCCTTCGTGGCGGCCCCGATCCGGTCGGCGTGCTGCCGGGTGAAGGTGAACAGACCTTTCAGAGAAGCGAGTTGGGAGTCGCGGCGGCGCCGGTTGTTCAGTGCGTCGTCGGCCTCCTCCGCCGGGGTGCCGGGGTCGACGCGGCTCTCGATGAGCAGGCCGAGGGCGTGCTTGAGGCCGGACATGTTGCGCAGGATGCGTTCCTGGCCGTCGCCCGCGGTCTGCTTGACCGGGTCGCCGGTGACCGGATCGGTCCAGATGCCGTACGTGCCCGTGGAGTATCCGGCGCCGTTGGCGGCGGGGCGGACGTAGCGCTCGGACAGGGTTTCGGCCTCGTCGTGCACGGCGGTCGCGGTGTTGAGGTTGCGCGGCCAGAGGTCGAAGAGGTCCTTGTCGTAGTACTCGGGGGTGGCGCCGTACTCGTGCAGGTCGTAGATGACGTCGGGCCGCTTGTCGCGGATGACGGCCGCCATGGCGCGGGCCTCCGCCGTCTTCAGGGCGAGGTGGTCGCGGTTGATGTCGATGCCGTCGGAGTTGCCGCGGGTGTCGGCGGCGCGCCCGTCGGGGTTGGCGGTGGGGACGACGAGGAGGGTGGTGCGGGCCAGGAAGCGTTCGGTCGCCCGGTCCTTGGCGTAGGCGAGATCCCGGATCCTGGTGAGGCAGGCCTCGCGTCCGGAGGGTTCGTCGCCGTGCTGGCTGCAGATGAGCAGCACGGTGGTGGCGGCGCGGTGCGCGCCGACGCGGACCAGTTGGAGCGGGCGGCCCTGCACGGTGGTGCCGATACGGGAGACGGAGACGCGGTCGGAGGCCCGGTCGACGGCGGTGAGTAGTTTCTGTTCCTCGCTCTGGCTGGTCCAGCGGGCGCCGTTCGTCCGCTCGAAGCCGGTGGTGGGGAAGGTGGCGGTTGCTCTGGCCGGGGCCACCGTCACCAGGGGTGCGGCGAGCGCCGCGGCGGCTACGGTGACCGCGAGGGCACGTCTGCGGGGGTTCATCGGCTACTCCCCTTCCGGGACGGGGCGGTGCGGGCGCTTCGTGCGCACGTCGTCGGTGACGGTCGAGCGGGGTGCGGCGGCCGCGCCCCGGGCGGTGGCGGCCGCGAAGGCGTCGGCGCCGCCGACGACGGGGACGCGGGCCACGGTGCGGGACAGGTCGAGGGTGAGGCTCGGCCGGGTGGACGGAGGGTCGATGAGGTCCTTGTCGGTGCCCGCGACGATCAGGGCGAGCCGGTGGCCCGCGGGGACGACGTGGTCGCTGGCGGCCAGGGAGATCGTGAGGGTGTAGGCCTTGCCGGGGGTGAGCGGGCGGCCCCGGCCGGGGTCGGCGTAGGTGCCGAGATCGGCCCATCCCCGGCTGAACACGGTCGAGTTGACGTCGGCCGTGACGGTCTTGGTGTTCTTGTAGCAGGAGCTGTCGCCGGTCGCGCTCGGGCCCCAGCAGCTGCGGTCGGTGAGCGTGGTGATGCCTTCGCCGGACGCGCCGTAGTCGCGGATGGTGGCGGGGCCGAGGTCCACCAGGACGGCGGACAGGTGGGCGGTGGCCGTCGTCGGGGTCGCGGTGACCGTCACCGTCGAGGAGCCGGAGAGCCGCAGGTCCTTGCCGAGCGGGCGGCTGACGAAGCCGGTCTTGCCGGGGGTCGAGGTGTCGACCTGGTCGGCCCAGTCGGTCTCGCCGAGGGACGGGTCGTCGGTGAACCGCTCGGTGCCGGAGCCGGACTTCAGACTCAGGGTGCCGACGCCGGGCGCGGAACCCTGGCCGGGCCGCAGGGCGGTGGCCCGTGTGGTGCGCGGCGGCCAGGCCGTGTCGGTGGTCCAGTGGTCGGGGGCGCGCTCGATGTCGGCCATCGGTTCGCGGTCGACGCCGTTGCGCAGGCCCAGGAGTTCGTGGTCGAACCAGCGGTGCAGGGTGTCGACCCAGTCGGCGCGGCGGTAGTCGAACGGGTCGACGTGCCCGGTCTGCGACAGCCAGATCTTCCGCTCGACGCCGTTCTTCGCGAGGGCGTCCCACCACTGGCCGAAGTGCTTGGCGCGGACGTTGAGGTCCTGCATGCCGTGCACGACGAAGACGCTGGCCTTCACCTTGGCGGCGTCCTTGACGTAGTCGCGCTCCTGCCACAGGGAGGTCAGGTCGCCGCTGCGCGGTGCCTCGTCGACCAGCCGCTGCTGGACGGCGGCGCAGCGGGCGCGGGCGGCCGGGCTCTCCACGTAGTCCGACAGCCAGTCGGGTCCTGAGTCGTAGAGCGGGGCGCCCTGCTGGAAGTAGTAGTCGTACCAGGAGGAGATGCCGCCGATCGGGACGATGGTCTCCAGGCCCTCGACGCCGGTCGCGGCGACGCCGTTGGCGACGGTGGCGTCGTAGCTCTTGCCGATCATGCCGGTGCGGCCGTTGGTCCAGGTCGCCTTCGCGCGGTCGGCGCCGGTGCGGCTGGTGTAGCCCTTGGCGCGTCCGTTCAGCCAGTCGACGACGGCCTTGGCGGACTGGATGTCGGAGCGGCCGCCGACGTCGACGCAGCCGTCGGAGCGGTTGGTTCCGGCGAGGTCGACGCCGACGAACGCGTAGCCGCGGGGCACGAAGTAGTTGTCGTAGTAGAGCGGCATCTGGACGATGTCGCCGTTCGCGTCGTACGTCTTGAGCTGGCTCTCGTTGCCGCGCCCGCAGCAGGAGTAGTACGGGCTGGCGTCCATGATCACGGGCACTTTGCGGCCCTGCGCCGCCGCTTCGCGGGGGCGGACGATGTCGACGGCGACCCGGTCGGTCCTGCCGTCGCCGTCGCCGTCGAGCCGGGTGTCGACCCAGACGGACTCGCGGACGGCGTTCTCGTACGAGTAGACGGGCCGCGACTCGGTCGGCGCGGCCGTGCGGGCCTCGGCGCCGGCCGGGGCGACGAGCACGGCGAGCAGGGCCGCGGCGGCCGCGCCCACGAGGAGGGTCCAGAGACGTCGGAGGCGTCCGGGAGGTATCGGCATGGCCGGAAGGTACACGGGTCAACTCCCGTGCGACAGAGGGCAACAGCGAGGCACGACAGGCGCGTGGGACGTAAAGACACATGTCGGCCGAATGGCGATCGTGTGACAGGAGGGGCCATGGACATGACCGGGGTGCCGGGTGCTGAATAGGGTCGCGAACACGATCACACGGGGCCGGTTCCCTCCGGTCGTGTGCGGTCGGTCCCCGGTCTGTTCCTGACGACTTGGAGTTTTCCGTGTACCGCAGACTCATCGCTCCCGGCGCGCTCACGGCCGCCCTGCTGCTGGCGATCCCGGCATCGGCGGCCGACTTCCAGCCGGGGGCCCCGGGCATCGGCGATCCCTACTACCCGACGTACGGGAACGGCGGCTACGACGTCTCCCACTACGACCTGCGTCTGAAGTACCAGCCGAAGACGGACCTGCTGGAGGGCACGGCGACGATCCTCGCCTCGTCCACCCAGGACCTGTCGCGCTTCGACCTCGACTTCGGGCTCACCGCGAGCGAGGTCCGGGTGAACGGGAAGAAGGCGGCGTTCGCCAAGTCCGGTGAGCAGGAGCTGGAGGTGACGCCCGCGGCCGGGCTCCCGAAGGGCACGCCCTTCACGGTCGTGGTGAAGTACGCGGGCAAGCCGTCCGAGGTGCAGCTGTGGGGCTTCACGTCCTGGCAGCGCACCCCGGACGGCGGCATCGGCGCCAATGAGCCGGAGGCCGCCGCGTGGTGGTTCCCGTCGAACGACCACCCGCTCGACAAGGCCACGTACGACGTGTCGGTGGCCGTTCCCGACGGTACCCAGGCGATCTCCAACGGGACGCTTCAGTCGCAGAGTTCGAAGCTCGGCTGGACCCGCTTCAACTGGCGCTCCAGTCATCCGCAGGCCACCTACCTGTCGACGCTGGCCATCGGCAAGTTCGACATCACCACCGACACGACCGCCGACGGGCTGCCCGTCATCAACGCCTACAGCAAGGACCTCGGCGCCAACGAGGGCGCCGCGAAGGCGAGCGTGGAGCGTACCGCCGAGGTCGCCGAGTGGCTGGAGTCGGTGTACGGGAAGTACCCCTTCGAGGCGCTGGGCGGCTACGTCCCGAACGTGCCGTCGTCGTTCGCCCTGGAGACGCAGACGCGGCCGTTCTACTCCCCGAAGCAGTTCGCGAACGGCTCCAACGTGTCCGTCGTCGTGCACGAGCTGGCGCACCAGTGGTACGGCGACAGTGTCTCCGTACGCGGCTGGAAGGACATCTGGATCAACGAGGGCTTCGCCCGCTACAGCCAGTGGCTGTGGTCCGAGAAGGAGGGCGAGGGCACGGCCCAGGAACTCTCCGACTACACGTACGCGCAGCACCCGGCGGACGATGCCTTCTGGACGGTGAAGCCGGGGGATCCCGGGGCCGAGAACCAGTTCGACGCCGCCGTTTACGACCGGGGGGCCATGGCCATTCAGGCGCTGCGGAACGCTGTCGGCGACAAGAAGTTCTTCAAGATCCTCAAGGGGTGGCCGCAGGCGCACGCGTACGGCAACGCCACGGTCTCCGACTTCGTGTCCTACGCCGAGAAGGTCTCCGGCAAGCCGCTCGCTTCGTTGTTCGACACGTGGCTGTACCAGCCGACTCGGCCCGCTGTGGCCTCGTCGCTTCGGTCCGCCGGTGTGCCTGCGCAGCCGCGCTCGTGGAAGTCGATCGCGGCGACCGACGGTATCCACGGGGAGCACTGACCGTCTGCCGCCGGGTGAGCACGGGTTGCGTCGTGGCTGGTCGCGCAGTTCCCCGCGCCCCTGAAAGACCCGCGTCTGCCCCACGAGGCTCTCATCGCGACCTGCGGCCCGGTGGCCGCTTCTCGCGCAGTTCCCCGCGCCCCTGAGGCAGGCGCTTCGCGCCGCCTCTCCTTGAGGCTGCGCTCCGCGCGCCTCTGATGAGGGGCTGGGGCGCGCCTCCACCGTGGGTGGGTGGCGCCCCTCCCCGATGGAGGTCGCGCACGAAGTGCGCATCTCCAGGGGCGCGGGGAACTGCGCGAGAAGCGGCCACCGGGCCCGCAGATGACGAAATACCTAGGGGCGCGGGGAACTGCGCGATCAGCCACGACGAGAGCCGCACTCGGCGACGCATCGTTCACGGCAGGCGCGGAGCCGTTCTCGCGTGGCGGGCCAGGGGGAGGTACCGGAGGCGTTCGGGGAGGCGGGGGACGAGCCAGCGGACCGGTACGGCCCAGCGCCGCAACCGTCGCTCCTGCCGCGCGGTCCACGGCAATCCGACAGCGGCACGCGCCTCGGGCGGCAGCAGCCCGATCGACAGGAAGCGGAGCGTACGGGCGAGCACCGGGCGGATCAACGGCCAGAGCAACCGCAGCCCCTGGAACCCCGGCGGCGCCGGAATGGCGCGGCGGGCGTCCGTGAGCTCGGCGACCACCGGGTTCGGCCCGATCTCCTGCGCGAGCACCTTCTCGTAGTACGGCCAGAACTCGTCGACCGTCTGCGGCATGTCCCGGTCATGGATCCCGAGGATCCGGCCGACCATCAGCCACTCCGCGTAGAAGCGCGCGTCCTGCTCGGCGGTGAAGGGGCGGGCGAAATAGCGCCGGGCGTAGCGGGCGACGGGGTAGCCGGTGGCATGCACCCAGGCGTAGTACGCGGGGGTCAGCGCGTGGTAGCGGCGCCCGTGCGGGTCCGTGCCCCGGATGTCGCGGTGCACGCGGCGCAGCCTGCGGCCCTCTTCGGCGGCGGCCTCTCCCCCGTAGACCCAGAGAAGGACCGAGGTCAGGGAGCGGGTGCCGCGGCCCCAGGGGTCGGTGCGGAACACCGAGTGGTCGTCGACGCCCGCGCCGACGGCGGGGTGCGCGACCTGGAGGACGAACGCGGCGGGCAGCGCGAGCAGCGAGCGGACGTCGCCCGCGGTGTCCCAGAGGATGCCGTCCCGCGGGGGCGGCGGCGGATCGGGGTCGTGCTGCTTCATGCCGCTTCCTGGACGTCGTACGGTGCCCGCCGGGCCTTGTGATCCAGTATGCGACGCGTGGGTCAGGCGAGTCCGGCCGCGATGGCGCGGCGTACGGCGTCGGCGCGGTCCCTGATGCCCGCCTTGGCGAACAGGTTGTTGATGTGGGTCTTGACCGTGGCCTCGCTGATGAAGAGCTTCTCGGCGATGGCCCGGTTCGGCAGGCCCTGGCCGATGAGGGTGAGCACCTCGCGCTCGCGGGGCGTGATGTCGTCGGGCAGGTGCTGCCCGGGCGCAGGTGCTTTGGTGCGGACCGTGGCGAGGAGCCGGTCCTGGACCTCGCGGTCGAGGACGGACTGTCCCGCGGCGGCGGCGCGGATGGCGCGGGTGATGTCCTGGCGCCCCGCGTTCTTGGTGAGGTAGCCGCGGGCGCCGGCGCTCAGCGCGGCCAGGATGGATTCGTCGTCGGCGAAGGTGGTCAGCACGACGACGGCCACCTCCGGGTGCTCCTCGGCCAGCCGCCGGGTCGTCTCGATGCCGTCCATCACGGGCATCCGCAGATCCATCAGGACCACGTCCACCGGTCCGGCGGCGACCGCGGTGAGCACCTCGGTGCCGTCGGCGGCGGCCGCGACGACGTCGATGTCCTGGGCCAGTCCGAGGACCGCGGCCAGCGGCTCGCGGACGGCTGCCTGGTCGTCGGCGACGACGACCTTGAGCGCCGCCTGCGGGTTCTGCTCCTGTGTCGCCTGTGTCGCGTCACTCATCCGGGATCACTGCCTCCACCTGCCAGCCGCCCTGGTCCGGTCCGTCGGTGACCGGGCCCGCGGTGATCGTCCCACGCAGCAGCGCGACCCGTTCCCGCATTCCGATCAGTCCCATTCCGCTGCCGGCGCCCGGGCTCACGGCGCGGGTCGCGGGGCTGTTGCGGATCCTCAGTGTGGTCGATGCCGCGGCGAAGTCCAGCTCCACCCGGACCTCGCCGCCGGGCGCGTAGCGGGCCGCGTTGGTCAGCGCCTCCTGGGCGATGCGCAGCAGGTTCTGGGTGACCCGGGACGGCACCTCGCGGACGGTTCCGGTGACGGTGAGGGCGTCGTGGTGGCCGGACGACTCGATCATCGACGTCAGGCTCTCCAGGAGCGGCAGGGAGTCCTCGCGGAGCGCGTGCACGGTCCACTGGGCCTGCTTCAGGCTCTCCTTGACCATGCTGTGCGCCTTCTTGTTCGCCTCGCGGACCTGGTCCAGGTCGCCGGTGTCGAGGAGCGCGTCGGCCAGTTCGAGCTGCATGTTGATGCCCGCCAGGGAGTGGGCCAGGACGTCGTGCACGTCGCGGGCGATCCGGCCGCGCTCGGTGAGGACGGCGGCCTGGGCCTCGGCCCGCGCGGCGCGCTCCGCGGACTCGGCCGCCTCGACCACGGCCTCGACCTCGCGCTGGCGGGTGCGGTTGACGATGCCCATCAGGACCGGGGCACCGGTGGTGAGGCCGAGCGTCCAGGGCAGGAAGTTGTGGCCGGGGCCGATGCGGAAGTACAGGACGGCGCCGCAGAGCAGGCTGCACAGCGCGGCGAGGGTGAGGGCCTTCCGGGTTTCCAGGCGGTGGCCGATGTGGCCGACGAGGAAGTAGGCGAAGAGATAGCAGGAGCCGGTTCGGCTGACGCCGATCAGGGCCGCCGCGGCGACGACGCCGAAGGTCAGCCAGATCAGGGCGACGCGTGGGGGGACCTTGGACTCGGGCAGGTGCCGGGCCGCGAGGACGACGCAGTTGACCAGCAGGAGGGCGGCGACCGCGAGGCCCCGGCCACTGAGGCCCAGCGGCCGGATCGTCCAGACCCCCGCGACGATGACGCCCAGGGTCAGGACGTACTGCACGCGGGGGTCCTGGGCGGGTACGACCCGCGGGCCGTGCTCCTGGTGCGGAGCCGGCCCGGGGGCGTGGGTGCTCTGGATCTCGGGAGTGCTCGGAGTCTCGGGACGGCTCGGCGCTTCGGACACGGCGTGACCATAACCCACGGTCAGACCGTGCGGTCGAGAGCCGGTACGGCCTCGGCCGTCGCCGTCTGCCGCCCGTCACGGGCCACCAGCCGGCTCCGGATGTAGATCGTGGCCACCCGCGTGACCACCTCGGTGAGTGCCATCAGGACGAAGGCCGCGACCCAGGCCTGGTCCGTGGTGATGTGGTGGGCGAGGCTGAACCGGGCGACATGGTCGGCGCCGCCGTGCTCGACCCACACCTGGAAGCCCATCCGGGCGCCCATGCCGAGCACCCACAGGATCGCGGAGACGGCACCGGCCTTGATCAGCAGGTGTCCGCCGGCGGTGCGGATCCGGGTGTAGACGCCGCCCGCGATGCCGAGCGCGGCGCCGACGGCCATCAGCGCGCCGATCAGCACCAGGTCGTTGCCCGCGGTGGGCACGCTGTCGAGGTAGGTGTGGGCCACGAAGGCCACGATCGCCAGCGGGATCAGGAAGGTCTTGAGGTCGAGGCGGCCTTCCCGCAGTTGCCGGAAGACGACGAGGACGAGGGCGATGTCGGTGATCCAGTCGGTGGTTGTCATGCCCTCAAGACTGCTGACACCGGGCTCTTCGCACCTGGACCCACGGGTGGAAGGAGAGGTGGAGATCCCGGCCGCCGAGGGTCCACCCCGCACGACGGCCGGGTCCACCGGCCTCCCCGGCTACCCCTCGCCGCCGTACCGCTTGGCCAGGTCCGAGGCGAGCTCGGAGACCCGGGTGCACAGGTCCGTGACGGCCGCGGTGTGCGCGGGGTCGGCCGGCGCGGAGTGGGTCGGCACGACATGGGCCCGCAGACACGGCTCGGGGGGCGGTGGCGGCGCGATGGCCCGGGCGGGCGGGGGACGCCGGGACCGCAGCCGGGCCGAGCCGAAGACGGCGGTGGTCAACAGGGCCGCGAAGGAGGCTAGTTGTCCCGTTTTGAGGTGAACGTCCCACGGAATCAGAGCCATGCCTTTGTCCTACCCACCCGGCACGCATGGCCAACTCGCCCAGCTCACGGCCCGGTTCGGGCCGCGCGGCGCCACCGCAGGCACCGACAACGGGCCGGGGCTACTCGTCCTTCGTCGCCCCGGTCAGCGGCTCCGCCGCCTTGCGGGCGATGTTGCGGCGGGCGCGGAACCAGCCGATGACGAGCAGCAGCGCGACGACCGGGATCAGGCTGAGCGTCTTGCGGCCGGTCTCGGCGTCGTTCCACATGAGGCCGAGGACGAGCAGCAGGAAGACGATCGTGACGATCTCGGTGACCGGGGACCCGGGCAGCCGGAACGCGGGGCGTTCGACCAGGCCCTGCTTGGCCCTGCGGACGAACGCCAGGTGCGCGACCATGATCATGACCCAGGTGCCGATGATGCCGATGGACGAGATCTCGATGACGATCTCGAAGGCGTCGGCGGGCAGCAGGTAGTTCAGGCCGACACCCAGCACGCCGACGCCCGCCGTCAGCAGGATGCCGCCGTAGGGCACCTGGCTGCGGTTCATCCGGGCGGTGAACTGCGGGGCGGAGCCCGACATCGCCATGGAGCGCAGGATGCGGCCGGTGGAGTAGAGGCCGGAGTTGAGCGACGACATCGCGGCGGTCAGCACGACCAGGTTGACGATGTCGCCGATGCCGCCGACCCCCAGCTTGGAGAACAGGGTGACGAACGGGCTCTCGCCCGCCTTGTACGTCGACGACGGCAGCAGCAGGGCGAGCAGCAGCACGGAGCCGCAGTAGAAGAGGCCGACGCGCCACATGATCGAGTTCACGGCGCGCGGGACGATCTTCTGGGGCTCCTCGGTCTCACCCGCCGCGACGCCGACCAGCTCCAGGGCCGCGTAGGCGAAGACGACGCCCTGCATCACGAGGATCACCGACATGGTGCCGCTGGGCATCCATCCGCCGTGGTCGGTGATCATGTGCAGCCCGGGTGTCTGGCCGTCGACGGGGTGCTGGGTGGCGATCAGGAAGATGCCCACGAACAGGAAGGCGACGAGCGTCGCCACCTTCACGATCGAGAACCAGAACTCCATCTCGCCGAAGTACTTCACCGAGACGAGGTTGACGGAGAGCACGACGGCGAGGGCGATCAGCGCGAGCACCCACTGCGGTACGGAGGTGAACGCGCTCCAGTACTGGGTGTAGAGCGCGATCGCGGTGATGTCCGCGATGCCCGTCATCGACCAGTTGAGGAAGTACATCCAGCCGGCGACGTAGGCGCCCTTCTCGCCGAGGAACTCGCGCGCGTACGACACGAAGGAACCCGAGGAGGGCCGGTAGACGACCATCTCACCGAGGGCGCGCACGACCAGGTACGCGAAGATTCCGCAGACCAGATAGGCGAAGACGAGCGCGGGGCCCGCGTCGTGCAGGCGGCCGCCCGCACCGAGGAAGAGTCCGGTGCCGATCGCGCCGCCGATGGCGATCATGTTGACGTGGCGGCTCTTGAGGGCCTTGCTGTAACCGGCGTCGCCCGCGTCGGCGGGCGTCCGGGGCGCATCCGTGGGGGATGCGTCCACGGCCGTGTTCACGGCGTCCTTGCTCACGTGGGGGTGTCCGCTCTGTGGTGCGCGGGGACGTGGGGTCCCCGGGGTCCGGAAGTACCGCGGCCCGCGACACCCTGACAGTGTGCGGACCGACTGTGCACCTTCCCCCAAAGATCACCGGGAATGCGGTGGCGGAGATCACATAGCGGTCCTTCTCACATGCCGAGAAGCCCTCTTGTCCGGTTTCCCGAACCCGCGTATAAGGCAGTTTCACAACATCGGTGTGTCAGCAATACTGTTGAACCCGATCGGTACCGAGAGCTAGGCGCGAGGCGGACATGGCGACCGACATCGAGAACAGTGGGGCTGCCCCGGCCGGGCCGGAGCCCACGCTGACCGTCGACGAACTGGCGGCGCGGGCGGCCGTCACGGTCCGCACGATCCGCTTCTACAGCACGCGCGGCCTGCTGCCGCCGCCGGTGATCGGCCCGCGCCGGGTCGGCCACTACGGGCAGGAGCATCTGTCGCGCCTGGGGCTCATCGAGGAGTTGCAGCACCAGGGCATGACCCTGTCCGCGATCGAGCGCTATCTGGAGCAGTTGCCGAGGGACCTGAGCGCCGACGACCTCGCCATGCACCGCGCGGTGGTGGCGAGTTGGGCGCCGGACTCGGCGGAGGACATGCCGCAGGCGGAGCTGGAGCGGCGGTGCGGGCGGACGCTGTCCGGCACGGACCTGGACCGGCTGGAGGCGATGGGCGTCATGACCTACCAGGAGGACGGGGACGTCTTCCGGGTGGACGTGGGGCAGTTGCGCCTGGGCGTGCAGCTCCTCGACGTGCCGATCGCGCACGAGACGCTGCTCGCGGCGCGCACGATCCTGCTGGAGCACACCCGGCAGACGGCGCACGCGCTGTCCCGGCTCTTCCAGGAAGAGGTGTGGGGCCCGTACCGGGAGCGCGAGGCGGACCCCGGTGACCCAGGGCACGTGTCGGCGATGCGGTCGCTGTCGGCCCATATGCAGCCGCTGGTGGTGCAGGCGCTGGTGACGGCGTTCCAGCGGTCGTTGCGCGAGGAGCTGCGGGCGGCGTTCAGAAGCGCCGGGTGACCGGCCGTGGTGGTGCGTCCCGTGTCGCGGGGCGCACCACCACGGCGGGCGGACGGCTCAGCTGTCGCTGAACGTCTCGCCCTTCTCCGCCTTCGTCACGAGCAGCGCGGGCGGCAGGAAGCGGTCGCCGTAGCGCTCGGCCAGCTCGCGCGAGCGGGCGACGAATCCGGTGAGCCCGCCCTCGTAACCGTTGATGTACTGGAGCACACCGCCGGTCCAGCCGGGGAAGCCGATGCCGAAGATGGAGCCGATGTTGGCGTCGGCGACGGAGGTGAGGACGCCCTCCTCGATGAGGCGGACCGTGTCGAGCGCCTCGGAGAAGAGCATGCGCTCCTGCATGTCCCTGAAGGGGATCTCCGTGCCCGGCTTGGTGAAGTGCTCGCGCAGCCCCGGCCACAGGGCGCCGCGCCTGCCGTCCTCCCCGTACTCGTAGAAGCCCGCGCCGCCGCTGCGGCCGGTGCGGCCGAACTCGTCGACCATGCGGTCGATGACGGCCTCCGACGGGTGCTCGGTCCAGGTGCCGCCCGCCTCCTCGACGGCGGCCCGCGTCTCCTGGCGGATCTTGCGGGGCAGGGTGAGGGTCAGCTCGTCCATCAGGGAGAGGACCTTGGCCGGGTAGCCGGCCTGGCCTGCCGCCTGCTCGACCGACGCGGGCTCGACGCCCTCGCCGACCATGGCGACGCCCTCGTTGATGAAGTGGCCGATCACGCGGGACGTGAAGAAGCCGCGCGAGTCGTTCACGACGATCGGCGTCTTGTTGATCTGGCGTACGAGGTCGAAGGCGCGGGCCAGCGCCTCGTCGCCGGTGCGCCCGCCCTTGATGATCTCCACCAGCGGCATCTTGTCGACCGGCGAGAAGAAGTGCAGACCGATGAAGTCGGCCTGCCGCTGGACGCCTTCGGCGAGGGCGGTGATGGGCAGCGTCGAGGTGTTGGAGCACAGCAGCGCGTCGGGGGCGACGATGTCCTGGATCTCCTGGAACACCTTGTGCTTGAGCGACGGGTCCTCGAAGACGGCCTCGATGACGGCGTCGCAGCCGGCCACGTCCTGCGGGTCGGCGGTGGCCGTGATCCGCGCGAGCAGCGCGTCCGCCTTCTCCTGGGTGGTGCGGCCGCGGGAGACGGCCTTGGCGCAGAGCTTCTCGGAGTAGGCCCTGCCCTTGGCGGCGGACTCGGCCGATACGTCCTTGAGGACAACCTCGATGCCCGCGCGGGCGCACGAGTAGGCGATGCCCGCGCCCATCATGCCCGCGCCGAGGACGGCGACCTTCCGTACCTTGCGGGCCTCGATGCCCTTGGGGCGGTTGGCTCCGGAGTTGACCGCCTGGAGGTCGAAGAAGAACGCCTGGATCATGTTCTTCGCGGTCTGGCCGGTGACCAGCTCGGTGAAGTAGCGGGCCTCGATGGTCAGGGCGCTCTCGAAGTCGACCTGGGAGCCCTCGACGGCGGCCGCGAGGATGTTGCGGGGCGCGGGGTACGGGGCGCCGTTGAGCTGCTTCTTGAGGTTGGCCGGGAAGGCCGGGAGGTTCGCGGCGAACTTGGGGTTGGCCGGGGTGCCGCCGGGGATGCGGTAGCCGGGCTTGTCCCAGGGCTGCTGCGACTCGGGGTTCGCGTCGATGAAGGCGCGGGCCTTCTCGATCATCTCCTCGCGGGTGGCGGCCACTTCGTGGACCAGGCCGTTCTCCAGCGCGCGCTTCGGGGCGTACTGGGTGCCCTGGAGGAGGACCTTGAGGAGGGCGTCGGCGATGCCCATCAGGCGGACGGTGCGGGTGACGCCGCCGCCGGCCGGGAGCAGGCCCAGGGTGACCTCGGGGAGGCCGATCTTCGAGCCGGGGGCGTCGAGGGCGATGCGGTGGTGGCTGGCGAGGGCGATCTCGTAGCCGCCGCCCAGGGCCGCGCCGTTGATCGCCGCGACGACCGGCTTGCCGAGCGTCTCGATGCGGCGCAGGGAGTTCTTGATGCCGACGCCGGCCTCGAAGACGGCCTGGCTGTCCTCCGGGCCCGCCTTCATCATGTCCTTGAGGTCGCCGCCCGCGAAGAAGGTCTTCTTGGCGGAGGTGTAGATGATCCCGCGGATGGAGTCGCGCTCGGCCTCGGCGCGGTCGGCGATCGCGGCGATGGAGTCCTTGAACGCCTGGTTCATGGTGTTCGCGGACTGGTTGGGATCGTCGAGGACGAGGGTGACGATGCCGGTGTCGTCCTGTTCCCAGCGGATGGTTGTGCTGGCGGTCATGGTGTGTCTCCGTGAAGTCAGGTGCGGGGAGGTTGGGGGCGGGACAGGGGAAGGGGGTGCTGTTTCGTCGCCGGGTGCGCGTCGTGGTGGGTTGCTCGCGCAGTTCCCCGCGCCCCTGGAAGCGAGCTCCGCTCGCCCAGGGGCGCGGGGAACTGCGCGACCAGCCACGACGCAAGCGGCACCCGGCGACGAAACAGTGGCGCTACACCCGTTCCACGATCGTGGCGATGCCCATCCCACCGCCGACGCACAGCGTGGCGAGCCCGTACCGGAGGTCACGCCGCTCGAGTTCGTCGACGAGCGTGCCCAGGATCATCGCGCCGGTGGCCCCCAGCGGATGCCCGAGCGCGATCGCGCCGCCGTTGACGTTCACCTTGTCCAGCGACAGCCCCATGTCCTTCACGAAGCGGAGCACGACCGCCGCGAACGCCTCGTTGATCTCGACGAGGTCGATGTCGTCGATGGTCAGTCCGGCCTTGGCGAGCGCCTTGCGGGTGGCGGGCGCCGGGCCGGTGAGCATGATGGTCGGCTCCGAGCCGGAGACGGCGGCCGAGACGATCCGGGCGCGGGGCGTAAGCCCGTTGCGCTCCCCCACCTCGCGCGAGCCGATGGCCACCAGCGAGGCGCCGTCGACGATGCCGGAGGAGTTGCCCGCGTGGTGCACGTGGTCGATCTTCTCGACCCAGTGGTACTTCTGCAGCGCGACGGCGTCGAAGCCGCCGAGGTCGCCGATGTCCTTGAACGACGGCTTGAGCTTGGCGAGCGAGTCGGCGGTCGTGCCGGGGCGCAGGAACTCGTCGTGGTCGAGGACGGTGAGACCGCTGCGGTCCTTGACCGGGACCACCGACCGCTCGAAGCGGCCGTCCTTCACCGCGGCGGCCGCCCGCTCCTGCGACAGGGCCGCGTACTCGTCGACGTCGCGCCGCGAGAAGCCCTCGATGGTCGCGATGAGGTCGGCGCCGATGCCCTGCGGCACGAACCCGGTCTCGAAGTTGGTCATGGGGTCGGCGAACCAGGCACCGCCGTCGGAGGCCATCGGCACCCGCGACATCGACTCGACACCGCCGGCGAGGACGAGGTCCTCCCAGCCGGAACGAACCTTCATCGCGGCCAGGTTGACGGCTTCGAGGCCGGACGCGCAGAAGCGGTTCTCCTGCACGCCCGCGACCGTGTCCGGCAGTCCGGCCGCGATGGCGGCGACGCGGGCGATGTCGGAGCCCTGGTCACCGACCGGGCCGACGACGCCGAGGACGATGTCGTCGATGGCGGCGGGGTCGAGACCCGGGAAGCGGGCCTGGATCTCGTGGATGAGTCCGACCACGAGGTCGATCGGCTTGGTGCCGTGCAGGGAGCCGCTGGCCTTGCCCCGGCCACGAGGGGTGCGGATCGCGTCGTAGACGTACGCGTCTGTGGTCACGGAAGTGCCTTTCAACGGGGTGTCACTGGGGTGGTTTCAGGACAGCAGCGAGCGGCCGATGATCTCCTTCATGATCTCGGTCGTCCCGCCGTAGATGGTCTGGATGCGTCCGTCGGTGAAGGCCTTCGCGACGCGGTACTCGGTCATGTAGCCGTATCCGCCGTGCAGTTGCAGGCAGCGGTCGGCGACGCGCTTCTGCAGTTCGGTGGCCCACCACTTGGCCATGGAGGCGTGCACGGCGTCGAGGACGCCGTCCGAGTGGTCCTCGATGCAGCGGTCCAGGAACGTCCGGGTCACGGCGCACTCGGTGGCCATCTCGGCGATCTCGAACCGGATGTGCTGCAGCTTGGCGAGCGGCCGCCCGAAGGCCTCGCGCTCCTTGACGTACGTCGTGGTGATCTCCAGCAGGTGCTCGGCGGCGGCGATGGCGGCGACGGCGATGCCCATGCGCTCCTGCGCGAGGTTCGTCATCAGGTGGATGAACGCGCCGTTCAGCTCACCGAGCAGATTCTCCTTGGGAACCCGTACGTCGTTGAAGAACAGCTCGGCCGTGTCCTGCGCCTTCTGGCCGATCTTGTCGAGGTTGCGGCCGCGCTCGAAGCCTTCCGTGCCGCGCTCGACGACGAGCAGGGACAGGCCGTGCGCGCCGCCCTCCTGCGTGGTCTTGGCGACGACGATGACGAGGTCGGCCAGGATCCCGTTCGAGATGAAGGTCTTCGAGCCGTTGAGCAGCCAGTGGTCGCCCTTGTCCTCGGCGGTGGTGCGGATGCCCTGGAGGTCGGAGCCGGCGCCCGGTTCCGTCATGGCGATGGCGGTGATCAGCGAGCCGTCGCAGAAACCGGGCAGCCAGCGCCGCTTCTGCTCGTCCGTGCCGAGCGAGGTCAGGTACGGGCCGATGATGTCGTTGTGCAGGCCGACCGCGAGCCCGGCGGCGCCGGCCCGGGTGAACTCCTCGGCGAGGACGGCGCTGTAGCGGAAGTCGGTGGTGCCGCCGCCCCCGTATTCCTCGGGCACGGCGAGTCCCAGCAGTCCCTGGCGGCCGGCGGCGAGCCAGGCCTCCCGCGCGACGATGCCGTCCTTCTCCCACTGCTCGTAGTGCGGGGTCACCTCCTTGGCGAGGAAGGTGCGCACGGTCTCGCGGAACGCCTCGTGCTCGGCGCTGAACAGGCGTCGTTCCATGCTCGCGATCAACTGCCTTTCTTCTGGGGTTCGGTGGGCTCGTCGTCGGTCAGGGCCGGTACGTCCCAGTCGCGCGCCACGCTCGCGGTGTCGGCGCCGGGCCGGGCGGGTCCCGAGCGGACGGCGGTGGGGGTCCGCGTGAAGCGCGGGGCGGGGGCGGGCTGGGTGATGCCGCCGTGGTCGACGAAGGTGCCGCGGGCGGCGAGGTGCGGATGGTGGGGCGCCTCTCGCAGCGACAGGACGGGGGCGACACAGGCGTCCGAGCCCTCGAAGACGGCCGTCCACTCGTCCCTCGTACGCTCCTTGAAGCGCGCGGCGACGGCGTCGCGCAGCTCGCCCCACCGGGAGAGGTCTCCGCGCGCGGGGGCGGTGTCCGCGAGGCCGAGCAGGTCGATGAACTCGCCGTAGAACCGCTGCTCCAGTGCGCCGACCGCCATGTACTGGCCGTCGGACGTCTCGTACGTGCTGTAGAAGGGGGCGCCGCCGTCCAGCAGGTTGGCACCGCGCCGGTCCTGCCAGGCGCCCGCCGCGAGCATGCCGTGGATCATCGAGGCGAGGTGGGCGGTGCCGTCGACGATGGCGGCGTCGACGACCTGGCCGGTGCCGGTGGCGCGGGCGTGGTGCAGGGCCGCGAGGATGCCGACGACGAGGTAGAGGGAGCCGCCCGCGAAGTCCCCCACGAGGTTGACCGGAATGGCCGGCGGCTCGTCCGGCCCGCCGAACATGCCGAGGGTGCCGGTCGGCGCGATGTAGGCGATGTCGTGCCCGGCGCGCTGCGCGAGGGGGCCCTCCTGGCCCCAGCCGGTCATCCGGCCGTAGACCAGCTTCGGGTTGCGGGCGTGGCAGTCGGCGGGGCCGACACCGAGACGCTCGGCGATGCCCGGCCGGTAGCCCTCGATCAGTACGTCCGCGCGGTCGACGAGTCCGAGCACGCGCTCGGCCCCGCCCTCAGCCTTCAGGTCGACGATCACGGAGCGCTTGTTGCGGTTGGTGATGTCGTACTCGGGGTCGATCGTCAGTCCGCCGCCGCCCGGCCGGTCGACCCGTACGACGTCGGCGCCGAGGTCGGCGAGGAGCATCGCGGCGAACGGCCCCGGGCCGATCCCCGCGAGCTCGACCACGCGCACCCCGGCGAGCGGGCCGCCGTGCCCGTCGCGGGTCTCCGTGCCTGCCACCGTCATCCGGTCACGCCCCCAGCCCGTCTGTGACACAACTGATGTAACACCAACGATGCTATGAATGCGGCCCGGCCAGCACAAGCCCTAGCGAGCAAGCGCTTAGCCAATTTCGGGACGCCCCTCAAGATCGGAGGGCCCCCGGCGGCTCCCGCTCACGGGTCGCGCTAGCCTCAGCCACCGACAACGGCGTGGGACGCATGGTGAGGGGTGTCATGAACGAGCCTGAGAAGCCCGGCAGGACGGACAGGGCGTACGACGTGGTGCTCTTCGGGGCGACCGGTTTCGTGGGAGTGCTCACGGCCGAGTACCTCGCGGCCCACGCGCCCGAGGGACTGCGCTGGGCGATCGCGGGCCGGGACACGGCCAAGCTGGAGCGGCTGCGCGAACGGCTCACCGGGATCGACCCGGAATGCGCGGTGCTGCCGCTGCTGCGCGCGGACGTCGCCGATCCGGCGAGCCTGCGCGAACTGGCCGCCCGCGCGCGCGTGGTGGCCTCCACCGTCGGCCCGTACCTGGAGTTCGGTGAGGGGATCGTCGCCGCGTGCGCCGACGCCGGCACCGACTACGTGGACCTGACGGGCGAGCCGGAGTTCGTGGACCTCATGTACGTGCGCCACGACGCCCGCGCGCGGGAGACGGGCGCCCGCCTGGTGCACGCCTGCGGTTTCGACTCGGTGCCGCACGACCTGGGCGCCTACTTCACCGTGCGGCAGCTGCCGGAGGGGGTGCCGCTGCGGATCGACGGGTTCGTGCGGACCAACGCCCGGTTCTCGGGCGGGACGTTCGCGTCCGCGCTGAACCAGTTCGCGCGCGGCCGTCAGATGGTCGCCGCCCAGCGCGACCGGCGGCGCCACCAGCCGCGCCTCGTGGGCCGTACCGCGTACGCGCCGACGGCCGCGCCGCGCTACGCCAAGGAGGTCGGGGCGTGGGCGCTGCCGCTGCCGACGATCGACCCGCAGGTGGTGCAGCGCTCGGCGCGGGCCCTGGAGCGCTACGGCCCCGACTTCCGCTACCGGCACTACGCGGCGGTGAAGTCGCTGCCGGTCGCGGTCGGCGGAGTCGCCGCCGCGGGCGCGCTGTTCGCGGCGGCTCAGGTGCCGCCCGCGCGGCGCTGGCTGGGCGGGCGGCTGCTGCCCGGGGACGGTCCTGACGCGGAGCGCCGGGCCAACAGCTGGTTCTCGGTGCGGTTCGTGGGCGAGGGCGGCGGACGGCGGGTGTTCACGGAGGTGTCCGGCGGGGACCCCGGCTACGGGGAGACGGCGAAGATGCTGGCCGAGTCCGCGCTGTCGCTCGCGCTGGACGACCTGCCGGAGAGCGCCGGGCAGGTGACCACCGCGGTGGCGATGGGGGACGCCCTGATCGCGCGGCTGCGGAAGGCCGGGATCACGTTTCGGGTGGCCGCCGAGCGTTGAGAACCTTGGCGCGGACAGTCGTTTGTCAGCAGCTGCGTCGTGGCTGGGCGCGCAGTTCCCCGCGCGCCTAAAGGGCCGCCAGGGCGTCCCGGCAGAGGCGGTCGGCGCGGCGCGTTGTCTCCGGTTGGCGGTAGGTCGGGGTGAGGGACAACGTGTGCGCGCACGCGTTGTCCAGTGACATGCGGTGGCCCACCGAGACGTACACCGGCTTGACGCCCGCGCGGGTGCGCAGGGCGCGGCCGACCTCCTCGGTGCCGTCGAGGAGCGGGGCCGCGCTCCCCCGCTCCGGCCCCAACTCGCCCTCCACGAACACGAACGGGTTCTTGGCGACGCCCATCGTGGGCAGCCCGGTGAGCACGCCCAGATGGCTGGCGAGACCGAAGCGGCGAGGGTGTGCGATGCCGTAGCCGTCGCAGATCACCAGGCCGGGGTCGGTGCGCAGCGCCTCCAGGGCGCCGAGGACCGCGGGAATCTCGCGGAACGCCAACAGGCCGGGGACGTAGGGGAAGGCGACCCGTCCCACGGCCGTCGCCTCTTCGACGATGTCGAGCGTGGCCGGGTCCAGGACGACCGCGGCCGCGGCGACGAGATCGCGCTCGTCGTCGTAGGCGACGTCGATCCCGGTGACCGGGCCCGCGCCGGGCGGCGGCCCTGTCTCGTCCAGGACGACGCGGTCGCGCAGCGCGTCCTGCACCGCTCGCGCCGCCGTCTCGTCGGCCGGCCAGCCCGCGGGAATCCCCGTGATAGTCGCCATGCGGGAAGCCTAGAGCCAGGTCTGCGGGTCCCAGACGCCGGAGCGGCGCAGCGACTGCGGGCAGTGGAGATAGATCTCGTCGATGTCCAGGAGCAGGGCCAGTTGCGGGCGTTGTCCCTTGGCCTCCATCAGGTCGAAGAAGGGCGCGTCGGTGAGGATCCGGGCGCGGCCGTTGACCCGCAGGACGTCCTTGGCGCCGGGTATGAGGAAGAGCAGGCCGGCGTGCGGGTTCTGCAGGATGTTGTGGAAGCTGTCGCCCCGGCGGTTGCCCGGGCGGTCCGGCAGGGCGAGGGTGCCGTCGTCGACGATGTGCGCGAAGCCGGGGCCGTCGCCGCGCGGCGAGACGTCGCAGCCGCCCCGTGCGTCGGAGGTGGCGAGCAGGCAGAACGGGGAGCGGGCGATCAGCCCCCGGTCCCGCTCGTCGAGCCGGTCGTGGACCTTGTCGATCACGATGGGGTGCGGCTCGCCGAGGATCTCGCGCAGCTGGGCCGGGTCACGCAGTTCCACCTGGCCGGTGGCCGGTTCGCGGGTTTCGGTGGCGTACGGCAAGCCGTCTCCTGAGGTCGTGCGGGTGGCGTCCCGGTGGGTACTACACCCACTCTTTCGAGTGTTAGGTTAGCCTGACCTTACCGTCCGGAGGTTGTCGCTCCGGATTGTCGTCGGGTGTCGTCCGCGCCCCTGAACAGGACAGATCAGTGCAACTCACCGCGCGGGCCACCGCTCCGCCCCGCCCTCCGACGGCGCACCGTCAACGTACCGATCGGCTGCCGCTCGGTCTCGCCGGGCTCGTCCTGCTGCTCGTCGCCGCGATCTGCCTCAGCCTCGCGGTGGGTTCCGGCCAGGTCGCGTGGGCCGATGTGGTGGCCGGAGTGTTCCACCCCGACCGGTCCGACCGCGCCCAGCTGATCGTCCAGGAGGTGCGGATCCCGCGCACCGCGGCCGGCCTGCTGGCCGGTGTCGCCCTCGGTCTCGCGGGCACCGTGATGCAGGGCGTGGCCCGCAACCCCCTGGCCGATCCGGGCCTGTTGGGCGTGAACGCGGGCGCCTCGGTCTCGGTGGTCTTCGCCATCAGCGTGCTGTCGCTGACCGAGCCCGATCAGTACATCTGGTTCGGCTTCCTCGGCGCGTGCGTCGCCGCCGTCCTCGTGTACGGCATCGGCAGCCTGGGCCGGGAGGGCGCCACCCCGGTGAAGCTGGCCCTCGCGGGCGCGGCCGTGGCCGCCGCGCTCTCCTCGCTGACCAGCGCCATGCTGCTCACCGACCGCGGGACCTTCGAACAGTTCCGGTTCTGGCAGGTGGGCTCGCTCAGCGGGCGGGAGCCCGAAGTGCTGTGGCAGGCGCTGCCGTTCATCGCTGTCGGCAGTGTGCTCGCCCTCGCGCTCGGCCCGCAGCTGAACACCCTCGCGCTGGGCGAGGACACGGCCCGCGGCCTCGGCCAGCGGATCGCGCTCGCCCGGCTCGGCGCCGCGGCGTGCGTGGTGCTGCTGTGCGGGGCGGCGACCGTCGTCGCCGGGCCGCTCGTCTTCGTGGGTCTGGCCGTACCGCACGCCGTACGGCTGCTGACCGGCCCCGACCACCGCTGGATCCTGCCGTACAGCGCGCTGCTCGCACCGGCCCTGCTGCTGCTCGCGGACGTCGCGGGGCGGCTGATCGCACGCCCGGGCGAGGTGCAGGTCGGCGTGATGACCACGGCGCTCGGCACGGTCCCGTTCATCCTCCTCGTCCGGCGCCGGAAGGCGGTCGAGCTGTGAGCGACACCTCCCCGGCCCGGGACGACAAGGGCACCCTCGCCTCCCCCGGTCCGGACCTGCGGGCGGCCACCGCCCGGGTCGCGGCGGTACGCCGTCGGGGCCGCGCCCGGCTCGTCGGGGTGAGCGCGGCGCTGCTCGCCGCGACCGCCGCCGCGTTCTGCTTCGCGCTCAGCTACGGCGACTACACCGTGCCGCTGCCGGACGTGGTGCGCACGCTGCTGGGCGGCGGCGACCCGGGCAGCCGGTTCGTCATCGTCGAGCTGCGGCTGCCGCGCGCCCTGCTGGCCCTCCTGGTGGGCTGCTGCTTCGGCCTGTCCGGCACCGTCTTCCAGACGCTGCTGCGCAATCCGTTGGCGAGCCCCGACGTGATCGGGGTCAGTTCGGGCGCGGGCGCGGCCGTCGTGCTCGCCGGCGGACTCACCGGGCTGAGCGGAATGCCGTTGTCGTTCGTCGCCCTGGCCGGTTCGCTGCTGACGGGCACGGCGATCTATCTGCTGGCCTGGCGCGGCGGCGTCACCGGCTACCGGCTCGTCCTCATCGGACTCGGCATCGGCATGGGCCTGTCCAGCCTGATCTCGTACCAGATGACACGCGACGAGGTCACCGAGGCGCAGAACGCGTTCCTGTGGCTGTCCGGGAGTCTCAACGGCCGGTCCTGGCCGCAGGTGTGGCCGCTGCTCGTCGGCGCGGCGGTCCTCGTGCCGCTCACCGCGCTCGCCGCCCGCACGCTGTCCGCCCTGCAACTCGGCGACGACGCGGCGGGCGGCCTCGGCGCCCATGTCGAGCGGGACCGGCGCGCCCTGCTCGCCTGCGCCATGGGCCTGGCCGGGTTCGCGACGGCCGCGGCGGGCCCGATCGGCTTCGTCGCGTTCCTCGCCCCGCCGATCGCCCGGCGCCTGGTGCCGGGGCAGGGCGCCGCGCTGTTGCCGTCCGCCGCCGTGGGCGCGCTCCTGGTGAGCGTCGCCGACTTCGCCGGCCAGCACGTCCTGGACGGCACGCAGTTGCCGGCCGGCATCGTCACCAGCGTGATCGGCGCCCCGTATCTGCTGTGGCTGCTGGCCCGCGCCAACCGGGTCGGGCAGGGCGGCTGACCCATGAACACCTCCCCGCACCCCCCGCGGCCCACCGAGGAGAAGCCCGTGGCATCCCCGCACACCCTCCAGGCCCGTGGCCTCGAACTCGGCTACGGCGAGCGCCGGATCGTCTCGGGCCTCGACGTCGACGTACCGGCGGGCGCCATCACCGTCGTCGTCGGCCCGAACGCCTGCGGCAAGTCGACCCTGCTGCGCTCGATGGCCCGGCTGCTCACGCCGACCGACGGCGCGGTACTGCTCGACGGGCGCGACGTGCACAAGATGGCGACGAAGGACGTCGCCGCCGTGCTCGGAGTTCTGCCGCAGACGCCGGTCGCGCCGGAATCCATCACGGTCGCCGATCTGGTGGGCCGGGGTCGCTACCCGCACCAGGGCTGGTTCCGCCGCTGGACGACCGCCGACGACGAGGCGGTGGCCGCCGCCCTGCACGCCACCGACGTCCTCGATCTCGCCGACCGGCCGATCGACGAACTCTCCGGCGGCCAGCGCCAGCGCGTGTGGATCGCGATGGCGCTGGCCCAGGAGACCGACGTGCTGCTCCTCGACGAGCCGACGACGTACCTGGACATCAGCCATCAGCTCGACGTCCTCGACCTGCTCACCGACCTCAACCGGGAGCGCGGCGTCACCCTCGTCGTCGTCCTGCACGACCTCAATCTGGCCTGCCGCTACGCCGATCACCTCATCGCCATGAAGGACGGCCGGATCGTCGCCGAGGGCGCGCCCTCGGCGATCGTCACCGAGGCGCTCGTCGACGAGGTCTTCGGCCTGCGCAGCACCGTCGTGCCCGACCCGGTGTCGGGCACGCCCCTGATCGTCCCCGTGGGCCGGCACCACGCCGGCTCCGTCACCCCCGCCCCGTAACGCGACTCCCGCTCAGCCACCTCCCACAGAAGAGAACAGGTTCCATGGCCATCGCCACTCCCCGCCGCCGCTCCCTGCTCGTCGGCGCCCTCGCCCTGACCCTCACGGGCACGCTCGCCGCCTGTGGCTCGGACAAGGACGACTCGTCGGCCGCCGCCGGTGCCACGTCGGCCGGTTCCTTCCCCGCGAAGGTGTCCACCAAGTTCGGCACCGTCACCGTGAAGCAGCAGCCCAAGCGGGTCGTCGCGCTCGGCTGGGGCGACGCAGAGACGGCGCTCGCGCTCGGGGTGCAGCCGGTCGGGCAGAGCGACTGGCTGGCGTTCGGCGGCGACGGTGTCGGGCCGTGGGCCAAGGGGAAGTACGACAAGTCGCCGCAGAAGATCGGCACGTTGGAGCCCGAGTACGAGAAGATCGCCGCGCTCAAGCCCGATCTGATCCTGGACACCAAGTCGAGCGGCGACCAGACCCGCTACGACACCCTCAGCAAGATCGCGCCGACCATCGGAGTGCCCAAGGGCGGCGACCAGTACAAGGTCTCCTGGGAGAAGCAGACCACCATGGTCTCCCAGGCGCTCGGGCTTGCCGACAAGGGCGAGAAGCTGATCGACGACACGAAGCAGGAGTTCGCCGCGGCGGCGAAGGCGCACCCCGAGTTCAAGGACAGGACCATCACGGTCGGCTCGCGCACCGCGACGACCTGGGGCGCGTACGTGCGCGGCACCGGCCGGGTGGACTTCGTCGAGCGGCTCGGGTTCACGAACAACCCGGCGGTGGAGAAGAAGGCGGGCAGCGCGTTCTCGGTGTCCGTGTCGGAGGAGAACCTCCAGCTGCTCGACGCCGATCTGCTGGTGATGGCGCCGATCGGCACCACCGCGAAGAAGATCGGCTCGGATCCGCTGTACCGGGCGATCCCGGGGGTGAAGAAGGGCCACTCGCTGGTCTTCGACGACAAGAACATCTCCAGCGCCTTCGCCACCGACTCGGTCCTGTCCACGCGGTACGCCCTGAAGCACGTGGTGCCGCTCCTCGCGGAGAAGCTCAAGTGACGTGGATCGCCTAGCCTTTGGCATCATGCAGCAGAATCGACGGCGCGACAGGCGACCGGTGCGCCGCGCGGGGGCGGACCGCGAGCCGGCCCCCGCGGCGCCGGTGGTCGAGGGCGCCGATGTCGTGCTCGTCGGGTTCTTCTCCGGCAAGCAGAAGGACTTCGGCGCACTGATGGACGCGGCGGCCGGGGAACTGGAGCGGCGCGGCGCACGGGTCGTCGGCAGGGTCGTGCAGCGGCGCGGAGTCTCGGCGGGCGGGGCGGCGAGAATGGCCCTGCCGTACTCCTCGCGGACGCTTCTGAGCTACGGCAAGGTCCGCGAGACCGCCGCCTTGTGCGCCCGCACCCGGGCGGAGGCGGCGGTGTTCGCCTGGCCGCTGACGGACCGTCAACGCCGGGTGCTCACCCGCATGCTGGGGGTCCCCGCGGTGAGCCTGGAACCCGACGCGGACGAGGCGGCCTAGACGCGGCTGCCCGCCGCCGTGTCGGACGACAGCCGCTGGGCCACGTACACCGGGATCACCGACAGCAGTACCAGGACGACGGCCACGACGTTGACGACGGGCGCCTGTTGGGGTCGGGCCATGTTGGAGAAGATCCAGACGGGAAGCGTCTGGACGCCGGGGCCCGCCGTGAAGGTCGTCACCACGATCTCGTCGAAGGACAGCGCGAACGCGAGCAGTCCGCCCGCGGCGAGCGCCGAGCGGGTCAGCGGGAAGGTGATGTCGCGGAAGGTGCGGAAGGGGTCGGCACCCAGGTCCATCGCCGCTTCCTCGTACGTGCCGGACAGCCGGTTCAGGCGTGCCGCCACGTTGTTGAAGACGACCACCACGCAGAACGTGGCATGGCCGACGACGACGGTGAAGAGGCCGAGGCCGACGCCGAGGGGTTCGAGGACGGTGCGGAACGCCGTGTTGAGCGCCACTCCCGTGATGATGCCGGGCAGCGCGATCGGCAGGACCACGGCGAAGGAGAGCGCGTCGCGGCCGAAGAAGCGGTGGCGGGCGACCGCGAACGCGATGAGCGTGCCGAGGACGAGCGCGATCGCGGTGGCCCCGAGGCCCGCCTTCACCGAGGTCCACAGCGCGTCGCGGGCGCCCGCGCTGTGCCAGGCGGCCCGCCACCAGTCGAAGGTCAGCCCGTCCGGCGGCCACCCCGAACTGCGGTCACGGTTGAGGGAGTTGACGACGACCAGGAGCAGCGGCACATAGATCACGGCGAAGCCGAGCAGCGCGCCGACGCGCAGCGCGATCCGGGCGGGGCGGGACAGGTGCACAGCCTTCTCCCTCAGATGGACCGTTTGGATGGGCCGTTCACAGACTGCTCAGCGCGCCCGTGCGGCGCACCGCCAGCAGGTACAGGACGATGACGACGACCGGGACCGTGCCGAGGGCCGCGGCCAGCGGCAGGTCGAGCGTGATGTTGGAGTAGACGAGGTTGCCGATCAACTGCGTCTTCCCGCCGACGATCTGGACCGCGATGTAGTCGCCGAGGCTGAGGGAGAACGTGAAGACGGAGCCCGCCGCGACCGACGGCAGGATCAGCGGCAGCAGCACGGTGCGCAGCGTGCGCCAGGTGCGGGCGCCGAGGTCGGCGGAGGCGTCGAGCAGGCTGTCCGGGACGCGTTCCAGCCCCGCGTGGATCGGCAGGATCATGTACGGGAGCCAGAGGTAGGTCAGGACGAGGATCGTCGCCGTGAGTCCGTACCCGGGACCGTCCAGCCCGAACGGTTTCAGCAGCCAGTCGAGCAGGCCGCCTTGGGCGAGCATGACACGCCACGCGTACGCCTTCACCAGATAGCTCGCCCAGAGCGGGGTGAGGATCGCGACGACGAGCAGCGGCCGCCATCGGGGGCGGGCGACGCGCGCCGTGTAGAAGGCGATCGGGAAGGCGATGACGACGCACAGGACCGTGACGCCCGCGGCGACTCCCACGCTGCGCAGCGCCACTTGGCGGTACACGTGCGTCGTGAACAGGGTCGTGAAGTTGTCGAGCGTCCAGGTGTGCACGATGTCCGACGTGAACGGGTCGGTGGTCCACAGGCCGGACAGGAACAGGACCGCGAGCGATCCGAGGTAGGCGACGACCAGCCAGGTCAGCGGCGCGGCCAGCAGCAGGGCGAGGCGGAGCCGGGGGCTGCGGTGCAGCGCCCCGGACGCCTTCCGGACGGCCGTGTCGGCGATCTCAGCAGTCATTGCGGCCCTCTCAGCCCTTGATCTCGGTCCAGGCCTGCACCCACTTCGCGTAGGGCACGCACGTGACGTCGGTGCGCCCGTCGAGGCACTGCGGGATGGGTGTGTTCCAGTAGTGGACCTGCTTCCAGTACGCGGTGTCGTCGGCGTGGTAGGTGGCGCAGAAGCTCTTGTCGCTGGTCTCGTCGCAGGCCTTGGCGTTCGAGGGCGCCTCACCGAAGTACTCGGCGACCTGGGCGTTGACCTTGGGCGAGACGATCCAGTCGAGCCATTTGTAGGCGCAGTTGGGGTGCTTGGCCTTCGCCGCGACCATCCAGGTGTCGGACCAGCCGGTGGCGCCCTCCTTGGGCAGGACCGCCTTCACGGGGGCCTTCTCGCCCTGCGCCGTGTTCACGATGACCTGCCAGCTGGTGCCGACGACCGAGTCGCCGCTCTTGAAGGCGGAGATCTCCTTCAGGTAGTCGCTCCAGTACTCGCCGATGCTGCCGTTCTGCTTCTTCAGCAGGCTCACGGCGGCGTCGAACTGCTTCTGGTCGAGCGCGTAGGGGTTCTTGATGCCGAGGTCGGGCTTGGTCTTCATCAGGTACAGGGCGGCGTCGGCGATGTAGATGGGCGAGTCGTACGCGGTGACGTGCCCCTTGTATGTGCCCGCGTCCTCGAAGACGGCCTTCCAGCTGTCGGGCGCCGGGGAGACCTTGTCGGTGCGGTACATGAGGAGGTTGGCGCCGCGGCCGTGCGGGACGCCGTACGCGACCTTGTCGACGGAGTTCCAGGCCTGCATCTTCAACCCGGCGAAGATGTCACGGTAGTTGGGGACGAGGTCGGTGTTCACGGGGGCCGCGTCGCCGGACGCGATCAGGCGCAGGGACGCGTCGCCGGAGGCGGAGACCGCGTCGTACTGGCCGGTCTTCATCAGGCTGACCATCTCGTCGGAGGTGCCGGCGACCTTCGTGCTGACCTGGCAGCCCGTCTGTTTCTCGAAGGGGGTCACCCAGTCGACCTTCGGGTCGTTGGATCCGTCCTCGGCGTAGCCGGCCCAGGCGATCAGATTGACCTTGCCCTCGGTTTTGCCGAGGGACTTGGGCGCGGACATCTTCGGCGGGGTGAAACCCTGGCCGCCGCTCTTCGAGTCGCCGTCGGAGCCGCCGCAGGCGGTGGCGAGCAGCAGCCCGCCGAGCGCGGCGGCGGCCATGAGCGTTCGGGTTGCGCGCACGTGATCTCTCCCGGTCCGTGAGGTGGATCAACTGGCGTGGTGCAGGGGGATGTTGTGGCGGCGGTGCCAGCGCAGCAGGACGCGTTCGCCGGGCAGCGCGCGGGCGTCGGCGGCGGACGTGTCGAGGTTCTGCGTGACGACGACGAAGCGTTCTCCGGCGTCGGTGTCGACGACGACGCGGGTGTGGTCGCCCAGGTAGACGGCGTCGGCGACGGTGCCGCGCACCTCGCTGTGCTCACGGCGATCGTGCTCCGCGTCGGCGGCGAGCAACCGGATCTTCTCCGGTCTGATGCCGAACGTCCCCGCCTTCCCCACGATCAGCTCGGCGGCCGGGCCCGTGACGGTGTTGGAGGTCCCGACGAACGACGCGACGAAGGGGGAGGCGGGCGACTCGTACAACTCCCCCGGCGTGCCGACCTGTTCGATGCGTCCGGCGTTCATGACCGCGACCCGGTCGCTGAGCGCGAGCGCCTCGGCCTGGTCGTGGGTGACGAGGACGAAGGTGATGCCGACCTCGCGCTGGAGTTCCTTCAGCTCGGTCTGCATCTGTTCGCGCAGCTTGAGGTCGAGCGCGCCGAGCGGTTCGTCGAGCAGCAGGACGCGGGGCCGGACGACCAGCGCCCGTGCCAGCGCGACGCGTTGCCGCTGACCGCCGGAGAGCTGGCGGGGTCTGCGTCCGCCGAACCCTTCCAGGCGCACGGAGGCCAGTGCGGCGCGGGTGCGCTCCGCCTGCTCCTTGCGGGACGCGCCGCGCACCTTGAGGCCGTAGGCGATGTTCTGCTCGACGGTCATGTGCGGGAAGAGCGCGTAGTCCTGGAAGACGGTGGTGACGTCACGCTCGAAGGGAGCGCTCCCGGTGACGTCCGCGCCCGCCAGCGAGACGGTGCCGCCGCTCGGCGTCTCGAACCCCGCGACGAGCCGCAGCACCGTCGTCTTGCCGGATCCCGACGGGCCGAGGAGCGAAAAGAACTCGCCCTCGGCGACGTCGAGATCGATGCCGTCGACGGCCTGTACGTCCCCGAACGTCTTGCGCAGCCCGCGAAGGGTGATCGCGGCGGTACCGATGCCCGTAGCCATACGCGTAGATCATGCACAGTTCAACGACACCCACAAGACCGCGTGCCTCTTTCGACCCGGCCCGTTCGGGCCGCGCGGTACTTGAGATTCCGATGACCTCGCGTTCCCGGCCCGTTCAACTCACCTTCCCTATGCCTGACTTATGAACTCCCTATGGTCCTTGCAGCTTGCAAGGGAAGGGTGGCTCATGGACAGACCGCACGCCATACGGGCCCGCGGCATCACCAGGAGTTTCGGCGAGGTCGTCGCGCTCGACGGCATCGATCTGGAGGTGCCCCGGGGACGGATCCACGGCCTGGCGGGGCCGAACGGCGCGGGCAAGACGACGCTGCTGGGGCTCCTGCTCGGCCTGGGCGTCGCGGACAGCGGCACGCTGGAGATCCTCGGGGCGCCGGTCGGCCGGGGGCTCCCCGCGCCCGACGGGGTCGCCGGATTCGTGGACGGTCCCGGCCTCTACCCCTCGCTGACCGCGCGGCAGAACCTCGCCGCGCTCGCCCGGCTGCACGGCCGCGGCGCGCGCACGCCCGCGATCGACGACGCCCTCGGCCAGGTCGGCCTGACCGATGTCGCCGACGACCGCACCCGCGGCTTCTCCCTCGGCATGCGCCAGCGCCTCGGTCTGGCCGCCGCGTTGCTCACCGAACCCCGGCTGCTGATCCTCGACGAACCCGCCAACGGCCTGGACCCGGCGGGCAAACGCCACGTCCACCGCGTTCTGACACGGCTGGCGGCGGCCGGTACCGCCGTCGTGATGTCGAGCCACCGGATGGACGACCTGGCGGCCCTGTGCTCCGAGGTCACCATCCTCGCCACCGGCCGGGTCGTCTTCTCCGGCCCCCTGGCCGATCTGGCCGCCGCCGACCGCGCACTTGACTACCGCCTCCTCACGTCCGACCCGGAGGCGGCCCGCCGGACGGCCGCCGACATCGCGGGACTCCACGTGGTGGAGTCCGCCGAGGCCCGTACCGACGCCGCCGCTCTCGTCGTCCACGCGCTGACTCCCGCACTCGACGACCTGGTGACGCGCCTGGTGAAGGCGGGCGTCGCCCTGCGCGAACTGACGCCCGTGGTCTCGCCGTTGGAGGCGGCGTTCCTGGCGCTGACGGCAGGCCCGGACGAGGGGCCCGCCGAGCGTTCCGCCGAGGTGTCGGCCGAGCCCGGTGACCCGCTCCCCCAGCCGCAGGAGGCCATCCGATGACCGCCGCCCTCACCGCCGACAACGTTGCCGCGCCCCGCCGCGTCCCCGTGGCCCGCGGCTACCGCTTCGAGGTCGTCAAGCTCGTCTCGCAGTGGCGCGTCCGGCTCCTCGTGCTGGTGTGCTGGGTGGCCCCGGGGCTGTTCGTCGCGGCGGTGGGTCGGCAGAGTTCACTGCCCGTCGACACACTCTTCGGACGGTGGATGCACGCCACGGGGTGGGCCGGGCCGCTGGTGATGCTCGGGTTCGCGGGCAGCTGGGCGCTGCCGCTCGTGACCTCCGTCGTCGCCGGGGACGTGTTCGCGGCCGAGGACCGGCTGGGGACGTGGCGGCATCTGCTCGTCGCGGTGCGCTCGCCGCGGCGGATCTTCGTGGCCAAGGCCGCCGCGAGTCTCACCGTGATCCTGGTGCTCGTGGCGGGGCTCGCCGTGTCCAGCACGGTGGGCGGGCTCGCGACCGTCGGGAACCATCCGCTGGTCGGCGTCGACGGCCATGTGCTGGCGGCCTCGGACGCGGCGCAGAAGGTGCTGCTCGCGTGGGTCTGCGCGCTCGCCCCGACCCTCGCCCTGTCCGCGATCGGACTGCTCGGGTCGGTCGCGCTCGGGCGCTCGCCGATGGGCCTGCTGCTGCCGGCGCTGGTGGCCCTCGCGATGCAGCTCGGGCAGCTGCTTCCGCTGCCCGTCGCCGTGCGTCTCGCGCTGCCCGGCTACGCCTTCATCTCCTGGAACGGCCTGTTCACCGGCCCGCAGCAGCTCGGGCCGCTGCTCATCGGGATCGCGGTCTCCCTCGTCTGGGCGGTGACCGCGACCGCGCTGGCGTATCTCCTCTTCGTCCGGCGGGACTTCACCAACCTCACCGCCGACGGTTCGGGGCGCCGCGCGCTCGCGGTGGGCGTTCTGCCGCTGCTCGGCATCGGCGCCGCGACGGTGACGCTCGTCGCCGGCGCGACGCCCGCGACCGGGTCGGGGATCACGCAGGACAAGGTGCAGCGCTCGGTCGCCACCGCGTTCGCCCACCTCTACGTCGTCCAGACCGAGGAGCTGCACCGCCCCGCCGTCACGGAGGCCCAGCTGCGGGCCACGGCGGCGTGCGACAAGGGCAGCGTCCGGGTCGACGCCGAGGGGCCGGGCAACGACTGGCGCTGCGTCGTGTCCTGGCACCTGCCCGGCACGGCCGCCACCGGGCAGGCGGTCTACCAGCTCGACGTCACACCCGACGGACGGTTCATGGCCGACGGCGACGGGCCGAAGGAGGTCAACGGCTACTTCCTGGTGCGCACCCCGACCGGGGACGGACCGAACCCGCTGTGGCAGTTCGACGCCGATGTCGAGCTGCTGAAGGCCGCTTCGAAGTGATGAAGGGACATCCCATGCAGGTAACACGCCGCCGCAGGCGTGCCGAGAAGGTGCCTACCGGCTTCCTCCCGAGACACGTCGGCCGCCGCAGACCACTGGTCGTCGTCGGTGCCACGGCACTCGCCCTGGCCGCCACCGGAGCCACCTTCGCGTCGACCGTCCCGTTCGGCCACGACCAGGTGGGTCAGGTCACCCGGAACGGCCAGGTCATATCGAGCGACCAGTACATCGCCCCGTACGGCGACCGGCTGGTCCTGAACAGCGGCAAGATCATGTCGTCCTCCGTCAGCCCCGACGGCACGCACCTCGCGGCGTCGGTGACCGACGGCGGCGCGGCGCTGTCCATCGTGGACCTGAAGAGCTGGAAGGAGCAGCAGCTCGTCGGCACCGCCGCGACGTCGAACCCGAAGATCGCGAGCAACAGCGTGGGCCAGGAGGGCCCGACGTACTCGCCCGACGGCAAGCAGCTGTGGCTCGGCCAGACCGACGGCTACACCCGGTTCACCGTGAACGACGACGGCAGCGTCGCCGCACCCACCACCATCGCCGTCCCGGCCGACGGCCCCAGGCACGCGCTGGTGGGCGAGCCGGTGTTCGCCGCCGACGGCACGACCGTGTACGCCGCGGTCAACGGGCAGAACCGGGTCGTCGCCCTCGATGCGGCGACCGGCGCGATCACGAAGAGCTGGGCCGTCGGCAACGCCCCCCGCGACATGGTCCGGGTCGGCGACAAGCTGTACGTGAGCAACGAGGGCGGCCGTCCGGCGAAGCCCGGCGACACCACCATCAACTCGTACAACACGCAGGTCCCGGCCGACCCGAAGACCGCGGCCACCACCACCGGCACGGTCAGCGTCATCGACCTGGCGAAGCCGGACGCCGCGCCGTCCGCCATCACCGTCGGTCTGCACCCGACGGCGCTGTACGCCCACAAGGGCGCCCTGTTCGTCACCAACACGGCGACGAACGACGTGTCGGTCATCGACACCGCCAAGGACAAGGTCGTCCAGACCATCTCCACCGAGCCGTGGCCCGAGGCATCGGTGGGCTACGAGCCCGACGCGGTGACGCTCACCGACGACGGCCACCTCCTGGTGACCCTCGGCCGCGCCGACGCGGTCGCCGTCTACCGGTACAGCGCCCCGCAGGAACCGGTGAGTTACGTCGGTCTGCTGCCGACGGACTACTTCCCCTCGGAGATCGCCACCGTCGGCGACCAGGTCGTCGTCTCCAACACTCGTGGCGTGGACGCGCGCCGGCCCACCACGAAGGCCGGGCACGCCACCCACGACACGACGTCGAGCGTCCAGCACTTCACCCTGCCGAGCGATCGCGTGATCCGGTCCCGGACGTCCAAGGTCTTCCAGCAGAACGGCTGGACGCACGGCGCCGTCGAGAAGGCGAGCAGCAAGCACAGGGCGAAGCCGGTGCCGGTTCCGCAGCGCCTCGGCGACCCGTCGACGATCAAGCACGTCTTCCTGATCGTCAAGGAGAACCGGACCTACGACCAGCTCTTCGGCGACATGACGCAGGGCGACGGCGATCCGGCGCTCGCGGAGTTCGGCGAGAACGTGACGCCCAACCAGCACGCTCTGGCCGAACAGTTCGGCCTGTACGACAACACTTATGACATCGGCACGAACTCGGCCGAGGGCCACAACTGGCTGATGCAGGCGGACGATCCGGAGTACACCGAGTCGTCGGCCGGTGAGTACACACGCAGTTACGACACCGAGGACGACGCGCTCGGCCACCAGCGGACCGGGTTCCTGTGGACCGGGGCCCAGGACGCGGGGAAGTCCGTACGGGACTTCGGCGAGTTCCACCAGTTCCTCACCAAGCCCGCCGACGCGAGCTGGCAGAACCTGTACTGCGACGCCAAGGCCATGCGATCGACAGGCGCCGACACCGCGTACGACCTGGTGTCGTCGTCGCCGATCCCGTCGCTCAACTCCGTGTCGGTGCCCGGCTTCGCGAAGTTCGACACGAGCGTGCCCGACATCTACCGGAGCGAGATCTGGAAGAAGGACTTCGAGAAGAACGGTCCGTCGAACCTGAACATGTTCTGGCTCTCCAGCGACCACACCGGCGGACCGGCGAACTCGCCCGCACAGGTCGCGGACAACGACCTCGCGACCGGCCGCATCGTCGACACGATCTCGCACAGCAAGTACTGGAAGGACTCCGCGATCTTCGTGGTCGAGGACGACTCCCAGGCCGGTCTCGACCACATCGACGGCCACCGCGCGCCGATCCAGATCATCAGCCCCTGGGCGCGGCACGGCACGGTCGACAGTCGCTACTACTCGCAGATCACGATGATCCGCACCATCGAGCAGATCCTCGGTGTGCACCCGATGAACCAGAAGGACAGCGCTGCGACGCCCATGGCGACGGCCTTCACGAAGAAGCCGGACTACACGCCGTTCACCGCACTGCCCAACCGCACCCCGCTCACCGACGGCCTGAAGACCCCGCCGTCCTGCGGCGTGGACACTCCGGCGGCCCAGGACCCGACGGCGGCGGCAGCGCCGTCGGCCAGGATCCCGGCGGCGCGCGACGGCCTGGCGGCCGAGTGGGCCACCTGGAAGTCGAAACAGCGGCTGACCGGCCCGCACGCCGTGCCGGACTACGCCAACCCGGCGCAGATGAACCACTTCACCTGGTACGAGACGCACGGCTGGACCAAGCCCTACCCGGGCGAGAAGAAGCTGTACGCACCTGAGGACGTGCCGGGCGCCTTCATCCCGTCGGCGGAGAACGACGGGTGACCTAGGAGGGCGAGGAACCGCCTACCGAAGCCGCGCCGCCCGCCCCCGCTCGCCGGAGGCCCAGCACCCCCCGTCGCGGGTGCAGTCCACGGTGTCGTACGAGCCGGTGTCGACGGTGCGCCAGGTGCGGCCGCCGTCCGTGGTGAGGTCGGTGCCCGTCGGGCCGACCGCGAGGGCGGCGGCGCGGTGGTGCGGGAGCCAGGCGACGCCGGAGCGGTAGGCGGGCGGCGCGTCGGCGGACGGGGTCCAGGTGCGCCCCGCGTCGCCGGTCACCGCGGCGGCGCGCGGCGAGGGCTGATCGGCGCGGTAGTCGCCGCCGACCGCGATGCCGTGGCCGCGGTCGCGGAAGGCGAGGCCGAAGACGCCGCGGGCCGGATCGCCCGCCGGGATCGTCGTGGCGCTCGCCGTCCAGGTGAGACCGCGATCGGCGGAGTGCAGCACGCGGGCGCTCGTGCCGCCGCCGGTCGCCAGCCAGACGTCCTTCGGGCCCGAGGTCACCAGGCACTGCCCGGACGCGGCGAAGCCCGCCTCGCCGGACTGCGCGGGCGGCATCCCGGCGCTGGGCAGCACCGTCCAGGACCGGCCGCCGTCGCGGGTGGACAGGATGCGGAACCGGCCGTCGACGGGATCGCTCATCGCGAGGCCGTGCCGGGAGTCGAAGAACGTCACGCAGTCGTAGAACGCCTTCGGGTCGGTGTTGCGGAACGACTCGGTCCAGCTCGCGCCGCCGTCGTCGGTGCGGAAGATCCGGGAGGCGTCGCCCTCGCCGATCGCCAGGGCGACCGCGCGGCGCGTGTCGAACGCCTCGATGTCGCGCAGTTCCAGACCGGCCGCGGCGGGCGGCGACACATCACGCCAGTGCGCGCCTCCGTCGGTGGTGCGCAGCACCGTCCCCCCGGTTCCGGCCAGCCAGGCGGCGGACCGGTCGACCGCGGCCAGACCACGAAAACGTACATCCGGACGGCCGGTGTCCGTCAGCTGCCAGGCGGGCTGCCCGGCGGGCCCGGAAGCGGCCGCGGATGCCGGCCCGGTGGCCCAGGTCAGGGCTCCCACCAGCGTCGTCACCACCAGCCCCACGGTGCGCAGTGTCCTCTGACGCCTCGATGTCCACTGTCCCCCCATGGCGCGCGAAGCTAGTCCACCGTCACGGCCGCGTCCAGAGCACCTCGATTGAAACCGGTGACAGAGGTCACTCGTTTTTCGTCCGACATCAGATGCACGGATTTGCTCGTTCCGCCGTCTATTCAAGAAGAGGCCCTCAGAGCGTCCGTCGCTCTCCGTCCAGTCGTCGCAAGGGAGCAGGCGTTGTCCACCGTCATCGAGCAAGCCGTAGAGGCCCGTCTCGTCGCTGCCGCGCCGCGCATGGCGAGCATCCCGGCGACCCTCCGGTACGACACGCACGACCCGTTCGCCGTCCGTATGTCGTTCCCCGCCGCGGCGACCCTCGAGGGCGTCGACGTGTGCTGGACGTTCGCCCGCGAGCTGCTGACCAGTGGCCTGACCGAGTCGGTCGGCGCCGGGGACGTGCGGGTGCGGCCGTACGGCTACGACCGCACGGTCCTGGAGTTCCACGCCGTGGAGGGCACCGCGGTCGTGCATGTCCGCTCGGACGACGTGCGGCAGTTCCTGACGGGCACGACGCGGCTGGTGCCGACCGGCGACGAGGGCCGGCACGTCGACGTGGACGGCTATCTCGCCGAGCTGTTGCGGGAGTCGTACTGACCGTCACCGGTGACGCAGGCGGCCCGGCGATGAATTCCCCGCGCGGCCCGGGAGACGGCTGACATCGGTGTCGCCGCGTGTGAGGATGCGTGGACCGGCATGCGGGGGGAGGCGCGGTGCGCGTACGCCGAGACGTTCGCCGGGCGGGTCCCGGACCGGCGGTCGCCGTGGGCGCCGTCGTCGCGCTGGCTGTCGCCGCCCTGCTGCTGCGCCCCGCCTCGACACTGCTGAGCCCGGGTGAGGGCCCGCTCGGCAGGTCCCCCTTCCTCGCGGTCGGTATCGCCCTGGTCTGGACGGCGGGCTGGGTGCTGGTGCTCCGGCGGCTGCGGCCGCGGATCCGGGGCGACCGCGGCGCGCTGTCGCCGCGCGAGGACCGGCTGCGCCAGGTCCTCGTGCCGCTGCTGATCGTGGGCCCGGTCGCGCTCGCGGTGCTCGCCCTGGTGCTGCACGACTTCCCCGCGAGCGACCCGGACGCCCGGCCCGGTGAGCCGATCGTCCTGCCGTCCCCGCCCGCCCCCACGAAGTCCCCCGTCGGTGGCTCGGACGACGCGTCGGGCGTGTCGCTGTCCGTCGTGGCGGCGGGGCTCGCCGTGGCCCTGCTGGTGGTCGTCGTCGTGGTGCTGGTGGTCCGGCTGCGCCGGCACGGCCTGTCGCTGCCCCGGCCGCCGGAGCGGCCCGTCGCCGCCGAGGAGGACGCCGAGCGGGAGCTGCTGCTGTCCGTGATCGGCGAGGGCCGCCGCGCGCTGGCCGACGGCACCGACGCGCGGGCCGCCGTGATCGCCTGCTACGCCGCGATGGAGGAGGCCCTCGCCGCGTCGGGTGTGCCGCGCCACGCCTCCGACAGCCCGGCCGACCTGCTCACCCGCGCGTCGCGTGCGGGGCTCGCGGCGGGGACGGCCGCGTCCCGGCTGACCGCGCTGTTCCGGGAGGCGCGCTACTCCTCGCACCCCATGGACGACTCCCGGCGGGTGGCCGCCGCCGAGGCGCTGGAGGAGATCGCCGGGCCGCTGCGGGAGCGGCACGAGCGGGGGGCGCCCCGATGACGACGCCCGAGCCGATACGGGTGCGGCGCGACCGTCCCCCGCTGACCGTCCCCCGTCTCCTCCTCCTGGTGGCCGTGCTCGCGGCCACCGCGGTCGTGCTGATCCTGCTCGTCGACGGCTGGACCGCCGCCGGGGCCGCGGCCGTCGCGCTCGGCGCGGGCACGCTCCTCTGCGCGCGGTTCGTCGCGGGCGCCGACGCGCAGGACTCCGGGCGGCGGGGCGACGTGCGGCTGCTGCGGACGCGGGCTCCCGGCATGGGCGAGTGGCACCGCAATGTGCGGATCTCCCTGGGGCCCGACGGCGCCCTGTGCTACCGGGCCGTCCTGCGGCCCGAGCTGCGCCGGCTCTTCGCGGCCGCGCTCGCCGAGCACCACCATGTGTCCCTCGGTCAACAGCCCGAGCGGGCGGCCGAGTTGATCGGCCCCGAACTGTGGGGCTGGCTGGGCCCCGAACCACCCACGACGGGTCCCGACGGCGCGATCCCGGCCGACGTCCTCGGCCGGCTCGTCGACAGCCTAGAAGCACTCGGCACCCCTCGCACCGGCCCCCGTCCGCACCTGCCGAAGGAAGAAGCGTCGTGACAAGCCTCTCCGAGCCGTCCGCCGAGCCGCCCGCCCAGCCCACGCTCGCGCCCATGACTCCGCAGGAGGCCGGCGAGCGGGCCGGTGCCGTGCTGCGCGAGGTCGGCCGTGCCGTCGTGGGCAAGTCCGACGCCCTCGAACTGGTCATGCTCGGCGTCCTGGCCCGTGGCCATGTCCTCGTCGAGGATCTGCCGGGCCTCGGCAAGACCCTCCTCGCGCGGTCCTTCGCGACGGCGCTCGGCCTGGACTTCCGCCGGATCCAGTTCACGCCCGACCTGCTGCCGTCCGACGTGACGGGCGCGTCCCTGTACGACCAGCGCGGCGGCGAGATGGTCTTCCACCCGGGGCCCGTCTTCGCCCATCTGCTGCTGGCCGACGAGATCAACCGGACGCCGCCCAAGACCCAGGCGGCGCTCCTGGAGGCGATGGCCGAGTCGCAGGTGACGGTGGACGGGGCGACGCGTCCGCTGCCCGATCCGTTCCTGGTGATCGCGACCGCCAACCCGGTGGAGTACGAGGGCACGTACTCGCTGCCTGAGGCCCAGCTCGACCGCTTCCAACTCCGCGTGCGCATGGGTTATCTGACGTCGGCTCAGGAGCTGGCGATGCTGCGCGCCCGGGTGGAGCGGGCCGCGCCCGAGACGGTCCTCGACACCCTCGCGAGCCCCGCGGAGGTGGTGGCCTGGCGGGACGCCGTGGAGCGGGTCGAGATCGACGACGACCTCCTCGCGTACGCGGTCGCGCTGGTGAACGCCACGCGCGACCACCCCCAGATCAGCATCGGCGCGTCCCCGCGCGGCGGTCTCGCCCTGGTCCAGCTGGCCCGCGCCCGCGCGGTCCTGGAGCGGCGCGACTTCGTGATCCCGGAGGACCTGAAGATCCTCGCGGTGCCCGCGCTCGCCCACCGGGTGTCGCTGCGGCCGGAGTTGTGGGTGCGCGAGGTGTCCACGGACGCCGTCGTGCGCGAGATAGCGGGCACGGTGCCGACCCCGGCGACGCGCCGCACGGAGCCGGTCCCCTCATGACCGGTGCCGGGGCCCCGGGCGGCGGTCCGCCGAGCGCCGCGGTGCTGCGCGCCCTGGAGGGCAGGACCGGTCCGGCGCAGGCGCCGCCGCCACCGCCGCCGGGGCCGCGCCCCGGCGAGCGGACGCTGCGGCTGCTGACGGTGGCCGTGGTGGCGCTCGCCGCGGCGCTGCTCACCGGCAGGGCGTGGCTGCTGGCCCTCGCCGCGGGCCCGCTGGTGCTGCTCGCGCTGTCGCTGCCGCGCGCGTATCCGCGCCGCGTCGAGACGTCGGTGGACGTCACGCCCCGGCGCTGCTTCGAGGGCGACACGGTCACCGTGCGGATCGCCGTCGCGCACGACGGCGGCGAGGTCCGGCTCGATCCGGGCGTCACGCTCGGCCCCGGCGTCCGGCTCGACGAGGTGACCGTCGGCCGGTCCTCGCTCACCCTGCGGCTCACCGCCCTGGAGTGGGGCCGCTGGTCGCTGGGTCCGGTCGATCTCGACGTGTACGACGCCGGGGGCACCGTCCGCCGCAGCGTGCGGGTGGCAGCGCAGGAGGTGGCGGTGTTCCCGTACGCGGGGCGGTCGCGGTTCACGCCGGTCCCGGTGCGGCTGCCGCAGCGCCTCGGCGAGCACACGGCCGCGCAGTACGGCGAGGGCGTCGAGCTGATCGGCGTACGGCAGTGGGAGCCCGGTGAGCGGCAGCGGCGCATCCACTGGCCGTCGACGACCCGGCGCGGCGCGGTGCAGCTGCACCGGTTCGCCGCCGAGCGGGCCGCGGACACGGTGATGCTGATCGACGCGTTCGGTGACGTGGTCGACCCGGCGACCGGTGTCTCCTCGCTGGACGAGACGGTCCGCGCCGCGGCCGGACTCGCCCGCGCCTATCTGCGCACGCACGACCGGGTCGGTGTCGTCTCCGTCGGCGGCGCGACGCGCTGGCTGCAGCCGCAGGCGGCGGACGCCGCGTTCTACCGCATCGTCGAGAGCGTCCTCGACGTCCGCAAGGACCGCGGCTTCGACGCCCCGGGGCTGCAGCAGGTGCCGCCGCCCGCGCTGCCCGAGGGGGCGCTCGTCTACGTGTTCACGCCGCTGAGCGACGCCCGCGTGCTGAAGGTGCTGCGCGATCTCCAGGCCCGGGCCAGACGGCCGGTCGTCGTGGAGATCCCGAGCGGCGATCCGGAGGTCGAACCGGGCGATGTCGCGGGCGAGTTGGGGCTGCGCCTGTGGCATGCCGACCGGGCCGCGATGCGGTTCGCGCTGCGCGACAGCGGGGTGCCGGTGCTGCGGCACACGGCCGGCGAGCCGCTGGACCTGGCGCTCGCGCCGCTGCTGTCCGGCCGGGTGGGAGGGCGTCCGCGATGACCGCGTCGACGACCGCGTCCTGGAGGCCGTACGCCGTCCATGCCGTCCGTACGCTGCCGGTGCGGGTGCTCGGGGCGGCGCTGCTCGTGGCCGCGTACCGGCCGTGGGCCGATGGTCACGGCGGCTTCGGCCTCCTTCTGTTCTGCGCTGCGCTGCTGCTGGGCCTGTGGGCGGCGCCGGGCCTCGATCTGCGTCCGACGCTGCACTCGATCCGCTGGTGGTACCGGTTCGCGCGGCACCGCACGACCGCGCTCGCCTGCGCGGCCGTGCTGATCGCCGCGTTCGGCGACCCGCCGCCGTGGCAGGCGCTCTGCACGGCGGTGCTCCTGGTCGGTTACCTCGCGGCGAGCGACGCCTGGTCGACCGGGCTCACCGCCACCCGGCCCGCGCGGCGCACCTGGGGCGAGGCGCTGGCGGCCTGCGCTGCGTCGGCGGCCGTGGTCGGCGCCGCAGCGGTGGAGCTGCCGGGGTCCGGGGCGGGCCGCCCGCTGGCGGCGCTGGTGCTCGCGGCGGGCGGGACGGGGGTCGCGCTGCTGGTCCGGGGGCGGGTGCGCGACTCGGGCGCCCTCGGCTGAGCACGAGACGCCCGGGCCGCCCAAGATTCCCGAGCCGCCTGAGACGCCTGAGACGCCTGGGTCAGCCTCCGCCCCCGTCCGACGCCCGGGCGGCCTCGGCGGACTTCACCGCCGCCTCCAGGGCCCGGCGGATCTCCGGTACGCAGGGCCCCGCGTGGTCGGCGAGGGCGGCGAGCCGGTCGGCGTGGCGCCGGCGTTCGCGTCCGGAGAGCAGGCCCCGGAAGTGGCCCGCCGCGGCGAGCACGAGCAGGGCCGCCTGGTCGGGGTGGACGGCGTCGGGCGCGGCGGGTCCGGTCAGGGCGACCCGTGCCTCCATGCGCAGCACCTCCACGTATCCGGCGCGCCGCAGCGTGTACCGGGTGCCGGGGAAGAGGCCGAGGACGCGGCGCCGCTCGGCCGCCAGGTAGCCGTCCGCGACCAGTTCACGGCGCACCGTGTCCCGGGTGACGCGGGCCCGGTGGGTGATCAGGCGGCGCCAGGAGCGCGGCCTCGACTCCCGGATCAGTTCGAGGAGTTGGCCGAGCACGGGGTCGTCGACGTCGGCGTCGGGCACCGGGGTCACGATGCCGTCGATCTCGTGGACGAGGCCGCGGGCGGCGAGTTCGGCCAGCGCTCCGGCGCGGACGGCGAGGGCCAGGTCGGGGGCGCGGGACACCCGGTCCTTGCCGGTGTCGTACGCGAGGAGGAGAAGGCGGGCGGGCAGTGCGGGAGGGCCTTGGGACACGTGGGGCACGTCCTCACGATAATTCTTTGACAGCTCTCTGACAGGTCCTTACGTTGGGTGTCGGTTCTGTTGCCGTCGAAACGGAGAAGGACGTTGCTCTTCTGAGGTCTTGAGACACCGCGCGTGTTCCGCAGCCGCTGTGCGCTGCGTGTCCGGCGTTGTGTGAGACCTCGGCGAATGAGCCGTCCTCCCCTCGGTACAGGCCCTTTTTTGTTGCCTGTGTCCCGCGGTGTCTCGAACGTGTCGCATCCCGTCACCGTTCGCACCGAGCAACCGCGAGGCCTGTATGTCACATCCCCACAGCCACCCCGGCTCCCCCACGACGTCCGTCGCCGTCACCGGCCTCGACTACGCCTGGCCGGACGGCACCGCCGTCTTCAACGGTCTCCAGGTCGCGTTCGGGACCGGCCGCACCGGCCTGATCGGCTCCAACGGGTCCGGGAAATCAACCCTGTTGAAGCTGATCGCCGGTGAGCTGAGTCCGGCGGACGGCACCGTGCGGATGGCCGGCGAGGTCGGCCATCTGCCGCAGAACGTCACGCTCGACACCGCGCTGCGCGTCGACGAGGTCCTCGGCATCGCGGCCGCCCGGGCCGCGCTGCACGCCATCGAGTCGGGCGATGCGGCAGAGGAGCACTTCGCCGCGGTCGGCGACGACTGGGACGTGGAGGAGCGGACCGTCGCCACGCTCGCCCAACTGGGCCTGGACCACATCGATCTGGACCGCACGGTCGGGGAGGTGTCGGGCGGCGAGTCGGTGCTGCTGCGCCTCGCCGCCCTGCTGTTGCGCCGCCCCGACGTCCTGCTGCTCGACGAACCCACCAACAATCTGGACCGGTACGCGCGGCAGCGGCTGTACGCGGCCGTGGAGAGCTGGCCGGGGGTGCTGATCGTGGTCAGCCACGACCGTGAGCTCCTCGACCTGGTCGATCAGATCGCCGATCTGCGCGGCGGGGAGGTCACGCGCTACGGCGGCAACTTCTCCGCGTACGAGGAGGCGCTCGCCGTCGAGCAGGAGGCGGCGGAGCGGATGGTCCGGGTCGCCGAGTCCGACCTGAAGAAGCAGAAGCGCGAACTGAGCGACGCGCACGTGAAGTTGGCGCGGCGCAGGCGCTACGCGCAGAAGATGTACGACACGAAACGGGAGCCGCGGGCGGTGATGAAGCTGCGCAGCCGGTCGGCGCAGGTCTCCGCCGGCAAGCACCGCATCATGCACGAGGAGAAGCTCGCCGAGGCCAAGGAGCGGCTCGACGAGGCCGTGGAGGCGGTGCGCGACGACGACGAGATCAGGATCGATCTGCCGTTCACGGCGGTGCCGCCGGGGCGCTCCGTGCTCACACTGCGCTCGCTCACCCTGCCGTACGGGGCCCGGCTGGGCGGCGAGTTCGAGCTGCGCGGCCCCGAGCGGGTCGCCCTTGTCGGCCGGAACGGGGCGGGCAAGACGACGCTGCTGCGGACCGTCGCAGGTGAGCTGGCGCCGGTCGGGGGTGAGGTGATCGCACACGTACCGCTGCGGTTCCTGCCGCAGCGGCTCGATGTGCTCGACGACGGGGCGACCGTCGCCGAGAACGTGGCCCGGTTCGCGCCGGACGCCACCGTCAACCGGGTCCGGGCGCGGCTGGCCCGCTTCCTGTTCAAGGGGGCCAAGGCCGACCAGCAGGCGGCGACGCTGTCGGGCGGCGAGCGCTTCCGCGCGACGCTGGCCGCGCTGATGCTCGCCGAGCCCGCGCCCCAGCTGCTCATGCTGGACGAGCCGACGAACAACCTCGACATGGCGAGCGTGCGACAGCTGACGTCGGCGCTGGAGTCGTACGAAGGGGCGCTGATCGTGGCGAGCCACGACCTGCCGTTCCTGGAGTCGATCGGGGTGACGCGGTGGCTGGAGCTGGGAGGTGAGCGGTAGGGGGTGGACGCCGGGGCGGGGCCGGCACGTGGGGCAGCCCGGGTGAGAAGGAGTGAGAAGGAGGTGACAGCCGCGTAACGGGGGATTCCGCCGCGCCCGCCGGGCTGTGCATGATGTGCGCGCCGCGGTCACCCCTCATCCGCGGCACCGCATCCGCCGTGACCCGTGGAGATCGCCCGTGCCCAGCAAGAAGGCCCTCGTCCGCCGGCCAGGCCCGCGCCTGGCGGAGGGGCTCGTCACGCACGTCGAGCGCACGCCCGTCGATCCTGGGCGGGCGGATGAGCAGTGGCAGGAGTATGTCTCGGCGCTGGAGGGGCACGGCTGGGAGACGGTCCTGGTCGAGCCGGCCGACGACTGCCCCGACGCGGTGTTCGTGGAGGACACCGTCGTCGTCTTCCGCAACGTCGCGCTGATCGCGCGCTCCGGCGCCGCGTCGCGGCGCGAGGAGACGTCGGGGGTCGAGCAGACCGTGGCGCGCCTCGGCTGCTCCGTCAACTGGGTGTGGGAACCCGGCACTCTCGACGGCGGCGACGTACTGAAGGTGGGCGACACGCTCTACGTGGGCCGCGGCGGACGCACGAACGCGGCCGGGGTCCAGCAGCTGCGGGCCGTCTTCGAGCCGCTCGGGGCCCGTGTGGTGGCGGTCCCCGTGGCCAAGGTGCTGCACCTGAAGTCGGCGGTCACGGCGCTCCCCGACGGCACGGTGATCGGCCACGAGCCGCTGGTCGACCACGCCTCGCTCTTCCCGCGCTTCCTTCCCGTGCCGGAGGAATCGGGCTCCCATGTCGTCCTGCTCGGGGGAAACCGGCTGCTCATGGCGGCCAGCGCGCCCAAATCGGCGGAGCTGCTCGCGGACCTCGGCCACGAGCCCGTCCTGGTGGACATCTCGGAGTTCGAGAAGCTCGAGGGGTGTGTGACGTGCCTCTCAGTGAGGCTGCGCGACCTCTACGTGTAACCACAGCTCTTTATGGAGCGCTTAACCTACGGCAACGTAACCTACGACACCGTAGGTAGAACCGCTCGCTGTACCTCCGTCCCCCAGGAGCCCCCGTGACCGTCATCTCTCCCCGTCTCGGCTCGTCGACCACATGGACCGACGCCCGCCTTCTGTACGCGCTGGAGGAAGTGGTCGAAAAGGAGCTGAACCGCCATCTGAAGGTCGCCAAGGACTGGATGCCGCACGAGTACGTGCCCTGGTCCGACGCCCGGAACTTCCCCGGTCACTTCGAGGACGGCGAGGCCTGGGCGAAGGACCAGTCGAAGGTCACCGAGGTCGGCCGCACCGCACTGATCGTCAACCTGCTGACCGAGGACAATCTCCCCAGCTACCACCACGAGATCGCGACGCTCTTCGGGCGCAACGGCGCGTGGGGCACCTGGGTGCACCGCTGGACCGCCGAGGAGGGCCGGCACGGCATCGTGATGCGCGACTACCTGCTCGCGTCGCGCGCCGTCGACCCCGACCAGCTGGAATCCTTCCGCATGTCGCACATGAGCGAGGGCTACGAGTCGGACAACAACCACTCGATGCTGCACTCGATCGCCTACGTCGCGTTCCAGGAGCTGGCGACCCGGGTCTCGCACCGCAACACCGGCCACCAGTCCGGTGACCCGGTCTGCGACCGGATGCTGGCGCGCATCGCGACCGACGAGAACCTGCACATGGTGTTCTACCGGAACCTGCTGAAGTCCGCGTTCGAGCTGGCGCCCGACCTGACGATGCAGTCCGTGCGCGACGTGGTGGTCAACTTCCGGATGCCCGGACACGGCATCCCCGGCTTCGAGCGGGCCGCCGCGCAGATGGCGATCGGCGAGGTGTACAACCTGCGGATCCACCACGACGACGTGATCCAGCCCGTGCTGCGGTTCCTCAAGATCATGGAGATCGGCGGGCTGGGCCCGGAGGGCCTCAAGGCGCAGGAGGAGATCGGCCTGTTCATGGGCGGCCTGGACTCCGAGGCGTCCAAGTTCGACGAGAAGCTCTCCGCCCGCAAGGCCCGCATGGCGGCTCGGGCCGCCGCCGTCTAGCCCCGTAAGGGGCGCGGGGCTGTTTCGATGTGCGGATCCGCCGCGTGGGCGCGGCCGGCCACGACGAAAGCCGCAGACGCGTCTGCTCATGCACCGAGCAGACGCGTCTGCGGCTTGTTTGTGGTTGCTCGCGCAGTTCCCCGCGCCTCCTACGGGGCTGTACTCACCTGCGCCGACGCGTCGCGGACATCGGGGTACAGGTGGGCCCGCAAGGTCCGCAGGACGTCGCGCCACGGCTCGGGCCACCCCTCGCGCTCCCCCTGGGCCACGGTGACGGCCCAGGCGAGCAGCCCCTCGGCGAGGGGCCCGGCCGAGGCCAGCTCCCGTGCCACCGGCAACAGCACCGCGCTGGGCACCCGCTCCCCGCGCAGCCCCCGACCCAGCCGCTCGCGCAGCCGCTCCGCCGTCCGCAGGGCCAGCGCGGGCCGTCCCTCGTGCAGCCGGGCGAGCGCTCGCAGGTCGTCACCCGGCGCCGAGAGGTCCACCGCGGCGAGCCGCACCCGCGCGGCCGGGGCCACGAACGCGTCGTCGGCAGCCAGGACGCCGGCCAGTTCACGGGCGAGCGGCCGCATCGCCGGGTCCAGCGTGGCCGCGCCCGCCAGGACCCCGGCGACGTTCTCGACGCGGCGGTGCGCGGGCCGGTCCCGCCCCTCCCCCGCGTCGGGCGCGGGCCCGGCGGCCATCAGGGTCCGCACGGCGCCGGTCAGCGCGTCCGCCGCCGCCCGGGTGCCGCCCGCGGCCGTGACGAGGCCCGCCCCGGCCGCGCTCCATACCCCGGGGGCCCGCCGCTCCAGGTCGGTCAGCAGCCGCACCAGGGCGTCGAGGGCCTGCGGCGCCCACGGCACCCAGGGGGCCAGGGCGGTCAGGGCCGCGTCGGCGAGTTCCGTGTCGTCACCCGCCGTGTCGGCGATCCGGGCGACGAGGGCGGCGTACCGCGCGCGCCGGTCCGGGGCGACGTCGTACACGGCCAGGCGCAGTGCGGCACGGCGCAGCACGGCCGCGCTGCCCTCGGACGCCGCGTCGGCGAGGATCTCCCAGGTGGCGTCCTCGCCGAGCAGCCGGTCGGCGGCGAAGGCGACACACGCGGCGCGTACGTCGCGGTGGGCGGCCGGGTCCGCGTAGGCGCGGGCGAGGCGGTGCGCGGCCTGGGGCGCGGGAAGCCGGACCGCGGTGAGCCGGGCGGCCTCCTTGCGGCTGGTGACCTTCTTGCCGTCGCCGGTGAGCAACTCGTCGAGGAGCGGGGCGAGTTCGGACGGGCGGGCCTGCCGGGAGGCCTGGGTGAGGGCGTACGCGGCGACGCGGGCCCGGTCGTCGCCCGCGTGCGAGAGCAGCAGGGGCAGCTCGTCGGCGGTGCGGCCGAGTACGCCGAGCGCCGCTTCGGCGAGGGGGACCTCCGGCGCGGCGGCCCACCGCCGGACGAACTCCCGGCCGCCCTCCGGCACATCGGCGGCGGCACGGATCGCTTCGGCACGCCGCCCCGTGTCGAGTGACGCGTCCTCGGCGAGTGCCTTCAGCTGCGCCAGGTACGCGCGCTGTTGGCGTGGCAACCAGCCGCGTACCGCGCGCCCGTAGTGCTCCGCCGGGAAGGCCCACGGCCCCTTCCCCGACAGGAACCGCCCGTACGGCGCGGGGCCTTCGAGGTAGCGGTCGAGGAGATCGGTGCGCCGGTGGGCCACCACCGTCGCCACGGAGGGCAGTTCGATCGCGGACGGCACCAGGTCGAGGACCTCGGCGACGCGCTCGTCGCGGGTCTCGCGCGGTTCGAGCCACAGGTCGATGGCGTCCCAGGAGGTGCCGTGGTCGCCGTGTTCGACGGCGGCGCGCAGCTTGCTCTGGAGCTCGGGCAGTCCGGCGGCACGGCGCCCCAGGGAGCGGGCCAGCGCGAGGAGGAGACGGAAGTCGCCCCTGCTCTCGTCCTCGAGGAGGCGGCGCCGCAGCACCGCGTAGATCTGGTGTTCCTGGCCCCGGCGCAGGGTTTCGTCGAGGTCGCCGAGGGCGGTCGCCGACACATGGTGGTGGACGGCGGCCAGCGCCCCGAGCGCCCACTCGACGGGTTCCCGCTCCGGGTTCGCCGCGTGTTCCCGCAGAATGCCGACGGCGAGGCCGATGATCGCGTGCCGCGTGGCGTACGAGCTGTCGCGGGCCTCCAGCGCGTCCTTGACGAGCCGGCCGAGGTCCGGCAGCGCGGCCGCTTCCCACAGCGCGGGGTGGACGTCGTTGGCGAGTGCGCTCAGGGCGGCGAAGCGGACAGGGTCCTGTTCGTTGCTCAACCGCCCTGCCAACTCGGCTGCTACGACGGTGATCCGAGCGGGGTCGGCGGTGCGGGCCGCGTTGCTCACGTACAGCGGCCAGGCCGTGGCGCGATGGTCGGCGACAGGTCTGCGGGTGGCGGCGTCGAGGGCTTCGCGGACCTCGTCGGGCGGCAGGTAGGACTGGGCGAGCAGCACGACGTCCCAGGGTTCGCCGCGCTCGCGTGCCGCCTGCGCGGCGGGACGGGCCACGTCGGCGACGTAGAAGCGGGGCAGCGCGTCGAGCACGTCCGAGTCGACGCCGCGGTCCGCGGTGCCGCGTCCGGCGAGGGCCGTCTCGTAGGTGGCGGGCCGGTCGGCGGGGGCCTGGGCGCGCAGGAGCGCGGCGAGGTCGTGGGGCCGCTCGGCGGCGGCACGGGCGTAGGCGGCCGCCTCGGGCCCGTCGAAGCGGGCCACGGCGCGGAGCACCGCCGTCGTCAGGGTGCCGTGACCACTGAGCCGCCCCTGCCAGGGGCCGGTCATCATGCGCAGCACGCGGGCCGGGTCGGCGGCGGCGAGAACGCGCAGGACCGGGCGCAGCGGCCAGGGGAAGTGGCGGGGCGGATGCGCGTCCAGGAGGTCGAGGACCCGCAGCGGCTCGGCCGGGGCGACGGCGGCGAGGGCCCGGCCGTAGTGGTGCCACCAGCCGTCGCGGGCGGTGTCCGGCACCTCGGCGAGTTCGCGCGCGGCGGTGTCGAGCACGGCACCGGGATGCCGCGCGGCGAGCCCCGTCCAGCCGCGTACGGCGGGGAAGACGTCCGGCAGGACGCGGTCGACGACCTCCGGGGAGCAGCCGGGCAGCAGGCGCGCGGCCTCCGCGTCGCCCCACTGCGCGCGGACGGGGTCGACGAGACGGTCGGCGAGCGCGGTGCGCCGCTGGACGACGATGGCCCGCAGCAGCGGGCGGCGGACGGCTTCGGGCGCGTCGTCGAGGGCGGCCTCGAAGGCCGTGTCGGGCACGCCGGGCGCCCGGGCGGCACGCCGGGCGTGGCCGCGGACGAACGGGTCGGGGTCGGCGAGGTGTCCGGCCGCCCAGGCGGTGTCACGTGCGGCGCAGGCGAGGATCGCGGCGATGCCGCGCTCGTAGGCGCCGAGGGCCGACAGTTCGGCGACGATCGCGCCGAGTTCGCCGTTCGCGGCGAGCACGCGGGCGCGGCGGGCGGCCTCGCTGGTGCGGCGTGGGTACGGCAGCGGGGCGAGATCGTCGAGGAGGCGGGCGGCGGCACTGGTGCGCGGGGCGGACATGGGAGGAGTCTGCCGGGTTCGCCGCGCGGACCCCAGCGATTTACCGGAGGTGTCGGTGATGACGGTGAGCGACATCGGCGTGTCTGGCCGTGCATTCACATTGATGGCGATCCTGTGCAGCTTTCGCCGCCTGACCACCAAGAACTCGGACGAGACCGCTCAACTCGCCGTCCGCGCACCGCCGGTGGCGTGATAACACGGAGTGATCAAACCGAAGGAGGCTCCGCCCGCATGGGTATCTTCAACCGTCGCCACCAGGTCGCGACCGTCGATCCGGCCCCGGCCGTCGTCAGCCCTCGTACGCCGTTCCCGGGCGAGAGCGCCGGCGACGCGGCGCTCGATCCGGCGCTGCGCGCGCTTTCCGGGCAGTGGACCATCGACCGCCCGCACAGCCGGATCGGCTTCTCGGTGCGCCACGCGATGGTCACCACGGTGCGGGGCGCCTTCGCCGACTACGACTCCACGCTGTACTTCGACGGGGCGGTGCCGTCCCGGTCGCGCGCCGAGCTGGTGATCCGGGTCGCGAGCGTCGACACCGGTGTGGAGCAGCGTGACGCGCACATCGTGGGGCGGGACTTCTTCGACGCGGCCCGCCACCCGGAGATGGTGTTCCGCAGCACGTCCACGGTCCACGAGGGCGGCGAGACGTTCCGCATGGCCGGGGACCTGACGATCCGCGGCGTGACGCGCTCCGTGGACCTGCAACTCGACTATCTGGGCTCGGTGCTCGACCCCTTCGGCTTCGAGCGGTCGGGCTTCGACGGCACCACGACCATCGACCGCACCGAGTGGGGCCTGGTCTACAACAAGCGCCTGGAGGCGGGCGGCACCATGGTCAGCGAGAAGGTGCGCCTGCAGTTCGACATCTCGGCGATCCGGGCCACACCGACGAGCTAGGGCGTGTCCGGCGGATCAGGTCGCGTCCGGGTGGCCCGCACCTTCTGTGCTGGCGAGCGGGGTTTGGTGCGTGCAGCTGCAAGGCGGAGGAGGGCGACAACGCGGAGCGTTGGCAACCGACGACAACGCCGCAGATGGGCGTGCCAGACCCCGCGCCCGCGACAAGATCCGCCGGACACGCCCTAGGGCCTGTCCGGCGGGCAGGCCCTGGGGCGTGCGTCAGCCGCGCCGGAGCTGGTGCCGCTCCTTCTCGGAGAGGCCGCCCCAGACGCCGAAACGCTCGTCGTTGGTCAGCGCGTAGTCCAGACAGGCCGGCCGGATCTCGCAGAGCCGGCAGATCTGCTTGGCCTCTCTGACGGAGCTGCCCGGTTCGGGGAAGAAGAAGTCGCCGCCGGTCTGGGCGCACAGGGCCTGGTCCTGCCAGGTGGGTTCGGCAGGCGGGAAGGTCGTGTTCGCGTGCATGGGGCGAGCCTGCCGCCCGGCGAAAAACGTTCGATCAACGCGCGATCAACGCCCCGCCGGACGGCCGCCCGTCCTCAACTCTGGTCCGGGTCCCCCTTCAGGACGGCGAAGCCCGCGCCGTACGGATCGGCGAGCTTGGCGATCCGGCCCACGCCGGGCACATCGACCGGGGCGGAGCGGACGGTGCCGCCGAGCCGCTGCGTCGTGGCGGCCGTCGCGTCCACGTCCGGGACGTGGATGTACGGCGTCCAGTGCCCGCCCGCCCGCGCCTCCGCCGGGTCGGAGTCCAGCGGGACGATCCCGCCGAACATGGCGTTCGGGTCCGTGCCCGCCGGGTTGACCGTCGTGTACGTGCCGCCCGGGAACTCCACGTCGAACGTGCCCCAGCCGAAGACCGTGCCGTAGAACGCCTTGGCGGCGGCCGGGTCGGGGACGTACAGCTCCACCCAGTTCAGCCCGCCGTCCTCCGTCACGTGCTCCAGGCCCTTGTGGACGCCCGGCTGCCAGATGCCGAAGGCGGCGCCGCCGGGGTCGGCGAGCATCGCCATGCGGCCCAGGTCGCCGACGTCCATCGGCGGGAAGAGGGTGGTGCCGCCGGCCTGCTCCACCGCCTTGGCCGTGGCCTCGGCGTCACCGGTCTGGAAGTACACGCTCCAGGCCGGGCCGCCCTGCTCGGGGGTGACGGTCATGGCGCCGGCCACGGCCTTGTCGCCGAGCCGGAAGGTGCCGTATCCGCCGTACTCGGGACCCGCCGACGCGAACTGCCAGCCGAAGAGTCCGCCGTAGAAGGAGACCGCCCCGTCCAGGTCCGGCGTACCGAGGTCCAGCCAGACCGGCCCGCCGTTCACGAAGTCTGTAGTGATCATGGTCGTGCCCTCCTCATCGAGGGAATTTCCGTTTTCCGCTCCGGACTGCCGAGTCTTCCACCGCCCACTGACAATCGCCGTCCCACCGGGCCTGACCAGGCAAGGTACGGACCAATCGTTTGTATACCGACCGTCTTCAACATGTGAACGCGATCATTTGCTGGGAGCGCTCCCTGCCATAAGTCTTGACGCTTCTGGTCACTCTCGCCACAGTGGGGCTCCCCCACACCCCCCACATGTCGGGAGAACCGATCGTGATATCGCGCAGGCTGTTTCTCGCCGGTGCCGCAGCGACCGTCGGAACGGCGGCCGCATCACTGACCGTGCCGTCCTGGACCGCGGGCGCCGCGCCCGCCACCTGTGAACTGGCTCTGGAGAACAAGTCGTTGAGCGGCGCCGTCAACGCGTACGTCACCGGGCACGAGCAGTCCACCGGCAACTGGGTGCTGCTCAAGGCCGACGGCAGTGTCTACCACCCCGAGTCGCCGGGCGCCCCGCAGACCCCGCTGCCCGTCGACTGCGCCATCCCGCTGGGCTCGGCGGGTTCCGCGCCGAAGGTGGTGACGCTGCCTCAGATGTACGGCGCCCGGGTCTACTTCGTCCGGGACGACACGCTCGACTTCTTCCTCAACCCGGGCCCGTCGCTCGTCGAGCCCGCCTTCGCCACCGAGGCCGACCCGAACTACGGCAAGACCTGGTCGTTCTGCGAATTCACCTTCAACACCGAGCAGTTGTACGCGAACATCAGCTACGTCGACCTGGTCACCGCGCTGCCCATCGGGCTGACCCTGGAGGGCGACGCCACCCACACCGTCGCCCCGCTGCCGGACGGCGCCGTCGACAAGATCGCGACGGATCTCGCCGCGCAGGCCGCGAAGGACGGGCAGCCCTGGGACAAGCTCGTCATCAAGGGCGGCGACGGGAAGGTGCTGCGCGTGATCGCGCCGCAGAACCTGATGGCGCCGTTCTTCGGGCAGCCCGACCAGATGCCGTTCCGCGACTACTTCGACGCCTACGCCGACCAGGTGTGGGCGAAGTACACGGACACCGACTTCAGCATCGACCTCCAGGGCGGGCGCGGGGTGTTCACCGGCCGGGTCAGCGGTGACACCCTCACCTTCAACGGCGGCCACACCTTCACCAAGCCGTCCGCGAAGGACATCTTCACCTGCAACTACGGCCCGTTCGCGAACAATCCGTCGGACTCCGACGACAAGAAGGGCCTGCTGGCCCGGCTCGCCGCCGGATTCAACCGCGGCATCATGCTCACGCACCCCGAGCAGCCGAACGGCGCGTCGTCCGCCGACTACTACCAGGAAGCGACGACGAACCACTGGTCCCGCATCGTGCACGCCAACTCGCCGATCGGGTACGCGTTCCCGTACGACGACGTGCGGCCGGACGGCGAGCCGGACGTGTCCGGCGCGGCGAACGACGGGAACCCGCGCCGGTTCACGGTGAGCGTCGGCTCGTAGGCCGGTCCGCACGCGGCTCAGTCGCGGGCGTCCTCGCGGATCAGTTCCACCGCCTTCTCCGCGAGGGCGACCGTGGGCGCGTGCGTGTGGCCGCGGGTGATGTGCGGCATGACGGAGGCGTCGACGACACGCAGCGCCTCGGTGCCGCGCACCCGCAACCGCGGGTCGGTGACCGCGTTCTCGTCCGTGCCCATGCGGCAGGTGCCGACCGGGTGGTACAGGGTCTCGGCGCCGGACCGGATCGCGCGGGCGAGGGCGTCGTCGTCGACGACGCCGGGGTAGGCGCCCATGGGCGAGTTGTGCAGCGGGCTCAGCGCGGGATCGGCGAGGAGTTCCTCGGCGCGGCGCACGCCCGCGACGAGGGCGCGCAGGTCGTCGTCCGCGGTGAGGTAGTCCGGGTCGATGGCGGGGCCCCGGCCCGCGCCGGTCGGGGTGATGCGGCCCTCGCTGTGCGGCTGGAGGAGGATCACGCCGATGGTGAGGCCGTGTTCGGTGGGCGGGGTGAGCCCGTGGTTCACGAAGGGCACGGGAGCGAAGAGCAACTCCACGTCGGGTGCGGCCAGTTCGGGCCGGGACGGGACGAAGGCGATGGCCTCGCCGACGTTCGAGGTGAGCGGGCCGCGGCCGCCGAGCAGGAAGCGGGCGAGGTTGGCGGGGGTGTCGGCGCCGGTGAGGGAGACCGGGCGCGGGCAGCGGACGGTGACCGCGTAGGCGAGGTGGTCCTGGAGGTGGCGGCCGACGCCGGGCGAGGCGACGAAGGTGTCGATGCCCGCGGCGGCCAGCGTCTCGGGGTCGCCGATCCCGGCCTGCTGGAGCAGGTGCGGCGAGCCGACGGCGCCGGCGCTGAGGATGACCTCACGGGTGGCGCGCAGGGTGCCCGCGGAGATGCCTTCGGCCACGACCCCGGCGGCCCGGGTGCCGTCGAAGTCGAGCCGGGTGACACGGGCGTCGGTGTAGATGTCGAGGTTGGGCCGGCGCGCGGCGGGCTTGAGGTAGCCGTCGGCGGCACTCCAGCGGCGCCCGCGGTACTGGTTGACCGGGGTCATGCCGAAGCCCGCGTGGTCCGGCTCGTTCAACTCCCCCAGTTCGCGCAGGCCTTGGGAACGGCAGGCGTTCAGGAACGCGGCCGTGGTGGGGTTCGGGGAGCGCTGCGGCGAGATGTGCAGGGGCCCGTCGGTGCCGTACACGGACTGCGCGGGGCGCTCGCCGCCCCACCGCTCCGCCCGCCGGAAGTACGGTGCGAACGCGTCGTACGCCCACTCCTCCCCCGCCGCCTCGCCCCACGCGTCGTAGTCGGCGCGGTGGCCGCGCACCCACATCATCCCGTTGATGGAGGAGGACCCCCCGAGGGTGTGACCGCGCGGCCAGTACAACTCGCGGTCTTCCAGAGCGGCTTGCTTGGTGGTGGCGAAGTCCCAGTCGTACGGCGTCTTGAACAGTTTCGGGAACGCGGCCGGTATCCGGATCTCCGTCTTGCGGTCGCGGGGCCCCGATTCGACGAGGGCGACCCTGACGGCGGGGTCCTCGGTCAGCCGCCCCGCGAGCACGCAGCCGGCCGACCCGGCCCCGACGATGACGTAGTCGTACGTACGGTCCTTGCTCAACTCGGCTCCCTTTAAGGGCTGTTGGCTCCTACAGGTGTTACCGATGGTCTACACCCGGGCGGGGCCGACCGTACACAGCCGGTTGCGGTTTCGATCTCAGCGCCGCGCTTTCACCCCCAGCGCGGGCAGGACGGTCTCGGCCACCCGGTAGGCCTCTTCGAGCAGGGGGTTGCCAGAGAGGATGAAGGTGTCGACGCCCAGCTCCCGGTACTCCTGAAGCCGCTCCACGACCTGGGCCGTGGACCCGACGACGGCGGTGCCGGGTCCTGGCCGGAACAGGCTCATGCCGGGCCACAGGTTCGGGTGGGTCTCCAACTCCCTCGCGCGGGCCGGGACCCGGCCGCCGTGCTGGCGGAACTGGCGCTGCCAGCCGACGCCGTCCTCGCCCGCCCGGTCGCCGAGCTGACGGGCATAGGTCGCCTCGCTCGTGACGTCGAGGAGACGGTCGGCGGCGGCCCACGCCTCGTCCTCGGTGTCCCGGACGATGAGGTGCAGACGCAGGCCGTAGCGCAGGGTGCGGCCGTGTGCGGCGGCGCGCTCGCGCACCCGGTCGAGCTTCTCCTTCAGCAGGTGCGGGGGTTCGCCCCAGGTCAGGTACACGTCGACGTGTTCCGCGGCCATCTCGATGCCGGGCGCCGACGAGCCGCCGAACCACAGCGGCACGTGCGGGGCCTGGACCGGCTTGAGGTCGCGGAACGAGCCTCCCGCGTTCTTCAGGTCGTAGAAGCGCCCCTTGTGGTCGAAGACCTCGCCGGCCGTGAGGCGTTTGACGATCGACCAGTACTCGGCGCTCAGCTCGTAGCGTTCGTCGTGCTCGACGTGGAGCCCGTACTCCTGGAGGGAGGCGGTGGAGCCGTTGACGACGTTGAAGCGGAGCCGGCCGCCGAAGAGGGTGTCGAAGCTCAGCGCCATCTTGGCGAGGAGGGTCGGGGAGATCAGACCGGGGTGGACGGCGAGGAGCGGCTGGAAGGAGGTGCTGGTCGAGGCGGCCAGCGCGCTGCCGAGCGGCCACACGTCGTACAGGTCGGTGGCGAGGAGGGCGCCGGTGTAGCCGAGCCGTTCCACGGTTCCGGCGAGCTGCTGGAGGTAGCCGAGGTCGACGGGGCGGCGGCCCTCGGGCTCCCAGGGGTAGGCGCCTTCGCGCGGGATGATGTACCAGAGGACCTCGGGCGGGGCGCTCGCGCTCATGCCCGCTGCTCCCCGGCCGTGCGGGCGACGGCGTCGGCGACCCGGACCGGGCGCTCGACGAATCCGGTCCTTACGAAGATGTCGGCGGCCTCCTGCTGCTCGGCGAGGAACGCGTCGCTGACCTCCTCGATCTTCCAGGGCAGCGCCTTCAGCGCGCTCTCCCAGTCGTCCGCCGTGCCGCCCTGGTGCTCGGCGGCGATCTCGGCGGCCTCCCGCGGGTGCGCCTTCGCCCAGTCGTCGGCGCGCTGGAGGGCCCGGACGAGGGCGGCGACGACGTCGGGGCGCTGTTCGGCGAGGTCGCGGCGGGTGAAGAAGACGGAGCGGTCGGAGATGACGTCGCCGGTGCGCAGCAGCACCCGGACGCCGCCCTCGCGCAGCGCGGCGACGAGCTGCGGCCCCTGCGCGACCCAGGCGGCGATCTCGCCGGAGCGCAGGAGCGCGGCGCTGGTGTCGTCGGAGCGGACCGGCGTGATGTCGGTGGCGTACGAGAGTCCGGCGTCGTCCAGGGACTTGGCGACGAGGTGGGTCTGCCAGGAGCCGATCGAGAGGTGGACGGTGGCGCCCTTGAGGTCGGTGACGGTGCGCACGGGGCCGTCCTCGGCGACGAGGAGCGCGCCGTGGTCGGGGCGGGGCGCGGAGACGGCCGCGTAGACGATGTCGTGGCCGGCGGACTGCGCGGTGACGGGCGGGGTGGAGCCGGTGCCGCCGAAGTCGATGGTGCCGTCGGTGAGCAGGGCGCCGGTGCGTACCCCGTTGGTGTACGGGTGGAAGACGGCGGTCTCGCCGACGGCGGCCAGCTCTTCCTGGGCGTGGTCGAGGCGGGAGAGGTAGTAGAGGGTCGGGTTGCTGTTGTGGACGCCGATGGTGATGGTCATGCGGTTCGCTCCAATGGGGACGAGGGCGACGAGACGGACGAGGCGGAGGCGTGGACGCCGAGGTCGGCGAGGAGACGGCGGCGCAGGGCCGCGAAGGCGGGGTCGCCGGGGTCGCGGGGGTGGTCGACGGGGACGGTCTCGTCGGTGACGAGGCGGCCGTCGCGCAGGACGCAGACCCGGTCGGCGAGGCGTACGGCCTCGTCGACGTCGTGGGTGACGAGGAGGACGGCCGGGCGGTGGACGCGGCAGAGTTCGCCGACGAGGTCCTGCATCCGCAGCCGGGTGAGGGCGTCGAGTGCGGCGAACGGCTCGTCCAGGAGCAGCAGTTCGGGCTCGCGGACCAGGGCGCGGGCGAGGGCGACGCGCTGCGCCTCGCCGCCGGAGAGGGTGCCGGGCCAGGCGTCCGCGTGCCGTTCGAGGCCGACCTCGGCGAGGGCGGTGCGCGCCCGGTCCTGGGTGGCGCGGCCGCGCGGCAGGGCGACGGTGACGTTGGCGAGGACCTTCTTGGAGGGGACGAGCCGGGGTTCCTGGAAGACGACGGTGCGGGCCCGGGGCACGAGCACCTCGCCGTCGTCGGCGGCGTCGAGCGCGCCCAGGATGCGCAGCAGCGTCGTCTTGCCGCTGCCGCTCGCGCCGAGCAGCGCCACGAACTCGCCGCGGCGGATGGTCAGTTCGAGTCCGTCGAGGACGTGCCGGTCGCCGAAGGTGCGGCGCAGCCCCGCGATGTGGACGGCCGTGTCGGTGGCGGGTGTCGTCATCGGGTGGCTCCCTGGGTGGCGCGCCGCCAGGGCATGAGGGCGCGTTCGAGGAGGCGTACGGCGGCGTCGGCGGTGAGGCCGAGCAGGCCGTAGACGAGGATGCAGACGGCGAGGATGTCGGTGCGGGCGTAGCTCTGGGCCTGCGCCATCAGGTAGCCGATGCCCGCGGTGGCGTTGATCTCCTCGGCGGCGATCAGGGCGATCACGCTGAGCGTCATCGACAGGCGGAGGCCCGCGAGGAGCGACGGCAGCGCGCCGGGGAGCACGACCTCGCGGACGACGGCGAGGCGGCCCATGCCGAAGCTGCGCATCGCCTCGACGAGTTTGCGGTCGGCGTTGCGGACGCCGCCGTACGTGGAGACGTACATGGGGAAGGTGGTGGCGACGGCGATGAGGAGGACCTTCGCGGTCTCGTTGATGCCGAACCAGACCATGAACAGCGGGACGAGGGAGAGGAAGGGGATGGTGCGCAGGGTCTGGAGGGAGGAGTCGAGGAGTTCGTCGCCGAGGCGGGTGAAGCCGGTGACGACACCGAGGGTGAGGCCGACGACCAGGCCGATGACGAGGCCGAGGCCGGAGCGGGTGAGGGAGGTGGCGAGGGCGTCGGACAGCTGTCCGTTGCCCCACAACTCGCCGACTGCGTCGAGGACTTCGGCCGGTGAGGCGAGGACGTCCTTGGTGAGCAGGCCGGTGGCGGAGGCGATCCACCAGACGGCGAGCAGGAGGAGCGGTCCGAGGGCGCGGACGGTGAGGGCGTAGCCGCGGCGGCGGGGCCGCATCCGGGGCGGGCGCGGGGTGACGAGTGTGGTGGGGCGGGGCCGCGGTTTCGCTTCGGTCGTGGCCGTCGTCATGACAGCGTCCGCACGTCGAGGAGGTGCGCGGCGACGTCGACCTCGGTCTTGGTGACCTTCTGGTCGGCGTAGAACCGGGCGACGGCCTTGAACCGTTCGATGTCGGCGTCCTCGATGGGTTCGACGGTGCCGCCCTGCCGGGTGATGGCGATCTGGGTCTTCTTCGCGGCGCCGCCCAGGGCCTGCGGTCCGGCGTCCGTGTTCACGTTCAGGTACGCGGCCGGGTCCGCCTTCTCCTTGGCACTGGTGGTGTGGAGGTAGCCGTAGAGGGCGCGGACGACCTCGGGGTGCCGGTCGGCGAAGGCGGTGCGGACGGCGGTGAGGCTGTAGTTGTCGGAGCCGATCTCCTTGCCGTCCGCGATGAACTCGGCTTTTCCTGTGCCGAGTTCGGCGACCGAGTACGTCGACCAGACGGCCCACGCGTCGACCTTGCCGCTGTTGAAGACGGCGGCGGTCTGGTCGGGGCGCAGATAGACCCGCTGGACCTTGGAGGCGGGGATGTGGTGCTCGGCGAGGGCCTTGAGGAGGAGGTACTCGCCGGTGCCGCCCTGGTTGACGGCGACCTTCTTGCCGACGAGGTCCTCGACGTCGTCGATGCCGGACCCCTTCTTGGCGAGGATGCCCTCACCGGCCCCGTCGGGCGCCGTCGCGGTGAAGAACTTGAAGCCGGGCGTCTGCGCGAGGGAGGTGACGCCGGAGGTGATGGAGCCGGTGGCGATGTCGAGCTGGTCGGCGTTCATGGCCTGGGCGGCGGGCGCGAACGGGCCGGCGCTGCCGGTCCACTCGACCTTCGCGTGCACCTTGGCGAGCGCCTTGTCGAGGCTGCCGTCCTTCTTGCCGAGAGCGAGGGTGCCGGAGTTCCCCGGGTCGGGGATGCGGATGACGACCTGCCCGGCGGCCCCTTCGTCGGCCTGCGAGGTGCCGCAGCCGGTGGCGAGGGCGGTGAGCGCCGCGGCGGCGACGAGGGCGGCGACGGAGTTCTTGGTGCGCATGGCGGGCGTCCTCACGGGGCTTCGGGGGCGGTCGGCAGCAGGCGGGCCCGGCGCAGCGGCTCGGGGTCGGCCCACTGGTGCACGTCGACGGGCGCGGGCAGGAAGCCGTGCGCGCGCAGGGCGTTCTCCTGCCGTGCGAGCAGGTCGAGGCGGTCGGTGGAGAGGTCGGGGTGGAGGGTGCGGTGGGTGCCGGGGCGGTAGGCGCCCGCGACTCCCTCGGCTCCGGCGCCGGTCTCGGCGCCGAGGATGCGGGCCACGTCGCCGGGGTGCCCGGCGGCCCAGTCGGCGGCGCGCAGCAGCACGGCGAGGAAGCGGTCGACGAGGTCGGGCCGGTCGTCGAGGAGCCGCTGGTGGACGGTGATGGGGCGCGGCGTGCCGTTGTTGACGCGATGCGTGCGGTCCGGCAACTCATCCAGTTCCACGGCGACTCGGGCTCCGGCGCGGCGGGCCGCCTCGACGGCGAGGGCGCCCTTGACGTAGACGGCGTCGACGTCGCCGCGGCGCAGCGCCGCCAGTTCGGCGGCCCACTGCCCCCGGTGTCCGTCGGCGGGTACGTCGACGAGGCGGGCGTCGTCCAGGGCGAGGCCGGCGGAGGCGAGGGCGCCCTCGAAGCCGCGCAGGGCCATGGCCCGCCAGAAGTCGATGGCGACGGTGTGCCGGGGCACGGCCAGGCGCAGGCCGCGCAGGTCCTCGGCGCCGCGCACCGCGCTGCCGGGGGCGACGAGGACGACCTGCCGCTCCTCGATCCAGGTCAGCCCGATGAGCCGGGTCTCCTCGCCGCGCGAACGGGCCCACAGCGCGGGCACGTTGCCGCCCTCGCGGAACAGCCCGGGCAGGGCGTGCGTGTAGTGGGTCTGCCGGTCGACGTCCGGCGCGGCGTCCTGGAGCGACCGTACGGCGATGCCGTCGGCGGCGAACTCCTCGGCGAGCCAGTGCCGGTCGGCGGCGATGCCGGTGGCCGTGGGCACGGGACAACGGGTGAACCAGAGGGTGTCGGGGGTGGTGCGGGTCGGGGCGTGCGAGGGCATGGCGGGTCCCGGGTGTCAGGGTGCGGGGCGTTCGAGGCAGGGCGGTGCGCGGGCGGGCGGGGCCCACGGGCGGCAAGCCGCAATAAAGAAAGGGGGGAGAGAAAGAGCGGTGCGCGGCGGCGCGTCAGGCGCGGCGACAGGCGGCGCTGGTCACGCGGGCCAGATCGATGTGGCGGCGCAGCGTGAAGGCGGCCGGGACCGGGAGCGGGCGGGCGGCGGGCGCGATGCGGTGGTGACGGTGGTGCATGGCGCGGCTCCCTTCCCCGGATGTCCGGAACAGGCACGGTTGGTGCGGTGTGGCCGCAGACTCGCACGGGCCGCGGCCGGGCGGCAAGCGACGTCCCACGATGTGGGAGCGGGTGTGAACGCACTGTTGCGGCAGGGGGCCAGGGGTGCTCGGGGCTGCCGCGATGTGGGACGTTTCCTGTCGTCCCCTCACTCCCTCACCTCCCTCTGGGCCCGCCGTGACCGATGCCCCCCGACCGCCCTCCGGCTCCCAGGCCGTGCGCCGCGCCCTCGATCTGCTGCACTGCTTCCACGACAACGGGCCGGATCTGAGCGCCTCGGATCTGGCCCGGCGCCTCGGACTGTCCGGCTCCACGGCGCACCGGCTCGCCCGCACGCTGCTCGCGGCGGGCTTTCTGGAGCAGGACTTCCGCACGGCCCGCTATCGGCTCGGCCCTGCGGTGACCGAGCTGGGCCGCCTCTCGTACCACCAGCGGGGCCTGCACCTGGCCGCGCCGGAACTGTCGGACCTGGCCGAGCGCACCGGCGCCACCGCGGATCTGGCGCTGCGGAGCGGCCCGTACGCGGTGATCGTGGCGGGCGGCTCGGTCACCCCGAAGGTGGGGCTGCGCCGCCCGCTGCACTCCACGGCGCTCGGCAAGGTGCTGCTCGCCTGGCCGCGTCCGGGCGACGGCGACCTCGGCACGCTGCCCCCGCTGCCCGCCTTCACCGAGCGCACGATCGTCGAACGGGCCGCATTGGAGCGGGAGTTGGCGTCGGTACGGGCGTCTGGGCACGCCCTGAACGACGGCGAGTCCGCGCAGGGCGTGCGCACGCTCGCGGTGCCGGTCCTGGACCGCGCGGGCCACGCCCGGTTCGCGCTCGCGGTGCGCGGGACGCCGGAGCTGCTGCCCGACGCCCGTATCCCCTGGCTCCTGGACCGGGCCAGGGCCTGCGCGCGGGCCCTGGAGGTGCTCCTGCTGCCGCCGGACGAGCGCGGCGCGTAACACGACGCGGTCCGGTCAGTCGCGGGCGATCGCCGCCAGGGAGCGGCGCATCGTCAGCCAGTAGCACGCGCAGGACACCAGCATCCCCACCGGCAGCGCGAGGTCGACACCGTCGAGCGCGGCGGCGATCGGACCGGTGTAGAGGGTGTTAACACAGAGCGCGGCCGTTCCCGCGCCCGCCAGCAGGGAGAAGGCGCCCGCCCAGTTGACTCCGCCGCGGTACCAGAACGGGCTTCCGGGGCTCTCGTCGCACAGCGCCGGGCCGTCGTAGCGGTTGCGGCGCAGGACGATGTCGGTGGCGTAGACGGCGACGGACGGACCGAGCAGGACGACGGTCAGCTGAAGGACGTTGTTGACCGTGTCGAGGAAGTTGGAGATCAGCAGCCCGTACAGGGTGAGCGCGATGGCGACCGTGCCGTCGAACAGGACGCTGACCTGGCGGCGGATGGTGAGGCCGACGGCCTGGAGGGCGAGGCCGGCGCTGTAGGCGGTGAGGGCGTTGACGGCGATGGTGCCGAGGACGAGCGCGAGCAGGAAGAGCGGGATGAACCAGCCGGGCAGGATCGATTCCAGGGCCGACTGCGGGTCGGCCATGTCGACGGCGGTCGCGGCGAGCACGCCGATGAGGCAGGTCAGGAGGCCGGAGACGAAGTTGCCGAGGGCGGTCCAGCCGATGATCGCGCGCTTGGGCGTCGTCCGCGGCAGATAGCGGGAGAAGTCCGCGCTGGTGGTGTACGAGAGCGGGGCCGAGGCGACCATCGTGACCCCGGCGAGCACGGCGGCCCACAGGCCGGCCCCGGTGAGCGGGGCTTGCGGAACGTACCCGAAGTCCGTGTGCCGGACGACCACGACGGCGACCACGGCGAAGACCGCCGCGAGGGCGAGCGTGATGGGGAGGTACAGCTTCACGATCATGGCGTGGCCGTAGACGCTGACGGTCAGCGTGAGCGCGGCGATGGCGACGATGACGACGACCTTGACCGGGGTGTTCACCGTGATGCCGACCCGTGCGACGAGGGAGAAGGCGGCGACGGCGGCGGCCGACAGGTTGAGCGCGAAGTAGCAGACGGATATCAGCCAGCCGGTGATCGCGTTGTTCACGCGGTTGCCGATGACGCCGAAGAGCGCGCGGGTGACGACTTCGCTGGGCGCGCCCGCGGCCGGGCCGGGGACGGCGAGCACACCGGTGAGGACCGAGAACAGGCTGCCCACGACGAGGACGGCGATCGCCTGCCAGAGGGCGAGCCCCATCAGGATCAGCGAGCCGCCGACGACGAGGCTCAGATAGTTCACGCCCGTCGCGGCCCACACCGCGAACAGTTCGCGCGCCCTGCCCCGCCGGTCCGCGTCCGGGATCACGTCGATGCCGTGGGCCTCGATCCGGCCCGCCCGTTGATCACCGGCCGGGACGCCGGCGGCCGCGTCGGTGCGTGGGGACGGGTCGGGAAGTGTGGACGCCATCGAGCCCTCCGAGATGCCGAGCGGTGCTTGACCGATCCGCCTGCTTGCTTATTGGTCGCACACTCAATAACGTGCCGGGCATGTCGTCAAGCGTTGAGCGCAAGCGAATTCGAAAGTCACCGGCCGCCAGACGTGCGGAAATCGTTGCGTCGGCCGCCTCGATTGCGCTTTCCGAAGGTCTGGAGGGCATCACGCTGCGGCGCATCGGCGAGGAGCTGGATGTCCGGCCGGGGCTCGTGAGTCACTACTTCCCCTCGGCGGAGGAGCTGGTCGCGGAGGCGTTCGGCACGGCGGCGACGGCGGAGCTCGACGCGCTCATCCCGGCGGAGCGCCCCGACGGCACCCCGACGGAGCATCTGGCCCGCTTCCTGGCGCGGACGACGGGCCATCCGGCGTGGGACGACATCAGCGCCCTGTGGATCAACGCCCGTCACCTCAGCCGCTACCGCCCGGCCCTGCGCGAACAGGTCGCGCACCAGGAGGCCGGCTGGCGGGCCCGCCTCACCGGCCTCCTCGCGGACGGCGTCGACCGCGGCGAGTTCCGCACCCCCGACCCGCTGATCGTCGCCCTTCAGATCCTGGTCGTCCTGGACGGCCTGAGCGCGGACGGCACCCTGACCCCGGACGAGGTGCCACCGGCGGTGGCGAGGATGGCGATCACGCTGGCGGAACGCGAACTGTCCCTGGCGCCGGGGACGCTGGGCGCCCCGTAAGGGGCGCGGGGAACTGCGCGAGCAACCACAACGCACGCGACAGCCGCCGAAGAACAGAACTCACCACCCCCGTAGGCGAAGGGGGCGCGGGGAACTGCGCGCCCAGCCACGGACCACCCGCACCCGACACATCCCGCGGAGCCCCATGCACCCCCAACTCGCCCTGCTCAACGCCCACCTCCTGGACCCGGCAACGGGCGGAGCCCTCCCGCACACGGCCCTGGCCGTCACCCAGGACGGCCGCATCGGCGCCCTTGGCGACGACCAGCAGATCCGCGCCCTCGCGGGCCCGGCGACCACCACCCTCGACCTCAAGGGCGCGACCGTCACCCCGGGCCTCGTCGACGGCCACATACACCCGACCCACGGCGCCGAACTCACCCACGGCCTCGACCTCTCCGGCTGCGCGGGCCTGGACGACGTACGGGAGGCGCTGGCCCGGCACAAGAGGACCCTGGCGCCCGGGGCGTGGCTGCACGCCTGGGGCCTGGACCCGAACGTCTTCGGGGACCGCCCGGTCGAGGCGGCCGCCCTGTCCCCCGTGCTCGACGACGTCCCCGCGCTGCTCCTGCTCTTCGACGCCCACTCGATGCTGGCGAGCCCGCGCGCGCTGGAACTCGCCGGGGTCGACGGCCCGCGCACCTTCGACCAGGCCGCCGAGGTGGTCTGCGACGACCGGGGCCGGCCCACGGGACTGCTCCTGGAGGACGCGGCCTGCGAACTCGTCGAGCGGGCCGCGCCGCAGCCGACCCGCGCGGAGCGGCGCGACCGGCTCGCGGCGGCGCTGCGCGCGATGGCGGCGGCGGGTCTGACCGGCGGGCACGCGATGGACGCGAACGGGGACAGCCTCGACCTGTACCGGGAGCTCGACGACGCCGGCGAGCTGCCGGTGCGGCTGCGCGTCGCCCCCTGGTGCCAGCCCGGCGCCGACGCCGACGCGCTCCGCGCGCTCATCGAACTCCAGGGCGCGGGCGGCAGGTTGTGGAACGTCGACGGGGTCAAGCTGTTCATGGACGGCACCATCGACAACGGCACGGCCTGGCTGGAGCGGCCCGACTGTCACGGTGAGTCGACGCACGCGTTCTGGCCGGACCCGGCCGCGTACACGCACGTCGTCGGTGAACTGCACCGCGCCGGTGTGCCGACGGCCACGCACGCCATCGGTGACGCGGCGGTCCGGCACGTGCTCGACTCGGTGGCGAAGGCGCGGGCCGGGGCGCCGGGGGCCGTACGGCACCGGGTCGAGCACATCGAGACCGTGCCCGACGACACCGTGCGGCGCTTCGCCGAGCTGGACGTCGTGGCCTCCATGCAGCCCACCCACTGTTGCGACTTCACCCGCGCCGACCACAGCGACAACTGGTCGCGGCGGCTCGGCGAGGAGCGGGCCGGGCGGGCGTGGCGCTGCCGCGATCTGTGGGACGCCGGGGCGCGGGTCGTGCTCGGCTCGGACTGGCCCATCGCCCCGTATCCGCCGCTCGACGTCATGGCGGGGGCCCGTCACCGGCGGCCCAGCCGCGATCTGTCGCTGCCGCCGCACGGGCCCGAGCAGGCGCTGACCGGGGCCGAGGCGTTGCGGGCGATGACGGTCAACGCGGCGTACGCCTCCGGTGAGGAGGGGGTTGCCGGGCGGATCGGGGTGGGGTTCCGGGCTGATCTCACCGTGTTCGGCGGGGATCCTGTTGCTGTTTCCGCGCTTGAACTGCCGGGACTTCCGGTGCGGTTGACGGTGCTGGACGGGAGGGTGACGTATCGCGCCGCCGATCTTTAGGCGTGGGCGCCGCGGGGGCCAGGGGTGCGTTGGCGGGTGCCGGTTTCGTGGTGGCTGAGCGCGCAGTTCCCCGCGCCCCTGAAGGGGCGCTCGGTCACGCGCCCCCGTTGCGAGCCGCGGCCGCCGCCTCCAGCAGGTCCCAGCCGTTCAGCTCGACGGGACCCCGCTGTTCCGGCTGCCACCCGCGGGCCAGTGCCACGTCGAGGAGGGCCCGGACTGCGCCCGGCTCGTGCAGGTTCAGGTCCGCGCCTCCGACGGCGCCCACGTCGCCGGAGCCGAAGGGGGCGCCGCCCGGGACGTACCGGGCGGGGCCCTCGGTGAAGACGATGCGCAGCGGGCCGCCGCTGCCGGCCGGTTGCGGGGACAGGGTCAGGGTCTGGCGACAGTCCACGGACCGGCCTCGGGCGTCCTTTCGGTGGCTGTGGCGCAGCGTCCACATGTACAGGCGCCCGTCGGCGACCAGTTGACGGGGCTTGTTGGCACGGCGAGGCATACGGGCGAGGGTACGCGGCGGCCCGATGCGCGAGCCTCTCAGGCGTGATGCGGGTCGTCGTACTCAGGGATCGACCCGTCCGCCTTCTTCACCAGGAACAGCCCCGCCATGCCCATGTCCGAGTGGCTCTGGACGTGGCAGTGGTACATCCATGCCCCGGCACCCACGCCCTCCCCCGCGACGATCTGGAATCCGAACGAGTCGGCCGGGCCGCAGATCTTGTTGTCGAGGACCTGGGTGGGGTCGTCGGGGCCGGTGAGCATGCCGGTGCGGTTGTCCGCCCAGCGGTGACCGTGCATGTGGAACGTGTGGTAGTACTCGCCGTGCGTGATCATCACGATCTCGACGCGGTCGCCCACGGTGGCCTCGAAGGTGGGCGCTTCGTGGGCGGCCTTGTTGTTGATCGTCATGTCGTTGAAGACGATGGTGAAGGTCTTTCCGGGGTCGGGCAGGATGTCGCCCTTGCGGCGCACGATCACCGGACCGTAGAGGCCCTTCTTGATGCCGCCCGTGCCGTGGTCGGTGCCGACGACGTGGTCGTGGTAGTGCCAGTAGCCCGCCGTGCCCGACCGCCACGTGCCGTCCTTGCGGCGGCCCGGCGCGTGGGTGCGCCAGGTGTAGGTGCGGGTGCCGCCGGGCTCGACGTGGCTGCGGTTCATCCGCGTACCGTCGCTGGAGATCTCGTAGTCCATGCCGTGAACGTGCAGACTCGCGTCGACGTCCGTGAGGTTCTCGAACTCGATGTGCAGGGTGTCGCCCTCGTTGAGTTCGATCAGCGGTCCCGGGACCGACGCCTTGCCCTTCTCGAAGCCGTATCCGAGCTGGCCGTCCGCCAGCTTCTCCGCGTACATCTTGATCCGTCTGACCTCGCCGCCCGCCGGAGCGGTGCGCGGCGGGGTGTCGGCGCCGGCCGCGGGCGGGGCCGAGGCTCCGATCGACAACGATGTCACGCCGGCCGTCGCCGCCACCGCGCCGCCGATGAGCATGCGGCGGCTGAGCGCGCGCCGGTCGCTTTCGCTCGCCCGGTTGGTCTCTTCGTGTTCCGTCACGGCCAACTCCATAGCCTCGTACGGGCATTCACGTCACACAGAGCATCGCGCCGATCACCGTAGCGACGTGATCTTCGTTTATCCACACTCAGGACAAAGTTCGTGCCATTGCGGTCATACCTATTGGCGCGCCATGAAAAGAGGTCTAGCTTTCACCGCGCTGTTGCTGTGTCCGACGAGGGGTGAGTGAACACATGCGGCGCTTACCGCATCAAAAGCCTTGGCCCGTACGAGAGTTCAGAGCAGGCAGGCGCAGACGCGCCCGGATCCTGGCCGGAGGTGTCGCGGCCGGTGCGCTCGCCGCGGGACTGCTGGGCATGCCGAACGCCACCGCACAACCGGACCCGGCCGGGCCCGCGACAACGATGTCCGTGAAGTCGCCGCCCGGCGGCGCCACGGTGCGGGTCCTGGTGTTCTACGGGTCCGCGGCGGGCGGCGACGAGTCGCCCGTGGTGAACGCGGGCATCGAGGCGATCGAGAAGATCGGCGCGTCCGGGCCCGCAAACCAGCGGTTCACGATCACGGCCACAGACGACGCCTCCGTCTTCACGAACGGCACCAAGATGGGGCGCTTCAACTCCGTGGTTTTCCTGACCGGCGGCGGGGACGTCCTCGACCCGGACCAGGAAGCGGGTCTCGAGTCCTACATGGAGGCCGGCGGCGGTTTCCTCGGGGTCCACGACGCGGCGCGCGCCGAGCCGTACTCGGACTGGTTCACCGGTCTGGTCGGCGCCCGGCCCGCGGCCTCGTCGCCCACCGCCGCGCAGCGGGCCACCGTCGAGGTCGGCGACCGGCAGCACCCGGCGACGAAGGACCTGCCGGCGCAGTGGAAGCGGCCCGACCAGTGGCTGAACTGGGCGAAGAACCCGTCCGGGGACGTGCACACGGTCGCGCGGGTGCGCGAGTCGACGTACAAGCCGGGGGACGGCGCCAACGGCGGCGACCACCCGGTGAGTTGGTGCCGTGACTACGACGGCGGCCGGTCCTTCTACACCGGCATGGGCGGGACGGCCGCCAGCTACGACGAGACCGACTTCCGCGACCACCTGCGCGGCGCGCTCCTGTGGACGACGCGGCTCGTGCGGGCCGACTGCAAGGCGACGATCAACGGCAACTACAAGGCCGAACGGCTGACCCAGCCCAACCAGGCCGGGCAGAACGACCAGATCGGCGAGCCGCACGGCCTGGTGACCGCGCCCGACGGGCGGATCCTCTACATCGGGCGCGGCGGCGCGGACTCCGCGCAGCCGGTCGTCACGGACTGGAACGACCCCGACGTCGGCAAGGGCAAGGGGCAGATCCACGTCTACGACCCGAAGACCAAGAAGGTCACGCTCGCGGGCGAGTTGACCGTCTTCGGGAACAAGGGCGGCGGCGACGAACTCGTCAAGGTCGAGGAGGGGCTGCTCGGTATCGAGCTGGACCCGAAGTTCGAGCAGAACGGGTGGGTGTACCTGCACTACACGCCGCACTCCCAGCTCGACCGGGACAAGCAGATCGCCGAGCGCCGGGTGTCGCGGTTCACCCTCGACCTCACCACCGACAAGCTGGACCTGAGCAGCGAGAAGGTGCTGCTCAAGTGGCCGGTGCAGGTGCACAGTTGCTGCCACGCGGGTGGCGGTCTCGCCTGGGACTCCAGGGGGAACCTGTACATCGCGACCGGTGACAACAACTCCTCGCAGTTCAGCGACGGTTACTCGGGCAACAACCCGGAGCCGAACTACAAGGGCATGTCGTTCGCCGACGCGCGCCGCACCGCGGGCAACACCAACAACCTCAACGGCAAGATCCTGCGCATCCACCCGGAGGCCGACGGCACGTACACCCTGCCGGAGGGGAACCTCTTCACCGGCAAGGAGACGGCCGAGGGCGGCGGGAAGACACGCGGCGAGATCTATGTGATGGGCGTGCGCAACCCGGCGCGCATCTCCGTCGACAAGAAGACCGACACCCTGTACGCGGGCTGGGTCGGCCCGGACGCCGGTGAGCCGTCGACGACCTGGGGGCCGGCGAAGTACGACACGTTCGCCGTGATCACCAAGGCGTCCAACCGCGGCTGGCCGTACTGCATGGGCAACAAGCAGCCCTACCGCGACCGCAATCTCCCCGACCCGAGCAAGCCGCTGGGCTGGTACGACTGCGACCACCCGAAGAACGAGTCGCCGAACAACAACGGTCTCGTCAACCTGCCGCCGGTCACCGGGAACAACATCTGGTACTCGCCGCAGGGCGGCGCCCCGGACTACCCGCGCGACGCGAACGGCGTCCCGTCCTACAAGAAGGACGAGGCCACCTATCTGCTGCCGTGGCTGAAGGGCGGCGGCCAGGCGGCCATGGACGGGCCGGTGTACCGGTACGACGCGTCGATCCCGAACGCGGACAAATGGCCGGGCTACTGGGACGGCAAGTGGTTCGTCGGGGACTTCTACGACTCCGACCAGCCGCGCAACGCCGTCGTGATGGACCCGTCCACGCAGGGCGACGGCGGACTTCCCATCCACTCCGAGTCGCTGAAGAAGATCGTCCCGGTCGGGAACGACGGCATCAAGAACCTCATGGACTGGAAGTTCGGTCCCGACGGTGCGCTGTACGTCCTCGACTACGGGCGCGGCTTCTTCACCTCCGACTCCAAGTCGGCCCTGTGGAAGGTCACGTACACCGGTGGCGAGCCGACCCCGGCGGCCGATCAGCTGGCCAGGAAGGGCTGACCCATGCGCAGAGACAGCAGTAACCACAGGGGCAGGCGCCCCAGACACCTGATCGCCCTGCTCGCCTCGCTCCTGATGCTCCTCGGGCTCGGTGGCACCCAGGCCGCGTACAGCCAGCCGGTGCCGTCGGACGCGGCGGCCGAGCAGGTGCTGACGTGGACGGCGGGTGACGACATCACGAAGTACGCGTCGGCGCCGACGACCGCGGTCGCGGGCAAGGCGACGATCGTCTTCGAGAACAGCGCGGCGACCGGCAACACCACAGGGATGCCGCACACGTTGACGTTCGACGTGTCGGATCCCGAGTACAACAACGACGTGCCGGTCAACATCATGGCCAACCCCAACGACGACCAGGGCGGCAAGCACTCCGTCGAGGTCACCCTCTCCCCCGGCACGTACCGCTACCACTGCACGATCCCCGGCCACACCAGCATGACGGGGACCCTGGTGGTGACGGACGGCGGCGGCGGTGACGACACGGACGCGCCGGAGACCTCCGCCAAGGCGGAGGGGCAGACCAACGCCGACGGCGCGTTCGTCGGCTCGGCGTCGGTGACCGTGTCGGCGACCGACGCGGGCTCGGGCGTCGACCGGATCGAGTACGCCCTGGACGACGGCGCCTACACGCCGTACACGGCGGCGGTGGTCGTCGACCAGGTCGGCGCGCACACCCTGAAGTACCGGGCGACCGACAAGGCGGGCAACACCGCCGCCGAGAAGTCCCTGGAGTTCACGGTGGTGGCGCCGTCGACGGACGACACGACACCGCCGGAGACCTCGGCGACGGTGACCGGCGACAAGGACGCCGACGGCGCCTACCTGGGGATGGCGACGGTCACCGTGACCGCGTCCGACACCGGTTCCGGCGTCAACACCATCGAGTACGCGCTCGGTGCGGACGGCGCCTGGCAGCCGTACACCGCGCCGGTCATGGTGCACGACCCGGGCGCGTACACGGTGCGCTACCGGGCCACCGACAAGGCGGGCAACCAGGCGGCCGAGAAGTCCGTCGACTTCAAGGTCGTCGAACCGCCCGCGCAGGACACCACCCCGCCGTCCGTGAGTCTCGCGGTCGCCGGCGACAAGAACTCCGACAACGCCTACGTCAACAGCGCGAAGCTGACGCTGACGGCGACGGACGACGACTCCGGGGTCGACAAGGTCGAGTACTCGCTCGACGGCGGGCCCTATCTCGCGTACACCGCGCCGGTCGTGGTGGACCGGGTGGGCGCGCACTCGGTCGCGTACCGGGCGAGCGACAAGGCGGGCAACACCGCCGCGGCGCAGACCTTCGTGTTCGCGGTCGCGTCGGGCGGCGGGGTGCCCGCACCCAACTGCCCGGAGTACGACGAGCGGTCGACGGTGTTCGTCGGGACGACCGACACGGGCATCCCGAACCGGGTCACCAACAACCGTTGCCGGATCGGCGAGTTGATCGAGGACGAGAAGGAGTGGACGTCGCACGCGCTCTTCGTGAAGCACGTGAAGACGGTGACGGACAAGCTCCTCAAGGAAGGCGTCGTCGACCAGCGCGAGTACAACAAGCTGAACAAGGCGGCGAAGGCGTCCTCGATCGGCAAGCCGGGCCAGACCGACGGCTACACGAAGATCCTGGACGGCACGCAGGCGCAGTTCGACAAGTGGGAGCAGGTCGGCGGCGGGAAGTTCACGCTGAACGCCGACGGCTCGATCACCAGCCGCACGGACGTCGAGGGCATGGGCATGCTCTGGTACCCGCAGCGCAAGTACGCGAACTACTCGCTGAAGCTCCAGTGGCGTGACGACGCGCCGGGCACGGGCAACGCCAACGGCGGTGTGTTCGTGCGCTTCCCGTGGGTGCACGACAACCCCGAGGAGCCGAGCCCGGAGTGGGTCGCCATCAAGTACGGGCACGAGATCCAGGTGCTCGACAAGCCCGACGGCGACATGTACAAGACCGGTTCGGTCTACGGCTTCGACCGGGTCGGCCTCGCGGGCGCGGGCGTCACCCAGAAGGGCACGTGGAACGACTACGAGGTGAAGGTGGTGGACCAGCACTTCTCCATCTACCGCAACGGCGTGCTGCTCAACGAGTTCGACAACACCGGTGGCCAGCTCTTCGAACCCCCGCGGGGCGACGACCCGGGCACCGACGGCCGGCGCTACTCCTCCGGCTATGTGGGGCTCCAGGTGCACAGCACGTCGGACGTCGTCTCGTACCGGGACGTCCGCGTGAAGGAACTCCCGTAGAGGAACTCCTTTAACAGGCAGGCGAGTCGAGCCGGGTCAGTCCTCGTGTCTGGCCCGGCTCGGCTGTACCCGCTTGGGCTCGCCCGGCATCTTCGGGTACTCGGGCGGGTACGGCAGATCGCCGAGACCGCGGTCCTTCTCGTCGCGGTCGGCGAGTTCGAGGAGGGCGTCGAGCGAATGCCGCTCGGCGTCCATGTCCGCGTGGACGTCACCGACCTCGGCGTACCGCTTGGGCATGGAGACGATGTCGAAGTCGCGGGGCAGCGCGTCGCCGAGTTCGTCCCAGGTCAGCGGGGCGGAGACCGGGGCGTTCGGGCGGGCGCGGACCGAGTAGGCCGAGGCGATCGTGCGGTCTCTCGCCGTCTGGTTGAAGTCGACGAAGATCCGCTCGCCGCGCTCCTCCTTCCACCAGGCCGTGGTGACGGACTGCGGCATCCTGCGCTCCAGTTCACGCCCGCAGGCGATCGCGGCGCGCCGCACCTCGGTGAAGGTCCAGCGCGGCTCGATGGGCACGAAGACATGCAGTCCGCGCCCGCCGGAGGTCTTGGGCCAGCCGCGCAGTCCGCCGAACTCGTGCAGCACGGCGCGCAGTTCGCGGGCGGCGTGCACCGCGTCGGCGTACCCGGTGCCGGGCTGCGGGTCGAGGTCGATGCGGAGTTCGTCGGGGCGGTCGGGGTCGGCGCGGCGCACGGGCCACGGGTGGAAGGTGAGGGTGCCGTACTGGGCGACCCACACCACGGCGGCGATCTCGGTGGGGCACATCTCGTCGGCGGTGCGGCCGGACGGGAAGGTGATGGTGGCCGTCGGGATCCAGTCGGGCAGGTTCTTCGCGGCGCGCTTCTGGTAGAAGGACTCGCCGGTGACGCCGTCGGGGTAGCGCTCCAGCGTGGTGGGGCGGTCGCGCAGGGCGCGCACGATGCCGTCGCCGACCGCGAGGAAGTAGTTCGCGAGGTCCAGCTTCGTGTATCCCTTCCCGGAGGTGCCACCGCCGTCGGGGAAGAACACCTTGTCGGGGCTGGACAGCCGCACCGTCCGACCGCCCGCTTCCAGCTCCACTGCCGCGCCCTTGCTGCCCATGGCCCCACGCTAGGCCGACCGGACGTAGCGCGCATACCGGGCGATTCATTGCCGTACGGGACAGAATCGGTTCATGGATCTTCCCGTGATGCCGCCGGTCCGGCCGATGCTCGCCAAGTCCGCCACCCGGATTCCGGCCGGGATGCACTACGAGGCCAAGTGGGACGGCTTCCGGGCGGTCGTCTTCCGCGACGGCCCCGAGATCGAGCTGACCAGCCGCACCACCAAGTCGCTGACCAGGTATTTTCCCGAGCTGGTGGCGGCGCTGGCCGAGCGGCTTCCGCAGCGCTGTGTGCTCGACGGGGAGATCGTGATCGCGCGGGACGGGCGGCTGGACTTCGACGCGCTCAGCGAGCGGATCCATCCGGCGGAGTCCCGGGTGCGCACCCTCGCCGAGCGCATCCCGGCCTCGTTCGTGGCCTTCGACGTACTGGCGCTCGGCGACGAGTCGCTGGTCGACACCCCGCTGGCCGAGCGCAGGCGCCGCCTGGAGGAGGCCCTCGCGGACACCTCGGCACCCGTGCACGTGGCGCCCGCGACGACCGACGCCGAGCTGGCGGGACGCTGGTTCGAGCAGTTCGAGGGCGCGGGCCTGGACGGCGTCGTCGCCAAGCCGCTGGACCTGCGCTACCGGCAGGACCAGCGCCTGATGATCAAGATCAAGCACGAGCGGACGGCGGACTGCGTCGTCGCCGGATACCGCTTCCACAAGAGCGGCCCGGTCGTGGGCTCGCTGCTGCTCGGCCTCTACGACAACGAGGGCGCCCTCCAGCATGTCGGGGTGTGCGCGGCCTTCACCATGAAGCGGCGCACGGAACTGGTCGCGGAACTCGAACCGCTGCGCATGGACGATCCCGCCGGGCACCCGTGGGCGGCCTGGGGCGACCAGTCCGCCCACGAGGGGAAGCGGATGCCGGGCGCGACCAGCCGCTGGACGGGCAAGAAGGACCTGTCCTGGGTGGCGCTGCGGCCCGAACTCGTCTGCGAGGTGGCGTACGACCACATGGAGAACGGGGCGCGCTTCCGGCACACGGCCCGTTTCCGCCGCTGGCGCCCGGACCGGGAGCCCGAGAGCTGTACGTACGCGCAATTGGACGAGCCGGTGACGTTCGATCTGGCGGACGTGCTGCGCTGACCCGGGGCGCTGTCCGGATCTCGCGGGGTGAGCGGCGGCCCGCGATGGGTAGGCGGGGTACGTGAACGAGATGCGCGGGATGCGCAGGCGGGGATTCGTCATCGGTGCGCTCGGGGTGCTGGCCGCGGCCTGCAAACCCACGGGCACGCAGCCCGGCGGCCAGGAGTCCGGGCGCCCGGCCGTCCTCGCCGTGAAGGTGGACAACGTGGGCGCGGCCCGCCCGCAGACCGGTCTGGAAGACGCCGACATCGTGTACGCGGAGCAGGTGGAGGGCGGGCTCAGCCGGCTCATGGCGGTGTTCGGGACCCGGGTCCCCGACGTCGTGGGGCCGGTGCGCAGCGCCCGGGAGACCGATCTGGATCTGCTGCGCCAGTTCGACGAGCCGACGCTCGCCTACTCGGGGGCGCAGGGCAAGCTCCAGCCGCTGATCGACGCGGCGCCGCTGCGGTCGGCGCCGCAGGGCGCGAAGCCCGCCGCGTACTTCCGGGGCGGCGGGAAGCCCGCGCCGCACAATCTGTACCTGCGGCCCGGCAGGCTCGGCCGGACGACGTCCGGGACGAGTGCGGGGACCGCGGCAGGCTTCCGGTTCGCCGCGAAGGCGCCCGCGGGCGGGCAGCCGCGCACACAGCAGACGGTGCGCTTCCCCGCCGCCCGGTTCACCTTCGACTGGTCCGCGGGGCAGGGCCGCTGGTTGGTGGGCATGGACGGCCGGCCCGCGACGAACGCGCAGGGTGCGCGGCTCGCGGCGCCGACGGTCGTGGTGCAGTACGTCGACGTGGAGCCCTCGCGCTTCCACGACGTGAACGGCAGCACGTCGCCGCTGTCCCGGACGGTCGGTTCGGGGCGGGCGCTGGTGCTGCGGGACGGGCGGGCGTACGACGCGCGGTGGTCGCGGCCGGGAGCCCGGGGCGGCACCACGTTCACGGCGGCGGACGGCGGCGGCCCGCTGCCGTTCGCACCGGGGCAGGTGTGGGTGGTGTTCGCCCGGAAGTAGCCCCGCGCAGGTGGGGCCCGCGCGTCAGCCGTGCGTCCCCACGACCGCTTCCTGCGGGCGGCGCAGCCCCTCCGCCGCGTCCGCCACCCGTTGGATGAGGTCGAAGAACTGCGCCTGCTCCGCCGCGTCGAGCGGCGCCAGAAAGATCTGGTTCATCCGGGCCGTGCGCAGGGTCAGCTTCTTGTGCGCGCGCAGGCCCTCGGGCGTCAGGCGCAGCAGCCAGCGGCGGCCGTCCTGCGGATCGCGCTCTTTGTCGATCAGCTCGCGCCGGGTGAGCCGACTGATCACCTCGGCGATCGTGGACCGGTCGAGTCCCACGCGCTCGCCGACCGTGCGCTGGTCCAGGCCCGGCTCGGCCACCAGCGCGTTCAGGACCGCGAACTGCGGTGACGTGATCTCCTCGGAGACCATCGTGTTCCACAGCAGATAGTGCGCCTGCTGGAGCCGTCGGGCGAGGTGCCCGGGGTGGCTGCTCAGGTCCACCGCGACCATCGCGGACCTCCGGTCTGCGTCGGATTTACGTGAGTGTACTGAGCAATGCTAGACCCTTGACGGCTCTCGTACCCAGTGGCAACGTGTCGCTCGTTCAGGAAATGCTCAGTGCGCTGAGCATCTCGGGAGCCGGTCGGCCGGGCCCCGCCCCCGCAACCCTCGCAGCCCCGTACGGGAACATCAGGAAGGCCACGCACTCCCATGACCCTCACTCAAGCCGACATCGACGCCGAGATCGCGGCCGAGCACGCCGCGTACGAGAAACGGGTGGCCGGCGGGGCGCCCGTCGAGCACCACCCGCGCCGGGACTACGCGCCCTACCGCTCCTCCACGCTGCGCCACCCGAAGCAGCCGCCGGTCGGCATCGACGTCTCCAAGGACCCGGAGCTGGTGGAGCTGGCCTCCCCCGCCTTCGGCGAGCGCGACATCACCGAGATCGACAACGACCTCACCCGGCAGCACACCGGCGAGCCGATCGGTGAGCGGATCACCGTCTCGGGCCGCCTGCTCGACCGCGCCGGGCGTCCGCTGCGCGGCCAGCTGGTCGAGATCTGGCAGGCCAACTCGGCCGGCCGCTACGCCCATCAGCGCGAGCAGCACGACGCCCCGCTCGACCCCAACTTCAGCGGTGTGGGGCGGGTGCTGACGGACAATCAGGGCGGCTATCACTTCACGACGATCCAGCCCGGCCCCTACCCGTGGCGCAACCACGTCAACGCCTGGCGGCCAGCCCACATCCATTTCTCGATGTTCGGCTCGGCGTTCACCCAGCGGCTCGTGACGCAGATGTACTTCCCGAGCGACCCGCTGTTCCCGTACGACCCGATCATCCAGTCCGTCACCGACGACGCGGCCCGGCAGCGGCTGGTCGCCACCTACGACCACGGCCTGTCGGTGCCGGAGTTCTCCATGGGCTACCACTGGGACATCGTGCTCGACGGTCCGCAGGCCACCTGGATAGAAGAAGGGCGCTGAGCAGACACCATGACGAAGATCGACACGAGCGAGCCGGAGCAGGTGCTGCCGACGCCGTCGCACACGGTCGGCCCGTTCTACGGCTACGCGCTGCCGTTCCCCGGCGGCCCCGACATCGTGCCCCCGGGCGACCCGAACGAGGTCGTGGTGCGCGGGTACGTGTACGACGGCGAGGGCGCCCCCGTGCCGGACGCGCTCCTGGAGACATGGGGCCCCGACAGCGAGGGCGAGCTGTCGCGGACCGACGGCTCGATCCGGCGCGACCCGGCGACCGGCGGCTATCTCGGGCGCAACGGCTGGGAGTTCACCGGCTGGGGCCGCAGCCAGACCGACGCGGGCGGGCAGTGGTACGTGCGGACGAGGTGGCCGGGAGCGCGCGGCGACAACGCCCCGTACCTCAGTGTGTGCGTGTTCGCGCGCGGACTCCTCGTCCATCTGTACACGCGGATCTACTTCCCGTCGGACGACGCCGCGCTCGACGACGACCCGCTGCTCGCGCGCCTCGACGCGGAGCGCCGCGACACGCTGATCGCCCGTCCGCAGGCCGACGGCACGTACCGTTTCGACGTGCGCCTTCAGGGCGAGGGCGAAACGGTCTTCCTGGAGTTCACGTGACGTTGTTCGACCCCGGCAGCGAGGACGCGCCCACCGAGCGCACCACCTCGGAACAGGCCTTCCTCCAAGCCCTGTTGGACGCGGAAGCGGGCCTGACCAGGGCCCAGTCGGCGCTCGGGCTCGCGCCCGCCGCGGCCGCCGAAGCGGTGACCGCGGCGGCCGTGGCCGGCCGTTTCGACGTACGGGACCTCGCGCGGCGGGCCCGCTCCGGCGGCAATCCGGTGATCCCGCTGGTCGCCGATCTGACGGCGGCGGTGCCGGTGGAGTGCGGTGCGTACGTGCACCGGGGCGCGACCAGCCAGGACGTGCTCGACACCGCGCTGATGCTGGTCGCGGCACGGACGCTCAGCCTCGTGACCGCCGAACTCGACGAGACCGCAAAGGTGTTGGGGCGGATCGCGGCCGAGCACCGGGACACCGTCATGCCGGGCCGGACGCTCACCCAGCACGCCGTGCCGACGACGTTCGGACTGAAGGCGGTCGGCTGGCGGTCGCTGGTGCTCGACGCGCGGGACCGGCTGCGGGCGCTCGTGCTGCCGGTCCAGCTCGGTGGCGCGGCGGGGACGCTGGCGGCCTTCGAGGCGTACGGCGCCCCGGACCCCCTTGCTCTCGTGGACGCGTACGCGGAGCAACTCGGCCTGGCCGCGCCGGTGTTGCCCTGGCATGTGCTGCGGACGCCGGTCGCCGATCTGGCGGGCGCGCTCGCCTTCGCGGCGGGCGCGCTGGGCAAGATCGCGGCGGATGTGCTCACCCTGTCCCGTACGGAGATCGGGGAGCTGGCCGAGGGCTCGGGCGGCGGCTCCTCCGCCATGCCGCACAAGGCGAACCCGGTGCGGTCCACGCTGATCGCCGCCGCCGCCCGGCGGGCGCCCGGCCTCGCGGCGACGCTGTACGGGTCGCTGCCCGCCGAGGACGAGCGGCCCGCCGGCGCCTGGCACGCCGAGTGGGCGACGCTGCGGGAGCTGCTGCGGCTGGTCGGCGGCGCGGCGCGGGACACCGCCGAGCTGACGCGCGGTCTCGTCGTGCGCGGCGACGTGATGCGCGAACACCTGGGCCTGACCGGGGGCGCGATCGTCTCCGAGCGGGTCTCCGCCGAGCTGGCCGCGCTCGTGGGCCGGGCGCGGGCGAAGGAGTTGCTGGCCGCTGCCGCCGCGTCGGCCCGGGAGCGCAGGGGTTCGCTGCGGGAGGCGCTCGCCGACGAACCCGAGCTGAAGAGCGTCGACGTCGGGGCGCTGCTCGATCCGGCCCGGTACGTGGGGGCCGCGGGGCTGCTGGTGGACCGGGCGCTGACCCGGATGTGAGCCCGCCGTCCGCCACAACTGCCCTCATCGCCACTGGAGTTCACCATGAGTCGTCTTCTGCACCACCACGCGGAGGGCTCCCCCACCGCGCCCCCGCTCCTCCTCGGCCCCTCCCTCGGCACCTCGCTCGCGCTGTGGGACCAGGTGGCGCCCGAGCTGTCCACGGCCCATCGCGTCGTGCGCTGGGACCTGCCCGGGCACGGCGGTTCCGACGCGGACCTGATCGAGGCGGGCGCCACCGTCGGTGATCTCGCCGAGCTCGTGCTGGCGCTCGCCGACGAGCTGGGAATAGGCCGGTTCGCCTACGCGGGCGTCTCGCTGGGCGGCGCCGTCGGGCTGCACCTCGCCGTGCACCATCCTGAGCGGGTCGGCAGCCTCGCCGTGCTCTGCTCCTCCGCGCACTTCGGCGGGCCCGGCCCTTGGCAGGAGCGGGCCGAGCTCGTCCGCCGGGAGGGCACGGGCGGGGTGGCCGAGAGCGCGCCGACGCGCTGGTTCACCCCCGGGTTCTCCGCGCCGCGCCTCGTGCAGGACAACCGCGACGCCTCCCCCGAGGCGTACGCCGCGTGCTGCGACGCGCTCGCCGCCTTCGATCTCCGCGACCGGCTGCGGGACATCACCGTTCCTACGCTGCTGATCGCCGGGCGCGACGACCCGGCGACGCCGCCCGCGCATCTGCGGGAGATCGCCGACGCGGTGCGCGGGGCCGAACTCGTGGAGTTGTCCGGCGCCTCGCATCTGGCCGTCGCCGAGCGCCCGGAGGCGGTGCTCGGGCTGCTCCGCTCCCATTTCGGGCAGGGGGCCCTGCGCGGTATGGAGGTGCGGCGCCAGGTGCTGGGGGACGCGCACGTCGACCGGGCGCAGGAACGGCAGACGCCGTTCACGGCCCGGTTCCAGGACTTCATCTCGCGTTACGCGTGGGGGGAGATCTGGACCGACCCGACGCTCGGGCGGCGCGAGCGCAGCATGATCACCATGACCGCGCTGGTCGCGCACGGCCACTATGACGAGCTGGCCATGCACATCAGGGCCGCCCGCCGGAACGGGCTCACGCCGGACGAGATCGGTGCCGTGCTTCAGCAGTGTGCCGTGTATGTGGGGGTTCCGGCGGCCAACTCGGCGTTCGGGGTGGCCCAGCGGGTGCTCTCCGAGGAGGCCGGGTAATTCTGGGGGCCGCTGGCGGGTGCCGGCCGCGCCGTGGCTGATCGCGCAGTTCCCCGCGCCCCTGATCGGGTAGTCGGTCGGGTGCGGACCGGTGGCCGCTTCTCGCGCAGTTCCCCGCGCCCCTGATCGGGTTGTCGTTCGTGCGACGGCCGGTGGCCGCTTCTCGCGCAGTTCCCCGCGCCCCTTATCAGGTAGTCGGTCGTCCGCGGGCCAGTTGCCGCTTCTCGCGCAGTTCCCCGCGCCCCTGAGATGCGCACTTCGTGCGCCATCTCATCAGAGGGGCGCGCCGCCCACCCTTCAGAAGAAGCGGGCCATCGCCCCTCAGGAGAGGCGCGCCCCGTCCTTCATCTTCTGAGGCGCGCGAAGCGCAGCCTCAAGGGGAGGCTGCGCGGAGCGCATGCCTCAGGGGCGCGGGGAACTGCGCGAGAAGCCCCACCGGGCCGCAGACGAACGACGACCCGTGAAGGGGCGCGGGGAACTGCGCGAGAAGCCACGGCGAGAGGGGCGCTCAGTGCAGCCCGCGCCCCGTCTCCAACACCTCCCGCGCCCGGGTGGCCAACCCTTCCGCCCCGCACGAACGGGCCAACTGCAACCCACGATTGAGCTCGGCCCGCGACCGCGCAGCGATCCCGTACTCGACCCGCGCCAGAGCGTGTTCATACGCGCTCGGCGACGCTTCGAGGTACGTCACCGCCTTGGCGTACAGCGTCAGTTGCCGCTGCCCGGTCTCCAGGGAGGCCGCACAGCGCAGGGCCTCCCCTATGGCCGTATCGGTGCCGAGCCGCTCCGCCTGGACACGGGCCTGCACCGCGAGTTCGTTGGCGCGCCGGGGATCGGTGTCGGCGACGGCGCGGGCCAGGTCGCAGGCCCACGAGGAGACGATGGTGTTGTGCCCGCCGCGGGCCTGCGCGGCCTTGCTCGCCGCCTCCAGTTCGCTGATGCCCTCGGCGGTGCGGCCGATGGCGAGCATGAGGCGGCCGCGCACGGAGTACGCCTCGGGGAACAGGATCGTCGACGGGTAGGGCGGCGCGTAGTCGTACCGCTCGGCGATCTTGAGGGCTTCGTCGGGCCGGCCCCGGGCGAGCAGCGTGTCGATGAGCTTGCCGGCGGCGTCCCAGTGCATGGGCAGCCCGCGGCCGACGCGGTCGGTCAGCCGCAGCGCCTCCGCCTCGGTGAGCCGGCCCCGCCTGCGGTGGACGTACCCGGCGAAGGCGTGGGCGACGGCGAGGTGTCCGCCGCTCCAGCCGGCACTCTCGTACGCCCGGATGCCCTCCGCGAAGAGGCTCTCGGCGCGGTCGAGACGGTCGGAGAAGATGTACGAGAACCCGAGGGCGATCAGGATCTCGAAGCTCCACTCGGTGTCGGTCCAGCCGAGCCCGGGCGCGAGGCGGCCGTTGACCAGGGCGCGGTCGCAGTGCTCGGCGACCTCCTCGGCGTTCTCCCCGCGGTTCATCATGTCGAAGGCGCGCAGGATGAGCAGCACCCGCTCCGCGTTGTCCCGGCCGGTGACCCGGGCGGCGAGGTCGGCGAGCCTGCGGGAGCGGCCGGGGGCGTCCGACTCGCCGTTGTAGATGCTCTCCCAGAAGAACCGGCTGGCCTGGAGCCGCAGCCGCTGCGGGCCCTGCTCGAGCTGCTGGGACTCGGCGTCGATGAGGGTGAGCGCGTCGGCGAGCTGGTCGTTGTGGACCAGGGCCTGGGACATCCGGCACACCGCGTCGACGCGCTCCTCGCCGTACAGGCCCGGCGTGGCTTCGAGGGCGGCGCGCAGGTGCCGGACGGTGGTGGCCGGTGAGGTGAGCAGCGTGGCGCAGCCCAGCTCGTACTGCACGTGCGGCCACAGCTCGGGCAGCGGCGGTTCCTTGAGCGCGCGCTCCAGACAGCGGCGGGCCGCGGCCGGGGCACCGACCGCGAGATGTTCGCGGGCGGCGGCGCGCAGCTGCTCGACGAGTTCGGGGTCGTCGTCGGGGTGCACCTCCAGGAGGTGCCGGGAGGCGGCGGCCGGGCCGTGACCGGAGGCGGTGACCGCCCAGGCGGCCTGGCCGTGCATGGCGGTGCGGGTGGCCGACGGGATCGACTCGTAGACGGCCGTGGCGATCAGCGGGTGCACGAACTCCAGGGTGCCGACGTCGCCGTAGGTGCCGTCGGTCAGGATGCGGGCGGTGCGCAGCCGGTCGGCGCAGCGGCCGGCCTGCTCCGGATTCATCCCGGCGAGGAGGGCGGCGAGGCCCGGTTCGATCCGGGTGCCGAGGACGGCGGCGGCCCAGGCGAACCGGGTCGCATCGGTGCCGAGTCCTTCGAGCCGGGTGACGAGGCCGCGGCCGCGGGCCGTCTTGTTCAGCGCGCGCAGTTCGCCGGCGCGGGACTCCTCGGGCTCCATCCCGGCGTCCTGCACCTTGGCCAGCAACTCGACCGTCTCGTACGGGTTTCCGCCGGTGACCGCCCACACCTCGCGGCAGAACGGATCGTCGGCGTGCGGGCCGAGCGTGGCCCGGGTCAGGCCCGCCGTGGCGTCCGGGCTGAGCGGGCGCAGACGGGACGTGCCGGGGCGGGCGGCGAGCGCCACCGCGTCCAGGCAGGCGGCGACGGCCTCGCCCTCCGGGTCGCGCTGGGCGACGACGACGAGGACCGGCAGATCGTCGAGCCGCTCGGCGAAGGCGACGAGCCACTCCAGGGTCTCCAGGTCGGCCCAGTGCGCGTCGTCGATGAGCAGCACCAACGGCCAGTGCAGCCGGGCCAGTCGGGACACCGCGGCGACCAGGCCGTCCCGCACGCCCTGCGGGTCCGCCTGCCGCCCGGTGGGCTCGGCTATGCCGAGCGCGGGGCCCGCGATGTCGTACCAGTCGCCGAAGTACTCGCGGGACTCCTCCTCGGAGAGCGCGAGCAGCGCGGGCTGCAGCAATTGCCGTACGACGTTGAACGGAACGGAGGTGACGGTCTCGCCGCCCCGTGCGGACCACACGGTGGCCCGGCCCTGTGTCAGCCGGCGTACCTGGTCGAGCAGGGCGGTCTTGCCGATCCCCGCCTCTCCCCGGTAGACGACGAGGCTGCCGGACGAGGCGGCGTCCGCGCACAGGTCGTCCAGTGCCCTTGCGGCGACGTCCAGTTCGGGCTCCCGCTCCCACAACTGGGGCCCACAGGAGGCGGCGTCGGCGTGCCGTCCCTGAGTCATCCCGCACCCTCCCGGTGTCGTGCACGCGGATCGGCCGTCGCCGGTCGACCGCGTACCGATGATGTACTGGTCACGAGAGTAGTGCGCGCCGCGCCGCCGTGGTGAGGGGTTGGCGAGCCGGTCACAAATGGTCGGAGCCGGTGATCCGGCGGGCCCGGACGGGCGGCACCCCGGGGTCGCGCCCGGCGGATAACGATCTCGCCCGCAATGCCGGCCGGACAGCGCCCCTCTCATCCGCCTTTCAGGCACGCCTCATACTGTGGCGGACATGACGTCGCAGACTCCCGCAGGCTGGTACCCCGATCCGGGACAGGTTCAAGGCGGCCCGCGCACCGAACGCTGGTGGGACGGCGGCCGTTGGACGGAACAGATCCGGCCCGCCACGACCCCGTCGCCGAATCCGCCGCAGGACGCGGTTCCCGGGGCGGATCAGCCCCCGGCGCCGGTGCCCGCGCAGCCGGTGCAGATGCCAGGCGCTCCGGAGAACCCCCCGGCCGGGAATTATCCGGCATTTCCAAACTATCCCGCCTATCCGGGTCAGTTGCCGCCGAAGCCGCGCAGCAAGGCGCGGATCGCCATCGCGGCGGCGGTCGCGGTCGTGGTGCTCGCCGGTATCGGCGGTGGCGTGTACGCGCTGACCGCGAGCGACGACGGCAAGGGCGGCCAGGCCGACTCCCAGTCGCAGGCGCCGGTCCCGGGCGGCAACGGCGGGGGCGGCCCCGAGGGCGGCGACGGCGGCCGGGGCGACACCGGTGGCCAAGGGGGTCAGGGTGGCCAGGGCGGCAGCCCGTCGCCCGAGGCGCCCGACCAGTCGCCGCAGGCCCCGCTCGACAAGGGCTACGCCACGGACCTCGGCAACGGGATAGCCCTGCCGGTCCCCGACGGGTGGACCGGCGCGGACGGCATCAGCTCCGCCGGGGTGCAGACGGGCACGTACACGTGCCCCGACGGCTCGGGCAAGCAGTGCGTGAAGGGCGGCGCCTCCAGCGCGTCGGCGAAGTCGCTCAAGCTGTCCGCGACCACCGCCGAGGCCGCGGCCAAGGAGGACATCGCCAAGAACGCGAAGGCGTCCTACGGCGGCAAGACGTACGGCGGGATCACCGGGCACGACGAGCTGCTCTCGAAGAAGGTCACGGTGGCGGGCCAGAAGGGCTATCTGGTCCGCTGGAGCGTGGACACCAAGGCGAAGGTCGACGCCTGGGTGGAGTCGGTCGTGCTGCCCTCCCCCGCCGGCAGCGGCTCGCTGGTCGTGCTCCGGATCGGCGTGGACAAGCCGCAGACGGCGAAGGAGAAGGCGGCCGGACCGGACGACTCGGCGATCGACGAGATCGTCAAGGGCATCAAGAAGTCCGACATCAGCGGCAGCGTCTCGGGCGGCAGCGGCCAGGGCGTCTGACCGGCCCGCGACAGCCTGCGGGCCGGGCGGGTACCCCTCCGCTCAAGGAGGAACCCGCCCGGCCCGGGGGTGCGCGCCGCCCCCGTCCCCACGGTGCGGCGCTGGCAGACCGCCGGCCGGTCATCCCTGCGACCGGCGGTCTCCCGCCTTAAGGGGCCTGATCCTGCGCGGTCAGGCCGAGTCCCGGAATCAGCACCTTCGTCACGAAGCCGACCATGTAGTCGGCGTCGGCGTAGCGCCCTTCCAGGACGGGTCGGCTGCGCATGACTCCGAAGAGCTGCGCGGCGATGTAGGGCAGTGCCGGATGGTCGGCGGCGATCTCGCCGCGCGCCACGGCCCGCTCGACCATCGTCGCGATCGACGCGATCTCCGGTTCGATCAGTGCCTCGCGCAGCGCGTTCTTCAGCTCGGTGTCCTGGAGGACGGCGTGCCCGAGCGCCTGCAACAGGGCCGTGTCCCGCTTGCCCTGCGACGCCGCGTTCCGCGCGGCGGCCACCAGGTCTCCGGCGAGGCTGCCCGTGTCCGCCGAGAAGAACGTCACACAGCGTCCGGCCCGCAGCGCCGAGGCCACCAGCTGCGGCTTCGTCCTCCACTGCCGGTACAGCGTCGACTTGCTGCAACAGGCCTGCGCGGCGACGCCTTCCATGGTCAGCGCCTCGTACCCGTGCCGGCGGAGCTGGTCGAGCACGGCGTCGTAGAACTCCTGTGCGCGCTCGGGCGTGATCTTGGAGCGACGCGAAGCGGTCGGCGCGGTCGTCTGCACGGTCGCGGGTCCCTCTTCGCGCGTCGTCATCACTCTGCTCCTCGGTCCGGTGCCGGTGTCGATGAGATCACAGCCACTATCGATACGCCAGTGTACCGGTACGCCATCGTTTCGGTACACTGGCGTACCGATAAGCGCGCACCACACGCACCACCCAGTCGTCACGAAAAGGGGCCGGGGGATGAATTCCCTTACCGAGCCTGCCGAACCGGAGCCGGACGCATCAGTCGCCCGACCACCCCTGGTCCGCGAGCTCCTGCTGGTCGTAGGACTCTTCCTCGTCTACAAGTTCGGCCGCCAGCTGGCCAACGGCCACACCGCCGAGGCGTTCCGCAACGCCGGCGACGTGTGGCGTCTCGAACGCTCCGCGCACCTGCCCGGCGAGGGTCTGGTGCAGGGCCTCCTGCTGCACGGCGACACCCTCGTCCACGCGGCGAACACCTATTACGCGACCGTCCACTTCCCGGCGACGCTCGGCCTGCTGGTCTTCCTGTACCTGCGCCGGCCGCGCCACTACGTGTGGACCCGCCGGGTGCTCGCCGCGCTGACGGCCGCCGCGCTCGCGCTGCACCTGACGTTCCCGCTGGCGCCGCCGCGGATGCTGGGGGCGGCGCACCTCGTCGACACCGCGCAGGTCTACGGCCCCTCGGTCTACGCGGCGAAGCCGTCCACGGACACCATGGCCAACCAGTTCGCGGCCATGCCCTCGCTGCACTTCGGCTGGGCCCTGATGGTCGCCGTCGCGCTGATCGTCGCCACCCGCTCGAAGTGGCGCTGGCTGTGGCTGCTGCACCCGCTGCTCACCCTGTTCGTGGTCATCGGCACCGCCAATCACTACTGGCTGGACGCGATCGCGGCGACGGCGCTGCTCGGTGCCGCCCTCGCGGTGATCCGGCTGCCGCGCACGGTCACCGGGCGCCGCATCGGCCGTCATCTGCTGCCGGTCCCGGCCCGGCCGGCCGTCGTCGCCGAGTCGCGGGGCGCGTCGGCCGTCGCGCCGTGGTCGCCGCGGCCCGCCCTGCGTACGCCGCCCGACTCGCTGTCCGCGTCGGACGTCCTGGCCCGGATGCCGATCCGGATACCGGTCCAGGTGTCGCCGACGCCGGGTTCCACGTCGGTGACCACCGCTCCGCGGCTCGTGACGAGCGGGGCCGAGCGATGAGTGCCACGCTGCTCGCCGTCGCGCTCTCCCTCGTCTCGGCCGTGGCCTACGCCGCCGCGGCCGTGGCCCAGGAGCGGCTCGCCTCGCGGTCCGGCGGCGGCACGCTGCGGCTCCTCGCCACCGGGGCCTGGTGGGGGACGGTGCTGCTGAACGCCGCGGCGGCTCTGCTGCATGTCGCGGCCCTCAAGTACGGGCCGCTCACCCTGGTCCAGCCGCTCGGCGCGCTCACACTCGTCGCGGCCGTGCCGCTCGGTGCCCGGATCGCCGGGCGGCGGGTGACCGTGGGCGAATGGCGGGGCACCGCCCTGACCCTGCTCGGTCTGGCCGCGCTCCTGGTGACGGCGTCCGGGCCCGAACCCGACGACACGCTGTCCCTGCCGCAGGCCCTCGCGGTCGCGGGTCTGACGACCGCGCTCATCGGGGCGCTGGCCCGGCGCGGCGCCCGGCCCGGACTGCGGCACGCCACCGCGTCCGGTGTCGCCTCGGGGGTCGCCTCCGCGCTCACCCAGACCGTGACGGTGGCGACGACGGACCGTTCCGGTTCCCTGCTCACCGCGCAGGTCGTGGTGGTGGCGGTCCTGGTCGCCCTGTTCGCGGCCGGTGGGCTGCTGCTGTCGCAGACCGCGTACCAGGGTGGGCTCGGTGCCCCGCTGGCGATGGTCACGCTGGCCAATCCGGTCGCCGCGGCGGTCATCGGTCTCTCGTTGCTGGGCGAGCGCCTCCAGGGCGGGGTCGCCGGGTTCGCCCTGGCCGGGGCGGGGGCCATACTCGCGGCGCGCGGGGTCGTTCTGCTGACCCGGGGCGCGATGGTCCTGGGCGAGCCGGTTCACGTCCCGGTCCAGGCGCCGAACCAAGCCCCTCCGGCGATTGAGGAGCGGGGTCCGGGGCAGAGCCCCGTGGCCTTCGCGCCGTAGGGGGTCAGCTCTCGTCGCGGGTGCGCGTCCGTCGTGGTTGCTCGCGCAGTTCCCCGCGCCCCTTACGGGGCCCGCCGAATGCCGTCCAGGGCGAAGCCGAGGACCCGGTCGCGCTGGGCCTCGTCCACATAGGCCGCTCCGGTCACCCCCGACACCATCCGCAACAGATCGTCGAAGGTCACCTCGGCGCGGACACCCCCGGCCTCCTGCGCCCGCAGCAACAGCGGCTCCCCCGCGTCGAGCATGGCCCGGCGGCAGGAGACGAAGATCTCGGACTCGCCGCTCATCGCCTCCCGGATGGCGCGCTTGGTGACGGTGTACTCCACGAAGCGGCGCAGCCAGGTCGAGAGGCCCTGCCACGGATCGGGCACCTCGGCGACCTCGTCCGCGAGCCGGCACAGCGCGTCGACCTCGTCCGCGTAGACGGTCTCGAACAGCACCTGGCGCGTGGGGAAGTTGCGGTACAGCGTGCCGATGCCGACCCCCGCCCTGCGGGCGATGTCCTCCAGCGACGCCTCGCCGCCCTTCTCCGCGAACGCCTCGCGGGCGGCGGCGAGCAGCGCGTCGAAGTTGCGCCGGGCGTCCGCGCGGCGCGGGCGCTGCGCGGCGACCACGCCGCCGACCCGCTCCCTGTCCGTGGTGGTCATGCCTGCCCCCAACGAGGTTGAACCGGAGGTACCCCTCCGCTACTATTCTTTAAGTCGAGGGGTGCCTCCACTTTAGCAGGGGCGCCTTCTGGTTCGCCGTACCTCGACGTACTCCGGCGTACCCCCGTGATCCTTTCAGCCCGCGCAGAGCGACGGGCCACACCCCCCTGCCCTCCTCGTTGGGAGAGAAGCCGTCTTGAACCGGAACGTTCCGAACGTTCGCAACAACCGCCTCACCTTCGCGGTCCTCGCCACCGGTGCCGGCGTGTTCTCGATGATGCAGTCGCTGGTCGCGCCCGCGCTGCCCACGATCCAGCACGCCCTGGACACCTCTCAGGCCACCTCGACCTGGGTGATGACCGCCTATCTGCTGTCGGCGTCCGTCTTCACCCCGATCCTCGGCCGGGTCGGCGACCTGGTCGGCAAGAAGCGCACCATGGTCGCCGCGCTCGTCGCCCTCACCGTGGGCTGTCTGCTCGCGGCGCTGGCGCCCAGCATCGGCGTCCTGATCGTCGCCCGCGTCGTGCAGGGCATCGGCGGCGCCCTCTTCCCGCTCTCGTTCGGCATCATCCGCGACGAGTTCCCGGCCGAGCGGGTCAGCCCCAGCATCAGCAATCTGTCGGCGGTGATCGCCGCGGGCGGCGGTGTCGGCATCGTCGCGGCCGGGCCGATCGTCGGCGCGCTCGACTACCGCTGGCTGTTCTGGCTGCCCGCGGCGGTCGTGGCCGCCACCGCGCTGATCGCCCTGCGCTACGTACCCGAATCGCCCGAACGCGGTGCGGGACGCGTCAACTGGGCCGGAGCCGTGCTGCTCTCCGCCTGGCTCGTCGCCCTGCTGCTGCCCATCAGCCAGGCCACGTCCTGGGGCTGGGGCTCGACCAAGGTCACAGGACTGCTGGCCGCCGCCGTCGTGCTGTTCGCCGCGTGGCTGTTCAGCGAGGCGCGCTCGGCGAGCCCGCTCATCGATCTTCGGGTGATGCGGCTGCGCGCGGTGTGGACGACGAACACCGCCGCCCTGCTGTTCGGCGCGGGCATGTACGCGGTGTGGTCGTTCCTGCCGGGCTTCGCGCAGTCCCCGTCCTCGGCCGGGTACGGCTTCGGGTCGAGCGTGACCGGCGCCGGGCTGCTGATGCTGCCGATGCTCGTGGCGATGTTCCTCGCGGGGGTCGTCAGTGGCCGCCTCGAACCCGTCGTGGGCGCCAAGTCCCTGCTCACGGCCGGTGCCGCGCTCGGCGCCGTGTCCTGCGCGATCCTCGCTCTATGGCACGACGAGGAGTGGCAGATCGCCGTCGCGGCCGGGGTGTTCGGCCTCGGCATCGGCCTGGCCTTCGCCTCCATGGCGAACCTGATCGTGCAGAACGTGCCGGCCGCCACCACCGGCGCCGCCACGGGCATGAACGCCAACATCCGCACCATCGGCGGGTCCATCGGCGCGGCCCTGATGACCAGCCTGGTCACCGGGAACCTCCAGCGCTCGGGACTTCCGTACGAGTCCGGTTACACGCACGGCTTCACGCTGCTGGCCTTCCTGTGCCTGGCGGCGACGCTGGCCGCGCTGCTCGTGCCGACCGCCCGGCGGGCCGCGCTCACCCGCGTGGCGTCGTCGCAGTCCGCGCCGCGGCGGGAGCAGGAACAGGAACAGGAGATCGTCAGCCACTGATCTCGTGACGCACGAAGGGCGTGAAGAGAAGGACATGAAGAAGGGGCGGGCCGGAGACGGCCCGCCCCTTCGGCACGATCAGCGGTCAGCCGAGCCCGCGCGAGTCCTGCTTCAGCGCGGTGTCCACCGTCAGGGCGGTCGCCACGACGAGGCTCAGCAGCGGGTCGGGCAGCTGGAAGTGGATCTGCAGGACGTAGTTGTCGGCCGTCGTGAACATCGTCTTGGCCAGGCCCTCCCACGTCTTGGTGATGCGGGCGACCTCCTGCCCGGCGTGGTCGACGATGGCGAAGTTCCAGGCGCGCCAGTTCTCCGCCTTGATCGCGCCGACCTGCTGGCCGTTCACGATCATCGCGAAGTTGATCTTCCCGATGGCGTTCTGCTGGACGATCTCGCCGACCGGCGAACCGTCCGGCCGCTCCACGAGGACCCGGGACTTGATGAACTTCGCGGGCCGCGTGAGCACCAGCTGCGGCTGCCCGTACGCGTCGCGGATCTCCAGCTTGTGCGTCATGAACTGGTCGACGGAGGACACGAACCGCAGGGCCTTCTTCAGACCGCTCTGGCCGATCTCGGTGACGGACCCGAGCTGGTTCCCGTGCTGGTCCATGACGCTGTACTCGTTGGTCAGCTCGATCAGCTTGGCCTTCTGGTTCACGACCAGGACCGGCTCGGTGAACAGCGATCCGCCGCCCTGCCCGGCGGGTGCGACCCCGGCCTGCTGCTGCACCTGGCGCTGCACGCGCGCGGCGTCCGGGTGCTGCGGCGGGGCGCCGGCCGGGCCGCCGAACTGCTGCTGCGCGGCGGGCTGGGCCATCGCCTGCTGCGGCTGGAACTGCGGCTGGGCCGGGGCCTGCTGCGGCGGCACCTGGGCCGACGGCGCGGGCGTCTCGGCCGGCGCCGCGTGCGTGTGGTCGGTCCACTGGGAACCGTCCCACCACCGCAGCGTCTGGGGCACCCCGTGGGGGTCCGGATACCAACCTGCGGGGGTGTTAGAAGGCGAGGTCACCGGGGCACACTACCCCGCCGACCTGGGAATGTGACCAGGCTGACGGGTGTGATGTGCGCCCCGGCGACACCGCTTCGGCAAGAACGACCCTCGCCGGGAACTACACGGTCGCGATGCCCGGGTCGCTCACGCCGGCCGTCCCGTTCTCGACATGCCCGGAGAGGCGTCGCAGATACCCGGCGTTCCCCTCGACGACGACGGTGAGGTCGTACCAGCGCTTACTGGCCCGCAGGTCGACGGTCTGGGTGACGGTGGCGCCCGCGCGTACCGTGTATGTCTGCTTCCACCCGCCGTAGGCGTTGGTGACGGTGAGGTGGGCGTCGGCGGTGCCCGGGTTCTTCAGGGTCAGCTTCAGATTGCCGGTGCCGCCGTCGTGCCGGGCGGTCACCTCCGGCTCCGCCACCTTGTTGTCGCCCTTGAAGGCGCGCAGGAAGCCGTGCGGCCCGTGCGCCGTGAGGTCGTACTTGCCCGCCGAGTACGCCGAGTTCCAGCTGTCGGAGACGGGCTTGCCGGCCGCGGCGGTGTACGTCCACGGGCCGTCGCCGCGGCTCTGCGAGCGGACCTGGAAGAAGGCGCCCTTCTGGTCGCCGCCGCTGAGCGTCAGCTTGTACTTGCCGGTCGAGAGGTCCACGGCGCCGTCGACATAGGGCGCGTAGCCGGTCGGGCGGCTGGGCCGCGAGCCCTTCTCCTGCTTGGGCAGGGCGCCCTGCGCGGGCGGCTTGGGCACGTAGCTGGAGTGCCGGTCGCGGTCCGGCGGCTCGTAGGCCGCCGTGTCGGGCAGGTCGGCGGGGTCGGTGACCTTCAGGGAGAAGTCGAAGGCCGAGGTGAGGTCGCCGCAGATGGCGCGCCGCCACGGCGAGATGTTGGTCTCCTTGACTCCGAACCGCTTCTCCATGAACCGGATGATCGAGGTGTGGTCGAAGGTCTCCGAGCAGACGTAGCCGCCCGTGGACCACGGCGAGACCACGACCATCGGGACGCGCATGCCGAGTCCGTAGGGACCGGCGGCGCGGGTGCCGCCCGGGTAGTAGTCGAGCGTGGTGTCGACGGTGGAGAGGCCCTGGTTGGCGGAGGCCGGCGGGTAGGGCGGCACGACGTGGTCGAAGTAGCCGTCGTTCTCGTCGTACGTCACGAACAGCGCGGTCTTGCTCCACACCTCGGGGTTCGAGGTGAGCGCGTCGAGCACCTGGGAGATGTACCAGGCGCCGTAGTTAGCGGGCCAGTTGGGGTGCTCGGAGAACGCCTCGGGGGCCGCGATCCAGGAGACCTTCGGCAGCTTGCCCGCCTTGACGTCGGCCTTGAGGACGTCGAAGTAGCCGTCGCCCGCCTTGGCGTTCGTGCCGGTGCGCGCCTTCTCGTAGAGGGCGTCACCGGGCTTGGCGTTGCGGTAGTTGTTGAAGTACAGCAGGGAGTTGTCGCCGTAGTTGCCGCGGTAGGCGTCGTCGATCCAGCCCCAGCCGCCCGCCGCGTCGAGGCCGTCACCGATGTCCTGGTAGACCTTCCAGGAGACGCCCGCCTTCTCCAGGCGTTCGGCGTACGTCGTCCAGCCGTACCCCGCCTCCTCGTTGCCGAGCACCGGGCCGCCGCCCGTGCCGTCGTTGCCGACGTATCCGCTGAGCATGTAGTAGCGGTTGGGGTCGGTCGCTCCGATGAACGAGCAGTGGTAGTCGTCGCAGACGGTGAACTTGTCGGCGAGCGCGTAGTGGAACGGGATGTCGTCCCGGGTGAGGTGCGCCATCGTGCCGGTGCCCTTGGCCGGGACCCAGTTGTCGTACTTGCCGCTGTTGAAGGCGCTGTGGCCGCCCGCCCAGTCGTGGTCGAGGCCCGCGATGAACTGCATGCCGAGGTCGTCGGCGTCCGGGTGGTAGGGCAGGACCTCCTTGCCCGCGCTCACCTGGTTCCAGACCGGCTTGCCGCTGGGCAGGGTCACCGGACGCGGGTCGCCGAACCCGCGCACCCCCTTCATCGAGCCGAAGTAGTGGTCGAAGGATCGGTTCTCCTGCATGAGCACCACGATGTGCTCGATGTCCTGGACCGTGCCGCTGCGCCGGGCGGCCGGGATGGCGGCGGCCCGGTCGATGGAGCCGGAGAGGGCGGTGAAAGCGGCCGTTCCTCCGGCGATCTGGAGGAAGCGGCGGCGATTGAGTTCCGTCATGGGTGTGGGGGTCTCCTGTTGCTTCGATGGTGGTCGGTCCACGAAGAGGGGCAACCGGAGTGTTCAAGATGACAGGGGCCGAAGAAAAGGGGGCTGAAGTGACAGTCGGGCAAAAAGTGGGCGGACGGTGCGCGACATCACCCGCGCATCACCGCACGTCGTGCCACGCCTCCCGGTCCGCCGCGCGCGGATCGGCCTCGGTGCGGCAGCCGTCCGCGTCGAACACCATGGCCGTCCGTTCCCCCGCCGGGTCGTACGCGGCCCAGCCGGGGTCGCCGGTCTCGGCGAACGCCACCCATGCGGCGTGCATCGTGCGGGCCAGGTCCTGCGGCGCCTTCTCCCCCGCCATCGGCACGTAGTCCGGATCGTCGAGCAGGTCGAAGACGAAGCCCAGTTCCAGGGCGTGGCAGGCGCCGAGTTCGCCGTCGAACTGCGGCGAGCGCCAGGCGAACTCGTAGACGTGGGTGCCGGGAACGGACTCGGCGAGCCGGACGGCCGGAATGCGGTAGAACCAGTCGGTGCCGATCGCTTCGAGCAGTTCGCCGGGTTCCGCGCCGGGCCGCCGCTCCCGGTAGGCGTCGAAGTCCGCTCCGTACGCCCTGGCGCCGCGCCGGGCCCGCTCCTCGGTGATGCGGTGGAACCGGCCGGTCGGCACCATGAACAGCCGGTTCTCCTCGCGGTTGGAGCCGACGAGGAGGTCCACGCCGAGGTCGGGTCCGGGCAGGGCGAGTCCGTCGGCGACAGGTTCGAAGACCATGGCGTTGAGCGCCGCCTCACCCCACACCGCCGGGTCGGGCCGGGTGGCGAGCTCCACCCGCAACTCAGCCTGTGCGGTGAGGAGTTCGGGCAGGGGGACGGCCGCGAACGCCTCGGCCGTGTGGGGGACGCCGAGCCGGTCCGCGAGCCGGGCGCCGATCCGGAGCGCCGTCTCCGGGCGGACGAAGTGGTGGCAGGCGCCGCTCTGCAGCACGGCCCGCCGCAGCAGACCGCGGGCGCCAGGGTGGGCGAGGAGTTGTCCGATGGCCATGGCACCGGCCGACTCGCCGAAGACGGTGACGCGGTCGGGGTCGCCGCCGAACGCGGCGATGTTGTCGCGCACCCACTCCAGGGCGGCGAGCTGGTCGAGCAGGCCGCGGTTGTCGGGGGCGCCGGGCAGGTGGAGGAAACCGTCGGTTCCCAGGCGGTAGTTGACCCCGACGAAGACGACGCCGTCCCGGGCGAAGGTCTCGCCGCGATAGCCGCTGGAGTTCGCGGACCCGTTGGAGAACGACCCGCCGTGCAGCCACACCAGGACGGGCAGCCGGGCGCCGGGTCCCGGCTCGGGCGTCCAGACGTTGAGGTTCAGACAGTCCTCGCCCGGCGCCGAGGTCTCCGGGATGAGGGCGTCGAAGGGCGGGGCGTACGGGGCCTTGGGCGCGGTCGGCCCGTACGCGGTCGCGTCCCGCTCGCCGGTCCAGGGCTCGGCGGGGGCGGGGGCCCGGAAGCGGCGGGGGCCGAACGGCGGTGCGGCGTAGGGCACTCCGAGGAAGGCGGCGACGCCGTGGGCGCCGGTGCGGCCTCGCAGCGCGCCCTGTGCGGTGGTGACGACCGGTGTCATACGGTGCGGGCTCCCTCGGTCGGGCTGTCGGGCGGTACGGTGCCGCTCCCTTCCGGGAGCGCGGCGCGCACCGGTGGTACCCGGCGTCGGGCACCCCGTCTCTCGTACCCTGCCGGCCGCACCCGCGTAAAGATCAACGACGTGTCGGGTCCGTCGCACCGTCGGCCGGGCGGCCGCTTCCGGGTGGCCGGGGGTCGTCGCCGCCTGCCGCGTCCAGGGGCTCACCGGCCAGCCACTGGGCGACCGCGCTGCCGATGGGCTGTCCGGTCTCGATCTCGATGAAGCCGAACTGCCCCGACTGATTGCACTCCAGGAACCACCAGATGCCGTCCACGTCCTCCGCGAAGTCGAAGGCGCCGTAGGAGAGTTGGGCACGCTCCAGGTAGACGAGGACGGCGTCCGCCACGCGGGGCGGGACCGGCACCGGGCGCCAGGAGACGCCCGAGGGTCTGAAGCGGACGTCCACCACGGCGCCGTCGTCGTCGGCGGCGTCGGGGTCGGCCGCGGCCCGCGCGGCGAACATCCGCTCCCCCACGACGGTGAGCCGGATGTCGGCGGCCGTGCGGATCCGGCGCTGGAGCAGTGTGGGGCCGTGCTCCACGGCGCGGAAGTCCTCGTCGGGGCGGACCCGGGTGGTCGGCACGGCGAGCCCGTCGTCGCCGGGGTGCGATCCGGAGACCGGCTTCACGACGAGGTCGGGGTAGCGCTCGGCGAACTCCCGGGCCACGCGCGGAAAGGTGGTGATCAGCGTGGCGGGCACCGGCAGGCCGCACTCCCGAGCGAGCCACAGCTGCCAGGGCTTGTGCCGGGCCCGCCGGGCCGCGTCGGGGTGGTTCATCCACCGGGCGTCGGTGCAGCGGAGCATCCCGTACAGCGCCTGCGAGGACTCCTCCGTCAGCCAGGCCGAGGAGGCGACGGCCCCGGCGGCCGGCGTGCCCGGTCTGCGCACCCAGATGGAGCGCAGACCCTGCATGCTGACCATCCGGCCACCGACGGACAGATGGCCCTGAAACGCACCGTGCACGTATTCCCCGGACACATCCACGTCACCGGGCAGTTCGGCCGGGTCGAGGCGGAGCACAGGGATTCCATTGGCGTTCAATTCGACGACGGCGAGGTCGGCGGTCACGTCCTGTTCACAGGTCAGGATCAGTACGGTCATTTCCGCGCGGCCGTTCAGTCGTCGAAATGAGTTTTGGATCCGGCGGTGGAGGTCGTCGCCGCACACGCTCGCAACACTGCGTAGTCGCGTGCAGCCACCCCGCCATCGGGCAGCAGGTTCAATTGCAGTGCGGAGTCGTATGTGTACGACGCGCTGACCTCTGCCTCTCTCACAGGGCGGGCATAGTTCAGAGCGAACGGTCGCATGGGCTCTCCTAGTTGGGGGGTGCACCAAGTCAAGCGCATGGTGACTCTCCGGCGTCACAGTCCTAGCGAATATCTCGGATTCTCTCTGTAGGACGCGTCACACCTGCGGACGAGTTCATTCCGCCACGCTGAGTGATGACGCTACGTCAGGCAGGGAAAAGGGGCGGCTCTTTAGAGCCGCCCCTCTTCAATACCGCCTTTACAGGCCTTTACACGTCCTCAAGTGCGCCTCCACACTCAGACGTTCATGAACTCCGGTGCGGAGCCGGGGTACCTGTCACCGCGTGAGGTAGGCCAGTCCCGGGTGGGCCTCGGTGTACCCGTCGACCAGTCGGCGCGCGACGGTGACGGAGTCGACGAGCGGGTGCAGCGCGAACGCCTTGACGGCGGTCGCGCGCGAGCCGGAGGCGGCGGCGTCGAGCACCTCGCGCTCGACGGCCTTCACCGCGCTCACCAGACCGGTGGCGTGCAGCGGCAGCGGGTCCACGGAGACGGGGTGCGCGCCGCCCGCGTCGACCAGGCACGGCACTTCGATGACGGCGTCGGCGTCGAGGGCCGCGAGGGTGTGGCGGTTGCGGACGTTGAGGATGAGCGTGGTGCGCTCGTCGCGGGCGATGGCCCGCATGAGGGAGAGGGCGACCTTCTCGTAGCCGCCGGATTCGAGGTCCTCGGCGGCGCGCTCGCCGGCCCCCGCCGCCTCCCGGTTCTCCGCCATGTACGTGGCCTCGCGCTCGGCCCTGGTGCGGTCCCAGGTGGCGAGGGCGGGGGCGGCGGGGTCGGCGAGATCCGCGTAGAACCGGGCCTGCTGGTCGCGCAGGAACGCGCCGCGTGTCCGCTCGGCCTGCTGGTAGGCGCGGACGGTCTCGCGGTTGAAGTAGTAGTAGTGCAGGTATTCGTTGGGGATCGCGCCGAGCGAGCGGAGCCAGTCGGCGCCGAAGAGGCGGCCCTCCTCGAAGGAGCCGAGCAGTTCGGGGTCGGCGAGCAGCCGGGGCAGTTCGTCGCGGCCGTCGATCTTCAGGCCGCGCACCCAGCCGAGGTGGTTGAGGCCGACGTAGTCGATCCAGGCGCGGTCCGGGTCGGCGCCGAGCAGCCGGGCGACGCGGCGGCCGAGGCCGACGGGCGAGTCGCAGATGCCGATGACGCGGTCGCCGAGGTGGCGGGACATGGCCTCGGTGACCAGTCCGGCCGGGTTGGTGAAGTTGATGACCCAGGCGTCGGGGGCGAGGCGCTTGACGCGCTGTGCGATGTCGACGGCGACCGGCACGGTGCGCAGCCCGTAGGCGATGCCGCCCGCGCCGACCGTCTCCTGCCCGAGGACGCCCTCGGCGAGGGCCACCCGCTCGTCGGCGGCGCGCCCTTCGAGGCCGCCCACCCGGATCGCGGAGAAGACGAAGTCGGCGCCGGTGAGCGCCTCGTCGAGATCGGTGGTGGCGGTGACCACGGGCGCGTCGGCGATCCCCGCGGCCTGGTCGGCGAGGACGCGGACGACCGCGTCGAGGCGGGCCCGGTCGACGTCGTGGAGGGTGACGTGGGTGACGCGTCCCTCGGCGTGGTCGCCGAGCAGGGCGGAGTACACCAGCGGGACGCGGAAGCCACCGCCGCCGAGGATCGTCAGTCTCGTCGAACCCGAACCCGAACCCGTACGCGTATTCACACTCGTCGATGTCACGCCACAACCACCTTTGCGCCTGCCTCCGTCTGCGGGGGCGTCGGTCACTCCTGCTCCGGTCGCACGTGCGCCGGTCGGCGCACCTTACTCGGCGATTCCTGCCCGCCGGGTGAGGTGATCCGCGCCGCGATCCCGCTGATCGGCTGCGATCGCGCGTGCGAATAGTGCAGGCTACGGGGCATGCCCAGACCTTTACAGCACCGACGACTCGTCCGCGCGGCCGCGGTCTGCGCGACGGCCGCACTCACCTTCTCGGCGGCCGGCGCGGCGAGCGCCGCCGAACCCACCTGGACCGAGACCGGCACGTCGTACGTGAACTCGCTGACCGGCAGCCAGGGCCTGGCGAGCCGTGCCGACGGTTCGCTCCTGCACCGGGGCCTCGCCTCGGTCCCGCTCTCGCTGCGCATCGCGGGCTGGTCGCACGTCGGCGACCCGGACATCGCGCGCGGCTACACCTTCGACGCGTACCAGGGCGGTGACACGACGACGAAGAAGATGTACGCGGTGACGGCGCCCGACGGCACCCGCACCACCTATGAACACGCTCTGGATCAGGGCGAGTTGCTGAACAACTCGTTCGCGTCCGTGTCGCCCGACGGGCAGTGGCTGGTGTCCGGCGAGTGGGGCACGATGAACCGGCTCCAGGTCTTCCCCGCGCCCGTCCTCAACCCCGCCGCGCCCGCGCCCGGCGCGAATCTGCCGCAGGCCGGGCAGATCAGTCTCGACCGGCCGGTGGAGGACATCCAGGGCTGTGACTTCGTGACGGGCACGCAGCTGCTGTGCGCGTCGGACGACGCCGCCAAGGAGGTTCTCCAGGTCGATCTGGCCCGCCCCCTCGACGGTCAACCTGTCACCGGCCATGTGTCGACCGCCTTCAAGATCCCGCAGCGCAGCGTCTGCTCGGGGTCGTTCGAGGCGGAGGGGATCGACTACGACAGCGCGCGCGGCACCCTGCGCGTGGAGATCGTGCCACCGTCGCCGTGCCTGGTGACGACGGCCGTGATCTCGTACACGATGAAGTAGCCACAGCCACGACAGAACACGCAGGAGGTTCCCCGGATGTCAGGTACGCGCACCAGCGGGACGGGACGCCGGGGATTCCTGGGTGGGGTGGCGGCCGTCGGGGCGCTGGCACTGCTCCCCTCGTCGGCGCAGACGGCCGACGCCCGGCCGCGGCCGCAGCCCCGGCCGAGCGATCCCCGGCGGCCCCGGCTGAGCGGTGAGCGTCCCCTCTACCTGGGCACGTACACCTCGCAGCAGGGCGGCGGCACCGGCATCGGGCTCGCCACGTACGACGCGCAGAGCGGCGCGATCACGGGGGCGGGGACCGTCGAGGGCGTGGCCGATCCCTCGTACCTGGCGGTGCATCCGGACGGCGGCACGCTGTACGCGGTCGACGAGCGGCAGGACGGTGGCGTGACGGCCGTGCGCCTGGCCGACCGTACGGTCCTCGGCACCCGCCCGACCGGCGGCGCGGGCCCCTGTCATCTCTCGGTGCACCCGTCGGGGCGCTGGCTGCTGAGCGCCAACTACACGTCCGGCAGTGTCACCGTGCATCCGGTCGACGCCTCCGGCGCGCTCGGGGAGCGCACCGCGCTGGTCACGCACAGCACGCCCGCGCCCGGTCCGGGACAGGACGGGCCGCACGCGCACCAGATCGTCACCAGCCCGGACGGCGGCCATGTCCTCGCGGTCGACCTCGGCAACGACACGGTGTACACGTACCGCCTCGACACCGGCGCGGGGACGCTCACGCAGGTCTCGTACGCGGCCCTGCGTCCGGGTGCGGGCCCCCGCCATCTCACCTTCCATCCCGGCGGCCGGTACGCCTACCTCGCCAACGAGGTCGACAACACCGCGGTCGTCTGCGCGTACGACCCCGAGAGCGGGCGCCTCACCCCGGGCGAGCCGCAGTCCACCGGCACGGGGTCGGGGACGAGCTATCCGGCGCAGTTCCTCGTGACGCGGGAGGGCGCGTACGCGTATCTCGCCAACCGGGGCGACAACAGCCTGACCCGGTACGCGGTCGAGGAGGACGGGGCGCGGCTGCGGCTGCTCGACACGGTGCCGGTGGGCGGCGACTTCCCGCGGCAGATCGCGTTCTCGCCCGACGAGGCGCTGCTGTTCGCGGCGAACCAGAAGTCGGGGTCCGTGAGCGTCTTCCGGGTCGACCACGGCTCCGGCCAACTCACGTCCGCGGGTGCGGCGTTCGAGGCTCCGATCGCGGTGTGCGCGCTGCCGCTGTAGCGGTTACGCTCCGTCGAAGCGCTTCGACGGAGGTCCTTCATGGCAGGCCGCACCCCGGTCATCCCCGGTTTCCACCCCGACCCGAGCATCTGCCGGGTCGGCGACGACTACTACCTCGCGTGCTCCAGCTTCGAGTACGTGCCCGGCGTCCCGCTCTTCCACAGCCGGGACCTGCTGCGCTGGACGCAGATAGGCAACGTCCTCGACCGGCCCGGGCAGTTGACGCTCCCGCCGGACACCCCGGCGTCCGGCGGGATCTACGCGCCGACGCTGCGCCACCACGACGGCCGCTTCTGGCTGATCGTCACGAACTGCGCCGAGGGCGGCGGGAACCTCCTGGTCACCGCCACCGACCCGGCCGGCCCGTGGTCGGACCCGCTGCCGCTGCCCGGGGTGCACGGCATCGACCCGGACATCGTCTGGGACGAGGACGGCACGTGCTGGTGCACCACCGCCGGGATCTCGCAGGTGCCCATCGACCCGTACACCGGGCGGACGCTCGGCGAGCCGCGGCGCCTGTGGTCGGGCACGCCCGGCGCCAAGGCCCCGGAGGCGCCGCACCTGTACCGGGTCGGCGACACCTGGTACCTGCTGATCGCCGAGGGCGGCACCGAGCGCGGGCACGGCGTCTCCGTCGCGCGCGGGCCGTCGCCGTCCGGCCCGTTCGAGCCGTGCCCGGCCAATCCGGTCCTCTCCCACCGCTCCACGGACGACCCGGTGCAGAACACCGGCCACGCCGATCTCGTGCAGGCCCCCGACGGCAATTGGTGGATGGTGTTCCTCGGGGTGCGGCCCGGCGGCGGCTCGCCCGGCTGGCACGTGGTGGGGCGGGAGACGTTCCTGGCGCCGGTGCGGTGGGAGGACGGCTGGCCGGTGGTCGGCGGAATCGTCGCCGGGACCGAGTCCGCCGCGCCCGCGTACCGTGACGACTTCGACGCCCCGGAGCTGGCGCCGGGCTGGATCTCGCCGCGGTCCAGGCCCGCCTCCCACTGCACGACCCAGGACCGCCCGGGCCGGCTGACGCTGCGCGCCCGCGGGGCCGGTCTCGACTCCCCCGACGTGACCTTCGTGGGCCGCCGCCAGGACCTGCTCTCCTGTCGTGCCCGCACCCGCGTCGACCCGGGCGAGGGCAGCGGCGGACTTGCGGTCCGCCTCGACGAGGACCACCACTACGAGATCGAGGCGGGCGGCGGGACGGTCCGGGTGCTGGCCCGGATCGGCCCCCTGCGCACCGCCGTCGCCGAACTCGACGTACCAGAAGGCCCGTTGACGCTCGGTGTCGACGTGAGCCCCCAGCCGGTCCGTGACGCCCGGTCGGGCCCCGACACGCTCACCTTCGGCGTCACCGGGCCCGAGGGCACCTTCACCGCACTCGCCGCGCTCGACGGCCGCTATCTGTCGACCGAGGTGGCCGGCGGCTTCACCGGCCGGGTCATCGGTCCGTACGCGGCCGAGGGCACCGTCCACTTCGACTGGTTCACGTACGAGCCGCTGAAGGAGCCGCCCGTCGCCTGACCTCACATCTCCTGTACGTGGTACGGGAGTTGCGTTCCAACAGCCTCGACCGTGACGGCGCCGCCGGCCGCGTCCCGGCGCACCCGGTACGTGACGGCGGGGCCCACCTCCTGAGCCCCGTGCCCCGGCACGCGCACCGTCACGTCGTCGGCGTCCGAGGTGACGAGGAGGGTGAGCCCGTCGGGCCAGTCGCCGTCGGGCCGCTGGTCGTCCGCGCCCATCGGCAGCACCGCGCCGGGCCGCACGTACAGCGGCAGGCTGTCGAAGCCGTGCGTCTCCCGGCGCCAGCCGGGACCCTCGACGTGCTCCCCGGTGAGCAGGTGTGTCCAGGTGCCCTCGGGGAGGTAGTACTCGACGTCGCCGTCGGCCGAGAAGACCGGCGCCACGAGCAGATCGGGGCCCAGCATGTACTGCCGGTCGAGGGTCCGGCAGGTCGGGTCGTCCGGGAACTCCAGGATCATCGGGCGCATCACGGGCACACCGGTGTCGTGCGCCTCGGTCGCGACTCCGTACAGATACGGCATCAGGCGGTGCTTGAGCAGGGTGAACCGCCGTGCCACGTCGACCGCCTCCTCGCCGAACTCCCACGGCACGCGGTACGAGACGTTGCCGTGCAGCCGGCTGTGCGAGGAGAGCAGGCCGAAGGCCAGCCACCGTTTGAAGACCGCCGGGTCGGGGGTGCCCTCGAAGCCGCCGATGTCGTGCGACCAGAACCCGAAGCCGGACAGGGACAGCGAGAGACCGCCGCGCAGCGACTCGGCCATGGCGCCGAACGACGCGAAGCAGTCGCCGCCCCAGTGCACCGGGTACTGCTGTCCGCCGACGGTCGCGGAGCGGGCGAAGACGACGGCCTCGCCGTTGCCCCGCTCCTTCTCCAGGAGTTCGAAGACGGTGCGGTTGTAGAGGTGCGCGTAGTAGTTGTGCATGCGCTCGGGGTCGGAGCCGTCGTGCCAGACGACGTCGGTGGGCACCCGCTCGCCGAAGTCCGTCTTGAAGCTGTCGACGCCCTGGTCGAGCAGGCCGCGCAGCTTGTCCGTGTACCACGCGCGGGCGGCCGGGTTGGTGAAGTCGACGAGTGCCATGCCGGGCTGCCACAGGTCCCACTGCCAGATGTCGCCGTTCGGCCGCCGCACCAGGAAGCCCTGTTCGGCGGCCTCCGCGAAGAGGGCGGCCTTCTGGGCGATGTACGGGTTGATCCACATGCTGATGCGCAGGCCGCGCGCCTTGAGGCGGCGCAGCATGCCGACCGGGTCGGGGAACACGTCCGGGTCCCAGGTGAAGTCCGACCACTGGTACTCGCGCATCCAGAAACAGTCGAAGTGGAAGACGCTGAGCGGGATGTGCCGGTCGGCCATGCCGTCGACGAAGGACGTCACCGTCTCCTCGTCGTACTCCGTGCAGAACGACGTCGTCAGCCACAGTCCGAAGGACCAGGCGGGCGGCAGGGCCGGGCGGCCGGTGAGGGCGGTGTAGCGGCGCAGCACGTCCTTCGGGGCCGGGCCGGCGACGACGTAGAACTCGACGGACTGGTCCTCGACGCTGAACTGCAGCTGTCCGACGGACTCCGAGCCGATCTCGTAGCTGACCTTCCCGGGGTGGTTGACGAGGACGCCGTAGCCGCGCGAGGAGAGATGGAACGGGATGTTCTTGTAGGCCTGGTCGCTGCTGGTGCCGCCGTCGGCCTGCCAGATGTCGACGGTCTGGCCGTTCTTCACGAACGGGGTGAAGCGTTCGCCGAGGCCGTAGATCTGCTCGCCGACGCCGAGCGCAAGCTGGGTGACCATGTGGTGGGCGCCGTCGGCGGTGGTGGCGAACGCCGTTCCCTTGCGGTCGACTCCGGTGAGCCGCCGTCCGGTGGAGGTGTCGCGGAACTCCAGGCCCCACTCCCCCGCCGTGTCGAGGCGCACGCTCAGCGGTCCGCTCGTCAGCTCGGTGACCGTGCCGTCGCGGGTGACGCGGGCGCCGCTGCCGCCTTCGGTCGGCAACAGCTCGAAGTCGGGCCCGGGTCGGCGCTTTCCGGCGTGGTGGGTGACGCGGACGCCGATGACGCCCTCGGCGGGCGAGAAGCAGTCGATCGTGATCAGCGGCTGGTTGAGCGTGTCGCCCCGGTCGCGGACCTGCCGTACGGCGGCGTACGCGGTGAACCGGTCGTCGGCGTCGCGGATGTCGCGGACCTCGGTGGCGTACGAGGCCCGTACTCCGTCGCGCATCAGCCAGAAACCGTCGGTGAACTTCATGCGTCGAGCCTCCGCGGGATGAAGGTGAGCCGGGCCAGGCGGACCGTGCCGTCGAGCGTCACGCGCAGGTCGTGCACGCCGGTGGCGGTGAAGTCGGCGTCGAGCGTGACGTAGGTGTACGGGCTTCCGGTGGCGGGGACGGTGAGCGGGTGGCCGTCGCCGACGGTCACCGTGCCCTCGCCCGCGGCCTCGACGCGGACGCCCGTCACGCCGTCGGGCCCGAAGTCGCATGCTTGGTAGTGGAGTTCGCCGGATCCGGAGACGGGCGTGACCGCGTCGCCGTAGGTCTTCGTGCGGTCGACGATCTCGGTGCCGCGCTGTTCGTCGTAGGCCGCCGCGTCCAGTCCGTGCGCGACGACGGGCCGGGGTCCGGGCGCGTCGCCGTCGACGGTGATCTCGGTGGTGAGGCGGATGTCCTCGCTGGAGGCGCCGACGAGGATCTCGTACGTTCCCGAGGTCACGCTCCAGCGGCCGTGCGCGACGTCCCAGTGGCCGAGGTCGGCGACCGGCACCGTGCACGTGACCCGCTCGTGGGCGCCGGGCGCCAGGGTGAGACGGCGGTGCGCGAGGAGCTGGCGGCGCGGGCGCGGCACCGGCATGCCGAGCGGGCGGACGTAGAGCTGCGGGACGTCGGCGGCGGTACGCCTCCCGGTGTTGGTGACGGTGAAGGACAACTCCACTGTCTCCGGGCCCGCTTCGGCGACGAGATCGTCGTACCCGAAGGAGCTGTACGTCAGCCCGTGTCCGAACGGGTAGAGCGGGGCGCCCTCGTAGTACAGGTACGTCTGGCGCGAGCCGATGATGTCGTAGTCGAGGAGGTCCGGCAGCTCGGTGTCGGCGGCGTACCAGGTCTGCGGGAGCCGGCCGGCCGGGCTCACGTCGCCCGCGAGGACCCGGGCCAGGGCGCGGCCCGCGGCCTGGCCGCCGTGCGCGGTCCACAGCAGCGCGGGCAGCTTCCGGTCGGCGTCGGGGACGGCGTACGGGTAGGCGGAGACCAGGGCGAGGACGGTGTTCGGGTTGGCGGCGCGGGCCGCGCGCCACAGCTCGTCCTGCTGTCCGGGCAGGGCGAGGGTGGTGCGGTCCTCGGTCTCGCGGCCGTTGATGTGCGGGTCGTTGCCGGCGACGACGATCACGACATCGGCGTCGGCCGCTGCCCTGGCCACGGCGTCGGCGCCGCGTTCGACGAACTCCACCCGGAAAACGGTGCCCTGGTCGGCAACCTTCACGCCCTCGGCGGCGACCACGACGTATCCGCCCGACCCCGTGTGCCGCAGGAGGTGTCCGTCGTGCACCGCTTCGAGGGTGAACGTCTCCTGGACGACCCAGCCGCCCGGCTGGTCGGCGGAGGCCCGGACGAACCTGTCGTCGGCGACCGACAGGTAGCGGCCGTCGGGCGCGCGCAGGGTGAGGACGCCGTGTCCCCAGTCGACCAGGGCGAGTTCGGTGCCCGCGTCGGTCCGGGTGGTCAGCGGCGGCAGGTCGGTGCGGCCGGCGAGCAGCGCCGGGTCGAGGGCGCCCTCGGCGCCGCGCGTCCCGGTGTCGGCGGTGCCTTCGGGGACGTACAGCCAGCCCTCGGCGCAGCGGAGCCTGACCCGGTCCACGCCCTCGGTGAAGGTGACCCGGTCGGGGCCGAACCGCTCGTGGAGGCCGTCGAGCGGGGTGGAGCGGTGGATGAGGGTGCCGCTGTACCAGTCGGTCTTGCACTCGTCGGCGAGCAGGCCGACGAGCGCGATCCGGGCGTCGTCGGGGAGCGGCAGCAGGCCGTCGTTCTTGAGCAGCACGACGGCCTGTTCGGCGGCTTCCTGGGCGAGGGCCCGATGGGTCTCGGTGTCGAACTCACCGGGCGGGACCGGGTCGACGTCCTCGAACTCGCCGAGGCGGGCGCGCACGTCGAGCTGGCGGCGCACGGCGGTGTCGATGTCGGTCTCGGTGATCAGCCCACGCTCCAGGGCGCCCCGGATCCGGCCGGTGATCTGTGACGAGTCGGTGCCGTGGTCGGTGAAGCTGTCCACGCCCGCGACGAGCGCGGCGGCGGTGGCCTCCTCGTGGGTGGCGTAGTAATGCTCGGAGTCGACGAGGTTGCTGGGCGCGCCCGCGTCGGAGCAGACCAGGAGTTCCTGGTCGGTCCAGGTCCTCAACTGCTCGCGCAGGTACGGGGAGACGTGGTTCGGGCGGCCGTTGACGAGGTTGTAGGCGGGCATGACTCCGGCCACGGCGCCCTCCTCGACGGGCCGCCGGAACGCCTTCAGGTCGTACTCGTGCAGGACGCGGGGGCGCACGGAGGAGCTGGCCGTGTCGCGGGCGGTCTCGTTGTTGTGGGCGAGCCAGTGCTTGAGGACGGGGGCGGTGCGCCAGTAGGTGGGGTGGGGGCCGCGCAGGCCGCGCGTGTAGGCGGTGGCGATGGCGGCGGTGAGGCAGGGGTCCTCGGAGTAGCCCTCTTCATTGCGGCCCCACAGCGGGTGGCGCAGCAGATTGACCGTCGGGGCCCAGACGTTGAGACCGACGCGCTCGTCGCGGGCGCGCATGGTGCGGACCTCGCCGGCCACGGCGTCGCCGACCCGGCGCACCAGGTCCTCGTTCCAGGTGGCGCCGAGCCCGACCGACTGCGGGAACACGGTGGCCGGGCCCATCCAGGCGACCCCGTGCAGCGCTTCCTGACCGGTGCGGAACGCGGCGAGGCCGAGCCGTTCGACGCCGGGCGTGAACTGGTGCAGCAGGGCGATGCGTTCGTCGAGCGAGAGTCCGGCGAGCAGGTCGTCGACGCGCTTGTCGGCGGACGGGGTGCCACCTGGGTCGAGCGGGAATTCTGCGGTCACGGGCGGGTCCCTTGTCGAGATGGAGCGGTCGGCTCGCCGACCGGCGCAATAAATCTTCGAAGCGCTTCGATGCTCCGTAGAGAAGATGTCAGGTGTCAAGTGCCTGGGAGCGAAGCTGCGTTCAGGAATCTGATGCACGCACCTTGTGAGCCTTCGGGGGTTCCCTTAATGTCGCTGCAACATCGAAGCGCTTCGACGAAATGCGCGATGCGTTGTCCCGAAGGGTTGCAGCAATGACGCCGAACTCCTCCACCGCACACCCCGTGAATCCCGGTCCCAGCCGGAGAACCTTCCTCGGCTCGACGGCCGTCGCCGCGGTCGCGGTCGCCGGCGGTGTGCCCCTGCTCTCCGCCTGCGGCGGCGGCTCGGAGAGCAAGGACCGGGAGGGCACCACATCCGAGAAGGGCGCCGCGAAGCTGCTGCCCGCGTACATCGCGAGCACCTTCGCCCGGCCCGACATCTCGTCGAAGAACGGGTCGGCTGCGGGCTACACCGCCAAGGTCGATCTCTCCGCCCTGTCCACCTCGGTGAAGAGCAAGCTGGGCACCGGCGCTCCCCTGAAGGTCATGTCCCCGCTCTGGGGCACCGCGCCCAAGGCGGACTGCGCCTACTACACGCAGCTCGACAAGGCGGCGGGGACCAAGATCACCTGGCAGAACCAGGACGGCAACACCTACGGCGAGAAGCTCGGCGCCGTGCTGGCGTCCAGCTCGATCCCCGACATGGTGGTCGTGCCGAACTGGGAGCTCGTCGGCAAGATCTCCAACGCGGTCACCGCGAAGTTCATGGACCTCGGGCCGTACCTCGCGGGCGACAAGGTGAAGAAGTACCCGAACCTGGCTGCGATCCCCTCGGACTCCTGGCGGATGGGCATCTTCGGCGGTGCGCTGCGCGGCATCCCCATGCCGTCCGCCGCGGCGACGTTCAACCCGGCCTACTACCGCAAGGACATCTTCGACAAGAAGGGCTACGACGTCCCCAAGTCGGCGGCCGAGTTCCTGAGCTGGGCCAAGGAGGCGACCAGCGCGAAGGCGAAGGTGTACGCCTGCGGCGACATGTCCTGGACCGGCTTCAACATCTACGGTGTGCGCCCCTCGGGCACCCTCGGCTGGCACATCGAGAGCAACGGCAAGCTGACCTACCGCGTCGAGCAGCCCGAGTACCTCGAAGCCCTGGAGTGGACCCGCAAGCTCTTCGACGCGGGCGTCGTGCACCCCGACGACAAGGCCCGCTCGGGCGACGCGGGGCAGCGCTTCACCGCAGGTCAGATCCTTATGTACAACAATGACATGTCCCACTGGTACCTGAAGACCGCCGAGCAGGCGAAGTCCAACCCGGACTTCGAGATAGCCGCCATGGATCTGTTCGGCCCGGACGGTGGTGACCCCACGCTGTGGGCGAGCCAGCCCGCCACGATCTGGTCGCTGATCCGCAAGGGCGCCTCGAAGGAGACGGTCGAGAACGCGCTGGCCGCCGCGAACTTCGCCGCCGCGCCGTACGGCACCAAGGAGTTCATGCTCGTCAACTACGGCGTCGAGGGCACGCACTACGCCGTCAAGGACGGCACCCCGGTCAAGAACGACCAGGGCAACCAGGAGGTCATCAACGCCTGGCTGATGCTGTCCGCGCCGGCCCCCTACTTCGCGCACCCCGACTACCCCGACATCGCCCGCAAGCAGGTCGAGTGGGAGCAGCGTCAGGGCTCGTTCATGAAGAACACGAGCACGTACGGCATGAACATCGTCGAGCCGACCCGCTACGCGAGCCTCTCCAGCCAGTTCGAGCAGCTGGAGATCGACTACGTGCGCGGCAACAAGAAGCTCTCCGACGTCCAGCAGGCCATCTCCACCTGGAAGTCCTCGGGCGGCGACAAGCTGCGCGACTGGTACAAGAAGCTCATCGACAAGAACGGCAGCGGCAACTGATGTCTCTCACCGCCGGGAGCAGGCCCGACGGGGTGCGTCCGCCGGCCGCCGTCGAGGAGCCGGTGGCCGCGCTCGCCCCGAAGGCGGTCGCCGAGAAGCGCTCCGGCGGCGCCAAGGTTCCCTTCCGGACCCGGCTGCGCCGCGACCGTGCGCTCATCCTGATGACGCTGCCCGCGATCGCCCTGCTCCTGCTCTTCAACTACGTCCCGCTGCTGGGCAATGTCGTGGCCTTCCAGGACTACGACCCGTACGTCTCCAGCAACGGCGTCACCGCGATCTTCCACAGCCCCTGGGTCGGCGTGGAGCAGTTCTCGCGGATGCTCGGCGACCCGCTGTTCTGGGACGCGGCGAAGAACACGCTGGTCCTGTTCGTCCTCCAGCTGGTGCTGTTCTTCCCGGTCCCCATCGCCCTTGCACTGCTCATCAACAGCGTGGTGCGGCCCCGGGTGCGGGCCGTGGCGCAGGCGATCATGTATCTGCCGCACTTCTTCTCGTGGGTCCTGGTCGTCACCGTGTTCCAGCAGATCTTCGGCGGCGCCGGCATCATCGCGCAGACGATGGAGCAGCACGGCTGGGGCGGCTTCGACCTGATGACCAACGCGAGCTTCTTCAAGTTCCTGGTCACGGCCCAGTCCGTGTGGAAGGACGCGGGCTGGGGGGTCATCGTCTTCCTCGCCGCGCTCGCCGCGGTCTCCACCGACCTCTACGAGGCGGCCGCCATGGACGGCGCCGGACGCTGGCGCCGCATGTGGCACGTGACCCTGCCCGCGCTGCGCCCGGTGATCGCCCTGCTGCTCGTGCTGCGGGTCGGCGACGCGCTGTCCGTCGGCTTCGAGCAGTTCCTGCTCCAGCGCGACGCGGTCGGCGCGGGAGCCAGCGAGGTCCTCGACACCTACGTGTGGAACATGGGAATCCAGAACGGCGACTTCAGTTACGCGGCCGCGGTCGGCCTCGTGAAGGGGGCCATAGGCATCTGTCTCGTCCTGGGCGCGAACCGGTTCGCGCACCTGCTGGGCGAGCAGGGGGTGTACAAGAAGTGAGCCTGAACACGCAGTTGATCCGCAGCCTCCAGGCGCCGCCGCGCCCGGTGTGGGAGGAGCCGCCGAGGAAGGCCGGGCTCACGCTCAAGGGCGGCTTCCTCGCCCTGTGCTGTCTCGCGATCCTCGGGCCGCTGTGGATCGTGGTCGTCACGAGCCTGTCCCCCAAGCCGGTGATCGACCGGGCCGGCGGCCTCGTCCTGATCCCCGACGGCATCACGTTCATCAACTACACGGAGCTGCTGGGCGGCGGTCAGGTCAGCCGCGCGATGCTCGTGTCGATCGGGGTGACCGTGGTCGGCACGGTGTTCTCGATGACGGTGTCGGTGCTCGCCGCCTACGGCCTGTCCCGCACGGGCAGCCTCGGCCACCGGTTCCTGCTGATGTCACTGATGGCCACGATGTTCTTCGGGGCCGGACTGATCCCCACCTATCTGCTCGTGCAGTCGCTCGGCCTCACCGACACCTATCTGTCGCTGATCCTGCCGAGCGCGGTCAGCGTCTTCAACATCCTGGTGCTGCGCTCCTTCTTCATGGGCATCTCGCCGGAGCTGACCGAGTCGGCCCGCATCGACGGGGCGAGCGATCTGCGGATCCTGCTCACCATCATCCTGCCGCTGTCGCGGGCGGTGCTCGCGGTCATCTCGCTGTTCTACGCGGTCGGGTACTGGAGCGCCTGGTTCAACGCCTCCATCTACCTGACCGACCAGCAGATGATGCCGCTGCAGAACGTGCTGATCCAGCTGGTGCAGAAGAGCCGGGCCGCGCCGACCGGCCTCCAGCAGGCGGTCCACACCGGGCAGTTGTCCACGCTGGGCCTTCAGATGGCCGTCATGGTCCTCGCCCTGGTCCCGGTGGCCATCGCCTCGCCCTTCGTCCAGCGCCACTTCAAGAAGGGCATGCTCACCGGCGCCGTCAAGGGCTGACCCGTCACCGAACGCCACGCACCGCCCGTCCCGCCTGTGACCCCCTTTCGGAGCCGCACTATGACCGCCCCCGACAGCCGCCTCCTCCACGGCGGCGACTACAACCCCGAGCAATGGCCCGAGGAGGTCTGGGCCGAGGACGTGCGCCTCATGAAAGCGGCCGGGGTCACCTCCGTCACGCTCGGCGTGTTCTCCTGGGCGAAGCTCGAACCCCGCCCGGGAGCACGGGAGTTCGGGTGGCTGGACCGGGTCATGGATCTGATGCACCTGCACGGCATCGGGGTCGTCCTGGCGACGCCGACCGCGTCGCCGCCGCCGTGGCTTGGCCGGCTGCACCCGGAGACCCTGCCCCGCGACGAGAACGGGCAGATCGTGTGGTGGGGCTCCCGCCAGCAGTTCGCGCACTCCTCCAGCGCGTACCGCCGCTACGCCGCGTCGATCACCGAGGACCTCGCCCGGCGCTACGGCCGTCATCCGGCGCTGCGCATGTGGCACATCAACAACGAGTACTGCACGTTCGACCACGGCGACGAGGCGGCCCGCGGCTTCCGTGACTGGCTGCGGGCGAAGTACGTGACCCTGGACGCCCTCAACGAGGCGTGGGGCACGGCCTTCTGGAGCCAGCACGTCGACACGTGGGAGGACGTGATCCCGCCGCGGCGCGCCCAGTACCTGCGCAATCCCGCGCAGGTACTGGACTTCCGGCGGTTCACCTCCGACGCGCTCATGGAGTGCTTCGTCGCCGAGCGCGACATCGTGCGCCGGCACTCCCCCGCGCACATCCCGGTGACCACGAACTTCATGCCGTTCTGGATCGGGCAGGACGCGTGGGCGTGGGCCGAGCACGAGGACGTCGTCTCCGTCGACATCTACCCGGATCCGCGGGACCCGCAGGGCGGGCAGTACAACGCCATGATCGGCGACATGACGCGCGGCCAGGCCGGCGGGCGGCCCTGGATGGTGATGGAGCAGGCGGCCGGGGCGGTCAACTGGCGGGACGTCAACCAGCCGAAGCCACGCGGCCTCAACCGCCTGTGGTCGCTCCAGTCCGTGGCCCGGGGCGCGGACGCCGTCCTCTACTTCCAGTGGCGGCAGTCCCGGCAGGGCGCGGAGAAGTTCCACTCGGGGATGGTCGGACACGCGGGCGAGGAGGGCCGGGCCTTCGCCGAGGTGAAGCGGATCGGCGCCGAACTCGCCCTGCTGGAGGGGGAAGTGGCCGGCACACGTGTGAGCGCCGACGTGGCCGTGCTGCACGACTGGCACTCGTGGTGGGCGGGGAGCCAGGAGGCCCGGCCGTCCACGCGGGTCGCCTACGAGGACGTGGTGCGGGCCTGGCACCGGGCGCTGTGGGAGGCGGGCCTGACCACGGACTTCGCGCACCCCGAGCACGATCTGTCCGCCCACAGGATGGTCGTCGTGCCGCAGCTGTACCTGCTCACCGACGCGGCCGTCGAGAATCTCCTCGCGTACGCGCGCGGCGGCGGGCGCATCGTGTGCGGGTTCTTCTCCGGGATCGCCGACGCCGACGACCGGGTGCGGCCCGGCGGCATGGACTCGCGGCTGCGTGAGCTGTTCGGAATCCGGACCGTCCACGAGTGGTGGCCGCTGGCCCCCGAAGAGAGCGTGGACTGCGGCGAGTTCACGGGCACGCTGTGGTCGGAGGAGCTGACCGCGGCCGAGGACGCGGAGGTCGTGTCGGCCTATCGCGGCGGTGAACTCGACGGCATGCCGGCCGTGCTGCGGCGCGGCCGGGCCTGGTACCTCTCCACCCTTCCCGAGCCCTCGGCCCTGCGCGCGCTGCTCGCGGGTGTGGCCGCCGAGGCGGGCGTACGGCCTCCACTGCCCGGCCTCCCCGCAGGAGTGGAGGCCGTACGCCGCGGCGAGGTGCTGTTCCTGCTGCACCACGGACGGGACGAGGTGGTCGTCGAACTCCCGGCGGAAGATGGCCCGTTGCGGGATCTGCTCACCGGGGACGAGCACACCGGGTCCGTGACGCTGGGACGCTTCGGCGTCGTGGCGCTGCGCGGCGGGCGGGGCGATCATGACGCTGCCTGAGCATCCCCACGGCACCTGGGAGCCGACGCCGGCCGCCCGCTGGGAGGACACCTTCCTGAGCGGGAACGGCCGCCACGGCGCCCTCGTGTTCGGTGACCCGCACGACGACCGGGTGATCGTCACCCATCACACCCTGGTGCGCCCGGACGGCGGACCACAGCCGAAGCCGCCCCGGCTCGCCGACCAACTCCCGGAGCTTCAGGTCCGGTTGCTGGCCGGAGACCTGACGGCCGCGGAGGAGTTCACGGACGGGCGTGAGCTCCAGTGGGTGCGGGCGTTCCATCCCGCGTTCCAGGTGCGGTTCGTCCGCGACAGCATCGCGTGGCGCCACTACCGCCGTTCCGTCGACTTCGCGACGGGCGTGTGCGCGGCGCGCTGCGGCGGCTGGCAGGGAAAGGTGTTCGTCTCCCGGGCCGACGACGTCGTGGTGCAGTACGCCACCGGGCCGGGACTGGACGGGGAGGTGCTGCTCGATCACCGACTCGCCGGGGTGCCGGGCGGGCTCGGCGTCGGCCGCAGCGTCGTCCTCACCCCGTACGGCGCCCAGCTGACCCTGCGCTGCCGCTACCCGGACGGCGAACTCGCCTACACAGGTGTGACGGTGGCCGTGGTCAAGGGTGGCCGCACCTCGATCGGGACCACCGGCCTCCGGGTCGACGGGGCGGAGGAGATCCTGCTGCTCACCCGCGTGCGCCGGCATCTCGGAGAACTGGACGCGAGCACGGACGCCGCCGAACTGGCCGCCCTGCTCGACAGCCGCGGCACGGCACGCACCTACGCCAATCTGCTCGCACGGCACACCGCTCAGCACCGGGCCGCGTACGAGCGGGTCACGCTCTCCCTCGGCGGGGTCCCGGCCGAACGGGCTCTTCCCGGCTCAGAGTTGCTGGCGCGCCCGGAGAGCCAGGCCCTGCTGGAGCGGCTGTTCGCCGCCGGCCGCTATCACCTGCTCAGCTCATCGGGCGCCCTGCCGCCACGGCTGACGGGCCTGTGGACGGGCGAGTGGGACACGGCGTGGTCTGGCGCGTTCACCACCGACGCCAACCTCAATCTCCAGACGGCGTCGGCACCCGCCTGCGCGCTCCCCGAGGTGGTCGAGGCCCAAGGCGCCTTGATACACGGTCAGTTGGCGGACTGGCGTGACAACGCCCGGAGCATCTTCGGGGCTCGTGGCATCGTGGCGCCCGCGCACACCGACGGCGAGTCCGGGCACACGTACCACTTCCAGCGGCAGTGGCCGATGCACCTGTGGACGGCGGGCGCCGACTGGCTGCTCACCCCACTGGTCGAACAGGCCGAGACGACCGGCGAGCGCCCGCCCTGGCTGATCGCCGCACTCGGCGAACTCGCCCTTTTCTACGAGGACTTCCTCAGCCGCACCGGGCCCGACGGGCGGGTGATCGTCGTCCCGTCGTACTCGCCGGAGAACCGCCCGGCGAACGCAAGCTGGGGCACCCTCAACGCGACGATGGACATCGCTGCGGCCCGGCACGCCCTGCGCACCGCCGCCGCCTGGTCCCCCGGGCCGGACGCCGACCGCTGGACCGCACTCGCCGACCGGCTGCCCGACTACCGGGTCAACGACGACGGCGCCCTGGCCGAGTGGGCCTGGCCGGGCCTCGCGGAGACCTACGACCACCGGCATCTGAGCCACCTCTACCCGGTGTGGCCGCACCACGAGATCAACCCCTACGACACACCCGAGCTCGCGAAGGCGGCGCGGCGGGCCCTCGCGCTGCGCGGCGCCGAGAACGACTCGGCGCACGGCCACCTCCACCACGCCCTGATCGCGGCCCGGCTGCGCGACGCGCCCCGCGTCGCCGACGCGCTGCGCCACGTCCTGACCGGCGACTACTTCCATCCCTCGCTGATGAGCGCGCACTATCCGCGCCGCGACGTCTACAACGCGGACGCCGCGCACACCCTGCCCGCGCTGCTCGTCGAGGCGCTGCTCCAGTCGACGCCCGGACGGCTCGTGCTGCTGCCCGCGCTGCCCGCGTCCTGGGCGCGCGGCACGGTGCGCGGTCTGCGCACCCGGTTCGGCGCGCGCGTCGACCTGGCCTGGGGCGGCGGCACCTGCACGGCGGTGGTGCGCCCCGAGCGGGACGCGCACATCGAACTCAAGACCCCCGACGGCGACGACGGAACGGTCCGTCTGATCGCCGGCGAGGACCGCGAACTCAAAGTGAGAACGCGGTAGTTCCCCCCCCCACCGACCATGGAAGGGACACCATGGCACCCTCAGGAACACCGATCGGCCGCCGCACCGTCCTCGGCTCCGCACTCGCGGCCACGGCCGCACTCGCCCTCACCGCCGCGCCCGCCAGCGCGGCGGTGTGGTCGTCGTCCGACCAGTGGGGCAACTACACCACCTCGGACGGCTACATCCTCTACAACAACATCTGGGGCTCCGGCGCGGGCTCCCAGACCATCTGGGCCAACTCGTCGTCCAACTGGGGCGTCCGGGCCGACCACCCCAACACCGGCGGCATCAAGTCCTACCCGAACGCCAAGAAGGTCATCGGCAAGCGGATCAGCGCGCTGTCCTCCCTCACCAGCAGCTACAACGTGACCGTCCCGTCGGCGGGCGCCTACAACACGTCGTACGACATCTGGGACACCGGCTACGCCAACGAGATCATGCTCTGGGTCAACTACAACGGCGCCGTGGGCGCGCTGGGCAGTTCGATCGGCAACGTCACGCTCGGCGGCCACACCTGGACGGTGTACGTCGGCAGCAACGGCGCCAACAACGTGTACTCGTTCCTGCGCACCTCCGACTCCACGTCGGGCACGGTGAACATCCTGCCGATCCTGAAGTGGCTGCGGGACACGAAGGGGTACATCGGTGACGTGACCATCGGTGACGTCCAGTTCGGCTACGAGATCACCTCGTCGGCCGGGGGCCTGAACTTCACCACGAACAGCTTCGGCGTCTCCAGCAGCTGACGGACGGGCGCGGCTCAGGCGTCGGCGGGCGCCTGGGCCGCGCTCTCGCGCACCGTCAGCTCCGGGGCGAGCAGCACGGCCTCCTCGTCGCAGCCGCGCCCCTCGATCTTCGCGATGACCTGCTCGACGGCGCGCCGCCCCATCTCCTGCGCGGGCACCGCGACCGAGGTCAGCGGCACCGAGGCGTGCGCGGCCACCTGCTCGGGGCAGACGGCGACGACGGAGACGTCCTCGGGGACGGCCCGGCCCGACTGGCGCAGCAGGGCGAGCAGCGGATCGGTCGCGGCCTCGTTCTGCACGACGAAGGCGGTGGTGCCGGGGCGCTCGTCGAAGACCCTCGACAACGTTGCCGAGACCGAGGCGTACGAGCCCTCGCAGGGGCGGTGCAGCAGCCGCAGCCCCAGCTCGCCGCTGCGCTCGCGCAGTCCGGACAGGGTCCGCTCGGCGAATCCGGTACGCCGCTCGTAGACGGCGGCCGCCTCACCGATGACGGCGATCTCGCGGTGTCCGAGGTCGGCGAGGTGCTGGGCGCAGACGGCGCCCGCGGCGGCGAAGTCGAGGTCGACGCAGTTGAGTCCGGTGGTGTCGGCCGGCAGCCCGATCAGCACGGCGGGACGGGAGGCGGTGCGCAGCAGCGGCAGCCGCTCGTCGTCCAGCTCCACGTCCATCAGGATCATCGCGTCGGCGAGCGCGCTGCCCTCTATGCGGCGCACGGCCTCGGCGCCCTCCTCACCGGTGAGCAGCAGGATGTCGTAGCCGTGGGTGCGGGCGGCGGTGGCGACGGCCATCGCGATCTCCATCATCACCGGGACGTACATGTCGGTGCGCAGCGGCACCATCAGGGCGATGATGTTGGACTTGCTGCTGGCCAGGGCCCTGGCTCCCGCGTTCGGGTGGTAGCCGAGCTTGCGCACGCTGCTCTCGACGCGCTCCCGGGTGGCGGCGGAGATGGACCGCTTGCCGCTGAGGACGTAGCTCACGGTGCTGGCGGAGACTCCGGCGTGCCGGGCGACCTCTGCGAGCGTGACCATGTCGTTCTCCTGAGCCGATGCGAAAGGGACGAAGCACTCCCGATGCGAAGCGCTTCGACGGGGACTAATTGCCGGTGCCGGTTCGACCTGCTGACCCTATGGGGATCAACAGCCGCCTGTCCATAAGACTGTCGAAGCGCTTCGACAGTTCTCTCTCACCCCGCCGGCGGAGTGTGTTCCTGTCCCACAGGTTAATGACAGGGGGCCGTGCTGGGGGCGGCGCCGGAAAGATTCGGTGCGCGAGCAGTGGACGTACGGCCGGATTCAGCCGGTCCCCGCTCGGGAACCGTCAGCCGGTTCCGTCCGGATCCTGGGCGGCTCTCAGCCGCAGCCGACGTGGCCCTGTACCCGGCCACCGGCCCGCAGAGGGTTTCTGAACAGGGGATTCAGCAGGACCGTGCCCGCAGCGACGGGAAGGACACCCGGTCCGGCATGGGGACTCACGAGGCGCTCGGGGTCGTCGCACACGTGCGAGTGGTCGACGGCCGCGCCGCGGATCTCCGTCAGGTAGTCGGCGTGGAGCAGACTCGACTGTTCGGTGATCACCACGAGGTCGGGATTGAGCACGTCGAGCAGCAGGGCGGCGGCCCGGCCGACCGCCCGGGCCCGGTCGCGAAGGAGGCTGTCGGCCCGCGGGTCACCGGCGGCGGCCGCGTCGATCAGCAGCATGGTCTGCGGTTCCGGGATGATGCCGCGCCGCACCGCGGTGGCGGCGAGCACCGAGTCGGACGCGGTCGCCTCCAGACAGCCGGTGCGTCCGCAGGCGCAGGGTGCGGTGGAGTCGGGCACCGGCAGATGGGCCACGTCACCGGCGCCCGCGCGGGGGCCTCGGTGGACGACTCCCGCGATACCGAGCGCCGCGTCCACGACGTTGCCGACGAACAGGTGGACCAGGCTGCGCCGGGCGGCGGGCCTGCCGAAGAGGATCTCCGACTGGGCGACGGCGCGGGCGTGGTTGTCGAGGCGTACCGGCAGGTCCAGCGCGCGGGACAGCTGCGCGGCGAGCGGCCGGTGGCGCAGCGCCAGGGCATCGTGCCGGACGACGACGCCCTCCCCCGGTTCGACCCAGCCGCCGAGCATGGCGCCGACGCCGAGCAGCGGCCGCCCGGCGGGCCGTTCGGCGAGGAACTCCCGCAGGGCCGCGCCCACTTGGCCGACCAGTGCGTCCGCCCGGGTGCCCTCGTGCCAGAAGGTGCGCCGGGCCACGATGCGGCCGCGCAGGTCGACCAGGCCGAACGTGGAGGCGGGCACGCCGATGTGCAGACCGGCCGCGAGCGGTCCGCCGACCTCGCCGGTGTGCAGGTCGACGGGGATGCGGGGGCGGCCCACGGCGCCGGGTGCGGCCGGTTCCGGCAGGTCGCGCAGCAGGCCCCTGCGGACCAGGTCGGTGCACTGCCGGGAGACCGCGGCCGGGCTCAGACCGCTCAGTCGCGCGACGTCGCCGCGGGCCACGGGTCCGTGGTCGAGCACGGTCCGCAGCACGCTGGCGGCGTTGGCGTCCCGCCGGCCGTCGCCGGTCATCCGCGTGGGGTGGTGCGGGCTCTCGTCGGCATCCGTGTCCGTCCGCGGCATCGTCCGTCCCTCCTCTTCGCGCCCGGTTCGGCCCGCAGCCTATGCGGCCGGGGCCGGGCGGTGCGGAGCGGGGAACATTGCGGGCCCGTGAAATCGCGGAGCGCCGCCGGCGGACCGGATCCTGCCTCAACGCACCTGCTCAGAGCGGTCTTCGGCGTCCTTTCGGGAGGCGTCCCGGGTGCACCGCGACCGGTTGACGCCGCCCGGCACGGTTGCGACGCTCCGACACATGACCGCGACGACGTGTCCCTGTATCTGAGCCTGCGCACTCGGCTCGCCCCGGGGCGCTCCAGCCCCCGCCCGTGCCGATCAGCGGCCCCGCCGCCGGACGCGAGCGCCCACGACGGCGCGGCCCCTCGGCGCATCGCTCCCGAATTATTTCCGCACAGAGACAAACCCGCACACCCCCCGCACCGCCCGAAAGGACACCCGCCATGACCACGACCGCCCCCGAAACCGCCTCTGCCGCTGTCGCCGCCCCCGACCTCACCGTCACCAAACTGAACGGCCGCCTCGGCGCGGTCATCGCAGGTGTCCGCCTCTCCGGCGAGCTGGCCCCCGAGACGGTCACCGCGATCCGCGAGACGCTCCTCGCCCATAAGGTCGTCTTCTTCCGCGGCCAGGACCACCTCGACGCCCGCGCGCACGAGGCCTTCGGCCGGCTGCTCGGCACCCCTGTCGCCCACCCGACCGTGCCGTCCCTCGACGGCCGGTACGCGTTCCCGATCAACTCCGACTACGGCGGCCGTGCCAACCAGTGGCACAGCGACGTCACGTTCGTCCCCGCCTACCCGGCGTTCTCCATCCTCCGTGCGATCACCATCCCGCCGTACGGCGGCAACACGCTGTGGGCGAACACGGCGACGGCGTACGAGAATCTGCCCGCCCCGCTGAGGGAGCTGGCCGACGGTCTGCGGGCCGTGCACTCCAACGACTACGACTACGCGGCCCTGCGCCCCGACGCGCTCCCGGAGCAACTGGCCCGGTTCCGCGACGTGTTCGCCAAAATCAAGTTCCTGACCGAGCACCCGGTGGTCCGCGTGCACCCGGAGACCGGTGAGCGCACGCTGCTGCTCGGCAACTTCGTGCAGAAGATCGCCGGGCTCACCGGCCGGGACTCGCGTGACCTCGTCGACCTGTTCCAGCGGCACATCGAGCGCCCGGAGAACACCGTCCGCTGGCAGTGGCAGGTCGGCGACGTGGCCATCTGGGACAACCGCGCCACCCAGCACTACGGCGTCGACGACTCCGACGACCACGAGCGCGCGCTGGCCCGCGTGACGATCGACGGCGACGTCCCCGTCGGCATCGACGGCCGGACGTCGACGCTCCTGTCCCCCGAGACCGTGCCCGAGCCGGAGCACGGCATCGCGTCGGGCGCGTCGACGGCGCAGACGGGTACGCCCACCGCCGTGCCGGCGGTCAGCGGCTGAGCGTGGCCTCGGTGGGCGCGGTGGGTCCGGGCGCCGGTGTGGGGCCCCGGACCCCGCGACAGGTCCCGCGCGGTCTGGGCGTTATAACAACGTACCACAAACCCACCCGC
>NZ_JBHVIX010000002.1:0-76655 GCF_042799415.1 Streptomyces sp. NPDC057694
ATGCCCTCGGCATGCGCTGGTAACCACACAGACCACCGGAGGGAGCAGGCACCCATCAGCAGGCCGAGCGCCCCGGCCTTGAGACCATCCCCGCGGGCGTGGGGATGGTCCTGTCATCGTCTGACACATCGCCGAAGGCGGAGTTGCCGAGTAGCCGACGTCGGCATTCTCGATCGGCCTGGCCTTCGTGGAATTGATCTCGATGTGTGTCAGTGGCTCCTGGCAGTGTGTGCCGTGTGAACGTTGATTCTTTCTGGGGACTGGTGGAGACCTGCAGACGGCAGGCGGAGGGCAGGGATGCACGGCTTGCCTGGTTGCGGGATGAGCTGTCGCGAAGGTCGCAGATGGAGATCGTCGAGTTCCAGCTGCGCCTCGACCAGGTAACCCGTCAGGCTTTCCACTGGGAGTTGGTTGCTGCAGCTGAGCGGATCTTCGGCGGCCGGTGCTCGGACGACGATTTCGACTACTCCGGCCTCTGGATGGTCGGGCTCGGACGCGAGATCTTCGGGCGAGCGGTGCTTGACCCGGATGCCTTGGCTGATGCGCCTGAAGTGCTGGCGCTGACTGGTAGGAGCTCGAAGGGCTGGGGCGAGGGCTGGCCCGGGTGGGAGTTGCTGGATTATGTGGCCTCGGGAGCCTACGAGTTGGTGAGCGGGGATCTTGATCCGTGCGGGGAAGAGTTTTCTGCCGCGGTGCGGGCTCGGCGAGGCGCGCATGTGGTCAGCCGGGGGTTGGCGGGGGAACGCTGGAATGTTCGGGACGAAGCGGAAGCGGCTCGTAGGCTGCCGCGATTGAGCTCTATGTTCTCGCTCCGTGCTGATTCCTGAGGTCATTGTCCCGTCGTGTTGAGTCTGTCCGTGGGTCTTGTGGTGGGCTGTGGGGTTGCCAGGTGGAGTGAGGAAGCTCGAGGCGGGATTCGAGGCCCAGTGCGTCTGGCTTTCGCTGGATTCGGGGGGCGGTTGGTCCGTTGCTGTCTGGGGAGTCCGGCGCGGGGTGTCGGGAGGTCAGGTGTGGAGCAGGTTGGTCGAGACCGCCCAGAGGCGCTCGGCGACAGCGGGATCGAGCGCCCATTCCTTGACGCCGTGCGGGTGTTGTGCGAGGTCTGCGTTGTTCGGCACGGTGTAGGCCTCCTGCGAGTCGTCGAGGTAGTGGCCTCCGGAGTGGGCGAACTGCGGGGCGACGGCCGCGACCATGGTGGTGGCGGCTCCCTGCTGGACCGTTTTGTATGTGAAGACTCCGGCGGCTTCGGCTGCGTCGAGTGACTGCTTTTGCTGAGCGGTGAAGTTGCGCTGCAGACCCGTCGCGACGCCGCCGGGGTTTACCGCGTTGGCGACGATGCCGTCGGACGCCCACAGGCGGGTCGCCTCGACGGCGAACAGGGAGTTCGCCGTCTTCGACTGGGCGTAGGCGATCTGCGGGTCATAGCTGCGGCGCTCGAAGTGGAGGTCGTCGAAGTCGATGCCGGAACGCATGTGCGCCGTTGAACTGACCGAGACGATCCGTGCCCCGTCGCGCTCACACGCTCCGTCGGCCAGGGCGCGATGCAGCCCGATGGCGAGCGCGAGGTGGCCCAGGTGGTTCGTCGCGAACTGCAACTCCCAGCCCTCGCGGGTCCGTTCGAGGCCGCTGGTGACCACGCCCGCATTGTTGACCAGCAGGTGAAGTGGGCCGCTCCATGCGGCGACGAGCGACGTGGCGGTGGCTCTGTCGGCGAGGTCCAGACGGATGCCTCGGGGGCGGATCCCGCCGGTGGAGCTCTCGATCGATCCTGCCACGGCGTCACCCGCGGCCGTGTTCCGCACGGCGAGCGTCACCTCTGCCCCGGCTGCGGTCAACGCGCGAGCCGTCTCGATTCCGATCCCGGAGGAAGCTCCCGTCACGATCGCGCGGATGCCGGCGAGGTCAGCACTGCGAACCACCTCGTCCGCCGTGCTGGTGGCAGTGAAGGACGTGGAGAGAGGTGCGCGAGCCGTCATACAGCGAGACTATACAAACTAAACTCAACTTGTATAGCTGGACTCCCGCTTCTATGCTCACTCCATGAGCAGCCCCGGGACCGGTCCCCTGTCGTCGCCAACCCCCGATACCGACCGCCGAGCCACGGTTTTGGACTCTGCGCTCGCGACGTTCGCCCGATTCGGCTACCGGAAGACCTCGATGGAGGAAGTGGCGCGGGCTGCGCACATCTCCCGCCCCGGGCTCTATTTCCTCTTCTCCTCGAAAGAGGCTCTGTTCCGTGCTGCCGCGACCCAGGCCCTGGAACGCGACATCGCAGTGGTCGAAGACGTCCTGGCCGATGTCGACCGCCCCCTCCCGGAGCGCCTCGTCGAAGCCTTTGACCAATGGGCGGGCCGCTACGTCGGCCCACTGGCACGCGACATCGCTGCGGTCATAGCGGACAACCCCAACCTCCTCGGAGAGATCGCACAGACCGCTCCACAACGTTTCGAGGAATTGATCACGAGTGCGATCGCCGTCGAGTCAGGACACAAGACGGCCGCCCCCGCCGCACAGACGATGATCAGCGCATCGATCGGCCTCAAGCACCAGACCGCAACACGGGAGTCCTACCTCGAGCGCCTGAAGATCGGCATCGCACTCCTGGTGCACTGAAGACACACGGCGCGCGCCTGAGCGCAGAGATGGCGGCGAACGTCGGCTTCCCGAGCCCGCCGCGCCCACGGCGACGATGCGCGTACCGGGCTCCGGGGAGCGGAGTACGTCCGCGTCGGCGGCCGTCGCCGTGCAGGTCTCCTCCCGCGGGCCGTACGCGGCGGTCCAGCGGTCTGGCGCCCGGCCGGCGTCCCCGGCTGCCAGCCGGGCCAGGCCCTCGACATGGAGGGCGTCACCGAGGGCATGAACGGGCGGCTCAGTGTGACTCGTCGATACCTGAGCACTGTCCAGATGGACCGGACTGTCTTCACCGGGTGGAGCGGCCCTCCGGCAGTGAGCCTCGGGATTCAGCACAGCGGGTGGGATGCACTCGCGTCCCGTACAGAGGGGCCGACGGGGTCACGGTGGAGCGGCCGTGGCGGGCCGTGATAGAGGACCTGAGCCACTTGGAACGCTCGGTCGTGCACAGCGGCGAAGCGGGACGCGGTCATGACGCTGGACCAGGCCCCGCGCACGGCCGGCCAGGCCGGCCGGCCAGTGGTGGTTCGTGTGGGAGCAGCGGCGGGGCCGGGTGGTGGCTCATGTACCTCATCTGGTCGTGACTGTTGGTCGGGAGGCATGCACTTGGTGGACTGCCCTGGGCGGGAGGGCCTTCCGTGTAGCTGAGGCGCAAGGGGGCGGGAGATGAGGGCATCCGCGCGACAGTGAGGCACCTGGTCAGCCACGGCGCCCGGCACTCTCCACCTGGTGCGAAAGACGCCGTATCGGCGTGAACCTGATCAGTGGTCAGCCTCGTTCAGGGTATGACGGCCGCACCGGCCCGACCCTCAGACCTGAACACCGACCAGCGAGGTCGAGGGGTAGCAGATGGGACAGAAAATGATTCTGAAGAACTTCAAGCGGTCTGCTGCAGTGCTGACCGCAGCCGCCGCACTGGGTGTGAGTGCAGGCCTCATCGCTCCGCAGGCCGCTTCGGCAGGAACAGCCCGCAGCGCCACCTCTACCTGGAACGGCAGGACGGTCGAGGCTCAAATCGACAACTCTCCTGGCAACGGCGCTACCGCCTGGCTCTGGCTCGCGGACTACAACGCCGGAAACGCGATAGCACACGTCACCTACGTCGACGGTACGACGGCAGGCTGGGGACCCGTGTGGAACACCAGCGCGTCCGCAAGCCTGCCCAAGAAGGTCAGTCGCTTCCAGGTCTGTTTCTACGGAAACTCGACCTATCTGCACTGCAGCGCCTGGACTTCCATGTAGCCGCCCGCCGGGACTGCACCGAACATGCATGAACCGTCCCGCCGTCGTCGACCGCTGTGCCAGTGAGTACAGCGGTGCAGAACATGTGCCGAGCATGATCGGCATGAAGAAGCACCTGGCACCGATCGCCGCCCTGTCCGCTGCGGCCGGTGCCGCGGTGACCCTCGGTACGGGCACCGGCTCCGCGGCGAGCTACGACAACATCCCTCGGGACATGAACGCGCGCAAATCTAACGACGCGGACGCGGACCTCAGCCCCCGTAACCACCGACTGGCTGACGCAGACCTCCCCGCCCCAGTGATCACTCACAGTACGCGAGACCGCGCCGGAGCCGTCCCGCACTGACAGGCGGAGCGTCGCAGAAGCGCTGGTGACCCTAGGGACCTCTCCGTGAACTGGGGAACACACGTCAGTACTGCCATCGGCGTTGTCCTGGGCGTCAGCGCGACGCTGTTAACCGATCGTGTGCGGTACCGCAGGGAACGGGAAACTCGTGATCAGAATGCCCAACGAGACCTGTACACGAGGCACTTGACGGCTCTGCACAACGGTTCGTCACCGCCTGCCCGGCCCACCCCATCGGCTTCCCTACAAGGGCCGCACCTGCTCCCCACCGGGAAGCAGGTGCGGTCCAGATCGACCTGATGGACGCCGTGCAGCGTGTGATGCGCACTTAGCGGACGTCCGGGAACCATGAGCCGGAAGCTCATTTCAGTTCTGTTCCCTGGGGGCGGGGGGGGAGACTCCCGGCTCCCCCGCCCCCCCGGATCTGTGTCGGCCCGATGTCATCTGTCGTTGCGGGCCCCTCGATCTCCTGACCGCATCCGAACAATCTAGGACCGAAACTGGCCTAGTTCACTCCTACCGTGACGCCACTGGCACCCCAGCAACTCACACAAGGCGGTCACCATGACGAGCAACGAGACGATCACCCGTGTACACGCCGAGCCCGCCACCCCGGCCGTCACCGGCGAGGCCACCGACTGGCTCCAAGGGCTGGCCAAGCAGCGGCATTTCCTCCGGTTCACCACCCGCGACCTCACCGACGAGCAGGCAGGTCTGCGGACCACCGCCAGCGAGCTGTGTCTGGGCGGATTGATCAAGCACGTCACCCGGGTGGAGCGGAGCTGGGTGACCTTCATCCAGCACGGCCCGTCCGCAATGCCCGACTTCACGGCGATGACGCAGGCGGACTGGGCCGAGCGAGCAGCGACCTTCCGCATGCTGTCCGGCGAGACGCTGGCGGGCGTCCTCGCCGACTACACAAAGGCGGCGCACGACACTGACACCGTGGTCGCTTCCCTGCCCGACCTGGACGTGTCCTGGCCACTGCCGAAAGCTCCGTGGAACGAGCCCGGGACCTCCTGGTCAATCCGTCGCGTTCTGATCCACCTGATCGCCGAAACGGCCCAGCACTGCGGTCACGCCGACATCATCCGCGAGTCCCTGGACGGCGCGCAGAGCATGGCATAGCAGGCCGGACTCCGCTCAACCTGGCACAGAGACCGGACGCCGAACCAGAACCGTGCGACAGCCCGCCCGAATTCTGCACGGGCGGGCCGTCCACGCCCTCCCCGATACAGGCCTCCTCACCCGCATCCCCGCCGACGGCAGCCCTGCGATACGGCCGACGGACCGGCTGGTGGATAAAGAGGGCCGCGCCAGCCGCGGCCGAAGGCTCTCTTGCCCGTACGGCAGTCCTGTCCTACGGGCTCCCCGCAGGACGAACTGCCACACATAACGGCTAATGCCGACTGCAAGAGAAGAGCGACCGCCAGCATCCGACCGCGAATCCTACAAGCAGCGGAACACGGTCAAGCGGTACATCAACAGGCTCAAGCAATGGCGCGGGCTTGCCACACGCTACGACAAGACCGCCACCATCTACCTCGCCAAACTCCACATCGCAGGCATCTTCATCTGGTCGGCACGATAACGCCGGAGCCTCACGGTCGGATGGCGATCGTGCTTACGGTGCCGTTGCCCCAGACAGTGGTGTTCATCAACACCTGGCCGTCGAGCGAGACGACCGTGAACTCCGGGACGAACCGCTCCGTCAGCAGATCTCCCATCGAACTGCGGAACTGGGCCACCTCACTGCACACCACGTCCCATTCGTCGAGAAGACGGACGCGAACCCAGCCTCGATACTCCCCCTCGACGTCCTCGTCCTCAGGAAGCGCGAAGTCGACTGCGAGCAAGAACTCTCGTTCCTTGCTGAACAAGCCATGGTCAATCGCCATGCGATACCAGCTCGCATTGACCTTGTCCGCCAGGCCAGGCTCGTCCACATCCGCCACCTCATCCGGGCGAGAGTCGAACCGTCCGTGCTCGGGGCGTGCGCTCGCAGGGCTGTAGCCGGGCGGCAGCTCAGGCGATCGGACCTCCCCGTAGACCCGTTCAACGAAGCGAAACCCGGCGGGCTTGAGCGCGACAGCCATGTCGCCATCAGTCATTGGCACGGCGGCAACGATAAGGCCTGCTCAAACGACCACAAAGGCATTTTCGAATGATCCAAAAGACACCCCGTAGCCCACGAATGGATCTGTTCCCGTAGGCCAGGAACTCTCCGGGATCAGCTAGAACGAGGCGATGTCGAACCTCGGCACCGCGCCGTGACCACACACGACACACCCCCATCAATCCTCACCGGATACCCCAGCAGAGGCGGTTGGCCTCCAGGGTGCCGCCCCTGGTCAGAGGTCGAGGACGGCGCGCAGGGCTGCGTCCACCCGGTTCATGACCTCGGGGGCGACTGCTCCGCGCAGCGTGGCGTCAGCGAACCGGGTCGCCGTGGCGAGTTGCTGGATGTTGACGGCGACGGCGGTGCAGGGAACCGGGCCGGTGATCTCGACCGACATCGCGGTGTCGGGGTAGCGGCCGGGCGGGTGCAGCACGATCGCGAGGACGGCGCCGTACGCGGCGTCGAGGCCGGTGAGGGTGACGACCAGGACGTCGCGGCCGTCGGTGAGGGTCCAGACCTCACCGCGCTTGATCTCGCGGGTCACAGGCTATCGCCCTCACCAGCCAGGTCCTGGCCGAGGCCGAGGGCGGCGAGCTGGTGGCCGGCGTCGAGGGTCGCGGCGCGGCAGGCGGCTCTGACGATGTACGCGTTCACGCTGAGACCTGCGGTTTTCGCGGCGAGCTTGATCGCGGGGGCGATGTCGTCAGGCACGCGGAGCGTCATCGGGGTAATCGACATGACACCAGGCTAGACACCGGAAAGCGGTGTCACCAGGTGATGCCGGATACGGGGAGAGCCAGGCTGGTCTTGATGGTGTCGAAGGCCACCAAGGTCTCGTAGCGCCTGATGTTGTCATCAGCCTTGAACAGGCGGTCGCCGAGGCGGCCACAGTCGCGCATGCTGCGCGCCGCCAGGACGATCACGTAGTCCCATGGCCCCGCGACTCGGTAGCACTGCTGGACCTGTGGTTCGGAGAGCATCCGTTCGGCGAATACGCGGTGGTGTTCGAACGATTCCTGGTTCAGGGTCACCAGGACCGTCGCCAGGACGGTGGGGCCGAAGCGGTGCGGGTCGAGGACGGCGACCTGCCCGACGATGAGGCCGTCCTTGCGGTAGCGGGCGATCCTCCGATGGACGGCGCTCGGTGAGAGCCCGACCCGTTCGCCGAGCTCGTGCAGCGTGCGTCCGGCGTCGTACTGGAGCAGATCCAGCAGCAGAGCGTCGATCTCGTCCAGGCGTGGTGGCGGCGATTCAGGCACACAAAATTATTGCGCCTGGACGCGAAAATTCTCAATCGCTTCGATCGAGCGTTCGGTTAGCGTCGGTCGCGTCCGCAGGTTCTACGGCAGCGGAAGGGGAGGCGCATGGACCTGGATGTGGCGCGCATCGAGCACGCCGTACAGGTGATCGATCCGGTATTCCTCAATACCCCGCAGTACCTCGACGAGCAGCTTTGCAGGGCGTTGGGCCATCGCGCGGTGTCGGTGAAGGTGGAGACGGCCAATCCGGTGCGCAGTTTCAAGGGCCGGGGCGCCGATCTGATGCTGAGCACACTGGCTCCCGGAACGCCGGTGGTGTGCGCGAGTTCGGGCAACTTCGGGCAGGCCGTCGCCTACGCGGGACGCGCCCGCGGGATGCCGGTCGTGGTGTTCGTGCCCGAGACGGTCAATCCCGCCAAGCGCGAGCGGATGGAGACCTTCGGCGCCCGCGTCATCGCGGCGGGGGCGGACGGCCTGTCGGCGCGGAAAGCCGCGGCCGTCCACGCCGAACGCCATCCTGACCATCTCTACTTGCAGGATGGCCTCCAGGCGGCGATTGCCGAGGGCGCAGGGACGATCGGGGTCGAGCTGACCCGTGGAGCGCCGGGCGGTCCTGGCTTCGACGCCGTCGTGCTCCCGGTCGGCGATGGCGCGCTGATCAACGGTGTGGCGTGCTGGATGAAGGAGCACGCACCCGGCACCCGGATCGTGGGGGTGAATGCGGAAGGCGCCCCCACGATGCGGGAAAGCCTGCGCGCCGGCCGCGCGGTCCACCTCGAGCACGTCCGCACCTTCGCCGACGGCATCGCGGTGCGCACCTTGCTGGAGACCTCGGTGCGGCGGGCCTGCGCGCTGGTGGACGAGATCGTCCTGGTGTCCGACCACGCCATCGCTGCCGCCATGGAGCTGGCGGCGCGCACGCTGGGGATCGTCTTGGAACCGGCGGGGGCGGCGGGCCTGGCGGCGATCGCCGAGGGCGCGGTCGCCGGAGACCGGTTGGCGACGGTGCTGACCGGTGCCAACCCGCGCCCCGAACAGGTCCGCGCGCTGGCCGCCCGGCTCACCGGCCCCGCATGGGCGCCGAGTCCCGCCGGACGCACGACCTTCTTGAGAACAAGGGAGAAGACATGAGTGAGACCACTGCTGCCAAGCGGCCGCCGCAGCCGGACTTCTCGGCGGTCACGGCCGAAGAACTGATCGCCTACCGTGCTGCGGAGAACGGCTGGCGGGCGTCCAGCGCGGCGCGTGCGCTGCTTGGCGAACCCGATCCCAGCGCCGCGATCGAGTGGAAGGCCGTCGCGCTGCCGGGCCGCGTCCTGCCGGTCCGGGTATACCGGCCGCTGTCGACGGGCGGCGATGAGGCCGCCGCCCGCAGCGACCTGCCCCTCGTGATCCATGTCCACGGAGGCGGATTTGTGGGCACGGCGGTGCAATGCGACTGGACCAACAGCCGACTCGCGGCCAGGCTGCCCGCACTCGTGGTCTCGGTCGAACACCGCCTGCTCGCCCCGGGAACTGCGCTGTCGGCAGCCGCCGACGACGGCTGGGACATGCTCCGGCATGTGCTGCGGCATGCCGCACAATGGGGCATCGATCCGTCCCGCACGGTTGTCTTCGGGGAGAGCTGCGGCGCGCTGATCAGCGCGCTGACTGCCATCCGGGCCCAGGCCGCCGGCCTGGAGCTCACGGCGCAGGTGCTGGTCAACCCCGTGGTCGATGTGACCGGGACGATGTTCGACCACCCCTCGATCACCGAGTACGGATACAGCCCGACTCGCGCCCTGCCACTACTGCGGCTTTTTCAGCAGCTCGCCGTCCCGCCGGGATACGACGCCGGCGCAGTCTCACCGCTGTACGCGGACGACCTGAGCGGGCTCGCCCCGGCGCTCGTGGTCGTGCCCACCCAGGACGCGGTCGCCGATCACGGCCGCCGCTACGCCGAGCGGCTGCGCAAGGCAGGGACCTCCGTACGGCTCTCCGAATACCCGGAAGCACAGCACGCGTTCCTCACATTGCCCGGCGTGGAACCGCAGGCCGAGGCCGCCCAGGCTGAGATCCTCACATTCCTCCGCGCAGCCCTGTCAAAGTGACGGAGGACCGAAGCACCCAGCCCTTGGACCCGACAGCCCGGCGGACTCCCGACCCCGCTGTATGAGCAACGGCTCCACCGACCCGCACGAGGCCGCGGCCACTGTGCTGCAGGCCCTCGATTCGGGCGTCACCGTGTTCGAGACCGGCGACTTCCACGGCGATGGAGCAAACGAGGAACTCCTCGGCCCGGCCCTCACATCGCACCGCGGTCCCATCGCGCTGGTCACCAAGACCGGAATCCGCCGCATCGACGGGTCTGGTCCCAGCCGGTTCGCCCAACGATCTGCGGCGTGCCTGCGAAACGTCGTTGCATCGGTTGCGCACCGACCACATCGACCTGTACTACCTCGCCCGCATCGACCCAATGAAGAGCGAAGGACCCTGATGGCAAGACCAACCCATGCACGAGGAGCGCTCGGAGCGGTGTTCGCAGGCCTTGCGCTCACTGTCCTCGCGACGACCGCCTCGTACGTCGACCGCGACACCACCCATCTGCTGGCCGACCACATTCGTGCCGGCTATCCCAGCTACTCCCAGGCACGGGTCGACTCGGCCGTCACCGACTACCTGGTCGTTCTGTCCGTCATCGGAGCGCTCGGCGTCCTCGCCTGGCTCACGACGGCCTGGGCCGTCAGGACAGGCAAACGGTGGGCCTGCCCCGCCGCGACCGTGCTGTTCATGCTCGGCGCCGGCATCGGACTGGCCGGGCTGCTGACCAAGGACACCTCCGGCGCGACCGGACTGCCGACGGAGCTGGGTTGGGCCGGGATGATTCCCTGCCTGGCAGGCGTCGTCACGGTCATATTGCTGTGGAGCAGACCGCGACCGGCGTGACGTCGGCTTCGTTCGAGCCCGCACGTGAGGAGCCGACGGCAATCACCGCGACCGTACAGATCAGCGCCAACACAAGTCACGACCACCGAGCGCCATGGAGGAAGGCACAGTGCAGAGCATCGGCATCATCGGAGTGGGCGATATCGGCCAGGCCATCGTCGAGGGCCTGCGCAGCGGGGACGGCGCGTCGCCAGACGTCTTCCTCTCTCCCCGGGGAGCCCGCACCGCCGCGGTACTGTCCGAGCGCTTCGAGGGCATCCAGGTGTGCCTCGACAATCAGACAGTGCTGGACCGCTCCGAGGTGGTGATCATTGCCGTGCGCCGCCAAGACCACCACGAGGCACTTGCCGGGCTGACGACGGACGGCGACAAGGTTGTGGTCAACCTGATGGCCGGTGTCGCCACCGACGACCTGCGCCGGACCCTCGCCACCAACGCCCCGATCGTCCGCGCTATCCCGCTGCCCGCCGTGCGTGAGTGCCGCTCCGTCACCGTGACCTGCCCCTCGCACCCGGTCGTGGACTCCCTCTTCGAACGGCTGGGCGGAGCGCTTCCCGTTGCGGACGAGGACTCCTTCAACGTCTTCTCCGCGCTGACCGGGACGCTCACCGCTCACTACGCCTACCTCGCCACGCTCACCTCGTGGGCCGCCAGCCACGGCATCGCTCCCGACGCCGCCGACCGGTATGTGCGCGGCCTCTTCCAGAACGTCGGCCGCTCCCTGAGCAACGAGATCCGCCCTCTGCACCAACTCGCCGCCGACCACGAGACGCCCAAAGGGAACAACGAGCGGGTCCGCACCACGTGGTTCGATCCAGCCAACGCCGCAGCCCTCAAGGAGGCCCTGGACGGCCTCCTCTCCGATCTCAAGTAACGGCCGTCCAGCAGGACTGGCGCCCGTGACTGGAACAGAAACCTGCATGTAGAGCGAGCGTCAGAAGGACTGGGCACTCGGGTTCTGCGCTGCTTAAATGCTCCGGTGATCGAACTGGTGGTTGTTCTGGCAGCGGCAGGGCTGATGGCGTGGTTGTTCCGTCGCAGAGTGAAGCAGCGGGCAGACAGTGTCGCTCAGGGAGATGTGATCAAGGTTCCCTGTCTGCTCCGGCACCCTTCGCTTGAAGGACGATGGCTTCGGGGACGGCTGTTGGTAGGTCCCTCTGGGATGGGCTGGGAGCCACGAACCAAAGCTGGGGCGGCAGTCTCCCTCCCGGAAGGGCTGCGGCAGGTAAGCGTGCGGGCACCGTCATGCCGCGAGGCGGTGAAGATCAACGGTGGGTCCAGAATCGTCGAGTGCAGTTCCCCCGAGGGGGCTCTTCTCGTTGCCGTGATGCCTAATGAGTTGGATCACGTGCTCACGGCCCTGAACAGCAGCTGAGCAAAGAGCGTCCCTTCACGCCTGGGCAGCGCCGTCCTCCACCTGACCGGTCAGCAGCGTCACACGGCGGCGACTTCCTGAATCCTGCATGGCATCGCAAGTTACTGGCCGTACTCGCAGAATCTGCCAGATACTGCGAACAATTCACACGTATGGATAAAGCTCGGCGAAAGGGATCTCACCTCCCCACTTGCATCCTCTTGGGCAGACGCAGGGCGACGGAACCCGCGTGAACTCCAGTTGCGTAGGAGGCGGGGTGACGGCCGACGAGTTCGGCCAGGCGGCGGCCGCCGGCCGCAGTGCGGGAGCGCACCGCTGAGAAGTCGGTCTTCCCGTCGCGCCAGATGACCAGCTCCCCGTTTATGCGGGCTACCACACCTGTCTCATCGAGAGCCCTCTTCGAGGCGCCGCGCAAAGTGAAGCAGATCCGCCAGGCCCAGTACCCGGCCGTTGAATCCTGGGAGGGGAACGTGGAGCGTCTGGGTCCAGCGGGCGGGGATCGCATCCAGCCCGTAGTACGCCCCCGCGAGTCCTCCGGTCACCGCGGCGACGGTGTCCGTGTCACCGCCGAGGTCGATCGCCGCGCGTATCGCGTCTTCGAAGCTGGCGGTGGTGCGCAATGCCCAGACGGCGGAGCCCAAACAGGGCCAGACGGCACCGTTGAACTCGGTCGCCTGATCGGGGTGCCAGTCGGGCGCAAGGACGGTGGCGTAGCGGGTGCGGTGGTCGGGATGGACAAGGTCCAGGACGTCTGGCAGTGCGGTGAGGGGGTCGGTGTCCTCCAACGTGAGGCGGATGAGTTCGTGGAAGATCGCGGTGCCCTCCCATGCTGCGCGGTCGCCGTGGGTCAGTGCGGCGATGCGGCGGGCCGCGTCCATGGTCGCTTCCTGGCCGGCGGATGCGAAGTGAACCGCGGAGGTTGATGCCCGCATCAAAGAGCCGTTACCCGCTGCTCGTTGGTTGACCTGGAAGTGAATCGCGGCGGCGAGGTCCCAGGGCATGCCGTTGGTCAGGACGTCTTCGGTCTGCAAGCCGATGTCCTTGGGTTCTGATGCCGCCCACCGCTGGAAGCGGGCGAAGATGTCCGGCAGATCCAGTCCGCCCCGCTCCAGCAGCGACTCCGCGACCAGGACGGCCATCTGCGTGTCGTCGGTGGCCTCGCCGGGGTCCCAGCCGCCGCCGCCGCACATCTCGCCGCCAGCACCAGGCACGGGAAACCGTGCGGAGAACGCTTCCTGGGGACCGAACTCGAAGGGGCCGCCCAGCGCGTCACCCACCGCTGACCCGACGACCGCGCCGGCGGCCCGCTGAATCCGCTCCATCCGCGCAGGCTATCTGTGCCGCGCCGACGGCCGCGCGGCCTTATCTCCTTCTTGGGCTCCCGACCCATCGGCGACGAACGTGTCTCATCTACGGAGGTGCACCGCCTGAAACATCATGGGGCTGAGACAGCCGTACAGGTCACATAACGCCGTCGAGGACCGTGCCGGGGGGGAGGTTCATGTTCTCTGGGGTAAAGGCTGCGGTGCGAGGCGAGCCTAGAAGGCTTGATGCAGCTCAGCGCCAGTCTGTCTCACGCTAGCAGGTGCAACAGGTGTGGTGTTGCCGCCAGCCCGGGTTGCTGAGGAAGGCTGGTGAGCCGGGTGTACCCAGACTTCGCCGTCGAGCAGCGGCATTCCCAGTACCGCCACGCCTCCCGCGTGCGACGGTGCAGCCGCGTGGTGTCCATCTCGCTGCGTTGAATGCTAAGGAGTGTCTCGCCGATCACGAATCGGGATCGACGAGGGCGGGGATGAGGTAGACACCTCGGTATGGCAAACAAGGTACGGATCGCAGCTGCGCAGCCTCCCGTCACGACCCACCCAGCCGCGAACGCGACGGCCGTGCGAGACGTAATGATTCAGGCGGCGAGATCGGGGGCACGGCTCGTTCACTTTCCCGAAGGGGCTATATCCGGATACCCCTCAGGAGAAGAGGCCAAGGAGGCACTACGAGGCTGGGACATCGACTGGGCCGCCATCACCATGGAGTTGGAGCGCATCGCCCGGCTGGCCAGTGACCTTCGCCTCTGGGTTGTCGTCGGTTCCAGCCACCGGCTCGGCGCCCCGCACTTGCCCCACAACAGCCTGTATGTCATCTCGGACCGAGGCCAGTTGGTCGACCGCTACGACAAGCGCCGCTGCTCGAACAATGAACTGTCCGGTTGGTACTCGCCCGGCTTTGACCCCGTGCTATTCGAGATCGACGGATTCCGGTTTGGCGCTGCCTTGTGCATCGAGGTCAACTTCCCCGAGCTTTTCATGGAGTACACGGCCCTCGGTGCCGATTGCATATTGCTGTCTTCCTTCTCTGATGACCCGATTTTCGATGTGCTCGCGCGCAGCCACGCTGCCACTCAAACCTGCTGGGTGTCCGTGTCGGTTCCGGCTCAGTGCAGTTCCGCGATGCCCTCCGGGGTCGTCGGGCCCCATGGTTACTGGCTCGGCAGGTGCAGCACAGACGGCGAGCCGGGGCTAATCTGCGTGGACCTCGATCCAACTCAACCCGGCCTGGAATTCGCGCTCAACAAGGCTGGCCCGTGGCGGCAGTCGGCCCGGGCCGGGGTCATCTATCAAGAGCGGCGCGTCCAGGACGATCGTAGTGCCGACCGCACGCACTTCTGACGGCGTCGCGGAAGGGCCACTCAAATGCCCGAGCGAGGATGGTCTAACCGACTCAGACCATAAAGAACAAGCTCAGGACGGCTTTGGGATCGATGCCGCGCTTGGGCGGTGCTCGGCCAACCAGACCTGGGCATATGCGACGGCGTCTGCCAGGGAGAACAGCCGCGCTTCGGCTGCAGCCACCGTACCTCGTGTTATGGGGCGTTCCTGCTCGAAGGCCGCGCCCAGGTCGTCGAAGCCGTCATCGGTGATCGACGTATCTCTCACGGTGCTCCAGCGGCGGCCCTGTGGGGTCATGATGGCGAAGGAGTTGTCGACCTGTGGTGCGGGAATCCGGTACTCGGCCAGGTGAAACGCCGTGCAGGATTCGAAGCTCGCGCCCAGCAGGAGGATCCGCGCCCCGACATCTTCCAGACGGGCAAGCGGACTGCGTTCGCCAAGCCGGCAGTCCAGAGCGTGGCCGTCCAGGATCTCGGAGGCGCGCGGGCCTATGGCCGCGAACGAGGTCTGGGGATGCGCACTGCGGGCAGCCCCTGGCCAGTTACGGACGGTCTCGGGGATCGCGCCCACACCGCGCGTGGACGTGGTGCGCGGGTCGTAGGGCAGCATCGATGCCCTGATGTCCACCCACCATGCCTCAGGCACGGACGGGCTGTTCCAGTTCGCCGGATCCGAGTTGTCTCCGGAATGCGTCGGCACCACCAACGTCCCGTCGTCTCCGAGGACGTCGAGCAGTGCCAACACAACAGCCCCGGGCCCGCCGCAGACCCAGCCGAGCGAGCTGAGGGAGGAGTGCACGAGGAGGGTCTCGCCAGGGCGTAGGCCGATGTCACGCAGCTCCGAGGCGAGTGAATCACGGGTACACAGCGGGCCTGGCGGAGGCGTCGTCGACATAGCTGGTGAGTGTCTCCCGTCCGAAGACCGCTCACCACCGGATTTCGGCAATTGCCTCCAGCCTCGATTGCCCCACGGTCGTGGCAGTCCCTGACCAAGGCCTGATGCAGGATCAAAAACACCTACTCAGCTACTTCCGTGCCATCGCGGCGTTCTTGGCCTCGGTGAACACTTCGTCTCTGAGAGCCCCTGCCTCGTTCAGGGCGGCAAGTACGAATCTCGTCCGCCAAGGTCTTCGCTGCAAGCGGAGGTTACGCAAGGACAGCAACCTGTCCCTTGCAGTCGGTGACGCGGAAGCGCAGCTCATTCAGCCAGGGCAAGGCTTCCTGGTACAGCCTTTTCGGCAGGGAGGTCTGCTGCGCAAGAGCTGACGGCAAGGTGCCCAGTAGCCCACAAGCGGCGTGAGGCCGGCCGGTCTACCGGCGCAGAAAGGGCCGGCGGTTCAGCCTCGCTTGAGAGAGCGTCCGGCGGGCGGCCATGCCACCCGCCGGGCCCCACTTACCGGCGCCGCCAGGTGTCGTACAGCTTCTGCAGCGCGCGCACGAGTCCTTCCGCATCACCAGCCAAGCGGGTCAGGACCAGCAGGAGCAACGCCAGCCCCTCGGCAACGACCAGCACGGCCCAGATTGGGCTCTCCACGTTCCAGCTCCCTCAGAATGAAGGGCGGGCTCAGGCAGCGATCCCCATCGACGCCGCCCTTTCGCCGCCCCCGGACATGACTGCCGGCGGGGAAACGCCCTGACCGGGCGCTCGTGGGACAACGGGAACGGTCAACCCGCGAATGCCGCAGATCATTGCAAGCGGAGGGGGATCGCTGATGGGGCGCTGGGAGTTATCGTCTGGAGACTGTGGGATGTCAATGTGGCGGGACTGCGCAAGAGACTCAGCCGAAGCCCACAGCGCGGTCGCAGCACCAACCGCTGTGAAGCTCAGTGAGGGGCCCGCGGTCTCCTGACGGCGCTCACGCAGCCAGGCGCGCTCTTCTCTGCTGAGCGGCCGGTATAGGTGCGCTTCGTCGCGGACCACCAGCAGTTCGCGCGCTCGAGCAACGACATCGGCGCGGCCACCGAGGAGCCGGCGCCCGGAGGCCAGCCATGCGTTGACGAAGCTGTGCGTCTTGCCAGAGCCCGTCCCGTGCCAGAAGACTGCACGGCGCTCCTGCGTAGCCCACCGATGAGCCTCGTACGCGTTGGCGTACAGCTCGTCAGCGGCGGTGAGCACGCTATCCGCGTACCGCTCGAAGGCCGTACGGCGCATGCCGTGGAACGCCGCGAAATCCGCAGGCAGATGGGCAGCGTTCGTCTGCCAGAAGCCAGCCCCTTCTGAGGAGCCCTCTGGGGACGCGTCGATGCTCACGCATAGAAGCTATCGGCCCATCGCGTTCCGTGTCCCACGTTTCCGTACCTCTTTAGAGGTCATAACACGATCTTGGGCGGCAGCCTCAGGACTTCGTGATGTTGGGGCATGGGCTTCCAGTATGTTCGTGGTATGAGTGGCAGCTTCGACGTGGCCCAGGCTCTGGATGGCGGGGTCTGCAAACGGGACCGGGCCTGGGCGTTCATCCGCAGCTTTGCTGCAGCTTGGGGCGAGCCGTTGGTCGACGGCGGTTCTCTTACGGCAGAGCTGGCGCGGGCCGCGGCGACGTTCGGCTGTTCGCTGCCGGCCGCGCTGCATGAGTTCTATGCACTCGCAGGGACCCGGCCCGATCTGGTCAGTAACCAGGACCCCCTGCTGCTGCCGCACGAGATGTTCGTGCACGACGAGTGCGGCGGTGTCCTCGTGTTCCGAAGCGAGAACCAGGGATGTGCCGTGTGGGGTGTGCGCCTTGCCGACCTTGACCAGGAAGATCCGCCGGTACTCGTTCAGACACAGCACGGTTGGGTGCCGTTCATGGACCGAGTGTCCCTGGCCTGCGTCGAACTCGTACTGAGCGAGGCGCTGTTCGGCGATGAGGGACGTCTGTATAACGCGTGCGAGCTGCCTGCTGACCTGCTCGGGAAGGTGCCGGAGCATTTTCAGCACGTTCCACTGCCGGACTACCCGATGTGGACGGGACCGGAGGACTCTCCCGTGCGTTGGTTCTCCGCGCAGGGCAAGCTGCTGCGGCAAGACGGCCTGGGCGTCCACAGCTGGCTCCATGCTCGGGGCCGCACCCGTGCCGATCTGGATGCGATCTGCGCGACCATCCCCGGACCGTGGTCCCTGGGATACACCGACTCAATGAGCTCTGAGCCTCTGCCCTTCTGAAATGTACTGGTCGGGCGTGGCGAGTCTGGCGTCAGGGCCGTTCGTGGTGGCGTGAGCACACGACCGTGGATCGTGGACAACGCGCTGTGGGCGCTGATGGAACCGCTGCTGCCGCCCTGGCCCGCCCGGTCACCGGGGCCGCGGCCAGTGGCGGACAGGCTCTGTCTGCAGGGCATCCTCTATGTCCTCTCCAACGACATAGCCTGGCAACTTCTGCCCTTGGAGCTGGGCTTCGGCTCCGGACAGACCTGCTGGCGGCGCCTGGATCGTTGGCAGCAGGCCGGTGTTTTCGAGAAATTGCACCGGCTCCTGCTCGCCGAGCTGAACGCGGCCGGCGAAATCGACTGGTCCCGCGCGTGCGTGGACGACTCTCACGTCCGCGCGAAATAAAGGGGGAGCCGCGACAGGCCCGTCGCCGGTCGACCGGCGGAAGACAGGCAGCAACACCACCTGATCTGCGACGGCAAGGGCACCCCGCTCCACGTCATCACCACCACCGCCAACGTCAACGACATCACCCAGACCCTCGACCTGGTCGACGGCATCCCGCCCGTCGCCGGACGGCCCGGCCGCCCACGACAGCGACCCGAGTCTGTCCTGGGCGACAAGGCGTACGACTCCAAGGCCGTACGCCGCCAGCTACGGCACCGCAGGATCCTTGCCGTGATCTCCCCCCAAGGGCGCCCCGAACATCAAGGGCCTGGGCAAGCTCCGCTACGTCGTGGAGCAGACCTTCGCTCGGCTCCACCAGTTCAAGCGCCTTGCCATCCGATGGGAACGACGCCTCGAACTCCACCATGCGTTCGTCTCGTTGGGCTGCAGCCTCATCTGCTGGAGGCGCCTCAAGAAGGTCAGATCATGATCGTGTTACGAGCTCTAACTGATAGTTTAGTGCTGTTTCGTGGCGTCCTGCCCGGGTTTTATGGTGGCAAGGGCGTGAGACGGGAGGGGCGGACGAGGAGAGGAGGCCGAACAGAGATGAGAGAGAACTGTTTCATCCCGGCCTCCCCCATCTCCTCCCAACTCGCCCGGCCCCTGCACCAGATGACCCCTGGCCGGGCCGCGCCCCTCGCGGTATTTCTGCAACATGGCCCCGCACGACAGGTACCCCAGCGACCTGTCCGACCAACGCTGGGAACTGATCGAACCCGTGCTCACCGCCTGGCGGAACGAGCGGCGCCGGCCCGCCCTCGACATCGGCCGCCCGCCCGAGCACGACCTGCGCCGGATCCTGAACGCGATCCTGTACGTGGACCGCACCGGCATCGCCTGGCGCTACCTGCCCCACGACTTCCCGCCCTGGAACACCGTCTACGGCTACTTCGCCCACTGGCAGCACGACGGCGTCTTCGCTCAGCTCACCGGCGTGCAGCGACGCCTGGTCCGCGAGCGCGAGGGCCGCGACGCCGAGCCGTCGGCCTGCGTGCTGGACTCCCAGACCATCGAGACCTCGGCGAACGTGCCGAAGGCCGGGCAGGGCACCGACGCCGGGAAGCGGATCATCGGACGCAAGCGCCACCTGGGCTGCAACACCCTCGGCCTGCTGCTGACCGTGCTGGTCACCGCGGCGAGCGTGTCCGACAACGCGGCCGGGGTGACGCTGCTGTCCCGCATCGCCGCCGCCCACCCGCGCATTACGAAGGCCTGGGTGGACGCCGGCTACCGCACCACCGCCATCGACCACGGCGCCGGCCTCGGCATCGACGTCCATCCCGTCCAACGCGCCCCCGGAGTCAAGGGATTCAAGGTCATTCCGCGGCGCTGGACCATCGAAGGCAGCATCGGCTGGCTCATGCACCACTGCCGCCTCGCCCGCGACTACGAGCACCACCCGCACCGCTCCGAAGCCATGATCCACCTCGCGATGATCGACCTCATGGCCCGCTGCCTCACCCACGAAGCCACGCCCAACTGGCGCGGAACCTGGCCCGGGACCAAACACCAAGCCACGGACCAAACACTCAGTAAGCGGAGTGTGTACGGCAGGCGTTGTGATCGATGTCCGACGGCGCAAGACGAAGCCAGCCGGGAAGCTCGAAGACGAGATGGCGCTCTTGAACCTGACCGAAAGGATCATGAACGCGGCCTATCCGTCATCCCTGAAGTTGCAGCGCAGCGTCTACAGGGAGGAGGCGGCGTCGCTGGTGGAACGGTATGAGGCCAGCCTCCGGTATCGCAGCATCCACAACCGCCTGCAGACACTCATCATGATCGGCTCCGCATCCACGACCACGATCGCGGCCCTCGATACAGGCAAAGAGTTCACCTGGCAGAGCGTGTCCGTAACCGGGATCAGCTTTGCCCGCGAGCGCAGCTACTTCCGCCAGCAAACGGCCGACGCCATCAAGGAGGAAGCCAACGTCGTCCGGCTCGGCATCGGCCCGTACAGCGAATACGGGCCCGACCAAGAGGAGGAGGCGCTGAAGAAATTCACCCAGCGAGTCGAAGACCACCGCAACGAGCAGCGGCGCCGCCAGCAGCAACTGGACCAGCCCGCCGACCAGGCGACCCCGTCCAGCCAGCTGCCGGCGGCCTGCCTCCGTCTCACCCCCGGCGTCGGCCTCCTCTGCGCTCGGACCACACGGAAACCGGCGGCGTGATGGTCCAGCCCCTCGCCTCGCGTCGCCCATGTTGGCGAGTCCAGGCACACGGTCAGCCAGCCGGAGCCCGAGTCCCGCTGCCTGCCGAGCAGGCGTCAACTCGGGGACGGCTCGCCCAGCACGCTCAGCTCGGACCCGGCGCAGAGTGCGAGACCGTGACCTCCGCGTGAAGCCATCAGTTGCACCGGCGTGACCGACATCGACGGCCTCCCCCTCGCCGACGCCCCGCTCCCCCCGCTGCTGCCCCTGCTGTCCCTTGAAGAAGCACAGGAGATCGTGACGGTCCGGGGCGCAGTCGTCAACGGCAGCGCCCCGGACCATGAAACGGCCCGCTGGCTGCTGGCCAACCTCGCCGCCCGCGTGCCGTCACGCGACTAGCGGCTCCGGCCGCCCGGGCAGGGGCCGCAGCGGGAACCGCACGTCCCTGCAACGAGCCGGGAACGCCCGGACAGCACGGTCATCCGCCGCCGAAGGAACCCCCTGCGCGCCGTAGGCGCTCGCCCGATCGAGGGCACCCTCCACGCTTCCCCTGTCCTCCGCCTCAAGTGTCTGGGAGATTCATGCCGACCGAACTCGCCTGGAGCGCCGCTGTCGTGGCGGCTGCTCTGCTCGCTCTGCCCCAGCCTCCGACCACATCAACGGCGGCGGCCGCCGCCAAGTGTGTGGGCGGGGCGAAGGACTCCCGGGGCCGTTCAGCCGTCGACGGCCGGGAGGTGCGCTGGGAGGACGAGACCAAGTTCAACGACGCCTACCGGCACGCGCACAAGGCATGGAGTACGCATGGACTGTCCCAGGTGAAGTTCAGGCCCGACAACGCCAGCTCAATCGCCGACCTTCAATGGCAGGGCGTCAACAGCACCCGCGACAACTTCAAGGGAGTTCTGGGCCAGTACGCCCCGCACCCGGGCGCCGACACCCTCTACCTCAACCGCGCTTATCTCGACCGCGGAAAGCGCTACGGGGACGACATGTACCGGCGGATGGTCGCCGCACACGAACTCGGCCACGCACTCGGTTTCTGCCACAAGAACCCGGACTGGTATCCCACGCTGATGGCCAAGGAAATCGACGACGTCCCAACCAACGCCCAGCCCACCTCCAAAGACCGCGCCAACTACCACAAGCTGTGGGGATGAACGGATGACCCGCACCAGACTCACCGTCCTCGCCAGCACGCTCGCCCTGACCGCCACGCTCACAGGCGCCGGCTGGTGGGGACACCAGCAGTGGACGGCTGCCTCCTCCCCTCCGGAGGCACTGACGACCTATGATCCCGACAACGCCGACGAGGTGTCCCGGATTGCCGACGACGTCTTCACCGCCACCGTCCTCGACGACGAAGACACCCGGCAGATCAACGACATCGACTGGGACATCTACCGGGTACGGGTGAGCACACCGCACAAGGGCACCCTGCATGGTGCCCTCGATGTCGCCCTGCAAAACGGCAGCGCCAAACTCGTGAACGGGCACGCCTACGTATTCGCCACCTTCACCTTCCACGATCTCCGCGACATCCACGGCCAGGTCACCGAAACCACCCCACAACCCGCCACCAACCGAGCCGTCGACACCTGGCATCAGGCTGCCGCCCACGCACCCTCTCAGCGCGCGAGTGAGTGAGAAGCCGTGTCACATCGAGTGTGAGAGACGGGAGTTGAGGCGTCGTTCAGGCTCGGTCGCATCTGCGGCACCCGCTCAAGAAGCGGGGTGTTCCTGGAGCCAGTTCGAGAGCTTGCGCGCGGATCCGAAGACGGCAGGCCGATTCGAGGGCGGCAGGACCACGTCCGGATCGTCGCCGTCGCCGTACTCGAGATCGCCGCGGTCTCTTCCTGCAGAGACTCCGGCTTCCATCTTGCCGATGAGGGCGTACGCGTCGTCCCACCTACCGGCCGGCGCGGCGGTGTCTGCCTGCATCGCCTTGCGCAGTTGGCGGACCGGTCCGATGAGGGCCTGCATCTGGTCCCAGCAGGTGTCCGGCTTGGACGAGGGGCAGCCATTCGCGGTGTAGTGGTCGAGCGCTTCCTGGAACCGCTGGGTCGCGCTCTGAACGGTGGCGCCCCGAGATGCGGCTGTTGCCGGACGTGGTGCGCTCGCCTGGCAGCCGCACATCAGCACGACCGAGATGGCGGCCAGTAACGCGATGCACGCGGGCCGCCCCGATGTCTGTCTCCTCATGCGCGGGATAATCCCATAGCGATAGCTCTTCGACTGCTTGGCCACCGTGTGGTCGCGGGTGGGCACCAGGGTGCCGTCGACGATGAGCACAGTGTCCTTGCGGAACTGCCTCCGTTGTCGGATCGCCAGCAACGGACCGAGGTGATTCATGATTCGGTCAGCCGTCGCCTTGGGGACGCCGAACAGCGGGGCGATCTGGTGCAACGTCAAGTTCGTCCGCCAGTACGTCGTCACCAACAGGACACGGTCCTCCAGCGGGAGGCTCCAGGGTCGGGCGCGCCTCTGATCCGAAGCCTGCTCGCGTCGCACCGAGGCAACCAACTTGCCGAAGAGCGCAAGTTCAGCCGAGCAATAGTCAAGAGTGGTGGGTGAGCTGACTCAGCTCCCGCTGTGGGGTTTCAGGTTGGCCCGGGCGGTGTTGCGGATCCGCTTGGTGCGGCCGGCTCCGGCGAGGACCTCAGTGGCCTCGATGTTTGTCCCCGCGGCAGTCTTGAGCTGGAGCCAGTTGGAGGACGTGAGCAGGTCGTCCGGCTGCCAGGGCAGCTTGAGAGTGAAGGCGCGGAAGAGCGACCACTCCCGCAAGCGCTGAGCCAGGAAAGGACGGCCGATCGTGGCCTGGGCCATCGCCTGCGCCCATCCTTCGTAGGCGGGACCGGTGTGGAGGTCGGTGGCTCGACGGTCCAGGTGCCGCAGCACGGCGGACTGGGCCATCGTCTCGTCCGGATCACTGAGAACGAGGCTGACCAGGTCGACTTCGTCTGCGTCGCCGACCTGTTGGAGCTGGTTGAGGTAGGCCGTGAAGCGGACGTGTTCGTCCGGGTCCTGCGGGATGTCGTCGATATTCACGCGGCCTCCTCCTCGCGCTCGACCAGGACGCCGTTCTCGAACCGCGCGCCGGCACGAACCAAGGACACCAGGTGGGCTCCGGTGATCGCGCGCCATCGCGCCTGAGCGGACTCGACTAGCTTGAACACCATCGCGAGCGCGGCCGCGGCCTGGCCGGCGGCCGACACCTCGGTGCCGGACTGCGGGATGAGCGCGGCCACACTGCGGCCGAGTTGACGCCCCTGAAGCCGGGGGGGGCAGGTTGTACATCCGGTCATCCTCCTGCTCACCGCATCGATGGGAAGCGTGCTCTCGTCGTGCCGGGTGCAAGGCCTCGTACTGCACGTACTCGGCCCGGTACCCGGTGCGGCGAAGGCGGCACCTCCCTCCCGAGCCGTGCGAAGCCGGTTCGAGGGTGAGGGCGCATGCCAGGCGTCGCGAGGCAGGAGGGATCTGGGAGACAGGCCCTAAGCGGCAGGGGCGGCTGACACCTTCTGCAGCGCGGCCACCTGACGGTGCACGAGGTCACGCGGGACGCGCACCTCGTCGTGGGTGCCGCTCATGTCATTGGTGGCGAACGTGACGAGCGTCGCGCCCACCCGGATGACCCGCACTTCGGTCGCCAGCGCGGGCGTGTCCGGGACCGGAATCATCTTCGCCCGGAACGCCACCTCCTGGTCGCCTTCGCCGAGTCCCTCCGCCGCACGTACGTTGCTCCACTTCCCGCCCTCCAGCAGGGTCGGAAAGGCATGGCAGGTGCGCAGCGCGGCACGCAGGTCGTCCAGGGCCCGCCCGGCGTCCTCGGCGGAGTACGCGGTGAGAAAGACCTGCCCCGCCACATTTTTCCCTGGCGAGACCGTCCCTTGCACCACGCCCCTGGGCATCCTCTGGCTCTGGCCCTGCCCGGCCGCGAGGACCGGAGTGCAGTCCGCTGGAGTGGCGGCCCCGGCACGTATGGCGTTCGGCTGCCCGACGATGGCGGAACTCTCGGGCAGCGCGGCCGCCTTCAGCTCCCGTTGTGTCAGAACGCGCGCGGGTGCAACCTTCTTCGACGGCTCGGCGGGCTTCGACGGTGCGGCCGCAGTGGTGTGCTCGGACGCGGCCGGTGCGCCTCCCCCACACCCGCTCGCCCCGGCCAGCACGCATACCGCCGCGGCGAGCGTGATGGCCCTGCTTCTGTGTCTCGTGCCGTTTCCCATGATTCCCTCCCCTGATCGGATGGGATGGATCTTATGGGGCCAGGAGCTCAGTCTTGAGACATGGTGACGGTCTCCCCGACGGGTGCGACATCCGGTAACCACCGGCCAGTTCCCGTGCCGGGGGCGACGCCAGTCGCGGCGCCCCCGGCCTTAGCCGAAGGAAGATCATGAACGATGACGGCATCGCGTGGGTCGCCCGTGCCGAGCTGTCCTGGCTCGGCTACTGCCTCACCTTCGCCCGCGGCCTGTCCCCCGAGCAACTGGTCACACGCCTCGCGGCGGGCGCTGCACCAGACTTGCTGGGCGAGCACACGGCCACGGAAGCGGAGGAGTAACTCGGGCGGCGTGACCGCGAGCGGGGGGTCTGCGACAGCATTGCCGTGCGGTACGGGCAGTCCGGGGACGTGGCTTTCGCGGTGGCGTATGGGGACAACTGGCCTGGCAGGATGGGTCCCGGATACACCGACGGACTCTCTGACGGCGGAGCGGAAGTGTTCCAGCTGTACTGGGAGGCAGAGAACCCCAAGCTCCCCCCACCCGTCTTCACCTGCTTCCGCGACGGGCACTACACCTGCGGATTTCACATGTACATGCACACCTGGTCGCACGAGGTCTCCGGTTCCCACCCGGAACTCATCAGCACCGGCATCAAGACCGCAGGAATCCCTATCGAGACCGACCAGGACACAGCCCACTACAAGTCTCTTGCACTGATCGAGGAGCAGTTCCGCCGTTCACCCCCGATGGAACCGGTATTGCACGGACGGCTTCCCGCCGCGCTCGTCGCAGGGCAGACGGAGACTGCGTAGAACGGTGTCCTCCGGGACCTCGACGAGGCGGGCAAGCTCGACATCGACCACCTCGTGCCCCTCGCCGAGGCGTGGGACTCCGGCGCCGGCACCTGGACGGCCAAGGAGCGCGAGGCCTACACCAACGACCTCGGCGACGCCCCCTCTTTCATCGCTGTGTCCGCGAAGACGAATCGGTCCAAGGGCGACAAGGACGTCGCCGAGTGGCTACTGCCCTTCGAGGGCGACCGCTGTACCTACGTGAGCGACTGGGTCGCCACCAAAATGCGCTGGCAACTCACCGTCGACCCGGCCGAGTAAGCCGAGTTGCACGACGAACTCGCGCAGTGCCCCAACAAGCCCGTGAAGATCACCCTCGCCAGGTAGGCGTCCGATCAGCATGGTTGCCTGGCCAACCGCCTGACGCCCTACAGGCTGCCTGACCTCCTCGTTACCGGGCAGCGTGCTGCGGAACGGTGCCATGTCCGGAGCTCGCGAGGACGGTGGGTACAGGGTTCAGGTTCAGGGGCGCCTCGCCGCCCATCTGCGATGAGAGGTTCATGCCGCGCATGCGGCGGCGAAGCGCTCGCGATATACGGCCAGCTGGGTGCCGGCTCGCGTTTACAGGGTCTCGGCGACGGCGGTGGCAACCGTGGGCTGCCGGTGTGGCACCGGCTGTGTATCGCGCAGGAACAGCGCGGCGATCAGGGCAAGGAGCGGCGCGAAGCCGTACAGCAGGATCGCGTTGCGCACGTCTCCGGTCGCGTCGGCGACGGCGCCGCCGATCTGCGGTCCGAGGAATCCGCCCACGGTCTCGCCGATTGCGATCAGCAGGGCCATCCCGGTGGCCGCGACCTCGGGAGGGAGGGATTCGGCCGGCACGACGTAGGTGGCGATGGGGAGCGCGCCGCTGAGGAGCGAGGCAGTCGAGGCGGCCATCACGAGGGCGAAGTTGTCGGCGAACACGGCCATCAGCACGAAGGAGAGGCCGAGCATGAACGTGGAGATGATGATGGCTGGTCTGCGGCCGATTCGGTCGGAGAGTGCGGGTGAGATCACCGCGCCAAGTGCCCCCATGATCCCGATGACGGTCAGCGTCACGGTGATGAGTTGGGAGTCGTACCCGCGGCTGCTGAGGAGCACAGTCGTGAAGGAGGACGCGCCGAGGGCGACGAAAACACAGACGGTCGTGATGCACAGGCAGAGGAGGAAGTTGCGGTCGGTGAAGAGTCGGCTCGCCTGCCGGGCCGTGAGCGGAGCGCGACGCTCCGGACCGTTCGGAGTTTCCTGGTAGTACACCCAGACGAGGAGGGCGATCACGAGGCCGGGCACGATCATCAAGGGGAATGCCCCGCGCCAGCCGAGCACTGAGGCGAGCCCGATCATGATGCTGGGGCCGAGGGCGGTGCCGATGATGCCTGTGCCGGCGATGACGATGCCGAGGTTGCGGCCGCGGCGGTGCGACGAGGAGGCTGAGGCGACGGCCGCCTGGATGAGCGGGAGGGCGGGGCCCTCGCACAGGCCGACCAGGGCACGGAGTAGGACCATCGTCGTGAAGTTCTGGGCCAGGCCGATCAGGCCCACTGCCAGGGAGAACAGCACGAGACTCGTGATGATGATGGGCTTCTTGCGGCCGCCCATACGGTCGGAGACGATCGAGAAGACGATGCTGGAGATCGCCCAGGTGACGGCGGTAACACTGATCAGCAGCGCCAACTGGCTGTTGTTGAGGTTGAGTTCATTCTTGATGTCGGGGAAGAGGTAGGAAATTCCGAACCGGTCCAGGAAGACGATCCCGGCCGCGAAGAACATCACGGTGACGAGGGTGTTCTCGCTGGTTCGCTTCGGTGACGGATCGATGACCGCGGCTCTGGTCATGATCTCTCCTTCTATGAGGCGTCGGCCCACTGGCGGGGTGCGGATGGTTGGAAGCCCTGGAGCGCGTGCGTCGCGACGGCGGACACGTCGGCCGGGTCGCGGCCGGCCCAGGCGATGTGCTGGTCGGGGCGTACGAGAACTACTGGCTGGTCGAGCAGCGTGAGCACGGCGGGGTCGCTGACCTGCTGAACCGGCACGGCCCGTGCGCTCAGCTCCTCGGTCAGGGCGCCTGCGGCCTGGCCGGCTCCGAAGACGGTGAATCCGGTGCTCAGTTGGTCGAACAGGGACGAGCCGTCGGGCAGTCGCCGGTGCGGCAGTCGGTTGCCGGGCTGGGTGTGTGGTGCGTAGAGATGCGGCTCCGGTGCCTGCTCGTCGGCGGCCGGTGTGTAGCCGTAGCCGAGGACGAGGCCCAGGCTGTGGAATTCGTCGCGTTTGCGGCTGATGATCTCTTCGGCGGTGTCACCGAGGAGATCGGTGGAGACCGCGCGCATGTTCCGTTCGGCCAGGTCCAAGGTGCGCCGTGCGATGGGGCGACGCTCGGATGCGTAGCTGTCGAGCAGATTTTCGTCGGCCCAGCCACGAAGGACGGCGCCCAGTTTCCAGCCCAGATTGGCCGCATCGCCGACGCCGGTGTTGAAGCCGTGCCCACCCCAGGGCGGGTTCTGGTGGGCCGCGTCACCGATGACGAAGAGGCGGCCCGAGCGGTACCGGTCGGCCAGCAGCATCCTGGCCTGCCAGGGGTCGGTCGCGACGATCTCGACGTCGGTCTCCTGGCCCAGCAGTCCGCACACGATGCTGCGGGCCTCGGCGGCATCGCTGACGTGCTCGGTGCCGGTGGATATGGCCCACCAGGTGCCGTCGAGATCCAGGGGCCCCACGACCCCCGGGCTGGTGTAGTTGAGCACCCAGTAGTGCAGTGAGGGGACGTGCGGAATCGACTCGGCGAGCCCCGGGCAGCGGAAGGTGATGTTGACGTTCTGCCGGCCGGCCGCGCCGCCGTCGTAGTGGGCACCCATCGCCTCGCGGACGATGCTGCGGGCGCCGTCCGCGCCGACGACCCACTGGGCGTGGACGTACTCGCGGGTGCCCTGGTCGTCTTCCAGTGCCACTTCGGCGAAGCCGTCCTTCTCGACGACGCCGGCGACCCGGGAGCCCAGCCGTAGTTCGACTCCTGGGGCCCGGGCGACCTTCTCGCGCAGGACGCGCTCCAAGGTGGGCTGGGGCATCTGCTGGCCGCCCTCGGCGACAAGCTCGGAGTCGGTGAGGTCGAGCGCGAAGGCGCCGTCGAGGTGCCCGATCTGCTGACCCAGCACCGACTCGCAGAACGTGATGCGGCTCGACCACTGGGCCGGTATGGGCGCGGCCTCGCGCAGTGCGCGACTGACGCCCCAGCGCCGGAACAGCTCCATCGTCCGGGCCGACACGGTCTTGGCGCGTGGCCTGGCGGTGTCGATGGTGCGGCGGGGCTCGACGAGCAGCGCGGCAACGCCCTGCGCCGACAGTTCGAGGGCGAGGGCGAGGCCGGACGGTCCCGCTCCCGCGATCAGGACCGGTACGGTCTCGGCGGCACATTCGGTCCGCTCGTTATGGACTGGCGGTTTCGGCACCGCTGCCCTCCCACGTCGTTGTTGGTCGGATGCCGACATCGTGGGGGCGTTCCGGCCACATGACCTGTGCTAATTTCAAAGAGTGGAAACGGCTTCAGGCTCTGAACCGGGCCGGGGCGATGCACGCAAGCCGCGCGGCCGTCGACCTCCGGTCGGCGAACCGCTGCTGGACAAGGCTTTCCGCATCCTGGAGACCTTCTCCGACAACGGACCGTCCCTGACGCTGACGCAGCTGAGTGCGGCAACGGGCATCCCGATCAGCACCGCGTTCCGGATCTCACAGAATCTGGTCAGGCACGGCGCCCTCGAGCAGGCCGACAGCGGTGAGTACGCGATCGGCCTGCGGCTGCTGGAACTGGCCACCCTGGCACCGCGCGGACATGGGCTGCGGCACACCGCGCTGCCGTTCATGGAAGACCTGCACCGCGCCACCGGCCAGCACGTCCTGCTCGGTGTACGTGACGGGGACGCGGTCGTGCTCACCGAGCGGCTCTCCGCGACGAAGGCGGCCGAGGTGGACTACCGGGTCGGGGGGCGGATGCCCCTCCATGCCACCGGCATCGGGCTGGTGTTGCTGGCGCACTCCCCCACGGCTCTTTGCGAGGCGTATCTGCGGCGCGAGCTCGAGGATGACACCGGCCAGCCGGTGTCATCCAAGGTGCTGCGCGAGCGGCTCGGCGAGATCCGTGTGTCCGGTGTGGCGCACAACCGACGCACGCAGCCGGCCCCGGCCTGGTCAGTGGCCGCCCCGGTGATGCACAGAGGCCGTGTGGTGGCGGCCTTGTCCGTGGTGGCGGCGGACGGCTCGGCGGACGCGCGCGGTGTCGAACCGGCGGTCGTGGCCATCGCCCGCGGGGTTTCGCGCGAACTCGATAGAACCCGTCTTCAGGACGACTCCTGACGGACACCGACGACCTCGTACAGGCAGGGGGTGCGATAGTCGGATGGCTCGCGAGCGGGACTGCACAGGGACAAACCACATCCTCGGCGCGGTACACGGGTGGGGCACGAGCTCGGACCGGAATCGTCTACGTTGCGATGTCCGCCAGCGCGACGTGCGCTGCGTTCCAGCCGCAGGCGCCGTGCACGCCGCCGCCGGGGTGACGGTCCGCTCCGCCCAGATACAGCCGCCCGATGCCCGGTACCCGGTAGTGCGCAGGGCCGAGCCGGTCGAGCGCGACCTGTCGCGTCGCCGGCCGCAGCGGAGCGATGAACGAGGCCGACACGGAGTCGGCGCTCACGTTGGGCGCGTAGTGCGACAGGCGTCGCAGTGTCGCCTCGGGGAAGCTGTCTTGGACCGCGTCCCGCTCCGCGTCGCCCAGCGAGGCCACGGCCGGGAAGGTCGAGTCGACGGCGAGCAGGTGGTGCGGCGCGCGGGACTGCGTTGCGTCCGCCAGTGACGGACGAAGGATCGCCCCTCCCGGACGGGGCAGGGCCCCCGCATGGAGTTCACTCACCCGATCGACAACCGCCTCGGGGGTGTCCCAGCCGAAGAAGACCTGGACGGCGCGTTGGATGTCGGGTTCGTCGCGCGCCGAGGTGAAGCGCGGGGGCTCGTGGAGGACGAAATGCTGCTTCACGACATCGTTTTCGCCGCGGTGCCACTGCGGCTCGGAACTTGTGGCGCCGGCTCCGGCCAGGGCGAGTGTGCTGTCTCGCGGCAGGGTGGAGGCCACCAGCTTCCGTGCTGTCACCCGGTCTTCGGGCAGCCGCACCGCCACCGCGCCGCAGTCCGCGACCTCGATGTGTTCGGCTGCGGCCCCGCAGCGGATGTCGACGCCGGCGTTCCGGGCGAGCGTGCGATGGGCCGCTACCAACGCGCCCATACCGCCGACCGGCACGGCGCGGTCGGCGATCAGCCGGCAGGTCACCCCGAGGAACCCGGCGTCTCCCCCGGCCTCGGTGACGTCCCCGCCCAACTCGTGCGCGAGCAGCATGAGGAAGGCGCGTACCTCGGGGGAGGCGAACGACTCGCACAGGAGTTGGATCACGCTGCGTGAACCGAGGCGGTCCAGCACCGGCAGACCGGCGTAGGTCTTCCTGATGGCCGCGAGATGCTGGCCGGCCATGGCGTGCGAGGGCGCCGTCGTCATGGAGGCCGTCACGGGGCCGGTGAGCGTGGCGGCGCAGGCGATCAGCGCCACGAGCAGATCCGCGTCGGCGCGTGAGTAGCGCGCCACGGATGTCCAGGTCGCCGAGGAGCGGTCGCGACGGTGCAGGGCGATGCCCGGGCGGCCGTCGGGGAAGACGATCGCGTGCTGCACCTCGGGCACCACCCAGCGCAGGCCCGCACGGCGGAGATCGTCCCGCAGCGGCATCACGGAGTGGTATCCGAGGAACGTCGCGTGCGGGTGGTGTACGTGTCGCTCGCCCAGAGCCCGGTCGGGGCGGGCCATCCCGCCGGGCTCGGCTTCCGACTCGAGCAGTACGACCGACAGACCGGCCCGCCCGAGCGCCGTGGCCAGCGTAAGGCCGTTGTGCCCGGCGCCCAGGACGACCGCGTCCGCCTCGGTCATCCGCCGTCCGTCGCCGCGTCGGCCGCGAACGCCTGCCGCAGGGAGGCGGCCACGCGCTCGATGAGCGGGCCCGGCTCCCCGGCGTGGCCGCGGTCAGGATCGACGTGCAGTTCGACGGGGACCCCGGCATCGCGCAGCCGGTTGGCGTACTGCACGTCCTCGTCGCGCAGGATGTCCCAATCCCCCACCGTGATCAGGGCCGGGGCGACGTCCCGTACGGTCTCGGCCAGCAGCGGCGAGGCCTGCCAGTCCCAGCGCTCCTCCGGACTCCGGACGTACTGCGAGGCGACGAAGGCATTGTCCGCCTTCGTCAGGCCGTATCCCTCGGCGTTCTCTTCCTGCGAGCGGGTGTCGCACCGCAGGTCCGAGGGCCATGATTCGAGAAACTGAAGGGACAGCGAGGGGCCCCCCGCATCCCTCGCCATCAGTGAGAGCACCGCTGCCATGTTGCCGCCGGTGCAGCCGCCGCCGATCGCGATGCGGCCGGCGTCCCACTCCTGGCGGTCGCCGCCCTCGGCAACCCAGTTGAGTACCGCCCAGTTGTCCTCGATCCCGGCCGGGAACCGGTTCTCCGGCGGCAGCCGGAAGTCGGGATGGACGACCACCGCGGGAACGGACCGGGCCAGCAGGGAGTTGTGGCCGTCCCACTGGTCGAGGCCGCCGCCCGCCACGAATCCGCCGGAGTGTGTGTGGACCACCACGGGAAGGCGTTCGCCTTCCTCGTGGGGAGGTGTGTAGATCCGTACCGGGACGGGGCCGTCGGGGCCGTCGACCTCCACGTCGCGGGTGGCGACCTGCGGGTCGACCGGGAACATGCGGTTTCCGCCCTCGATCAGCTTGCGGACGCCGTCCACGCCGATCTCGGCGAGGCTGGGCCAGCCCTCGATCATCTTCCGGTGCTGCTCCGAAACACGGGCGAGGCGCTCCTCGCGCAGCAGGTCGTAGTCCGTCACACGTCCTCCATTTTCCCGTCGGGCGCGGCATTGCGCCCGGCATCCGTCATGCTGCCGGGCGTCACGGGAGGATGCTCGGTGACTTTCAACCAGTGGCAACGACAGCAGGGCCGGACCCGAAGTCCCGTTCAGAGCGGCTGGTCCATCTCGCCCGCGGCCGGGGCGGTGCTGTGCTCACGGATCAGGCGGAGTGCTGCGTCGCGGTCACGCCGGTCGAGGGCGTCGACCAGGTCGCGGTGCAGTGCGCAGCGGCGGTCGATGTACTCGCCCAGCGGCTGGTCGCCGGCCGGCAGGACCGACAGTGTGTGTGACTCGATCAAGTCGAGCAGGCCGACGTAGAGCGAGCCGAGCAGGGTGTTGGGGCTGATTGCGGCGATGGCGGCGTGCAGGCGCCAGTTGGCGTGCACGAAGGCGACCGGGTCGTCCTCGTGCGCCGCCTCTTCCATGGCGGTGACGTGCTGGTGCAGTCCTGCGATGTCGGCGGGCGAGGCATGCCAGAGGGCGTCGTCGATCAGCAGCGGGTCCAGGGTGTCGCGGATGCGGACGGCGTCGGCGACGTCGCCCTGTTGCGTGTCGAGGGCCAGGACGGAGTTGCCGAGGCGGACCATGGGGGTCTGCTCGGCGCTGAACAAGCCGCCGCCGGGCCCCGGTTTGACGGTGACCAGCCCGCGTGACTGCAGCAGGCGCAGCGCCTCGTTGAAGGTCCCCACGGATACCTCGCACAGGGTGCGCAGTTCTTCCTTGGTGCCCAGGCGCGAGCCGGGTGGCACGGTCTCGATGAGTGCGGCGACACGCTCGGCGGCCTGCTCGGCCCGCCCCGAGGCCGACTGACGCCCGCTCCCCTCGCCCAGGTTTCCGGCTCGGTGCATGCCGGTGGCTGCCGGAGCTCTCCGGCGCGGCTCGGCGCGGTCGCCGGCGTCCCTGCGCGGCGTCTCGGTGATTGTTCGCGCCGCGTCGTCGGGGGTGGCAGCCACAACCAGCTCCTCAGTGATCAACATATTCATCATGGTTATTTTGCGGTGAAGTCTTGACGCTCGGGCTCACCTGAGCACAACATCAGGTTAATCATCATGCTGAATTGCTGGTGAGGGCAAGGGGCGCCCGCCGCGGGCGGCGGAACCCTCTGGTCCTCTCAGCTGGTGAGGCCTGGCGGCACGGCCGCCGTGCGAGACCCGCTGCACGATCTCGCCCCTCGTTCCCTCAGTTCTCGGAGTCACCTCATGCGCATCGCGAATCTCTCCGGCCGTCTGACCCTGATCGTCGACGGCAAGGCCATCGATGTGGAGCAGGCCAGCAACGGCGGATTCTCCGCCGACCCGCAGGCCGTCTACGAGCGGTGGGACGTCTTCCGCACCTGGGCCGCGGCCGCCGACCTGTCCGCCGGAGCGGCGTTCGACCCGGCCGACCTGGGCTCCCCCGCCCCTGCGCCGCGGCAGACCCTGGCGATCGGCCTCAACTACCGGGATCATGCCGCCGAATCCGGATTTGCGGCACCCGAGGGACTGCCCCCGGTCTTCACCAAGTTCGCCAGCAGCATCACCGGGCCGGTCACTGAGGTGAAGCTGCCGGGCGGCGGCCACACCGACTGGGAGGTCGAACTGGTCGCGGTCATCGGCCGCCGTGCCGAGGGCGTCGCCGAGGCCGACGCCTGGGATCACGTCGCCGGCCTGGCGGTGGGCCAGGACATCTCCGAGCGCGTATCTCAACTGGCAGGTCCCGCACCGCAGTTCAGCCTGGGCAAGTCCTACCCCGGTTTCGCCCCCGTCGGACCGTGGCTGGTCACCCCGGACGAGTTCGACGACCCCGACGACCTGGAACTGCGCTGCACGGTCAACGGGGAGGAGGTCCAAAAGGGCCGCACCCGTGACCTGATCTTCTCCGTGCCCGCGCTCATCGCGCGGCTGTCCGCGGTGCTGCCCCTGCTGCCCGGCGACGTGATCTTCACGGGCACCCCGGCCGGTGTCGGCCTCGGCCGCAACCCGCAGCGCTTCCTCGCGGCCGGGGACGAACTCGTCAGCACCGTCGAAGGCATCGGCGAGCTCCGCCAGACGTTCACCGCCTGAGCCCGGGCCCGACGGACAAAGGAGTCCTCCATGGCACTGCACCGTCTGACCTCCATCACCATGGGCGTCCCCAACATCGCCGAGACGTGTGCCTACTACGCCGACTTCGGTCTCGTACCGGACGGCGACGGCTGGTTCACCACCCAGGACGCCGGACGCCAGCTCCGCATCGTCCATGCGCCGAGCCGCCGCCTGGTGGAGGTACGCATCGGTGTCGACACCCCCGACGATCTCGCCGCGGCCGCCGCCCGCCTGCGGCGGCTCGGCACCGAGCCCTCCGTCGATGCCACGACACTGACCGCCTACGACAGGGCCACCGCCGTGCGGGCCGTTCTGGAGGTCACCCCCCGCCTGGTCCAGAACCAGGTCGCGGCCACCGGCTACAACGGCCCCGGCCGAGCCGAGCGCACCGACGTCCGGGCCCCCGGCATTCTGCGCACCGGCCGCGTGCACCCCCGCAAGCTGGGCCACGCCGTCGTCGGCACCACCGACTTCGAGTCCACCACCGCGTTCTTCCGCGACGGACTCGGCTTCAAGGCATCCGACTACATCAAGGACCACGGGGCGTTCCTGCGCTGCTCCACCGACCACCACAACATCCTGGTCCTGGCCGCTCCCGTCACCTTCCTGCACCACTCCTCCTGGCAGGTCGACGACATCGACGAGGTCGGCCGCGGCGCCCACGCCATGCTTGAGGACCATCCCGAGCGGCACATCTGGGGCCTGGGCCGCCACCACGCCGGCTCGAACTTCTTCTGGTACCTGAAAGACCCAGCCGGCAACTTCAGCGAGTACTACTCCGACATGGACTGCATCGTCGACGACCAGCTGTGGACGCCGGAGGTGCTGGAAGGCGCCAAGGGCCTGTTCAGCTGGGGCCCGCCGCCCCCGCCCTCGTTTCTCGCACCCGAGGACCTCGCCGCGCTGATGACCGGCGCCCACAGCGAGTCGAGGTAGCGCCATGGCCAAGAACCCTACGACGCCGTACGACGTCGCCATCGTCGGCTTCGGCCCCGTCGGCCAGCTCCTGGCCCTGCTGCTGGGCCGGGCCGGTCACGACGTCATCGCCCTGGAGCGCTGGCCCCGCCCCTACGATCTGCCCCGCGCCGTGCACTTCGACCATGAGATCGGCCGCATCTTCCAGACCGCAGGCCTCGCGGAGGAAGTACACCGGGTCACCGATCCGGTGCCGGACCACTACGAATGGCGCAACGCCGCCGGCGAGGCGCTGGTGCGCATCGACTGGTCCGGCACCGGCCCCTCGGGCTGGCCCACCGCCAGCTTCTTCTCCCAGCCCGACCTCGAGGCCGTCCTCGCCAGGGCCGCCGAGAGCCTGCCCACCGTCACCGTGCGCCGAGGCTGCGAGGTCACCGGCGTTCAACACGAGGACGACTGCGTCCAGTTGACCACCACCGGCGCCGACGGTGACCAAACGGTCCGCGCCCACTACGTCATCGGCGCCGACGGGGCCAACAGCTTCGTCCGCTCGGCCATGGCCACCACGGTCACCGACCTCGGCTTCTTCTACGACTGGCTGATCGTCGACACCCAGCCGCACGAGCCGGCCGAGTGGTCCCCGATGAACTGGCAACTGTGCGACCCCGAGCGCCCCACCACCATCGTCTCCGGCGGCCCGGGCCGCCGCCGCTGGGAGTTCTTGCGGCTGCCGCACGAGAGCATCGAGGACCTCAACACCCTGGAGACGGCCTGGCATCTGCTGCAGCCGTGGGGACGCACGCCGCAGAACACCACGATCGAACGGCACACCGTCTACACCTTCCAGGCCCGCTGGGTGGACCGCTGGCGCGAGGGCCGGCTGATCCTCGCCGGTGACGCCGCCCATCAGATGCCGCCGTTCGCCGGACAGGGCATGTGCTCCGGACTGCGCGACGCGATCAACCTCGCTTGGAAACTCGGCATCGTCCTCGACGGCCGGGCCGCCTCCGCGCTGCTCGACACCTACACCTCCGAGCGCAGCGAGCACGTCCAGCACGCCATCGGCATGTCCATGGCCCTCGGCGAGGTCATCTGCGTCCTCGACCCCGACGCCGCCGCAGCCCGCGACCAGCGGATGATCGCAGCCGACGCCGACCCGCAGCACGCACTGCCGCCCACTCCGCCACCCGTCCTCGGCGACGGCGTCCTCCAGCGGACACCGGACGGTCGCCGCGCCCGCAACGTCGGCCACCTCACCCCGCAGTACGAAGTGACCCACCGGGGCCGCACCGCCCTGCTGGACGACATCACCGGCAGCGGCTTCACCCTGCTGACCGACGGAACGCACCCGCTCGACGCCCTGGACGCCGCCGACCGCGGCTTCCTCGCCGGCATCGGCGCCACCCTCGTACCGCTGTACGCAGACAGCCCCCCACCCGAGGGCTACCTGGACTCCCCCGCCGGCTATCTGCCCCACATGCGCGAGCACGGGCACGTCGCCGCCATGATCCGGCCCGACTTCTACCTCTTCGGCGCGGCCTCCGACGCGCCCGGACTGCACGAACTGGTCGGCCAGTTGCGCAAACAGCTACAGCACCCGGCGAGCTCCACCACCCGCTCCCTCTCGCCCGAGCCGCTCACGGCCGCCGCCGAGCAGTAGCCCCAACGCGCCCCGGAAAGCAAACCGTTCGGCTGCGGCACGCGCCCCTCACCGACGCTTTCGAAACCGCCGGCCGCAGGGCTGACGACCGCGGCGCACGGACCACCGCACAGTCCGTCCGCCGTTGCGCTCCCGGTTCACCACGAGCCGAGAGCACCGGCCGACGTCCGGGCCCTGCCGCCGCTGCCGCACGGCCCGGACGCCTGTCGGCGCCCCACGAAGACCTCTCAAGGACGTTCATGGACAAGACATCTCCCTCCGCCGCCGCGGCCGTGGCCGACATCGGCGACGGCGCCTCGCTGGCCGTCGGCGGCTTCGGCCTGTGCGGCATCCCCAGCACGCTCATCTCCGCCCTCCACGCCCAGGACGCGACGTCGCTGCGCGTGGTCTCAAACAACTGCGGGACCGACGACCACGGCCTGGGCATTCTGCTGGGCGCCGGCCGCATAGACCGGGTCACCGGCTCCTACGTCGGTGAGAACAAGGAGTTCGCCCGCCAGTACCTCACCGGCGAACTCGAGGTCGAACTTGTCCCGCAGGGCACGCTCGCGGAACGACTGCGCGCGGGCGGCTGCGGGATCCCCGCCTTCTACACTCCCGCAGGCGTCGGCACTCCCCTGGCCGACGGCGGTATCCCCTGGCGCCACCACGCCGACGGCACCGTCGCCACCGCCTCACCCGCGAAGGAGACCCGCTCCTTCAACGACCGTGACTTCGTCCTGGAGCAGGCCATCACCTGCGACTTCGCCCTCGTACGGGCGGCGCGCGGGGACCGGCACGGCAACCTCGCCTTCGACAAGTCCGCCCGCAACTTCAACCCCCTGGCCGCCATGGCCGGCCGGATCACCATCGCCGAGGTCGAAGAGCTCGTGGAGCCGGGCACCTTGAGCCCCGACGAAATCCATCTGCCCGGCGTGTTCGTCCAACGCGTCGTCGCGCTCACCGCGCAGCAGGCGTCCGACAAGCAGATCGAGAAGAGGACGGTGCAGCACTGATGGCCTGGAACAGGAACGAGATGGCCGCCCGAGCCGCGGCGGAACTGCGCGACGGCGACTACGTCAACCTCGGCATCGGCCTGCCCACACGCGTGCCCGGCTTCGTACCCGCAGGCGTCCAAATGGTGCTTCAGTCCGAGAACGGCATCCTCGGTACCGGCCCCTACCCAAGCGACGACGCCGTGGACCCCGACCTGATCAACGCCGGCAAGGAGACCGTCACCGTCCTGCCCGGCGCCGCGTTCTTCGACTCCGCCCTGTCGTTCGGCATGATCCGCGGAGGCCACATCGACACCGCGATCCTCGGCGCCATGCAGGTCTCCCAGCACGGCGACCTGGCCAACTGGATGATCCCCGGCAAGATGGTCAAGGGCATGGGAGGCGCCATGGACCTCGTCCACGGCGCCCGCCGCGTCATCGTGGTGATGGAGCACACGGCCAAAGACGGCAGCCCAAAGATCGTCCAGGAGTGCACGCTGCCGCTGACCGGCCGGGCCTGCGTCCACCGCATCATCACCGACCTCGCCGTCCTCGACATCACCCAAGCCGGACTCGTCCTGGCCGAGATGGCGCCCGGCGTCACCGCCGAGCAGGTCGTCGCGGCCACCGCGGCGCCACTGCACATGCCCCAGCCGGCCGGACTGACCCCGTGAGATCTTCCGCCGGTCCGGTGTCCCCGGACAGCCACCGGACCGGCGGAACCCCAGAACCCGCGGAGCCCATCGCCCAACCGCCCCACCCGCTCCGCCCCGGCCGCGTCCTGTCCGAGATTGCCCTGCCTCGCGGCCGGGGCGGTCACTCCCCTTCCTGCCACGCGCGTCTGCCGACCGGGCCAGCCGACACATCACCGGCCCGCACGCCTCCGCCTACTCCTGAACGGCGTTGCCACCCGTCGGCTCCCGCGACACGGCCTCGGCGCCCTCACGGACGCCCACGGGAGCCCAGCCCTCCGGGAAATCGGCCACGGCATCCACGGGCGCCGGTGTTCCCACGGCGGCCTGGAAGGCCCGCCCTATGCCAGTCCACGTGGTCGACTTCAACACGACCTCTTGATCAAAGACGCCGGGCGGCAGGGTGATCACGCCCTGCCTCTGCAGCGCGCGAATCTTGTTGAGCAGAGCCATCGAGTGAACCATCGTGAAAGCCACCAGGGGCACGGCGGCGCGGTAGCGCTCGAAGAGGCTGAACGCACCGGCTTCTTCACGACGGCCACGATCGTGGTGAACGACGTCGCCGTAAATCCAGGCCAACGCGAGCTTCCGGTCGGTGAGTTCCGCGCTCTCGCCCGTGTCCGTGTCCGTGTCCGTCATCATGACCGTGTAGCCGGGCTCCTGTGGATTCTCACCCACCCGTTCACGCCACGCTTTGCCGAAGGACTTGGCCCACTGGACTTCCTCCGGCACATCACGGCACAGCACCTTCAAGGCGCTCAGGGCCCATCAGCCCCAGCAGGGCGCGGCGGTCTGCACCAAGCGAGTGCTGCTCGACACGGCAAGCCCGGAGCACGAACGCTTCCAATAGGCCCTGGTGCTGAATTCGCACCTCTTCCGGTATCGGCCGGGACTCACCAGTCATGAAACTCCTCAAGTGTGCAACAGACATCGAAGGCAAGGCACAGCAAGGATGAAGCCGTAGCCGCCTCAAACCAACTCGTTTCCGGCTCCCCAGCACCGGCGTCGCAGAGGAACCGCCCGCCGTCCCCGCCCGCCGTCCCCGTCCCCGTCCCCGTCCCCGTCCCCGTCCCCGTCCCCGTCCCCGTCCCCGTCCCCGTCCCCGGGGATCCTGCCAAGGACACGGCGAAGGGCGCATCCTGACCGTGCGGGTCACCCCTGATGTTCCCGTGTACAGCGATTTCCCGAACGTCACTGTCTACGCCAACGCCAACGATGTGGGCGTGGCCTGGCCTGCGATCATGGAGAAGGCCATAGCGGGCCTGGAGCAGTTCTGGGACGACAAGAAGCGTGAGAACAACGCGCAGTTCCCCCAGAACAAGGACTTCCAAGGCAACCTTCTGACGGGCTATTCCCGTATCACCCAGGGCTCGTCGGCCGGCGACCGTGCCGAGTTGCTGGCCCAACTCACCGGTCGTACGGCAGAGACCCACGAACTGCCGACCCAGTACGACATAAAAGGCCGCAGCCCGGAAAAGCAACTCCTCGCCCATTTGCGGGAATTCACGGAAAGCGGCAGGCCGGTCGCCGTCGGTACGCGCCCGAAGGGAACAGGTGTGGAGAACAAATTGGAGAAGGACCTCCTGAGTTCCCACGCCTATGAGATCGTCTCCGTCGATGACAAGGGTCTGATTCAGTTGCGCAATCCGCACAACGCTAGGCATCCGCAGCCGCTGACCGCCGCAGAGTTCATGAAATACTGCAGCAATCAGTACACATCATTGGAGGATTAGCGGTGGGTGGACCAGACACGATCTGCCTCTGGCACGGGATTCAGCGCAATACGGGGGACGCAAGCTTCGCGGTCATGGATATCTACAGGGACTCTGACGGTTCGGTCAGGGTACGGCTCGGGATCGTCGCCGCCGAGGAGCGGTTCCACACCCTCCGCGTGGGTGAGACCTTCCCCGTGGGCGACGAGACGTGGCAGCTCGCCGAGTTGACGGGATGGCCGAGCGAGGACGACTGGATCGTGACGCTTCGACGTATCAAGTCCGCTCCGGCATGAGGCGACCCTCCCCCTCATCCATCATTCTCCGACCGGCGGACTGGTGCGGGGAGAAACGACGAGGAGCCGTCCGACCTGGGGTGATGGGAGTTCCGGCGCTTCCGGCACACCTGATCAGCAAGGCATCTCTCACGTACGCCCTGCCCCATTACAGTGGCGGACTCCGGGACCGGTGGCGACGAGGAGCGGCACAACTGTGGCATCGATGGGTATCCCTGCGGAAGAAGTATCCGATCGCGTGGGCGTCTGGTGGCGTGCGGGTGGGCGGGGTGGCAGTGTCGCCCATGTCGTCGCTCGGGCCGGGGCCGATACCGGGGCCGTCATGCGGCGGGTGCACGAGGACGTGCCGGGGAGCGTTCTTGTCGATGTCGCGGGGCTCACCGCCGAGCAAGTGATACACAAAACCCTGAGTTCGCTGGGAGTTGACTTGTCACCCGGTGAGCGGGGCGACTGGCGGTTCGCGCTCGGTTCCTGGAGCGAAGAGCGGTTGCTGGTCCTCGTCAACTCCCATCGCGCCGGGCTCACCCGACGCTCGTACGAGCCAGAACGGTTGCTGCACAGCACCCTCCCCCTGCTGGCGCGCGGGAAGCTGGCCGTGCTGACCGACGCCCGACCCGAGTTGCTGCCGTCAGGCGCTCCGGCCGAGGCCGTCTTCCGGCTGGCCGAACCGACCGACCTCGCACCCGCTCCTGACCTGCCGGCCGCCCTGCGCGCCCTCGCCCTGGCGGAGCCGCGCAGTGTGCCTCTGCCCGTGTGGGCAGAGCTTGTTGCCGCCGTGACCGGCGAGACCGTGGCAGCGGGCGAACTCACTGAGGTGGCCCGGACACATGCGGACGCCGTGCTGGTCGGGTCGCTCGGGGTCTCGTTCGTCGACGAGGCGGTGGCCGAGGTCCTCCGTCACCAGTTCGACTCCGCGGAACTGACCCGCGTCAATCGGCACATGGTGACGTGGTTGCTGCGCGCCTCCGCGGATTTCCGTCATCCGGAAGGGTGGGCCAAGGCCGGAGCCGTCGGGCTGTACGCGGCCGCCGGGCTCGCCATGCACGCCGTACAGGCAGGCACGTACGAGGAACTCCTGCGCGATGGAGGTGTGGTGGCTCATTTGCCGCAGGCCTCGGTCATGGACTCGGCGCGCAGTCGCAGCTTTCTCATCCCCGGCAACAGCCCCGCCTCCGACGCCCTTCATCTGTGGAACTGGGGAGTCGTTCCGCGCAGTCAGGGTGAGTGGGCCTCCTGGCTTCACCTCATGGCCTGGTCGCGTGACGATCTCGCCCTCGCCTCCTCGGTGGCTTCGTCCGGTGTCGCACTTCCCTGGCGGGTGCAGTGGGCCCGCTGGCGACTGCCCGGTGGATTCCACGCGCGTTTCCTCGAAGCGGGCAGGTTCGTCAGGCTGGCGGAAGTGCGCCGGCAGGGGCGGTCGGCCGTTGCCGGGTTGCAGAAGCGCGTGGCGGGCGGCTCGACGGACCCGTACGTCACCATCCGGGACGTGGAGACGGGTGAGCTCGTCGCCGGTCCGTGGGAGCAGGGGGAGATTCCGCAGGAACACGGCACGGAACTGACCTTGCCACCGGCGACAGCGACTGCCCCATCGGCCTCATCAGGCGCGCAGGGCGGCCAGGGCCCCGAACGACCCACTCGACTCGCCGAGTTGTTCGGTGCGTCGTCCCCTCCTCGGGACAACAGTGCGTTCCTGCTTCCCTGCGCCCCGCTTCTCGTAGGCGATGTCCTCGTGTTCGGGGGCGACCTGGGACTGCTCGCCATTCAGGCGGCGAACGGTGTGGACCCCTCGGTCCTCTCGGACACCTTCGGCTCCCGCCAGCAGCCGCTTTCCTGGGGGTACTCGGACGCCGGTCCCAGCACCCCTGTCGATGCCGCGCCTTCCAGCCACAGCGATCTGATCGCGCTGTTCGGCGAAGAAGACATCTTCGAGGCCGAACCCGAGGAACTGCCGGACGAGTTGACCCATCAGGGAACTCGCGACCTCTTCACCGACTTCGGCCTGCCGGACATGGACGAGGGCGATCTGGCGCTCTTCCCCTACGGAGACGGCGAGGTCGAACTCTTCGACGAGGTCGACTGGCCGGACGATGTCGAATCCGTGGCGGAACGCGGGCCCTTCTTCCAGATCGGTACATGGATGGGCGGCGAGATCGTCGTCGACGGACCGACGGGGCACATCCTGCGCGTACCGACCGGCCCCGACGAGGAGCAACTGGCCGGGCTGCCCGCCGCACGGAGTCTGGAGAGCTTCCTCACCATGGTCGCTCTGTGGGTGACAGGGCTGCGCACCCGCGCCCTCCTGCCTCCGGGCAGCCCCGAGCGCGGACAGATCACGTACTGGGTCCTGGGGGCGCTGGCCGACGTCGATGCGGCGGGCGGAGAACAGCCCGCCTGGTCGTACGTGCTCCACAACGAGTAACACAGCTAGGACGAATGGCACGGTTGCAGCGAGCGACATGGCTGCGACGGCGCGTCAGTCAGGCGATCAGGTCAGGCAGAGAGGCGTCCGACCAGCCGCCTCGGACAGGTCGGGCAGGCTCTCGTCGATCCGGGCCCGCAGGTCAGGCAGGGGCCGGGGACCGATGCGGTACTGGGGCCCCTGGCGGCCATCAGCCCTCCGGCCGCCTCCCGATCCTCCCTGTCCTTTCGAGGAGCCTCGGCCGGCAGGTCCGCCAGAACCAGGAAGACCACGGGCCGTACTCGGTGGGTACGTCCCGCCACGGAACACCGGTCCGAACCCGGAAGCGTATGCCATCGATCAGTTGCCGCCGAGGCCACAAGGGCGGTCGCCCCGCCTTCGTGCCCCGTGGCAGCAACGGCTCCAGCACCGCCCACTGCTCATCCGTGAGATCTCCCCGCCCCATGAACCGAGATCATTCATTACTCAAGATCCACTTTCGATACACGACCTAGAACATGGTCAGAAGGTGATCCGTGGGCCCGTAGTCGATCTTCCAGTCGGCATAGACCCCCGCGGCGCCGTCCTTCTGGCACCGCAGCCCAACGGTCACCCAGCGGACCGACCCGTCGCCAGAGAGCGAGAACGCGACTGCTGTCTCGAACTCCTCGCTCCCGCACAGGCAACAAGCCTCGCCAGGATCCGCGTCCTCCCAGAACTCCCCGCTATCGGCGATGAACGCGCGACTGCCGCAACCAGTGCATACCCGCTCGGCTCCGCCCTCGACATCGTCAACGAGCACGAAGAACACGCGCCCGCCACACCCGCCGGAGACGGAAGGAACGATCTTCACCGGACGGCCGTCGACAGCGTTCCGGAGATACGCCGCGAACTCCGCAGAGACACCCTCACCAACCTGATCATCAGCATGCACAGGCACATCGTTCCAGACGCGCGAACCCAGCACCCATCCCCCTTGACCAAATTCATAGGGGCACCCCCGCCGCAGAACGGCCGAGGACTTAAGCGAGGATGCGACGTCCGATTGCAGCAGCGAAAGCCCGTGGCGGTGTCGCAGCGGGTCCGGCATCATCCCTGTGTGATTGTGATGCAACCCGTTCTGGAGATCGTCGCTGCCGACGACTTCGCGCTCTGGCCGGTTAGCGAGCACGAGTCGTACGGCTACCTAGTGCTGGACGGGGAGCTGACTCCGGCGGAGGTCGGCACGGCGGTTATGCGGATCGCCGACAGCAACAACTTCACGTCGGAGGAGGAGCACGGGCCGTGCCCGACCGACCCGCTCGGCGCGTTCCTGCACGGGCTGCTCACCATGCCCGACCTGATCGCCGCCGGCGGGTTCCGGGTGGCCGACATAGCCACCGACACCGTCTTCGTCGAGCCGGGCTGCTGCAACGGCCTGGAAACCTGGCGGGACTGGCTGGAGGTGCTCGACGGTACCGGCTGCTCCTACTTCGGCCACGACCCGTCCTCAGCGGCCGAGCGTATCGGCGACACCGTCCGGCTGACTCTCGACGCCCACGCGAAGGACGGCAGCCCGGTGATCGAACTGCCGGTGGACCAGGTGCGCGCGCTCGTCACCAGTGCCGAGGCGGACTTGCGGAACTTCCACAGCCTTGCTGGAACCTGGGCCGAAGAACATCTGCCGACACACGCAGTCGCCGTCACGGCCGCCTTGGCCCGGGCACTGGACCTAGAGCTCACACAATGACCAGCTTCCTGACCCACCGGGCGCGCGTGCACGACGCCCGACTCCCTCTCTATCGGCGGCACAGCGCGCTGCGCACATGCCTCACCGTTTTCGCTCCCTACGGCCTGCGGGCGACATACCACCACCTCACGCTCAGCGCCGCGATCCCCCGGCATCTGGAGACGGACCCGGACGCGCTGGCGCGGGCGGTGGAGGAACTGCACGAGGCACGTGTGCTGTGGCTCGTGCGGGCAGAGGAGTACGCCGTGCAGCGTCGGGCGGAGAAGCAGGCCGGGCGGCGGGCTGTACCGAACCCTCGGCCGTGGTGGCTACGGAGCTGGTGGGAGAGCCCGGAACGTGCATGGTTCGAAGACCCGCGTCGCCACCCGTCGCTGCGACTGTCCCAGTACGTCCGGCGGCAGAATGCGCTTCTGAACGGCGCCGATCTGCCCGGATGCCCGGCTTGCGGAGACGAGGGACCACCAGTGCTGAGCTCGACCGGGCATGGCTGGGTCGAGCTGTGCCGTGGGTGCGCGTGGGTGCTGGCGCCATGTCCGTGCGGCCAGCGGCACCGGTTCGTACCAGAGACCCCATTCAACTGGAACGGGATCTGGCAGCGGGCGCACATGAGCGATGACGGCATGCCGAACCCACACTGGCCCGCGAGATAGCCACTCGGATGCGGCACGGCGAACGCTCGGGAAGCCAAAGCCCGTACACCACGACGAACCCACGCGCAGGACCACCACAGCCATCAGCCGACCTACAGATTCCGGCCTCCCAACGCTCAGGATTCCGGAAACCCCCGCGCCTTCAACCGATCCAAGGCCGACCAGGACCCGGCCACCTGGCTGCCCCCGTTCGCCGGCGACCGCTGCCAGCACGACACAGACTGGATCGCCACCAAAATGCGCTGGCAACTCGCTATCGCCCCAGCAGAGAAGACCACGCTCGACAGGGAACTCGCCTCCTGCCCGAACGCCCCGCTGACCGTCCCTTCGCACGGTGACAGCCCGGGAACCCTAAACTCGCAGAACCGGGGAGCACGGGACCGCTATAGCCTGCTTCGTGCGGTGCGGGCCATCGACGAGACTTGCGGCCCGCACCGCATCTTGGTCAGCTGTCGCGCTGGCAACTGGTACCGGGCTGGCGGCCGCATCTCGCCGTGCGGATCACAGCGCACGTCCAGATACGGAACACGGCACGGGCCACCGGCGGTGGGGGTGCGTTCAGGGTGGGCCAAGATTTATTGCCGGTCGCGGTATGCCCCGAAGCCGAGATGCATATGAGCACACGTCAGAGGCCCCTCTGTGCGGGGAATCGACGGCGAATCGACGGCGAATCGCGCTGTGGCGTTGATCGCCGCGTCCACTCCCGTACGCGATGCGGCCAGATCCCCCGAGCAGGCGAAGACAGCAACCGCGTACAGGCCACCGCCGGGATACCGGAGCATTCCCACCTCCATATGCGGTCCGGGCAGCGTTCGGGTCTTCGCCACGACCGTCACAGCCTAGTGAACCCCGGACACCAACCGGCGGCGAAACAAATGCTCGGCGCGGTTTACCTCTCACACCGGACGGAGGCGATCGCACGACGGGCCGCCGAGCGGCAATAGCACCTGTGGCGTCTTCCGTCAGGCGCCCGAGAGTGCCAGAAGCGCACCGCGTCGGGCCCGCGGTCCGACATGAAGGGTCAGCTTGACGGACCGTCCGTCCTGCGCAGGTCGCTGACGGTTACGCCGAACTCGTGTTTGAGCGCACGTCCGAGGTGCTTGCTGTCCTGCACGCCCCACCGTGCCGAGATCGCGGCGGTTGAATCCGCGGCAGCGGCTTCGAGAAGATCCCGACGGATCCGCACCAGGCGTTCGTGCCGGACCCATGCGGCGAAGGTCAGATCACAGCTCTTGAAGAGGGAGTGAAGGTGCCGTACGGAAATGTGGTGCCGGCGAGCGACTCGTTCCGCGGTCAGCCGGGGGTCCCCGAGATGGGCCAGCGTGTAGGCGCGCATACGGTCGAGAAGGTCGCTGGCGACCGATGCCTGTTCAGGGGACGTGTCGGCGAAAGCGGCCAGGATAAGTGCGGTGAGCGCGTCGGCCAGGTGCGTACGCGCGGCCCTCTGGCAAGGCGGATCCTCGTCGGCCGTCCGGAAGGCGTGGCTGATGAGTCTGGCGATTCCTCCCTGCGTTGACAAAGGTGACGCCGTGCGCGCGCTGATCGTGTCCGCATGTCTGCCGAGGTTTGCGCGGGGAACACAGAGGACGGTCATGTCAATGGAGTCGGCGCCTATGAGCCGGTACGGCCGGGTGTTGTCGCAGGCAAAGAGCTCACCGGACTTCACCGAGGTGCTTCGGTCACCCTGAATGGCCGTCACTGCGCCGTGGTGGTGCAGATTGAAATGCATCCACTCGGTGTCACCGGACTTGATGCAGCGGTTGTCCCTTGTCACCGTCGCCGCGTCTGCCTGGATACGCGCGACGACGAGGGGCCCGATGTCCGCGTGATCGACTACGGCCTCGAATGCGGGCTTTCCGGCATCGTTCACCCGCAAGGGCGCGAACAGAGCAGAGGCAAGAGTCTCGAACGACTCGGTTCCTTTGAGCCGGTAGCCTTCACGACCTGTCATGCCCGTGCACCCCCAACGCCCGACGCAGCAATTCTACTTGTGTCCGCACACGTTGTGCGCGGTTTGGGTGCCGCTGTGCACGCAATGGTGCGCGTGGGAGCGGCGTCCCGCTTACGGTCGTTAAACGAGTGCCACAAGTCGGGGGATCATCACTCGGCGGTGTCCCGGCAGGGTTCGAGTGACAAGAGTTCAAGGAAATCAGGGGGAACACATGCGCGGTGTCACACCAAGATCACGGGCGGCAGTACGAGATTCGGCCTCCGTGGCCGGCCGATGGGGCGCGGCCACAGGGCTGGGTGACGAACGACACGGGCACCGTCGGAGGTGGGCGCGCGGCATCGTCGCCGGATCGGCGAGCCTGGCCGCCGTCTTGGCGCTGTGCGGAACGGCCACCGCCGACCCGGCACTCGTCGGAGGCTCCGCCGGGCAGCCCAGAGGATCGCAGCTGACCTCCGCAGAGGCCACGGCCCTTCAGAACCGCGTGGATGGCTACATCGCCGACGTGGGCGGCACCCAGATCGCCGCCAACCGCATCCGACTCGGTACGGGAGCCGTGCTTACGCTCGCACTCCCGAGCAGGGCCGACGCGGACCGGAGTGACATCGCTCAGGCAGCCTCCTATACATGCCGCTACGGACATTTCTGCGCCTACAGCGACGTGAATTGGTCCGGCGACGTCATCGACATGTACTACTGCGCCGACTACAAGATCCCGTGGTTCGGCAACGGGTCGTGGATCAACAATCAGACCCCGGGAACTCAAGCCGGATTCAAGGACAACGACTTTGTTGTCCGCTGGGCCGACTCCGGCGCCTATTCCTCGGACGACGTCGCCGACTGGTCATGGGTCCACACCGTGAAGAACTGCTGACGCCCCCTCTCTCACCCAGCTCTGAACGAGCAGGAAAGGCACCTACCGGTCCGGAAGAACCATCGAGGCAATCAGGAGGAGAGATCTTGAAAACACCCCGTCCCGTCGCCGCGGCTCTCGGCTGCGCCACTCTGATCGTCATGTGCCTGAGCGGCGCGGGCGCAGCCGAGGCGTCGACCGCAACTGACGCCTACTACGGCTGTCCCGCTGGAGCGGTGTGCGTCTACGGCCAGGACCCCGCGAAGGAACCGGCCGGCCCTCCTGACCCCAACAGGATCACCAACATCTACTACAGCTACGGCGCCCACAACCTGAGCAATCAGTACGGCTACCACTGGGTCGCCAACAACCAGACGGGCGGCTCGAACGCCACCTTCGACGTGTGCCGGGGTTACAACGGCGTCGACTGCACGTTCGGCGGCATCCCGCGCGTCGCGTGGCACGTCGACCTGACTCCCATCAACTCGATCGTTCTGAATCGGCCCTGAGCTTCGCCTTTGTCCCTGCGGGCTGGAAGGGTCCGATGGCCGTCCCTGGTCGTGTGCTCGGACCGCCAGAGACTGACCGACTGGGTGCGCCTCCGCAGAGGTCGGTACAACAGCCCCAGGTGAGACGCCCAGCACGCTCGCCGCCCGTCAGATCCAATGCCTGCTGCGAGAACGCCGATCCGGACCCGCTCTGGCGGGCCTACGCACCCGCCCCTTCGATCTCGACCACGCCTTCCGGTTCCTCCGTCAGAAGCTGAACTGGCGGCGCCTCGGCCACGCCCCCTGAGCAGGCCGGCCGATGGGCCTGGCTGATCATCGCCGCCGGCACTTTGCCGTCACTGTTCAGGCATCGATGGTGTCTTTGAGGACGTCGCAGGTGTTCTGGAATTCATCCATCAGCCGGGAGGCCTCTACAACCAGAACACCGTAGGGTCGCGTGGAATCGGCCAGGGGGAGCCTGCTCTCCTGCGCCGAGTTCAAGACCTTCTGCAAGGCTTCCTGCGCTTGCGTCGCCAACTCGCACATCTCGTCCGCCTGTTCTGCGAGCGTGTCGCCGTCCAGTTCGGCGACGACGTGCGCGATATCGCGCAGACACAGCGCGAAGTCCGCGTAGGTCTTGAGGGTGGGAGCGTAGGTGTACGTGTCTTCCGTGTCGCGCCACTGGCCCAGGCTCCGCGTCAGCGAGCCCAATTGGTACACGGCCCGTTCCAGGGCGTTGACGCTCTGGTGGTATCGGCTGAAGGTGAGATTGCCGCGGTGGGACGGGAGCAGGCGCCGCGGGTTGAAGAGGATGCTGTTCTCCACTGTGCTCAGGCCTGCCCGCGCCTGGCCGACGGCGCGCTGTGCACGTTCGCCCGCGATACGCCACTGCTGGGCGCGTTCTGCGTCGACGTCTCCGGTGCACAGGCCGTCTGCCATGTCGTCGAGCAGGATCTCGATCTCGCTGGCCAAGGCGTGGAGCCCGTACTCGGCGCTGCGATAACGCAGTGGAGGTGCGATGCACAGGTTCACGGTCAAGAGAGGAGAAATCTCTGGCCTCCTCCGGGGCCGCCGCGATGACCAGACGAGCCTCACGAGGCGCGTCGATGACTTCCCGGGCACGGACCATCTGGCGCCGTTCGGAGCGCACGGCAAGCACCGACGGGACGGCCTTCCACAAGGGGTGCCACGCGCGGGCGGACGGCTGGTCAGGCTCATCCCCATTGCCGGTTGATGGTGATCCTTCTCCGATCATCCAGCAGGCCGGTGAACACGACGGAGGACTCCCCCTTTGCCCAGTTCATCCGCATTTGATATTCCGCGTCGGAGAAGAATTCCAGCGTCTCCGCGAAGCACGATCTGATGAGTTCTAGGTCGGCCACCGAAAGGTTCCGAGAGGGGAGGAACTCTCCCCAGCCCCTGAGAAAATCCTCCACCTCGGCCTTGGTGCGCCCGAGCCGTGCGACCCAGTCCGCATCAGGGAGCCCGCCTACGACGTAGTCAGCCTCCACGATCGTGTCACGTATCAACTGATGCTCTCGTGGCGACGCGAGGAGCATCTCGTACGCTTCTCCGGACCAATTGAGATTCATTGACTGATCTGCACTCCGGATTTTTTGGTGAAATACTCCGGCGAAGCGCGGAAAACTGATCCGCTAGGGACGGCAGGGGTGCCGCCCCGGAAGATGTACACGCCCCTCTCCTTATCGTATCAAGCCTCACCCCCACCATTGAGCAGCGGGGTTCCGGGCACACTGGTGACGTGATCCACATAATCGGCGAGTGCGTCCGCGCCTCCAGGCGTTCTGGAGTCCATTCCAGGGATAATGTGGCTCGTTTTCCCGTCGATGATTTCCTGCTCATTATGGAGCACTGTCTGGAAAGCCGCGTCGGAGCACGTTGCCATCGAGTTGTGCACAAGTACCGGTGTGCGACCCGCCAGCACATAGTAGGTGTGCAGTTGCTGGACCGTCAGGTTGTACATGTCGGCGGTGCCGTTGCGTACCGTCGTCTCGACGACACTGACGCGACGGTTCTCCGCCGTGATGAGCTTATGGCCCGGCGTGAGGCTGGCCGCGGGGACCCAGGCACCGGCCGTCTCGTCCCAGAAGGGATGCCCGGCGGTGGTGTGCAGCGTTTTGAATTTACCTGCTACGCCTCGCACCTTCAGGTCGACGAGGTCGCTGTCTTTATGGACAAGGCGAGCAGCAACCTCCCGCGCTCCTTGGTGGCGGCCATTCTGAGGGTTGGCTGCTTCGACCTGTTCGCCGGGTTTGATTTTGCTGATCGGCTTGGTCTTGCCGTTCTTCAGAAGAACTTTGGTGTCTGCTCTGAAGCTGCAGATCAGTCCGATCGATCGCAGCGCTGCGACGCTCTCCGGTGCTACCTTCTCGGCCATAGCCAGGAAGCGGGCGCTGGTGGCGGCCTTGCCGAGCCCCCAGGTGGCGACGGTCAGTAGGTCAGTGATGACTGCTTCTGTGCAGTCCCCGTGTCCGGTGATGCATCGAATGTTGACCTTGATGCCGAACGGGTCGTCGCCTTGCGCGAGCAGACCGGCCTTGTCCGCGTGTTTACAGAAGGCCACCCAACTCTTGCCGTCGGGCCCTGAGTTACAGGAGTTGAAGACCCACTTCTGGAACCGGTAGGCGTAGGTGTCTGTATTGGGATCGCCGGATGTGAACTCGGAGAGCTCTTTGTACTTGGGGACGCGGATTCCGTCGACCAGCGGCTGCCCGTCGGGGGCCTTTCCGACGGCTTGGATGGTACCGCTGGACGTCTTGCCTTTTCCGGTACTGCTGCTTTTGCCGTCGCTCCACGTTCTGTTCCATTGCTTCTCAGGCTTCTGGTTCCCGAGTTTTCCGCCGTCGTCGGGGACGCAGCGTCCATTGCCCGGGTCGAGGCACATGCCGGTCGCAGCGAAGGTTGAGCGTTCTCACCGAAGATTGAGTGGCCCACCCGTGGTCCGGGGTGAGGCCATCATGACGGGCGCGGACGTGGCCTCTGGGGAGCTCGTTCACGCGCTAGGGATGAATTCCGGGTTGATGCCAAGAGAGGCGGTCGCTTCGCGTACCGCACAGTCGAAGCGGCGGATCTCCGCGACCAGGTCATCCCAGGACATCGGGGCGGTCCAGAGGTCCGGTTCGAGCACCGTCCCGACCCTCCAGCCGTCATCGGAGCGGACGATGCGGATGACTCCACGCTCTGCCCAGTCCATCGAGTCGAGGTCGAAGTTGCCCCGGTCTTCCTCTGGGACTTGGAGCCATCGCGCCAGTTCATAAGCCAGCTCGGCAACCTGGAAGAGCTCCTCCGACCACAGTGTTCGGCCGTCCTCCTCGATGGACAGGTCCGCCTCGATGTCCAATAGCAGGGCCTCGACCGGCGCGTTGCCCGGCGTGTAGCCGCGCTTGGACAGGTCCTGGGCCCCGATGTTGTGAAAGACGAGCCGCATGAAAGTGGCCTCCAGATGGTTCGGGGCCTGCTTCGGGTCGAGGGCCGCCAAGGGCAGACGACCGTATCAAGTCTCTCGGCGCTGACCACGTAGCTATCCAACGCTCGCTCTCGGCCGTTCCCTCACCGCGAAGATCGAGCTGAGGAAGAAGACGACGCCCAAGGTTCGATGAGAACGCTCAACCTTCGCTGCGACGGGTCAGGATCATTGAATGTCGGACCACCGGACTAATCTCGGACGCAAGCCCGACTCCCACGACTTCCCCAACGACCTGCTCGCCGCACAGAAGCACGCCGCCACCCTCTACGCCGAGCTGCACCACTTCGCCATACGCCCCCACTCTGCCCTGGTCCGTGGAACCCTCCGACGGGTGGGAGTCGCCCGAGGCACCGCACGGCGGGAAGGTCGCCGGCTACGCATCGGCCCGGCCCGACTCCCCGGCTGGAACGATGACGACAAGGTCACGTACGAGCAGCTCTGGCGCGACCTGGAGACCGCCACCGCCAAGGTCTCCACCCACCGCCACTGGTCCACGTACAGCGGCCCTGACCTGGTGGCGGCGCGGATGGCACTCAAGCATCACCCCGCCACCCCAACAACCCATGAGCTGCACCGGAGGCCCTGCCTTTATGCGGCTGTTGCACCGCGACCACCCGAACGGGAATGCCGTTCGATCAGCAAACGCCACGATCGATACGGCAACTGCCCCTGAAGCGGAGTCGGTCCGGAGCCGCGATGAGCCCTGAAGGTCCCGCGGGCGGCATCACGATGTCGAAGAGGCCACCCAACGGGCGGTGACACTACCGTCGTCTCCCGGCACGACCGCCTCTAGGCGAACCGCGTCCCCTGCCGGCCACGGGAATACCCCGAACTCCTGTCCTGGGGCTAGGTCACCGTCGTCCGGCAAGGGGTCATCCCATTGCACGGTGAGGGTGTGGAGTTCTCTGTCGCCGGCCAGCGGGAAGATCACCACGTCTGCTCCGTCATCGTCCGATTGGGCCCGTCGTGCGGCCTCCACGGCACGCGCGACCTCGCCCCGAGAGGTCGCGTGGATCTGTAGATCGATGAAGGCGGAGATCAGCGCCTGACGTTTCACCGATGCGGCCACCGAAGAGAGGTCGTCGGCTGCCACGAGCCACAACCGGTGACCGAGTCTTCCGCCGGCCCAGCGCTCCACGACAAGCGTCCGGGCTTCCTGTTGCTGTGCGGACGACCTGACGGCCAACTCCCCGGCCACCTCGGTCCAGAAGGTGTCATCGGCGTGCCGTGAGACGTGCACTTCCTCGTCTTCGTCCTGCTCCTGGTCTCCCAGGACGAAAAGACCCATCTCCTCGATCTCATCGAGAGACGCGAGGGCTCGCTCAGGGATCTGTACGTGCATGTAGAAGTCGAAGCCCATCATCATGCACATCTCCTCGCTGTCGAACCAGGCAGCGGGAGTGTCTCCGGACATGTGTCCCCTGAGCATCCGCAGGGCTGAGGTCTTGTCGACGATTCGGCCCTCGTGCACCTCTCCGAGCCAGGCCGGCGGAGGGTTGTGCAGGAAGACGTTCCGCAGGGTGAAGTGCGAGGCGCCGGCCGCTCTCGCGAGGATGTCGGCAGCCGCGATGTAACGGTCCTCGGTCCGTTGATACTCCTCAGCCGTCAGGATGCGTCCGTCGAAGGACGCGCCGATGTCGGAATGGTCGGTCCAGTCGTCGATGTCGCCCCGGCGTCTGGCCTCGTCGTACTTGCAGAGGACGTAGGAGTGGAGCTTCACGGGGCTCGTATCAGGTGGCGCCCCGTTTTCGTGGCCGGCGGGACTGTTCTGACGGCCGGTGTCTTCGCTGCATGACATGCGTCGGAACTCCTCTGGGCGCGCTGCGGTTGTCGTCAGCGCCGCACGTCGTTTCCACCCGTGGGACCGTGCCCCGGGGCTGGACTCGCATTGTGCGCCTGCGACCGGACAGTGCGCACCTCGATATGGGGACGGTTGGTTTGCTGGAGGAGCGGGAGCGGGGTGCCGGAGGCGCGTTGAGGTGCTGCGTCAGGAAACCGACCCGGTTCTTGCCGAGCTGCGCGACGCGGAGTTGCTCCGGGAGCGGTTCGTCGTGCTCGGTGTCTCAGCAACTCCGAACTGTACGAGAGGCCCTGTCCTCATGCACGGACACGAGCAGATTCATCCGATCCGGCAGCCGCTTTCGATCGCACCGCACTCAAGACCGATAGAACAACGGCTTCTCAGCATGGCCGCTGAGGGCGGATCTGCGTGCTGCCCAACGGGCACGACTATCGCGAAGCGCCAACTGGTCAAACGGGATCGGTGAACGAAATCGGCTTGCCGGTTGCGTGGGCGTAGGCGATTTCCCTGCTCGTGGACTCACCGATGTACCCGCCAGGATTGACGACCAGAACCCGGTCAGCCAGGTCGATCTTGCGCAGGTGGAGGGCGTCCAGCACTGTTCTGTGCTTGTCGGTGATCAACTCGTCTGCTTCGCCCGGCGCGACAACAATGACCCCTGCGAAGGTCAGATCGCGGTTCACTGCACGCATCTCGTCCACGAACCGAGCAGAGCCACAGATACAGACGACCTCAGGTTGGTCGGACACGGCTCAGCCCTTCGCTCGAACGGAACACCGCCACCGTGCACGTTGGCATCACAAACATTCGCACGAGCCAGCAGTTTCGAATCTCGTCGATGAGTCCCATGGCTGACCCTCCGTCCCCTGCACTGCGTTGGCAAGAGGTTAGTGGGTGGCACTGACATCAGTGAGGTCGTTCGGTAGTGCTGGCTTGCGAGCGCCCGACCCAAGCCTGATGTTCTGAGGCGACGTGCAGTTCCTCGCGGAGGCGGCCGCGCAGGACACCGACGCGGGTTCGACCCTCCAGGACCTGCAGTCCGCTGCCCGCTGGATCCACGAGGCATCGGTCGATCAGGAGCGGCGGGCGCAGCCACGTCCCGTGGTCTTCCCAGTGCCGGCCGACTTCCAGAGGCCGCACCGTGACCCAGTGCACCGGGTTCTGTGCGAAGTGCTCGATCAGTCCGGCGTCGCTCTCGCCGGTCGGCACGGTGTGAAAGCCCGCTGCCGGGATCGTCTCCAGCGTCCAGGTGATCGTGCTCAGATCGAGGTCTGCGTAGTCGTCCACGAAGGGGCCGTGGTCGAAGAGGAAGTCCCTCAGTACGTCGTCCGGCCACTGCAGGGCGGCCAATGCCGGGTCGGCGCGGAAGCGTTCGAAGCTGAGGCCGCCGTCCTGGCGGCGCTCCATCAGCGAGCTGAGGTCGTTGAGGTTCATGCCGTCAGATCTACCGGAGATTTCCGACGGTGTTCCCCTCCGACCTCGGTGTCGTGACGCTCCCGGGGGAATCAGCCACAACAACTCCGGGGCCCGCAGCGTTCGGTCGCCGGTAGGTCCAGGTCTAGCTCGTGCAGTATTGCTCGGGCGGACTGGGCCTGCTGATTGGCGGCGCCCGGCTCCGTGAGCAGGGTCCGTAGGCGATCGCGTGCCAAACGGGCCCGTTCTCTCATCGCGCCGGGAGAGGCAGAGGGTTCGGCGGGCGTCGCGATCGTCAGGGCCATTGCTGCCTGCGCCGTAGCGAGCAGATGTTGTTCCTCACGCGGGGACTTGGTGCGTCGAGACAAATCTCGGCTCGCTAACGCAGCTGCGCGCTCCGACTCTGGTCGCCCGCCTGTTCCAGGGCGCCCTCGTAGGCTTGCAGGGCCGTGATGACTGTGGCGCGCTCCGCGGGATCGAGGCCACGCATGACGCGTTTCCAGGCGAAGGCGCTGGCAGAAAGCCATTCGCTGATCGGTGCGACATAGGCAGGGGCGATGGCGACGATGCGGCGGCGACGGTCGGCGGGATCGGCGGTGCGCTGCAGGACGCCCGGCCGTGACAGCTCGCTGACCATGAGGCTGACCGTCGTCGGGGCCACCTCCAGCCGAGCGGCCAGCTCGTTGATGCTGGTGGGGCCGTCGTACTCCAGGTGGGCAAGCAGTGCGAGGTGCCGCGGCGCCAGGTCCAGACCCTGGAGCGCCAGAGGCATGGGAAGGCGCTTGGCCCGACCGACAAGGCGCGGCATGAGCAACAGCAGAGTGCGGACAGCCTCGTTGACGGCTGGTCCGTCCGATTCCGTGGACATCAGACACCTCTCCAGATACCTTTACAGACAAAGGCTTTGGATTCAAAGGGAATGAGCCCACTATGCCGCATCTGACCGTCCACCTTCCAGAGAAGAGGCTGGCCGGGAACGAATCCATGCTCGTCGTCGCACTGACCGACGCTGTGGTCAACGTCTATGGCGAATGGGCCCGCGAGCTCGTAAGCGTCCGCCTGGCCGGAGTCCCCGCAGGCCGTTTCGCGCAGGGCGGCAAGGCCGTGGATACGAATGCCTCCGTGGTTCTGGGTGTCCGTGCCGGCGTATTCGACCGGCCCGACGCCGCCCAGATCACCGCGCGCCTCGGCGTCGCACTCACCGACGCGATCACGCGCGTCGCCGGCGATGACCTCCGCGCCGGCACCATGGTCGAACTCGTGGCGTCACCGCCAGAACGTACCTTCGTCGGCGGCGCCCTCGCCGTGTGACCCCGGTTCGGGCCGGAAGCTGAGAATGCATTCCTGGCCGCAGGCCAGAGGGTGCCGTGTGCGTTCGTCCGCCCCGACCTGCGAGTGCTATCCGGTCCACCGGGGTCAGCCTTCGGTCGCACGCCAAATACCGCTGTGGATGGACGATTTAAAAGCGGGCGGCTTCGATCAACTGGCTCGCTGATCAACAACCTAGCCGCCCACGCAAGACAAGAATTCTTGTTCCCTGCAGAAGACCCACCCCCAAGTGCAATCCGCTCCGCCGGGCCCTGTTCCCCAGACGGATCACTCATCACAGACGCCGCCAGCGGTCGATGGGGAGCACCCGATCCAGGCCGCTTTCACGCAGGATCCGCTGAATGGTGTCGTCCAGGGTGTTGGCCGCGTCGATGACGGTCTCCAGGGCACCAGGGAGCAGGTCCTTGCGGAACTCCGCTGCGGCGCCCGCGCCCCGCGGGTGCCAGCGGCAGCCTTGTGTCCCGCATTCCCGATTTCGGCGCTGTACGGGGCTCACTTGTCAGCCGAGCGTCCACTCGCCGTTGAGCAGTTGCCACTTGTCCGCGTCGTCTCCTGGCATACCCGTGACACGCAGCGGCTTGCCGTTTTCCTCCTTGGCGATCGTCAGGGACTGGTCTCTGCTGGCGTCCTGATGGGCCCGTCACGAACTCTGCTGGAGTCGCTCCGCAGCCTGAGCAGGCGTGTCGTAGTAGCCAGGCCGTGCCAGCAGGACCGAGCTGAAGTGGTAGCCCTGCTCTTCCTCGGGCTCATCGTCGGCCGCGAACGGACGCCAGAAGCTCAGCAGCAAGTCCGGGGCAATGAATGAAGCATCGTCGTCAGGATCTTCCTCAACCGAGGTGAACTGGCCCATGCACTGGACAACCTCGCGGGCCGGAAGCGCGAACACGTCCACACCCTGAAACAACACTCGGTCCGTCCGGGACGACGGCCTTCCCAACTCGATGGCTTCAAGCATGTCTCGCATGCAGTGGATGCTGATCATCAGTCCGCTGAGACGGAAGACGTGCTGCCCCGGCCGATCAGACTCCGAGACCGCGGAGAGATCGCGGAGCGAATCCAGCGCCGTGTTGGCCGCGTGCCGAGTCATACCGATCCGCAACGGGCCAACGCCGGTCGGTGGGGCGAGGTCGAAGTCCATGTGGGCATGATCCCAAGCAGGTCTGTCAACGAGTCACGAAGGGCCACCCAGCGCCAGCAGGTTACAGAGCGTGAGATCTCCACAGAAGTTGGACCAGAACCGGAACTCGCCCGCATACTCACTGTTTCGCAGTGCGGGGGACGTAAGCCGCCTTCCCTGTCCCTTGGCCACGATGTTGACCGCCGCGAGCGTGGCGAGTCACGGGGCTGACGGAAAACCACATGCTGCGGTGATCCGCGCTCTGCCAGGCTGACGGGCCATGGCTGCTTAAGGGTTGTCCCGCAATCGCCTCACCCTGTGGCCACACGCGAGGGGCAACTCTCAGTCGCCCTCCAGGTGGAGTTCAAGACTCGCGGCTTCAGCGCAACGCTCGGCCAGCCCGCGAATCTGCTTCAGGAGGTCTCGCTCTCCCTGCCCCATCACGAGGTCACAGGTGGCATCGATCTCGGAGAGGAACTGGGGCATGTCTGCCGACGTAAGGATTCGGGTGCGGTACGGGTCCACGCGGGCGAGCATCGGCAGACTGCTATTCGCGCACACAACGGAGAAAAGGTCCGCCCCGTCCGGGACAAAGTCCACCGTGGTCAGTCGACGCTTCTTGGGGCTCGTTCCTCGCTGCGCCACCTGCATCAGCAGCACGTCAACACCCATTCCTCATACCTCTTCCAGCACCCTGGACCGTCATCAAAGGGCTGTGGAACGGGTTCCAGGACTCCGTCCGCGGCCAAGACGGCGTCCACCCTGTCGCGCCAGGATCGTCTCATCCGCGGCCACCCTCGCCATCTACAGGACAGCCCTTACGACCTCGTGCATGATAAGCGCTGTCGCAGAATCAGCGCAGGTCAGCGGTTCGGACTGAGCGTTGGAACGATCTGCTGACCTGGGGCGATGCTTATCGTGCACGAGGTCGTTAGGCGTCTTGTCCTGTGCGCCACGCCATGGCCCGGCGCAGTTGATCAAGGTCCAGGCCGGCCTCATCAGCGAGAGCAGGACCGTTGAAGCTTTCTCCCTTGTCTTCAAGAATCCAGTCGATCCGGGACGCCCATACCTCGACCTCGTTATAGGGGCGTGCGCCGTAGTGCTCGATCAGGGCGGCGACATGACCGTGCCCACAGCCGACAACCATCCGAGTCCCCTCCAACAGCGGGTCTCCGGCATGCTCGGACGAGGAGTCCCGCACGATCTCGTTGATGCGCTCGCTGGTTGGTGTGACCGCACCGCACCAGTCGCAGACGCTCTGCCCAGGCCGCAGGAAGGGTTCCGGGGCACAGCCCAACACCGCCTTGCCGGGCGTCGCGAACAGACCGAGGGCGTGCTCGACCCGAAAGTGAGTGACGGCGCGGCGCACGCTGCTGCCTCCGGCGAGATTGAACGTCCCGCCGCGACCAGTGACCGGCAGACGCAACCCGGCAATCACCTTGATGCCAGACCAACTGAAGCGCGCCACGCCACTGAGATCCACGACGACAGACCTGTACCCCTGCCCTACAAGTCGGGTCAGTGGATGACGCAGTTGTCGCAGGCTGAGGGCGCCGACATCTCCGGTCACGGTGAGAACGTGCGTCCCGTGCGCCGCCGCACGGCTGGTCCACTGCATTGCTCTTCGACTCCTGAGAGCGTCGGTCCGCAACGCGAGCACGGCCACACGAACGTGGACACCGCGCCGTTGCGAAACAGCCGTGATCGGCCATCACTCCTTCAGACACCGATTCGAACAGGTTGTTACGCAGAACGCCAGAATCAGTGAAGGGCTCCGGCGACCATGACGACAAAGATGGAGATCTCATGAGCACGCCACGTCCGCCCCTCCCTCCACTCTGTTCACCAGAACTCGAAGGCCCTCAACCGGGTGCTCGCCGGCATCGGGTTTCGGGATGCGGCGGCCAGTGACGTCACCGCACGCGGAGTCTCCCAACCGAGTCCGCTCGGTAGAGCGCCTGCGCTGACGCAATGTTCCTTCACGGATTTCAGTAGAAAGTGTGCCCCCACAGGGCAGATTGTGCCCTTCTTGTGCCCATGCGTCCCGTGAACACCTCAGGCGTGTCATCACCTCGTAACTGCCCTTCCACCGCGATCATCGCGGCAGGCAGGGTGTTGATCGACCAAGGACACAGCCGGGACTACCGGTCAACCGCACATCAGCAACGCCTACGGGGAGACACACGATGCTTCGCACCCACCGCAAGACCGTCCTGACCGCCGCCGCCCTGATAGCCACGACCACACTCCTCACGGCTTGCCAGGACGGTGGCTCCGAAGGCAAGAAGGCGACCACCTCCAGCCCTTCGACGTCGGCCTCGGACGCGAAGGCGATGTCCGGCAGCGACGACAAGGCTTCCGGCGGTGACGACGCCCAAGCCGACACCACCGCGGGAAGCCAGTCCGACAGCAAGAAGGTGACCGGTACCTGGTTCGGCACGGTCTCCTACCTCGCCCCCGGCAAGTACACCGTCTCCGATCTCAAGGACACCAAGCAGCAGTTCTTCACCGCGACCGACACTGACATCCAGGGAGCCGGAAAGATCTGCGGCGACGCAGCCGGCCAGGCCGCCACACCCTGCAGCGAGCACGAGCTCGAAGCCGCCGCCAAGGACGGCGTGTCCGCCACCGTCAAGCTGAAGAACGGCATCGCTGTCAGCGTTGTCGAGGACCACTCCAGCAACGACAACGACAAGACGTCCGGCCTCTGGAGCGGCAAGCTCGCCTACCTGGCCCCGGGGAAGTACACCGTAGTGAACGACGAGGGCGAGCGGGCATTCCTCACCTCCACCGAGACCGCCATCAACGGAGCCGGCTTGATCTGCGGCAACCGTGAACAGATGAAGCAGTGCAGTGAGGACGAGCTCAAGGCCGCCGCCAAGAAGAGCATCGACGTCGTCGTCAAGGTCAACCACGGCACCGCCGTCACCATCGACGAGAACCACAACTGAGCCGTCGACGCGCACCGTGTGAGTGATGACCATGACTTTGAGTGCCAGTTCGGGCGGGCTGGTGCCATGGACGATGCTCAGCCCGCCTGAGCCGGGAGTGGGACAACTTGCGTTCTGACAACTCCGAGGCTGGCTGCACAGACAGGGCTTCGGTTTGTCTCCGCCCTTCGCGCCTCATGGCCCGGGCGCCTCGGCGGCGTGGGCTTCAGCCCGCTTGTCTGATCCCTTCTCCTGGAGTCCCTTGGTCTCCTGGCCGGGCCCTGGACGTACTCCAGGGGCAGGCGTCCTTTTCGGTTCGGGAAGGTACCTGCAGGCGAGGGCCACCGCACGGGGTCCCTGCCACGATGGCCCTCCATGCTGCGGACCGGCTCAGCGCCACCGACAGGCGCACAGCACAGAGGCTACGCCGTAGAGGCTCGGCGCACTGGCTTCGTAGGTGAGACGGGTTCTGGCTCAGCTTCCGTGGGTAACGGTGAGCTACTGGGCTTGGCCTACCTGTTCGATCACATCGCCTAGCTGCACGCAGCTAGCGTGTCTGGATGCCGTCTGTGAATCTGCGTCATTCAGTCCGCGCAATCATCCTCGACGAGGACGAGCGAATCCTTCTGTGCCGGTTCACGATTCCAGAGCCAGCAGGAACCGTGGTGTGGGCAACTCCCGGCGGAGGGATCGAGCCGGGTGAGACGCAGCTTGCCGCGCTGAGCCGCGAGCTGCAGGAAGAGGTTGGGCTTGCCGTCACAGCCGATCCGCCGCACGTCTGGCACCAGGAAGTTGTGGCCCCTGGACATGCCGAGGGCTATGACGGCGTCATCAACGACTACTTCCTCATACGCACTGCCGCATTCAAGCCGCGCGGAACTCTGTCCGACGACCAGCTTGCCGCGGAGTGCATCAGCGGTCTGAAGTGGTGGCACCCTCGCGAGATCGCGTCCTATGCCGGTTCGGACCTGTTCTCCCCGCGTGACCTCGCGTCTTGCCTGACGACACTGATCACCGCCGGTGCTCCGTCTGAGCCCATCCGGCTCGGCCTGTGAACAGGCACTCCCTTCATGGCGCGAGCAGGACTCGCTTCCGCAGGAGGGCAAAGCCTGCACGGCCGAACATCTGACGCTTGAGCATCTTGATCCGATTGACATGGCCTTCGACTGCGCCAGAGCTCCAGGGCAAGGTGAGTCCGGCGATGACGGCGTCGCGATCACGGTCGATGCCGGCCGCGAGGGTGTGAAGGCTGGGCAGGTCGTTGCTGCGGACAGCGTCGAGCCACTGCGGGAGACGGTGGCCTTGGCGCTCGGTGAGCATTTCGGCGAAGGACCGGACGTGGCCGGTGAGGGCTTCGAGTTCAGGGCAGTTGGCCAGAACTTCCTTCAGCCGCATGTGCTCGGTGTCGGTGAGGGTCTCTGGCCGGCTGAGAATCCACCGGGTGACAGCGCGAGGTGTTGGCGGCTGGGCGGTGACACGGCAGGGTGAAGTGCGCTTCTTCCTGATGTAGGCGCTGACGATGCCGTAGCTGCCGGTGTAGCCGAGCGGGATGATCTCCTTCCACAGCTTCCAAGCGTTCGTGCATCCCTCATCCCAGCGTTTGTCGAGGTAGGGCTTGTACTCGTCAACGGCCGTGGCTCGGTTGAACCGGTACTGGCCGGTGAAGAGGTCTTCCGGTATGGCGGCGTCAGCCAGGCTCTTGACGGTTCGGTGTGTCATGCGGAGCTGACGACCGATGGAACGGCGGCTGTGGCCTGCTTCGAGCATCGCGTGGACGGTGGCGTGTCTGGCCCGGATGCGCTTGGAGAACCGGTCACTCTTCCACGGCGAGGCCGGGGTCTCACCGGACAGCACGAGCTCGTCCGCGTCCTCCTTCCCGACCGATTCGGGCAGGAGGACGCGCAGACACTCGCGATGCCGGGAGACAGCCCGCTCGGCGGCATCAACGAGGTTGTTCCACAAGTGCCACCGGTCAGCGACTTGCATTGGCTAAGGGTTGTCCCGTAACGATCTTGGAGTTGGTGGAGGAGAGGTCGGTCGCCGCGTTCCCCGCTGTGCTTACCCGGCGAGGGCGAGGTTGTGCAGGCGGGCGATGCCGAGCATCGCGTGATGAACGCCGTCGCCTTTGAGTCGGCAGTCGCGCAGGATCTTCCAGCCCTTCATGCGGGCGAAGGTGTGCTCGACGCGGGCCCGGACCTGCTTGTGGGAGTGGTTGTGTGCCTCTTTCCAGGCCGGGAGGTCCTCGCCTTTGCGCCGCCGGTGCGGGATGACCAGTCCGGTGCCTTGGTAGCCACCGTCTGCGATGGTCATCGTCTTGCCGACGGCGGCCTTGGTACCGGATTCTTCCCAGCCGCGGGAGTCGTGCCAGTTTCCCGGCAGGGGCCGGCCGACCACGACGACCAGGCGGGTGTCGGCGTCGATGATCACCTGATGGGCCGTGGAATAGCGATAGTTCTTGGACTGCTCTGCGATCGTGTGGTCACGGGTGGGAACCAGGGTGCCGTCCACGATCAGGACGGTGTTCTTCGCGAACCGCTTGCGGGGCTGGAGTGCGAGCAGCGGCCCGAGGTGGTCGATGATCCGGCTTGCGGCCGATTTCGAGATGCCGAACAGCGGGGCGATCTGGCGCATGGTCAAGTTCGTGCGCCAGTAGGCCGTGACAAGCAGAATGCGATCCTCAGGTGGGAGCCCCCAGGGCCGCCCCCGCTGAAGTCCGGCAGCGGTCTCGCGCCGCACGGCGGTCACTAGCCTGCGGAAGCAGCGCGGGCTCAGCCCGGTGAAGGGACCTGTCCAGGACGGCACCGACGCCGCGATCACTGCAGTCACACCAAGATCGTTTCACCTGAAGTCGACCGGGACGGGCATGGGTCAAGTACGGAGCCCGAGGTGCCGGTCCAGCTGACCGCGCAGACGCGCGGAAGCCCCACGGAGAGTCCCGAGTTGTCGCACTTCTGCCGCCCCGAGCTCCGTCCGCCCAGCCAGCGCGAGCACGGCGGCATAAGGCCGTTCACCTTCGGCGAGCTTCGCCGCCACGGCATCACGGACGCCTCGCAGCACCGCGTGGTCCGCACTCGGATGCTCCGCCAGCAGCCGAAGGAGCCTGTTGTCGTTCCAGGCACTGTCTCGCGCCGTGCTCAGTTCCAGCAGAGTGCCAGACGCTGTAGCGGGATTGGCGGCCAGCGCCTGCCATACGAAGGGGTACGGACACCGTGCGAGTTGATGCAGTACGGCGCTGTCGCTCTCGGCATGAGCCAGTTCGAGGTAGTCAGCAGGCGTGTGCACGGACATGGCCCCCAGAATCGTCAGGGCGATCATCCTGCCATCAGGGCCCTGTCGCCCGTGCGCGGGGCACTGCCGCAACCGGTCGAAGATCGCTTACGGGACAGCCCTTCGTGATGCTCCGGCCCCGGCGCCTTCCGCGAAGAACGGCGCACGGTCGCGGCAGACGACCTCGATCCCGGGACGGGCGGCGAGCCACCTTGCCACGCTGGACGCCTCCCGGTCGGGCAGCAGGTCCACCAGTCGTCGGGCCTCGATGTCGACCAGCGCGGTGCCGTAGGCATGGCCCCTGCGGGTGGCGTACTCATCAACGCCGACCACCCGAGGGGACGGGATATCCGGCTCGGGCAGGGCATTGACCAGGCGCAGGACCGTGCTCCGACTGACGGACACGCCCAGAACCGCGGACAGTCGGGCACCGGCCCGGCCCGCCAGGGCGAGACCTACCGAAGCGAGCGTGGCGCGCAGCCGCTCGGTGCGCTGGCCGTGCTTCCGGGTCAAGCCGGGTATCTGCTCGACGAAGGTCCGGCGCGGACACACTCTGTCCAGACACCGGAAGCGCCGGACGCGCAGGCGGAGTACGACTCTTCGCCCACCACTCGGTACATCGGCGGGAAACCACAGGTAGGAGCTGTGAACCCGAGCCGATCAGATGCCGCGCTGCGGGCAGGCGGCGCCCCGCGAAATGCTGTGCGCGTCAACACGGACTATCGCGACATCGACGTCCACCGACACAACCGCGACGTCCGCGATCGACGGGAACAACAGCTCCTGCAACCGGAGCACAACTTCTCTCACGAGCGAGACTGTCAGCCCCACAGCGGCGACCATGATTTATTTTCGGTCTGCTTCTCGCGCCATCCGGCAGCCTCCAACCGTCACTCAGAGTCGCCCATGCACGGAAGTTGAGCCAGAACCTGAGAACGGACAGCACATGTTCACCACATCGGGAGGCACCCGCTTGCGGCTCTGTTCGATTCCGATGTCTCATCCCCACGGGTTGAGCGCAGCTGCAATGGGTGGCCCCGATAGCCTGCGGCCATGGAGGACACAGTGGAGTCAGCGTGCCGAATCTGCGGGCTGGATGTCGGCGAGGCGCTCTTCGAGCACGGTTTTCCTAACTACGTCATCTGCCAGTGCTGTGGCAACGAGTCCGGAATCGGCGACGACAACCTCATGCAAGTGCAGGAACTGCGCGGCTACTGGGTCGGTCATGGCGCCCAGTGGGACCGACCGAGGCACCGGCCGGCTGACTGGGACCTGATGGCGCAGCTCGCCAACGTTCCGCTCCACTGGCGCTAGAGCCAGCCACCTGACCTGGCGCCCTCTAGGACGCCGGGATCAGCGCCACTCGGGCGGGACATTCGCCATCTGCGTCAGCAGGTCCCAGCCCCGCTCCTTGAGGATCCGCTCCTTCAGGGTGTTGTTCCAACGCGCTCCGTGGCCCAGCCAGTAGCCGCGGTACTGGCGCACGCCTTCCACGCTGGCGTCACCAACATCGGACTCGTTGCCACAGCATGGACAAATGCTGTAGGTGGGCCAGCCGCCCTCCCAGAAGACGTCATCGTCATACCCACAGACACGGCAGACGGTCTCTGTCTCGTTTCCTTCCGCACTCATATCGAGAGCAGCCTATAGGCCTGTGTCATTGCTGACGCCCAAGCTCCGTTCGAATGCCGGGTGCCTCCCGAGGTGGTGAACATGTGCTGTCCGTTCTCGTGGACAAAGCCGACCAGGCCAGCTTGGTCTGCAGCGCATGGAGGCCGGTCTGGATCTGGAGGATTTCCCGCTGTGCGTCGATGAGCGGCGCGGGAAAGTCGGGTGCGTCGGTCAGGGATGTGATGTTAGTTCTGGGGTGAGACAGGACACTGTCACTGGTGGCTGCCCTGCAGCCGAGGCCGCGTGGGAAAGTCCGCGGCCGGGCGTATTCATGGGTGAGTGAAGGATCTTCCACTCCGGACTCCTCCTGGTCCGCGGCACCGTCGAAAAACGCCGCACCGACCGTCCCAGCGAGGGACACCGCGCGCGCCGCACCGTGGTCGGCGAGATGGTGTGGGATCTCGAGGAAGTCGCCGCCACGCGCCGCGACCACGGCGTCCAGGCCGCCGTCGAACTCATCGGCCGCACCGCCCCAGCCGCCACTCCCCCGCCCCCCAATGAAGAGCCGTCCACCACGGCGCCAGTACCGGGCGGCCGCACTCTGACCGACGGCACCGCGGGCGCCCGGCTCAACGCCTGGAGCGACCTCCAGCCCGCCGGAAGCCGCGCCGCGGACCTCCGCCGCCTCGGACACCGCTCCCCCGGGAGCGCAGGATGACCAGCCCCGACCCCGCCAACGCCCCGCACCCCGGACGCACTCCGCGCGACCGAGCCGTCCTGCGCGTGCGCTTCGACCTGTCCGGCAGGGGCGCCCAAGAGCTGCTCTACGAGCAGCTGCTCGGCTTGGTCGAGGACATCATCCCCGTCTACCAGCCGCACCCTGCTGACCACAGTGCCGACCTCGACGTCACCGGCGCACAGGCGTTCTTCGACCGCACCCTGTCCGAGATCGCGGCGATGCTCCAGCTCCGCGCCATCGCCCTGCACGGAGTCCACGTCACGATCGGCGGAGGCCGCTCCCCGATGCTCGCTGCCATGGCTGCGGCCGCCGCACCGCACGGTCGCACCCTCGTGATCGCGCCGGACGACGACGCGGTCACGAGATTTCTCCGCCCCCGACCAGTCACCGACCTGCCTGGGATCGGGCCTTCCACCGCCAAGGTTCTCGCCCGGTACGGAATCACCGCCATCGGCCACCTCACCACCACCCCTGCCGCAACGCTCGCCCGGATCCTCAGCCCGCACGCCGCCCGCGAACTCGCCGCCCGCGCTGCTGGTATCGACCCCCGCCCCGTCCAGCGCACTGCTCTCGTCCGCCCCACCAGCTCACACCACCGCTTCGAGTCTGCTCAACGCGCCGACCCCGCGCGCCGTTCCGAACTCCACCGATGGACAGAAGAGTTCAACGGTTCCAGGCTCGACGGTATCCCCCTCGCAACATGCACGTTCCATCCCGACTGCGTCACACTCGCTGGGCGGGACTATCTCGGGCTGACCGCCGCCCTGCCCGATCCGCCGCAGGTGTGGCCGGCCCGGACCGGAGTCGTCGTAGTGCTCACCATCTGGCATGACAGCCATGCCGACTGGCTTCAGGCGGGCCAGGCCCTGCAACGCGTCCTGCTGTACGCCACCGCATATCGGGGGGGGGCCGCCGCCTTTCACACACAACCGCTCGAAATCCCTGCACTACGTGCTGACGTACGAGCGCTGCTGAGCTGCGGACAGGTCCCGCAGACGCTCCTGCGCCTCGGTCACGCGGAGCCCGGTGTACCGACCCCTCGGCGGCCGGCTTCGGCCGTACTGCGGGCGAAGTGACGTAGAGACACGACAGATGTGCCGGGGCGTATTGCACCCGCCTTGTACCTGTTCGTTCGGAACTCCCGCCCTGCACAGAGGTCAGTGGAGGTTCGGCGGGCGCCGTGTCGGCCGACATGGCGAGACTGAGCAGACGTCCATTATCGTGTGCGGATTCGGTGCCCCTACCCACGCATGATGTCTGTCTCGCCAACTCACATCGTTGCAGGTGGCGGGCACTGATCTGCATTCCGATGATGATCAGGCGCCGTCTGGGGCGAAGCCGTGGAAGACCAAGGCCAGGGGCGGGGCGGCAGGGAAGAGTCTGTGTCCGAAGAGATATTGTTTGGCCACTTTTTGCGCGGTTTTCGGCAGGAGCGTTTTCTGACGATTGAGGGGCTGGCTGAGGCGTCGGGGGTGAGTGTTCGGGCGATCAGCGATATGGAGCGTCTGCGCAGCCGGGTTCCACGGCGGCGTACGGTGGCGGCGCTCGCGGAGGGGCTGGGGCTGGCGGACGTGGACCGCGAGGCGCTGCTTGCCGCTGCGCGGTCGGCGAGCCCCGGGCAGCCGTTCGTCGCTGCGGGAACGGGGCTGCCGAGATCGGTGGGGGACTTCTCGGGACGTGAGGCGGAGATGTCCCGGTTGGCGGATGCAGCGGGGCAAGCGGCAGCCGGTACGGGGGCGTCGGTGTGCGTGGTGTCGGGTCCGCCGGGGTGCGGGAAGACGACGCTGGCGCTGAAGGCGGCGGCGGATCTGGCGAAGACGTTCCCTGACGGCTGCTTCGTGGTGGATCTGCAAGGGGTGGAGAGCCCGATGGATACGGACGAAGCCCTCTTGAGGCTCTTGAAGTCTCTCAGGGTGACCGAGTATCAGTTGGCACAGTTGGATGCGTCGGATCGCGCAGGGTTGCTGCGATCACTGCTGGGTGACCGCCGGTGTCTGGTGGTGTTGGACAACGCCCGCGACGAGGGTCAGGTGCGGCCGCTGCTGCCCCCTCGCGGGCGAAGTCTCGTACTGGTGACAAGTCGGCGGCAGCTGTCGGGCTTGGAAGACGTGGACCGACTGGCATTGTCGGGACTGACGCAGGCTGAGGCGGTGGACCTGCTGCGCCGGATCCTGGGTGTGCAGCGGGCGGATGCCGAAGCCGGGGCCGTGGCCGAGGTGGCGGAACTGTGCGGGCGACTTCCGTTGGCCTTGCGCGTAGCAGGGAATTGGCTCACGGTGCGTTCCGGGTGGAGCGTGGATCATCTGGCGCAGCGGCTGGCCGACGAAGAACGCAGGCTGGGCGCGCTGACCGCGGGGGATGTGCAGGTCGAGGCGGCCTTCGAACTGTCGTACCGGCAGCTGACCGGGCAGGCGGCCCGGATGCTGCGGCTGCTGAGCGTGGTCCCAAGCCCGGACATGACTGCCGCCTACGGCGCCGCCCTGGGCGGCACCGGGATGTTCGAGGCCGAGGACGTGATGGCGGAGCTGGTGGAGGCGGGCCTGCTCCAGGCCACCTTCACGGGCCGCTACCAACTGCACGACCTGCTGCGATTGTTTGCCCGTTCCCGGCTGCAGGCGGAAGGGGTCGCGGAGCGGGAAGCGGCCGATGAGCGGTTGCGGGAGTGGTTGTTGGACACCGCCACGGCCGCCGGTCGCACGTTCAAGGACGGGCCGTCGTCGACCTGGCAGGGCCTGGTCCCCTTGGAGAGTGCCGAGCAGGCCCGGAGCTGGCTGGTGAGTGAGACCGCCGCCTGGTTCGCCGCCTTGCACGGCGCGGCCGCGCGCGGCGAGCACGTCCGCGTCACGGAGACCGCCGAAGCCCTGGACGTTCTCTGCGGCGTCTGGGACGGCTGGGGACGCTGGAGCGAGGTCTACCGCTTGTCCAGCGAGGCCGCCACCGCGCTCGGCGACCTCCGCAGGCAGGCCTTCCACCTCAACAACTATGCCTGGACGCTGGGATACGAGGGCAGGTACCGGGAGGCCATCGGCCGCGCCGACCAAGCGCTGGAGTGTGCCCGTCGAGCCGGCGACACCGCACAACAGGCCTGGGCCCTGATCATGGCGACGTCACCGCACAAACAACTCGGCGAATTCCAGGCATTTTTGGACAAGTCCCGTGAAGCCATGTACCTGGCAGAAGCCGCCGGCGACCACAAGAACTGGCTGGTCTCCATGCAGAGCTATCGAGCCGCCCTGCGCGATTCGGGCCGCGTCGAGGAGAGCATGGCCCTGCACGAGCCTCTCATGGCCCTCCTGGATGCCCCCGACTCTCCGATGAGCCAGGACATGACCGATCACGTCCGCGCCAGGGCCATCTGCGGGCTCGGACGCGACTGCGCTGCCCTGGGACGGTGGCACGAGGCTGCCGAGCACTTTCGCAGCGGCCTGCTTCACGTGCAGCGCGTCGGCATTCCTTATGCGGAGAGCAGCATGCTTTTGGACCTTGCGGAGGTTCTGATCAAACTCGGAGAGACAGAAGAGGCCCGCTCCTGCCTACGCCGAATCCTTTCCTTCGGCGAGACGGCCAAGAGTCACGACGTAGCGATCGCACAGACACTCCTGGCTTCCCTGCCCGCCGAGTAGCCACGCCGTCGGCCGATCGAGCAGTCGCAGCCGTGGAACGTGTGGGACGACCTGTGGCCGCTGATCGAGCCGTTGCTGCCGTAGCCGGATCCGAAGAAGGCCGAGGGCCGAGGCGGGTGCCGGATCGGCAGGCATTGTGCGGGATCTTCTTCGTGCTCGACCACCCGAGCGTCACGAAGGTCTGGGCGGACCAAGGCTTCACCGGCCGCCTGGTCGACTGGACGGCACAGATCCTTGGCCGTGACCTGGAGATCGTCCGCAAGGACCCTGACCAGCGCGGCTTCCAGGTCCAGCCCAAGCGGTGGGCAGTAGAGCGCACCTTCTCGTGGCTCACCGCCCACCGGCGCCTCGCCCGCGACTACGAAACCAGCCCGGCCCACTCGGAGACGATGATCCGCTGGGCAAAGATCGGCATCATGGTCCGGCGCCTCGCCCACGGCCGATCGGCAAGCCGGCCAGGCCCACGATCGCGCTCTCGCGCTGAGGCCGGCGGGCTCAACCGACCCGCGGCCGATGGCTCACCGCTCATCTGAACGCGATCACCAACGAATCCGACCGCGGCGCGATGTGGTCGTATGTCGAGGAGTCGACGTGGCAGTGATCGCCTGCGTCCGCTTCGGAGGCGAAGCGCTCGATGTTGTCGGCGAGGAGGTCGAGAGCTTCCCGACGCCCATGGATCCTCAGGATCTGGTCCTCGGCGACAACCGAAGCGGCGTCTTGCTCCGGATCCTCCCGGAACGTGATCTCGGACAGCGACCGCTCGTAGGGAGAGGGGTGTCGGTTCTCGAAGAGATCAAGGCTTCCAGCCTTTCCCCGCAGCAACTGCCCAAGGGCATGGAGCTCTCGACAGGTCCCAGAGAGCTCGAGCTCTCTGGTTTCCCTGCTGCACAGAACCTGCAACATCACGCCCCCCTCCGACCAGCCGATCCTATCGATCGCCAACGCGGATCGTCCTGCCGGTCCTTCCACCTCTGCCCGACCTACAGGACCACGACAAATCTCAAACGCCGTCTCACAGAACACCCCCTTAGAACATGCCGGGGTGGTTGGTCAGCACACAACCGCCCACGAGGGCCGGCTCCTTGGTGAAGCCGCTGGGGATCTTTTCCGGATCCTCGCACGACAGGTAGAGCAGCCCGGAGTCCTGCAGGGCATCGAGCGTGGTGGGGTCCGCGCTGTAGACGGCGAAGTCCTTGCCGACGTAGTAGCCGCCGCCTCGCTTCTTGGCCCGGGTCTGAAACGCTTTCATGTCATTGACGGCCAGCAGGCTGATGCCCATGCGGTCAGCGTCGTAGCAGACACCGCGTTCCTTGATGCCCCACTCGGAGCCCACCGATTCATGTTCCGGGTCCTTGGGATCCGAGAACAGGTTCGTGCACGTGGTGCGTTCGGAGACGAACGACGCTATGTCCGCCATTGTGGCCGCACTGGGGCGGCCTTTGGATCCGTCGCCCATCAGCCGCCCGCCGCTGCCGGCGGAGAGCCCGTCTCCGTCGGCGGAGGAACTGCTGTCACCACCGCCGCCATTGCCGCTGTCGCAGGCACTCGCTGTGGTGAGAGCCAGAGCGACCGCGGCCACCGCGACCGCATTCCGAAAGCGCACGTCATCTCCTTCTGTCACGCCGCGAATCCGGGTCAGGTGCGCGGCCACTGTCTCGCTTGCCCGGCCACCCGTAGCCAGGTTGCGTGGCCGGGGCCCACGAAGTTCCGGAGATCGACGACGAGAGTGCACCTCGCCACAGCCAGGGAGGACATGCCAAGTACAGGCATGTCCTCCCCTTCGCCTCCCCCAGGGCGGCCCTGCGCCTGATACGAGTGGCGTATCCAGGCAAGCGTGTGCCTCAGGATGCAGTGAGGGAGAAACAGGATCAATGATCGGTTCGGCATGGGCGGATAAGCCTGCTGTTATCGACGGAGACGCGTGCGCGGGGACATCAAGGCCACAGCGTTGGAGGCCACCTCCACGATCGGCCCTGGAGATATCGATCCACCAATGTGTGAGGGGCTTTCTGGCTGCGTAGGTGAGACCGGAGAGCGCTTGTAGGCGGTTTCGGAGAGCGGTCTGGGTCTCTACCCCTGTGGAATGTTGCTGAGAACTGGCAGCAGGCAGTTGCGCCGGAACCTGAGTGACGTCAAGCGAATGTTGACCGTAGGCTCTCGGCGAAGGGCAGGTGCGGTGGACATCACGGTGCAGTGGATCAAGACATCCTGGACAAAGCAGTCTCGGGGCGGGGAGGCCGCTGCCCGCAGAAACGCGGCGCCGCTCGGCTTCTCGCTGCCTCAGGTGCCCTCCGGTTTTGCCCACTTCGTCCAGATGCCCGAGCGTGACGGCTTCGAGCCACGTTCGAGCCAGAAAGACCTTCGCGAGATCGGTGTCAGCCTGCGGGACGAAGGCGATCGGCTCCGAGTGCTCGCTCGTGTGGAGCCGCTTTTCGGGTTGCCGCCTCGGCCGCGCAGGCCGCCGGCAGTTCGACTGCTTCCCGGACAGTGGGTCCGCTGGCAGTTGAACTACCGGTTCACCAGCGCCCTGGGAATCCGCGGTTGGTCGTACTGGCTTGACACGTTCAACATCGCTTATGGACCCGTCGACCGGAATGTCTTCCTGTCAGAGCCGACCGTGATCGTCGATGAGTGCGGGCCAGTTCGATAGAGCAGGCGAACTGCGCTCAGACGGCTGCTCGTTCCGCTTGAGCGCGGGTGGTGGCGAGACGGTAGGAGTCGGTGCCGGTCTCGATGATGTTGCCGCCGAAGGTGAGGCGGTCGACGATGGCCGCGCAGAGCCTGGGGTCGGTAAAGGTCTTGGTCCAGCCGGAGAAGGACTCGTTGGAAGCGATGGCGACGCTGTTCTTCTCCTCGCGTTCGGTCAGGACCTGGAAAAGGAGTTCGGCGCCGCGGCGGTCGAGTTCCATGTAGCCCAGTTCGTCGATGCAGAGCAGATCGACGCGGCCGTAGCGGGCGATGGTCTTGGTCAGCTGCTTCTCGTCGGCGGCCTCGACCAGCTCGTTGACCAGCTTCGTCGCCAGAACGTACTTGACCCGGTAGCCGGCCATCGCGGCCTCCGTGCCGAGCGCGATCAGAAGGTGCGACTTGCCGGTGCCCGAGTCGCCGATGAGGCAGAGCGGCAGCCCTTTCTTGATCCATTCGCACTTGGCGAGGGTGTGAACCATAGCCGGGTCGATGTTGGGGTTGGCGTCGAAGTCGAACTTGCGCAGCGACTTGTCGCGGGGGAAACCGGCAGCCTTGATGCGCCGCTCGGAGCGGCGGCGGGCCCGGTCGTCGCACTCGGCCAGCAGGAGCTCGGAGAGGAAGCCGAGGTAGGACATCTGCTCGCGGCCGGCGGCTTCGGCGAGCTCGGAGAACTGGGACCTGATCGTGGGCAGCCTCAGCATCCGGCATGCCTGGTCGATCGCTGCCGTGGCGGCCTGCTCGGTGAGTCCTCGCTGGCGGGGGATGGACATGCTGTTCTCCTTCAGGAGGTGGGGCGGTCGCGGCGGAGCCGCAGGAGCTGGTCGTAGTGAGCGACCGACGGCAGAGGCCGTTTGTCAGGTGGCAGGTGGGCCCGGGCGACAGCCGGCAGGGGGCGATGCTGGTTCGGCTCGCTGCTGATGGTTTTGGGGCCTCGGCGGGTTCTGTGTCGGCGTCTGCTGCCTTGCGGGCTTCAAGAGCGACGGCGTCCGCCGTTAGAGCGCCAGTCCTGAGGGCGGCGGCGAGTCCGGTGACCAGGTGCTCGTGCGGCAGGTGCCGTCCGAGGAGGAGGACCTCGATGAGCGCGCGGGTGCCGTCCCGCTCGCCGTGGGCCTTGACGGCAGCGTCCCACCAGGCGTCGTGGACGGGAGTGAACCGGCCTGCGGAGCGGGCCTGGTCGAGCGCGGTCGCTCCCGGGAGAGCGCCGGGCTTGCGCACGAGAGCTTCGAGGTAGTGGTCCAGTTCGAGGCGGGTGCCGCCTTTGGCGATCAGTCGTTCGTGCCGGGCGACTTCGTCCCGGCCGTCGTAGACCACTAGCTCGGAGGCATGCAGCATTGCGCGGACGTTCCGGCCGATCAGCCGGACCGGCACCGAGTAGCGGTTGGTGCGGACGCTGATCTGGCTGTAGCGGTCGACCCGCAGAGTGAAAAGCCGCCCCGTCTCGAAGGGCTCCTCCGGCAGCGGCGCCAGCAGCGGCTGCTCGGCCGCGAAGTACTCGCCGATCGTGCGAGGACGCGACCGGATCCGGCGGGCTTCATCCTCCTGGTCCCACCGGTCGATCATCGCGTTGAGCTCGGCGAGCGTCGCGACCTCGGGCACCGGGACGAGGTGGTTGCGGCGGAACCAGCCGATCTGCCCCTCGACCCCGCCCTTCTCGTGGGCGCCGCGGATTCCGGGCTGGCAGTAGAGAGCTTCCAGGCCGTAGTGGGAGCGGAACGCGGTCCAGCGCTCGGCCTCGACGCGATGCCGGGAGAAGCCCAGCACCTGGGCGACCGCCGCCCTAAGGTTGTCGTAGCGGACCTTCCCGGTCGGCACCCCGCCCAACGTGTTGAGAGCGTGGACGTGGCCCTCGAAGAACGCCTCCTGACCTGCCGAGGCGAAGATCCGGTGGACGGCCTTGCCCGAGTAGGACAGTCGGAACGCGAACAGGTAGCAGGTCACCAGCTCGCCGGCCAGTCGCACCGTCACGTCGCCGAAGTCGACCTCCGCCTCCGCTCCGGGCTTGTGAGTCTGCGGGACGAAGGCTTCCACCACGCCCCGTCCGGCCTGGATCCGGATCTCCTCGCGCCGGTCAGCGACGTAGCCACGGACCATCTGGTAGGAGATCTCGTCCGCACCGTGTTCGTCCAGCAGCCGCTCGAAGATCCGCTTCACCGTGTGCCGCTGCTTGCGAGGCGCATCCAGGTCGGCCCGCAGCATCTCGTCGATCAACGGCTTGTGCGGATCCAGCCGCGTCGGCCGCGGCGGGAGCTTCTTCCGCGGCTCCGGCCAGGCCGACGTCAACGCCTTCTGCACGGTCAGGAACCCGACACCGTACTTCCGCTGAAGAGCACGGCTCGACAGACCAGCCTTCGCATCACGACGGATAGCCGCGTACAGATCGACCTTGGACTTCGGCAGCACCCGGGCCCCCTCGTCGTGCAGAGCACAACCATGGTCCCGAAGCAAGCCCCCAGGCGCTCTCGAAACTCAGCGACATCACTCTCCCGTGGAAGAGCGCGCTCTCGGTGATGAGCTACAGGCGCTCTCGTAACTCACCAACAAAGCCAGGCTTTCCCTCTGCCCAGCCCGCGCTTGTGCCCAGCAGGCGGCCCGTTCCTGTTTGAGCGCGATGTGCGTTGCCTTGCACGATCGGGCCTGAGACGCCGTGCCGCTCTCCAGAGAAGGTGGCGGGGCACGTATTCAGGTATCCGACCCGGCGGGAGCCAGCTGGCACATGTAGTCGTCGGGGGATCTTGCAGGGGGGTCAGGCTGTGCGTGGACCAGTGTCTCGTGCGGCGCGTGCCAGTGCGCGAATGGCGTCTGTTTCTTGGGCGGTGGGCCAGATGAGGGCCCACTCCCCTGTCGGTGCGTCGTGAGGGTGCAGGTAGCGCAGGCCGGGCCAGCGGTAGTAGCGAGCGGCGTCGCCATGGACGAGGCTGATGGCATGGCCTGCGGCGACGGCGGCGGCGACTTCCTGGAAGGTGGTGACCTTCGGCCCACGTCGGATGGGGCGTCCGCTGGGGGTGTGCGTGGGGACGAGAGTCTGCAGCCAGTACTCGGGCGTAGGCGGCCCGGAATAAGGCAGGACCCAGTCCGCAAGATCCTCCATACCCACCTCGTCCTGTGCAGCCAGTGGATGGTCGGTGGCGACCATGAGCAGCAGCGGTTCGGCATCGATCACGGGGCCGACGGTGAGATCGGGCTCTCGGACGGGCAGCCAGGCGGATGCGATCTCGACGGTGCCGTCACGCAGTGGGCCGAAGGGGTCGGTGAAGATCATCTCCCGGATGCGCAGCTCAATGTCGGGGTGGCGGCTGCGGAACAGGTCCAGGAGTTCGGCCTGGTCGTGCGCTTGGGGCCCGTGCAGGCCGAGGGTGAGCGTGCTTCTGGCGCCGCGCCCGGCAGCAGTGGCATCCCGGATGCCGTTACGTATCTGCTGGTAGCCGGCGCTGAGGTCGTCGCGCAGTTTGACTCCGATGGGCGTCAGCTCGACGCGGCGGCTGCTTCGGGCGAACAGGCGGGCTCCGATCTGCCTCTCCTGCTTGGCTATGGACTGGCTCACCCGCGCTTGTGACACATGAAGGCGTTCCGCGGTCCGGCCGAAGTGCAGCTCTTCGGCCAGGGCCAGGAAGATCTCTATGTCCCGCAGCTCCACTGTCGTCCCCCGCCGGTCGTCTCCGATATCTCCACGATAGAGATTTCCGAGGTAGTTCCGAAATTTCAGCTGCACCCCGGGAGCTGCAGGTCACAGCGTCTGCGCCCACCGGCCACGGCTTCACACTCTGCCTGGCCGCGGCCGCACTCCTGCCGCTGCGCCCTGATCTGTAACCGGGCGTCAGGTCGCCTGCGGCGCACGACGAAACTGACCCGCCGCGTCGAACGCGACCTCGGCGGCGTCGGCGAGTCCAGCGGCCTGCGCGACTTCGTGGGCCGCTCCTACCGCGGCTGGCATCGCCACATGGCCCTCGCGGTTGTGGGGGGGGGGGGGGAGGCGGGGGGGGGGAGGCGGTGGGAGCAGCCACACACC
>NZ_JBHVIX010000002.1:76665-181040 GCF_042799415.1 Streptomyces sp. NPDC057694
CTCGGCGGCGAGGGTGCCGCTGCGGGGGGGGGACCGCGCGAGGGGGGGAGCGGGAGCCGGGGGGCGTGGTGTGTTCCCGCCCCCTTCTAAACTCCTCCCGTGCTGGGACCCTCCCCCCACCCCCCCCCCGCCCCCCCCCCGCAACCGCCTGAACCGGCCGACTTAACCGCCCGAGCCACCTCTGTCGTCCGGAGCATATCCGTTACGGGCGTGGGTACTTGGGCGTCTCTGCATGGATGTGTGTACGTGAGGGGTGGGGAGCATGAGAGTCATGTGGCTGAGATGGCGTCGTGCGCTGAACAGAGCGACAGTACTGACCGCGGTCGCCGGGGCGGCGGGCGCATGCCTGCTGTGGTCGGCGCCGGGCGCGGAGGCTGCGTCCGCGAAGCCGGTGCCGGTGACGGCTTACACGCAGCGCAGCGAGGCCGGCGACTGGATCGGCCAGGGTGAGGCGCACACCTACCGGGCCCCGGCCGCGGACATCCGGGTGCTGGGTGACGACACCTACGCCACGGCGATCATCGAGGCCGGCGACGTGCGGTGGTCCGTCGAGATGCAGGCACCCGCCGGCGACCGGCTCACCCCGGGCGTCTTCCGCGGCGCCGAACGGGCCCCCGGGCCCTCCGGCCGGGCGCCCGGCCTCTCGGTGGGCGGCGACGGCCGTGGCTGCAACACCGTGTACGGACAGTTCACGATCAACCAGATCGACACTGACGGCAAGGGCGAGATCGCCCTGCTGGACGCCTCGTACGTCCAGCGCTGCGAGGAGGCCGACGCGCCCGCACTGCGCGGCACGATCAAGTACAAGGCGCTGCCGCTGTCGTTCTCCTACGTCAGCGAGCCCGGCGACTATGCGGGCGGGGGCCGCAGCCGTACCTTCACCAACGGCATCGCCACATTCACCCTCGACGGCACCGTCGACGGACGCATCGAGTTCGGCGCCTCCGGTCTGCGCGAGACCTGGAACGCGCTCGTCGTGCCCCCCACCGGCCAGTCCTTCCAGGTGGGCCGCACCTATCAGGCGGACGAGCTGGGTGACGACGAGCACGGGATGCTCTCCGTCGGCGGCGGCGGATGCAACCACAGCAACGGCGAGTTCACGGTGGACAAGCTGGTCGCTGACGCCTCGGGACAGATCACCGCCCTCGCCCTCACCTTCGAACAGCACTGTGAGGGAGCGGACCCGGCCCTGCGCGGGACGATTCACTACTTCGCCTGACCGCGGGCCAAAACCCACGAGGTAGGTGGCGCGGGGCCCGCCCGTGGGCGGGCCCTCAGCCGGCGAACGAGACGTGATCACCGCACCAGTGGTTCGCCCGGAGAAACCGCTCCCAGGTCAGTGCGCCGCTCCTTCCCGGGAGCAGACGCTGCGGTACTCGGCTTTCAGCCTGGCGTGCTGGCGATCGGGGACGGCGCACGCTCGTCGCGCGGCGGTTCTGCACACCAACACCGCCTGCCGTGTCGCGTCCCGGTTCCTGCCTCTGGTGGCGGACATGACGGCCCCAGCGACATCCCCGGTCTACGGCTGCAGGGACTCAGCAAGAGGCGTCTACGTTTCGTGCACCTGCCGACCGGCGGCAGAGTCGACCTGATCGACACCCAAGTCTCCCCTACCCGCCGGCGCAACGACTTCATGAAGTCCCTCCGCCACGAGGAGCGCTGACACAGGAGGCACGGCAGCACGCCGCTGTGGGAACTCCCCCACCTTCATCCCGCCGAATGGCTGTTGGAGCACCACTGGCAGATCAAACCGTGCATGCTGCCGCGCAGCGCGCTCATGGCCAGAGTCCCACGGTTCTGGGGAGATCAGACCGTTCGCGGGATCGGCATGTCTCTCTGCCGCCGGAAGCGGCAGAGAGACACAGAGCCCCGTAACGCTAGCTAGATGGACACCTCGACACTTCCTTCGTAGACGCAGCGGCTGTCCTGCAACGCCTGAACGTCGACGCAGGCATCGCCTGCCGGCCTCAGCTGGAAGGTGCAGGGGAGGTGAGGATCGGTATACCCGGTGAATCTTCCGTCGATGCCCTGGATACGTTGCACATTTCCGTGGCTTCGGGCCAGGGCCAGTGCGCTATTGACCATCACCATGCCCGGAATATGGTCCACGGGTTGCCCCCTGAACTCCAACTGCTCTTCGCTGGCTGTCATTTCGACCGTCGTTGCTTCAGGCCAAGCCTGTGAATCCCCTGCAGCTTCCCCTGATCCGCGGACGAACCGATACGCCGCGGGCGACAGGAAAGTGAAGGTGACCCGCGCCGTTCCCAGCTGCTTGCCCTCCACTGTTATGGCGGCTGCGAAAGTGGAACTGACCAGTTGCCCACGTCGCATGTCAGGGTCGATCAGCCGAACAGACAGGGTGAGTGGCGTTCCGCCTTCGAGCTGCCCATCGCCACCGACCGCCGGGGCGCTGCACGAGAGAGCTTGGAAGACGCAGTGGTGTGAGCGCGGCACGTCGAAGGCTTCGTGAGCGATCAGGAGTGCTGCCTGCCGGACGGCGTGGATGAGCAGCATGATCCGATCACCACCGTCGTGGCGTGCCGAGACCGTGTACTGGTGGTCCCCTTCGGCAGCCTGCCAGTCGAGAAGTGTGATGCCGGAGGCGGGGTCGATGAGATCAGCTGGAGCTGGCCCCGCTGTGGGATGCCCTGGATCGGTCATGTGGTCGTCTCCTTCATCGGCTGCGGCGGCGTAGGGCGGAGTCCGTCAGTTCGGGAGGACTCCAGCCGCCGTCTTCGGAGTTGAGGGTCTGGCCGGGAGGCACGATCTCGTCGATACGGTCCAGGACGTCGCTGGGCAGCGTGACGTCGGCTGCCGCGATCTGGCTCTCGAACTGTTCCATGGTGCGTGGACCGATAATCGCCGAGGTTACGGCCGGGTGTTCGGTGACGAAGGCGAGCGCCATGTGAATGAGGCTGATGCCGGCTTGCTCGGCGAGTTGGGTGAGCTGTTCGACGGCGTCTAGCTTGCGCTGATTGGCGTTCAGCGTCATGTCGTACCGCTTCCCCCAGCGGCCCGCGCGCTTGGTGGGCTCCGGCTCGTGCCCCTTGCGGTAGCGGCCGGTGAGCCACCCGCCGGCCAGGGGACTCCAGGTGGCGGTGCCCATGCCGTACTTGTGGCAGGTAGGCAGCACATCCGCTTCGATCTCGCGGGCGAGCAACGAGTACGGGGGCTGCTCCAGCACGAAGCGTTCGCGATGTCGGCGTTCGGCCGTCCACTGTGCCTCGACGATCTGGTGGGCGGGGAAGGTGGAGCTGCCGAGGTATCGGATCTTGCCGGCCTGTACGAGGTCGGAGAGCGCGCCGAGGGTCTCGTCGATGTCCGTGTGCGGGTCGGGCCGGTGCATCTGGTAGATGTCGATCCAGTCGGTGCCGAGTCGGCGCAGGCTGTTGTCGACGGCCTGGTGGATCCAGCGACGCGAGTTGCCGCGGGAGTTGGGGTCCACTCCCATGGGTGCGTGCGCCTTGGTTGCGAGGACGACGCGATCGCGTTTGCCGGTCTGGGCGAGTGCCTTGCCGACGATCTCTTCGGATTCCCCGCGGGAGTAGGAGTCGGCGGTGTCGATGTAGTTGATGCCCGAGGCGAGGGCGCGTTCGATGACGGGGATGGATTCGTCGGCACTGTTGTTGCCCCAGGATCCGAACATCAGGGTGCCTAGGCAGAGCTGGCTGACGCGGATGCCGGTGGTTCCGAGGTAGCGGTACTTCATGCGGTGACAGCCTCCGGTGCGGTCCATTGGGTCACGCGCGTGGCGACGTGGTCCGGCCAGTCGTAGAGGAAGTAGTGGCCGCCGCTGAGGTACTCGACGTCAACGGGCTGGCTGGTGTAAGCCGACCAGCCGGGCAGCTGATCTGCGTGGGTCATCTCATCCGCATCTCCGGCCAGGACATGGACCGGCACATTGATGAGGGTGGGCGGCTGGGCAGGACTGTAGGCGTGGACCATACGCTGGTCGTTGCGGATGATGTGCAGGAACCCGTCGGCCATGGCGCGGCTGAGTCCCTTGGGCACACCGCCGACGGAGCTGAGTTCTGCGAAGAGTTCGTCGTCGGGAAGCTTCGCGACGCGCTTACCCCAGTCGGTCTGAAGGTGCGGAGGGTTGCGGCCGGAGACGACGAGCGACTGCGGAAGCTTCTGCCTGGTGCTCTGGAGGTGGCACACCATCTCGTAGGCGATGAGAGCGCCCATGCAGTGGCCGAGGATGTGGAAGGTGTCGCCTTCGAGGCGCTCCAGGAGCTGCTGGGTCAGATTCTGTGCGGCGTCGGGCACCTGGGTGGCGAAGTCCTCGGAGCGGCGCATGCCGCGGCCCGCCGGTTCGAGCGGAACGACGTCGATGTGCTCGGGGAAGCCACGCTTCCAGGAGCGGAAGACGCTGGCCGATCCGCCGGCGTGCGGCACGCAGAACACCTGCGTGCGGGGAGGGTTGGGCATGAGGGACGTTCCTTGGGGTGTGGTCACTTGTGCTGGGCGGTTGCGGCCAGGGGCACGACGGTGATCTGTGCCGGGCGCTCACTGCGCAGGAGCAGGGGCCGCAGTTCGGCGTGCATCATTTCCTCGGTGACCATGACGGGCTCGGTGGCGTGGACTTCGAGCTCTATGCGGGTGTCTCCCTGTTCGTCCTGGCGGACGTGGGGGATTGCCCGGGCGACTCCTGGGATGCTCTGAGCTGCCTGGCGGATGGAGTAGAGCGAGACCTTCTCTCCGTGCACGACGACGAAGTCGGAGAGCCGTCCCTGATAAAAGAGGTAGCCGTCCTCGTCCTGCCGGAACAGGTCTCCGGTCGCCACCAGCCCCGGGGCCAGCAAGGGCTGACGCGAGGAGGGCCCGACTTTGCGCCGCAGAGCCGTGTCGGTCGCGACGATCAGTTCACCGACGCCGTCTGCAGCGGGTTCCCGGACCAGAACGCTGACGTCCTCCAGCGGAAGACCGACTGAGGCATGCCGGTGAGCGGGCTCCTGATGGGCTGCCAGCGTCGCGACACGCGGGCCTGCTTCGGTAAGCCCGTAGGTGAGGTACAGCTCGCCGCCGGGGTTCAGAGCAAGAAGTCGACTCACGTGGGCCGGATCGATACGGTCCCCTCCGACCGCCAGCGACCGCAGTGGTGCGGGCAGCGGGGTCCCGATTTCGACGAGTTGCCGGGCGATCGTGGGGGTGATCGATGACGAGGTCACGCCGTACCGCTGGATCGTGTCGCGGTACGTCGCCGGGTTGAACGGTGGCCCGGAGATGATGAGTTCCGCTCCGGTGACCAGGGCCGTCAGCGCTTGGGCAACGATGGCGTAGGAGTAGTACAGGGGCAGGTTGATGAGGATCGTGTCGCTGCTGCGGACGCCGACGGCTGCGGCATGGCGGCGTGCGTTGCGCAGCAACGAGTCGACCCCGTGCAGGCAGGCGCTGAACATTCCGGAGGTCCCGGACGTCAGCATCAGCGCGTGCCCGGGTTCGTAAGCGCCCTGCGGTTCGCCGTCAGTCAGCACGACGGCCTGCTGTTCGCCCACAGGGACGGTGTGGGCGCTGCCGTAGCGGCGGGGGTCGATGCGCGCAGCGATCAGCGCGCCGGCCGACAGATGGTGCGCCAGGGCGGTGAGTCGGGCTGACGGTGTAGAGGGGGCGACGGTGACGGGCACACAGCCGTTCAGCAGCACGGTGAAGTACTGCTTGAGCAAGTGGCTGCCGTTGGCCAGCGCGATGATCACCGGAGTTCCGGGGGCCAGTCCCAGTGCGGTGAAGTCGTGCTGCAGGACGTCGAGGTCGGGTCCCGCGACTCCAGCGGGCCTGCTGAGATCGGTGGTGCGTTGGAGCAGGGCGACGACGTCGTCACGCGTGATGCCCAGGTCCATGGTCGTGGAGAGCATGGTGAGGACACCTCCTTCAGTGATTCACGGCCGGCTTGTCGGCTCTGGCCGCGAGGCGGTGGAGTTCGAGTTCGCAGCGCGCCGCATCGGTGGCCTGTGCGGCCTGGAGAACGAGGCAGCGTGCTGCGTGGACGTCGTTGTCCTGTCGGTGGGTGGCGATGAGGACGTAGCGAGCCAGGCCGCGCCCCAACCAGCTGGCCGCGATGTCGCTGGCCGTGCCCACAGCATTGGTGGGTGCGGTGCTCAGTGCCAGAGTCGGCCCGCGGTAGCCCTGCTGGATACAGGAGAGTCCCGCGATCGAGCCGGGGTTGGCTCCGGCGAACTTGAGCGGAGACAAGCGCCCACGGGGTGTCGCCTTGGCTATGATCCGCATCGTAGTGACGGTGCATGACTCACTGATGGCGATCATGCCGACCTGGTCGCCGACCGTGGTCAGGTCCGCTCCGCAGTCATCTACAGCGGCTTCCACCGCATCGTTGATCAACCATGCCAGCGGATCAGCGTACAAAGAGGACCCGTTGCGCGAATGCCTCGCTGGAGAGTCCGTGATGGCTTCCCCGAAGCCAACGGCAAGAGGCGGGCAGTGACGGCGTTCACTCATGGTCAGCTCCCGGCACGGTGAAGAGCAGCGCGGTATTGAAGCCGCCGAAGCCCAGGGTCAGGCTGAGTCCGCTGCCGGCCGGAACTGGTGTGCCTCTGTCCTGTGCCGGCGGCAGCGGTAGCGGGAAGTCGTCGATCGGCTCTTCGAGTTCCTGCACCGGCGGCACTTGACGATCAGTCAGGGCCTGGATGAGGGTGATCGCTTCGATGGTTCCGCAGGCACCGAGGCTGTGGCCGAGTGCCCCCTTGGTGCCGAACACGGTGGGCTTTTCGGCTGCCGCACCGAAGAGTGTGCGCAAGCTGGTCGACTCCACCGCGTCATTGACCGGGGTTGCAGTGCCGTGTGCGCTCACGACGGAGATGTCCTGTGTGGTCAGGCCGCTCCCGGCCAGGGCACGCTCGACGGCGAGTACGACACTGCTGCCTGCGGGATCCGGAGCCGTCATGCCCGCGGCATCGTTCGCGGAACCGGCCCCGTGCAGGATCGCCCGCTCGCGTGCACAGCGGCTGCGCGCGTGGTTCACGGACTCAAGGATGAACACCCCGGCGCCCTCGCCGAGAATCATGCCGTTGTGCCGGGAGTCGAAGGCCCGCAGTCCATCGGGGCTCATGGTGCCGAGCAGCGAATGTCCCAAGCGCTTGGCCGGGGTGACGATGTCTGCTCCCACGCACACGCAGACCTCGCGCTGTCCGGAGCGGATCAGTTCCGCTCCCATCAGCAATGCATCGGAGCCTGCCGAGCAGGCGGTGGCCACGCACAGCGGTGGGCGCGGGTATCCGAGGGCTTCGGCGACGCCGCGAGCCCAGTCGTCGAGGCGGACGACATCGGGATCGTCAAGGTTTGCCGCGTAGCTGGTGCCGAGGATCAGTTCCGTGCCGGGGCCCGCCAGTACTTCGGGGGTGAGCCCAGCATCCGCCAGCGCCGTCGTGATCGCGCGTGTGGCCAGAGTGTGCTGGCGTTCGCCGGGAGGCTGCTCCAGCGGGACATCGGGGACGATGGCTGCAAGGTTGCTCCGCAGCGGGGTGCCGGAGGGGACTTCGCGTACCCCTGTCTCGCCTTTGAGGAGACGAGCCCACACCCCATCCAGGGTGTTTCCCAGGGGAGTTTCCCAGCCAACGCCGGTGACTATCGGCGGTTCAAATTCCACTCTGTTCAGACCTTCTGTCAGGGTTTCAGGCAGCGGCCGTCTGGCTGCGGAGCTTCTCCACGAGCGAGGCCAGGGAGGCGATGGTGGAGAAGTGCTCGGGAGTGAAGTCGTCGTCCGAGATCTCCACCTCAAAGGCCTCCTCGATCTGCACTCGCAGCTCCACGAAGCCGAGGGAGTCCACACCGAGGACGTCACGGAGGCTGTCCTGCTCGCCCATCTGGTCGGTCGGGATCTCGACGTAGACGTGGGAGACCAGGATGTTCTTGATCGTGTCAGCGATGTTCATCTTTATATTCCTTGAGGTCAGGCCGCTACAGTGGCCAATTTTGGGCGGACTTGATGAAAGGTTTCATCAAGTGATGAGGGATCTCCGGTCCGAAGAGTTCAGGACAGGGAGCTAGCTGGAGGCTCGGCGGGTGCGCTGGGACAGTGCGGCGCCCAAGAGGATGACGACCGCCCCGACGGGCTGGTGCCACTTGAGGCCTTCACCGAGGACGAGCACTCCGGCCGTGGTGGAGATGATCGGCACGAGATAGGTGACCATCGAGGCAACCGTCGCGCCGGCGTCCCGCACCAGGCTGTACTGGATGAGGAAGGCGAGACCGGTGCCCACTGCCCCCAGGACCACGAGGGATGCCGTCTCGGCGAACGGGAAGCGGTGCGGCACGGACGTGATGAAGGGAGCTGCCAGCGCAAGTTCCACCGTACCCGCCGTGAGCTGCGCCGCAGACAGGGAAACGCTTGAGCTCCCGGAGTGGGAGAGGAACCGGCGCACATAGACCCAGCCGGTCCCCATACTCAGAGCGGCCGCGAGCGCCTGCCCTGCTCCTACTGGATCGCCGGCACTGATTCCACCCCAGATCCCGAAGACCACCAGGACCCCGAGAAAGCCGAGCCCCATCCCCATGAGCCGATTGCGGTCCGGGCGCTCACCGGGCAGCACGGTCACGGCCACGAGCAGGGTGAACAGTGGAGTGGTGGCGTTGCAGATCCCCGCCAAGGCCGAGGTGATCCGCTGTTCGGAATAGGCGAAGAGCGTGAAAGGGAGAGCATTGAGCAAGAAGGCGGCAACTGCGAGATGCAGCCACAGGCGCGCACTGCGCGGCAACACCTCCCGCCTGACGGCGACGACGAGCAGCAGCGCCACGGCGCCGAATGCAACGCGCCCGAGGGCGACCTGCAGTGGTTCGTAGGCTTCCCCGCTCACCTTCACGAAGAGGAAGCTGAGCCCCCATACGAGAGCAAGCAAGGCGAACCTGACGCGCCAGTCCAACCCCCGCTCCTTCCTGCCAGCAGGAGGAGGAGGCGCGGCCGGATCCGTCCCCTTGCCGACGTCGTCGACGGGCGGAGCCGCACAATCCGGCGGGTCGAACTGCTGCCCGCCACCAGGTGCCGCACGAGGTGAAGTATCCATGGCCATGACTATGGAAGTAGGCCCATGACCTGCACAAGCGAGAGATTCTGAGAACTCGATGTAGCATCCCTTCAATATGCTTAACCTAGATCGACTACGCACTCTTCAGGCAATTGCGACATATGGATCCGTCAGTGCCGCGGCGGACGTACTGCACGTCACCACGTCGGCCGTCTCGCAGCAGATGCGCAAACTGGAGCAGGAAACCGGCCACCAGCTGGTCACGCGTAGCGGTCGCGGCGTCGAGCTCACGCCCGCCGCACAACTCCTAGCGAGGCGAGCCGAGCGCATCCTCGGCCTTGCCGACGAAGCCGAGGCCGAACTTCAGGCCCGCAACGAATCAGCAATCGGACCTCTGACCGTCGGGGCGTTCCCTACGGCCGCACGCGGGATTCTTCCCACAACCATCCGCCTCCTCGCGGAGCGTGCGCCCCAACTGAACGTGCAGGTAAGGGAGATGGACTTCGACTCTCCCATGTCCCAGGTGGAGCGTGGCGACCTCGACCTGGGCATCGTCCAGGACTGGGATCACGTACCGATCCCCTGGACCGACGGTGTGGACCGGCATCTACTGATGACCGATGCCGCGCGCGTCGCCCTACCCGCAGAACACCGCCTCGCCGACCGCGACGTAATCAGGATCCACGAACTCGTCGACGAACCCTGGATCAGCCGCGTCCGCCGCTCCACCTGCCACGAATGGCTCCTGTACACGATGCGCGAGCAAGGCGCCGAGCCGCGCATCATGCACTCGGTCACCGAACACCCCACCCAACTAGCCCTCGTCTCGGCAGGCGTCGGCCTGGCAATGGTCCCGACTCTGGGCCTGGGACCTCTGCCGCCAGGTGTGCGTACTTCGGCGATCGAGCCGCACCTGACGCGCCGCATCTACGTCATCTGGCGACCCGACCGGGCCATTCGCCCGTCGGTACGCGTCGCCATCAGAGCTCTGAGCGATGCGACGAAACAGACGGCCCTACTCCCGGTTCCCTAAGAACCACGAAGGACCGCCGGACCAGTGAACGCCTTGGCGGCCTCTACCCCCTCTGCTGTTACACGCCTCTGGCATCGCAGCCGCAGCTGCAGTCGCAGCCGGACGAGTCCAGTTCACGGTCGGGCAAGGTCCCGCTCACTCCCCACAGCAATCAGCCACACCGTTCACACCAATGACCTGGCACGAGAACCGTGGTCAGCGGTCGGCACACCGCAAGACGCACCACAGTGCGCAGCGCCCTCCCCCTCCCCTGGCGCTGAACGAGTCTCACCTCGGACCAACCAGGGTCTATGCCACACGCCCCTCCCCGGGAAGGTGCGCACCAACGGTGTTCAAGAAGCGCGGCTGGACCGTAGTCATGGAGTACCGCCTCTTCTCCGACAACCGAACGCTCAGTCTGAACGCCTACGACGATGCCTGCGTCAGGAATGTCCGGGCGGCCGAGGACGCCACGTCCTCCAACTGACGGAACCGGGCGCGGGCGACGGCGCCCCGCGCCTGCCGTCGCCCGCAGGTAGACGATGCTGTTGGTCTCGTTGCTCACCCTCACGCCGCCCGCCAGCAATTCGACCTCAACGGCCCACCCTGCCGTGCGGCGCTGTCCGGTCTGCCCAGGCGAATGGGCCTCAGCGTCGTCGATGTCCGAGGCGGCAGGCGGGGTTCCGTCGGGGGCGTGGCTTCACCGGTCAGGTGCATACGCCCTTGGTGGGGAACTGGGAGGAGGCGTTCTACCGGCGGACCGCCGCGATCAGTCCGCCGGGCCGTTCCTCGCGCCGCGGCGGGGTGCTGATCGGGCGGTCGTAGGCGGCAGCGCACTCGCGCAGGGTCCGGCTGTCGGCCTCCCAGCCGTGCCCGGCCAGCCAGCCCACCGGATCGTCGGGCATCTCCGAAAGCCACATGGACGCCGCCGATCCCGCTGCGGCGTCTGCTGCGAAGCGCTCGATCACGCCGCGCGAGCCCAACGTCAGCCCCATTCGGCTGCCCGTCGCCGATTGCGCGCCGATCCGGGCCAGGAGCAGCTCTACCGCGTCCTCGGGCAGGTAGATCAGCAGCCCTTCGGCGATCCATACGGTTGGCGCCGCCGGGTCGTGCCCCGCGGCGGCCAGCGCGCCCGGCCAGTCCTCACGCAGATCCACCGCCACGGCGATCCGCTCGCAGCGAGGGACGGCCCGCTCCTGGCGCAGCACTAAAGCCTTGAAGTCCAGTGGCGCGGCGGTGTCCACCTCGAACAGCCGGGTGCCCTCGGGCCAGTCCATCCGAAAGGCCCGGCTGTCCATGCCGGCGCCCAGCAGTACGACCTGCCGTACTCCGGTCGCGGAGGCCTGCTGCAACAGGTCGTCGAGAAACTTCGTCCTGATGACGATGGAGAACGACACGGCCAGCCGACGGCGGCGCGCGGCCTCGTCATCGGGCGGCGGCGAGGAGGGCCACAGACCGCCGGCCGCGGCGAAGGCCTGTGCCAGCGGGTCGCGGAACAGCGCGTTCTCCCGCTCGGTCTCCAACGCCCGCACCCTGGCCACGCCCACCGCCGTGGCCCACACTCCCGACGGCTGCACCCGCTCCTGCCCCTCAGTCACCTCGCCAGCCTAGATGAACGATTCCCAGAGGCCTGATGAGCGGAGCCAGATTCACGCGTGGCTGGCCAGCCACGCGCGCGCTGACCACCTACAACCACTCAAACACCATGAGCAATTATCAACAGCCGCCCTGTGTACGCGGCCACACGAAGTGGACCAGAGCCCGAAGAGACCGGCACAATCAGTTGGCGGAGCCGACGGACGCCGCATACCACCTTGGCGTTCTGGCGCTGTCGGCCAAGACCTCGATGTCTCCTAGTCTTTGTCGCCCTACTTCGGCCAACTCGGTACCCATGACCGAAGTACGGCGACAAAGACTAGGAGACATCGAGCGAGGCCAGCAGCGCGAGGGCTTGGGCCGAGGGGCTGCCGGGGGCGGCGTGCAAGAGCAGCGCCTCAAGTCCGTCGGGGCCCGCCACCTGGAACTTCTCGACCAGTAGTTCCAGCGGGCCGACCTCGGGATGCTGTATACGGAAGGTGACGTGTTGCGCTGTGCGCACGTCATGGCGTGCCCACAGCTGGCGGAACCGGTCACTCTTGAGGGAGAGCTCTCCGATCAGGGCGTGCAGGTACTCGTCGTCGGTCTCGGCGCCGATCTGGGCACGTAGGTGAGCCACGGCGCTGGCCGTGTACTGCTCCCAGTAGCCGTGAAAGTCGCGGGTGGCCTGCTCGGTGAACAGCATCCGCAGCCGATTCACTCCCGGCACCATGTCCGGTGACAGCGCCCGGGCCAGACGGTTGGCGGCCAGCACGTCGCTGTACTTGTTGAACACCAGGGCGGGCACGTTGAGGGTCTGCAGAAGCAGCCCAAGGCTCTCGGGCACGTGCTCCTGCCTCCGGTTCGGGCGTCGGCGCGGCTTCGGGCCGGCCAGCGACATCAGATAGGCAGTTCCTTCCGCGTCCAGCCGGAGCACACCGGCCAGCGCGTCGACGACCTGGGGCGAGGGGTTGCGGTCACGGCCCTGCTCCAGGCGCAGGTAGTACTCGACGCTGATCCCGGCCAGCATCGCCAGTTCCTCACGGCGCAGTCCGGGCACCCGGCGCTGTCCGTGGCCGCCCGCCAAGCCCGCATCGTCCGGTGTAACGAGTTCGCGGCGGGCCCGCAGAAAGTCTCCGAGAGCGTTGTCCACTCCTTCACCGTATGCCCCCGCTTATGCAGGTGGGTGCCCCTGTCACTACCAGGAACAACGGGAGCTGGGTCATCACATTCGCGCAGGTGAGGATGGTGAAATGACGAAGACATGGTTCATCACAGGAGTCAACAGCGGGTTCGGGCGGGAACTGGCCGAACAAGTTCTTTCACGCGGCGACCGTGTCGCGGGGACGGTCAGGCGCGAAGGCTCGGTCGATGACCTGCGCGCCAAGTACGGCGACCGGTTCTGGCTCGGCCATCTCGACGTCACCGACATCTTGCAGGTACGAAAGGTCGTCGACGCCGCGTTCGGCGAGCTGGGCCGCATCGACGTCGTAGTGATCAACGCCGGATACGGGCTGTTCGGGGCAGCCGAGGAGTTCACCGACGAGCAGGTGGTCCATCAGATCACCACAAACCTGATCGGCTCGATCCAGACGGCACGCGCGGCCCTGCCGCACCTGCGGGCACAGGGCGGCGGCCGGATCATCCAGATCTCCTCGGTCGCCGGTCTCGCCGCGCACCCCGGGGCATCGCTTTACCACGCGGGGAAGTGGGGCATCGAAGGGTTCATGGAGGCTCTCGCGGAAGAGGTGGCTCAGTTCGGCATCGAGGTAACACTGGTAGAGCCCGGCGGCGCGCGTACCTCATTCTCCGGCAGCAGCCTTCAGTTGAGCCAGCCGCTGGCCGCCTACGACGACACCCCGGCCGCCGCCGTGCGCGCCTTCAAGGACACGGCCGTCCCCGTCCCCGGGGATCCTGCCAAGGTCGCGGCGAAGGTCATCGCCTCAGCTGCCCAGCAGCCCGCCCCGATGAGGCTGGTCCTGGGCAGCGACTGCTACCAGGGAGCCACCGCCGCGCTGCGCAAGCGCCTCGCCCAAGTCGAACCTCAGCAGGCAAGCGCATCCGAGACCGACGCGGAGAGCTGAGCTCGACCGACACCGCAGGCGCCTGCGCCGCCTGACAAGGAACTCGCCTCGTGCCCGAACGCACCACTGACCGTCACCTCGCCCGGTGACCGTCCGGAAGCGGAGGTAGTCCATGAGGCCGGTGACGTCCAGGCCCGTCCTCTGAGGCTGTCGTTCGCCAATGGGGAACCGTGCACCGGCCGGCCGATCCTCGACGCGGGGCGGCCCGCTGCAACCGGCCGCAGTTGCTGGCGGGCCACACTCACGCCTTGCCGCGCTCCTGCCGCAGGAGTTCCAGCTGTCGACAGACAGCTTTGCTCACCCTGGTTTCGTCGTTGGTGGCGAGAAGGTCGAGCAACGCCCCGCGCAGCACCGCCAGCGTCAGGGTGCGGCGAGTGGCTCCGTCGTCGCTGTCCCGTTCCGGCTGCGGCTGGCACAGGGCCAGAACGTCGAGCCAGTCGTCCACGGTGGACCTGGCGAAGCCGGCCCAGGGGCCGTCGGGCTCGACGAGGGAGCGGGCGTACGCCTCGGCCCACAGCCGCAGCAGCGGGCGGTGCTCCTCGGCGGCGAGCCAGGTCCACACCTGCTCGGCAGCCGGTGCCAGGCCGACGGGAGCGTCGCTGTGGCGGAGGTGGTCCAGCAATGCCAGTTCATCGGTGCGGGCCCGCTCCAGCAGCGCTCGCACGAGGCCGTCCTTGTTGCCGAAGAGGAACATCAGCACGCGTGTGCTGGAGCCGATGGCTTCGGCCAGCGGGCGCAGCGACAGGTCGGCCAGTCCGTGCGCGAGCGCGTAGTCGTAGGCGGCTTCGAGGAGCTGGGTCTGGCGTGCGGAGGGGTTTGCGGTCTTCGGGGGCATGGGCCTACCTTAAGGCGACTGACACACTCGTGTCAGTTACCTTGAGTGATTGACAGTTTCGGAGAGTGCGCAGTGCCCGAGGAAGCACCCCAGCGGCACGCGGTCATCCGCCGCGCCGACCGTCCCGGCGATCTGGGATGGGTGGTGATGGCCCACGGCGAGCTGTACCACCAGCAGTTCGCCTTCAACACCGACTTCGAGGCCCTGGTGGCAGGGATCGTCGGGGACTTCGCCATGAAGCACTCCCCGGCAATGGAAGCGGCATGGATCGCCGAGGTCGACGGCGAACGCGCGGGCTGCGTGTTCCTCGTCACCGACGACCAGCCGGGCGTGGCCAAACTGCGCGTCCTGCTCGTCACCCCGGCGGCCCGGGGCCTCGGCATGGGCACCCGCCTGGTCGGGCAAAGCCTCGACTTCGCCCGCGCAGCCGGCTACCGGTCGGTGACCCTGTGGACCACAGACAATCTGGCCTCCGCCCGCAGGATCTACGAACGCTTCGGATTCGCCCTCACCGACGAGAGGCCTCACCAAGGGTTCGGCCACGACCTCACCGGCCAGACCTGGACCCTCAACCTGCACAGCACGCCAGCATGAATCCGGCTGCCCCACCGCGCGGGATCAGGCGATCGATCTGGATCCGGCCGGGACTCATTCCGCACGCACCGCGGAACGCGGAGTCGTTGACCAGGCGGCCGTCCGAAACGCCTGCACCCTCAGGTGCGCTACACGCAAATATTCCTCAAGTGGACACTCCGGCAGATTCGTTCGGCCGAGCTTCGATGGTCCAGAGCCGTGGAGGGTTGAGGTTTTCCCGATGGCGGTCGGTCCCGAAGTCACAGTTCCTTCACGTGCAGTCGGGGGATTCATCCGAGGAGCCTCAGATCACGCCACGCGCTCACCAGCACGGCCGAATCTGCCGCAGCCAGACCCAGCGCACATTGATCAGGACGACTCCAGATCAACTGCCCCTCGAAAGGAACCGCACCCAAAGCAGAACGCGCAGAACGCCGGTGAGAGAACCCGTAGCTCGCTCCTGCCCTGCAGCACCTGCTCGCCCTCGAAACCGACTTCCTGCATCCGGGTGACACAACGCAGTTCCACCCCGCGACACGGGGCTGGCAGTGGAGTCATGGCACGGGAACCGAAGGGGTGCCTTTACACGTCCCGGTGCATGACATGAACATTCTTTGACCCAGAGGGAATCCCCATGCAGCAGTCAACCGGGAGACAGATCGCCGTACGAGCAGCGGGGACGCTGCTGACGGTGGTGTTCGCGGCAGGTTGTTCGGCGAGTGTGGGGTCGAAGGCGGTGAGCAAAGACGAGGTCGCGAAGCAGGCGTCGGCGGCCCTGGGCAAGCAGGTCGGCCGGAATCCCGACGACGTCACCTGTGAGGACGATCTCAAGGCTGAGGTCGGCGCGACCGTACGCTGCGAACTCACCGACGGCGGCAAGCAGTACGGCATGACGGTCACCGCGAAGTCGGTCGACGGCGACAAGGTCAACATGGGCTTCAAGGTCGACGACGCTGCGGGCGCGGGCAACTCCGCCAAGCCGGTGCCCACCGACACGGCGGGCTCCGGCACCAGTGGTGGGGGCAAGTCGGTGGACCGGGCTGAGGTCGCGCGCCAGGGCAAGGCCGCCCTGACGGCACAGGTCGGCAAGGCGCCCGACGCGTTCGCCTGCTCCGAGGACCTCCCGGCCAAGGTGGGTGCCGTCGTCCGCTGCCAGCTCACATCGGAGGGCAAGCAGTACGGCGTGACGGTCACCGCGAAGTCAGTCGTGGGCGGGAAGGTCAGCATGGACTTCAAGGTGGACGACACCGCGGCCGGCTGATCCCGGCCTAACTGTCCCTACCAAAGCCGTTGAAAGTGGCGGTAGGTGATCAGACAGACGGCAAGTCCGAGGAACGCCTCGTGGATGCCGTCGCGTCGTTCCCACCAGATGCGTCGGCGGCGGAATCCATGGAGCCAAGCGATCGTCCCCTCGACGACGTAGCGGAAGATGCCCAGGCCGGTGCCATGGGGCTCGCCCCGCTTCGCGATCACAGGCCGGATCCCGCGTTGCCAGAGCAGGCGCCGGTAGATGTCGTGGCCATAGCCGCGGTCGGCCAGCAGCGCGTCCAGGCGCCGACGGGGTCTGCCGACCCGACCCGCGACGGGCGGGATCTTGTCGAGCAGGGGCAGGAGTTGGGTGACGTCGTTGCGGTTGCCGCCGGTCAGCGACACCGCGAGCGGGATGCCCTGCCCGTCGACGATGAGGCGGTGCTTGCTGCCCGGCCGGGCGCGGTCGACCGGGCTGAGCCCGCTTTTGGGCCCCTGCGGGCGGCCCGCACGTGCGAGGAGTCGATAGCCGCCCGGTCCCAGTCCAGTTGATCCTTCGGCCGCAGCTTCTCCAGCAGCAGCACATGCAGCTGGTCCCAGACGCCGGCCACGTTCCAGGCCGCCAGGCGCCGCCCCCTATCCTGCCCAAATTTCTGACCCCTGCTTGACGAAGTCGAGTCTATGAGTCCAGTCGGATGGCCAGAGATCGACCGGGTACAGGAAGTGGTCACCGGGTCCGCCATTGGTGTCGGCCGGTGGTCGCCCGGTTGGAACGTCGGAGACCCGAACCCGTAGCAATCCAGCGGGAACAGTCAGGCTCGGCCCGTCCTCGGCATAGTTCCCAGGGCTGGACATGGTGAGCCGTCCAGTCGGGGCGTCGAGATCGGTTTCCACAATGTGCTCGGTCGTCGGGTCTGTCGGTGGTGCGGAAGCGTGCACGGTGATCACCGACTCGACCATGTCGTCCGGTGCTGTGGCGACGGCGATCGAGTGTGGTTCAACGCCGACGCGATGGACGTACACGGCTTCCTTCGTTCAGCCGGCGGGAGCCAGGTCCGGGTCCGTCGCGTGTTCGGCTATCCACGCGCCATAGGGGTCGATGCCCCGCAGAAGCGACACGATCGACTGCTTCCAGATCGAGTCGCCTGGCCAGATGGACCTGATGGGCCGGCTGCAGCCGCGGCACATGCAGGACGTCATCGCCGGCATCAGCCTCTTCCGTCCCGGCCCGGTCAAGGGCGGCATGCCTGCACGGTTCATCGCCGCCTGCTGCGGCCCCCGAAACGAAGAACGCCACTGCAACGATCCGCAGCAAGCCATCTCCCGACAACGCGCCGTCTGCAGAGGCCAAGAGAACCAGCGGCGGGAGAGGCCCTTGGACTGACCCGTACGGCGATCACTACGCCCGTGACCGGCGAGCGGCATCGGCATCGGCATCGGCATCGGCATCGGCATCGGCATCGGCACAGAGTGCGCAGGGGAAGAGCGCGCCAGCGACGCTACGAGATCCCGGTCTGCCGGAATGTACGCACGACCGCCACCGTGCACGCGGCCACGAGCCCGGCCGCCGTACCCATCAGTCGCAGTTCCGTTCTCCGCAGTTCGCCCTGGGCGCCCACGCCCCGAACGGGTGCCCGCCCTCGCGGGTCGTAGACCACGGGAAGGATGTCGCCCGGTGCGATCGACGCGACGCAGCCACGCCACACCTGGATGCCTGCCCGGTCGACCTCAAGGTCGGCCAACGAGCAGATCCGGCGTCCTTGGCCCGGTGGCGACGCCACCGACGCCACGCGCGCGGACTTCACGAGTCCGCGCTGCTCGAGCGCCACCCCGGCCGCCACGTCCGGTGCCTGGAAGGCCAGGCAGATTCCCAGCACGGCGACCAGCCCGATCAGGATGCGTCCCGCCCGCAGCGCCATGAGGTACAGCACCAGGGCCGCGACCACCACGAGGCCCAGCTCGCGGGTGTCCAGGGAAGCGGGGCCACGCCACATACCGGCGAATCCCAGTCCGACGGTTGCGGCCACCATCATGCTGCCCGCCAGCAGGCCACGGATCATCAGTTGTCGCGGTACGCCCACGAACTCGGCGGGTCCCCACAGGATCGTGCGCATGTGTTCCCCGAGTCCCGGAACTGTCCGGTTGCCGTGCCCTCTCTGCCCGGCCCGCATTTCGTACCTCCTTCGTGCCGGATCCGGCGGCCTCGCGTTCATCTTGCCGCCTCGTGTGCGCTACCAGCAGCGGTCACCGGCTTCGAACGGCGGCGTCACGTCGACCACCAGCGCTCAGGCCCGCCTCCTCGCCATTCGACGAGTGGCGAGGAGGCCACCTCGTCGGCGTCCAGAACGACTCCGGCCAGACACAGCAACTCGATGACATCGGCGACGGACCGAGCGACTCCGGCTTGTCTGCCACGCAAGGTCACCAGGCGTGCGCCACCTTCGTGGACTGCGTGAACGACGACTGGAGTCACTGGACTCGGTCCCCTGCCCGGCAGTGAGGACCACGAGGTGACGCAGTCCGTGCGCGAGCGCCCGTTCCGAATTGGCCGGCTCCGGGGTCGAGCAGTCATCTTCCGGTCCTCCTGTCTCGAACGATTGGAGCAGGAGTGACCGGATCACTCCTGATCAGCCTGGATGTGTCGGATCGCCCCAGCCCAACGGATGAAGCCCGGTGTCCGTGTCCAGGAGCGGAGCGAGCGGTTCGCCGCTCGCGTCGTTGAAGGCCTTAAGCGCGTCGATCAACGCTGTCCGCTGCTCAGGGGCCAGGCGTTGCACGATCGTCTCGATCTCGCTGCGGCGGCGGGCGGTGACGTCCTCAACCGTGCGCCGCCCCTCGTCGGTGAGCTGCAGCAATGTCTCGCGGCGGTTGTCCGGGTTGATCTGCCGGTCCACGAGCCCGGTCGCGATCAGCCGGTCGACCATCCGCATCGCGGTCGACGGGGCCACGCCCAACAACTCGGCCAGCGCCACGAGTTTGGTCGCCCCGCGAGTGGAGAGCACCACCAGCATCCGGAACTGCGGCAGCGTCACCCGGTCCTCGACCTCCGCGAGCGAGCGCGCGGAGACCGCCACCAGCACCCGCGAAGCCGTCAGTACGGCACGCGTCATCGCATCCACATCGTCCCTGCGCGCTATCGGCGCAGCCTTCCTGGCCATGGCACCTTTCTACCCTGCCCATGGCACCGCGCGCCCCTCCCCCACCGGTTGTTCATGGCTCGCCGCCGATGGCGCAGCCGCACGGCCGCGTCGTCGCGCGACGCGGCCGTGAAGATGCCGGACTACGTCTGCGCCGGCGCCACTTGTTACACCTTTGGACTATGCAAATATTGCACCTCCTAAGCGTCGGCGTCGCGCTCCGTTACCGAATCGATTCCGACGTCCACCCCAGGAGGCGTCGAGGCGACCACACCCGGCACGTCGCCCCCTTGACAACCTTTGCATAATGCAAAAGTAAGGAAGGGGAAATAGTGAGTGTCCTACGCAGTGAGGGACGGGCGAGGCGCCCGGTTCCGGGCGGCCGGGGTTCGATGATGGTGCTGGCCGTACTGGTCGGTGCGGGGGCCGGCGTCGGCTCGATCGTCTTTCGTTGGTGCATCCAGACCTTCACCCGGATCTTCTCCGGGCGTGCCGACTACGCGGCGGCTCCCGGGAGCGGCAACCCCCACGTCCCGTGGCTGGGGCCCTTCTTCGTTCTCGTGGTCCCCGTCGTCGGCGGCCTGCTCTACGGGCCGCTGGTGAACCGGTTCGCGAAGGAGGCGCGCGGGCACGGCGTCCCCGAAGTGATGCTCGCCGTCGCCCAGCGCGGCGGACGGATCAGCCCCAAGGTCGCCGTGGTCAAGACGCTGGCCTCGGCACTGACCATCGGCTCGGGCGGCTCGGTCGGCCGCGAGGGACCGATCGTGCAGATCGGGTCGGCGCTCGGCTCCACACTGGGCCGCCTGAGCAGGCTCACCGAGGACCGGATGAAGCTGCTGGTCGCGTGCGGCGCGGCGGGCGGCATCGCGGCCACGTTCAACGCCCCGCTGGCCGGCGTCATCTTCGCGATGGAACTGATTCTGGCCGCGTTCAGCATCGAGGCGTTCGGCGCGACCGTGCTCGCCAGCGTCACCGCGAGCGTCATCGGACGGGCCGCGTTCGGCGACGTCGCCTTTCTCAGCCTGCCCGACTTCCATGTCCAGCACCTGGCCCAGTACGGCCTGTTCGCCGTGCTCGGCGTCGTCGCCGGTGCGGTCGGGGTCGGCTTCTCCCGGGTGCTGTACGCGATCGAGGACGCCTGCGACTGGGCCTGGCGCGGCCCGGAGTGGCTGCGGCCGGCGGTCGGCGGCCTCGCGCTGGGCCTGGTCCTGCTGGCCCTGCCCGAGATGTATGGGGTGGGGTATCCGGTCCTGGAGGGCGCCACCGAAGGCAAGTACGCGATCGGGTTCCTCCTGATCCTGCTCGTCGGCAAGATGATCGCCACCAGCCTGACCATCGGGATCGGCGGCTCCGGCGGGGTGTTCGCGCCGAGCCTGTTCATCGGGGCGATGCTGGGCGCGGCCTTCGGCGCGGGCGCACACGACCTGCTGCCCGGCACGGCCGGCTCCGTGGGCGCCTACGCACTGGTGGGCATGGGAGCCGTCTTCGCGGGCGCCTCGCGCGCGCCGATCACCGCCGTGGTGATCCTCTTCGAGCTGACCGGCGAGTACTCGATCATTCTGCCGCTGATGCTGGCCATCGTGCTGGCCACGGTCACGAGCCACACCTTGACCCGCGACACGATCTACACGCTCAAACTCCGCCGTCGCGGAATCGATCTGGAAGGTCCCGCACCCGGCGCCGCCATCGGCGCCGAGCAGGTCGCCTCCGTCATGGAACCGCTGCCGGCGTCGGTGTCCGGCACCCTGACGCTGGCCGAGGCCGCCGACCTGCTGAGCCGCTCCGAACACGGGGCACTCCCGGTCCACGATCCCTCGCGCGCCTATCTGGGCATCGTCACCGCGCGTGCGGTGACGGAAGCACTCGCGGATCAGCCGGACAGCGTGCCATCCGTGGCGGGCGACCTCGCCGAAATGCCACCACGCGTCACCACCGACGAGCAACTCGCCCACGCCCTGCACTCCTTGCTGTCCGTATCGGGCACCGGACTGCCCGTCGTGCACACCGAGACGGGCCAGCCGGTCGGCTGGCTGAGCCATCAAGGCGCCCTGCGGGCACTGCACGCTCCCACGGAGAGCCGGACCGGCGAGCTCCTTCCGTCGTAGAACGACAGGGACTCGGCCTGGAGAAACAAGTGGGACACCACCACGGACAGGGTGGCCGGTGTCCGGCAAGCCCCTCACAGGGCCGCTCTCACGGGTCTGCCTGCCACGGCGCGGCCACCGTCGTCCACCTGTGGGCGCCCGGCACGGACAACAGCCCTTGCTGGGGAGCGCCGTTGCGGCGGGTCGCCCCGGCACCGGCCGACTCTTTCCGACGCGCCGACCTGGGCCACGGCGCCGCCTCCGAACGCCCTACCGGCCTCGACTACGGGCGTTACCTGCGGCTCGCCGCCGACTACCGCGCCCACGGCTACGCGGATACGGGTCATGCGCCCGCGTTCGCCGTCGAGGACCCGGCATTCAACGCGCTGCGGATCGCCTCCGAGCACGCCATCGCCACGATCGCCGAGCTGGTCGGCGCGGACGCCGACGTCCACCGCGGTGGGCCGTGCCCGATGAGTCAGTGCCGCGATGCCCTCCGCAACGTCGGTGGCGAGTGGCAGGAAACGCAACTCCTCCCGAGGGAAACGAAGCGCGCCGGCTACTGAGACGCGGCCAAGGCGTCGCGTGCGGTGGCCGGTCGGCGGCCGAGAAGTTCGCCGAGGAGAGGGTCGGTGCCGGAGAAGAAGCCGGCCTCTGCGGCCTGGTAGAAACCCAGCAGGAATCGGCTCATGTGCTCGGGCTGCCCAAGGGCGCTCTGTGCCGCGACCCAGTCGTTTTCGTCCATGTGCTGGTAGCGAACCGTGCGTCCTGACAGTTCGGACGCGACGTCCGCGATTTCGGCGAAGGTCGGTGCCGCGGGTGCGGTCAGGGTCACCGGGCCTTCGTGGGCGCCGGGGGAAGTGAGGATCAGCGCAGCTGCCTCAGCGGCGTCGCTGCGGGCGGTCCAGGAAACCGGTCCGTCGCCGGGCACGGCGATCACGCCGGTCTCGCGCCACGGTCCCGCGAGCCACAGGAGACTGTGGGCGTAGAAACCGTTGCGCAGTGAAGTCCACGGTGTGCCGGAGGCGGCCAGGATCTGTTCGGTGGCGAAGTGGTCCCGTCCAGGTGCGAACGGGTTGTCCGGTGCGGCGGCCTGGTGACTGGTGTAGAGGATCCGCTTCGCCCCGGCCTCGACGGCAGCGTGGACAGCCGTGCGGTGCAGAGCGGTCGCGTCCGCGGTCGGGTCGTTGGAGGAGACGAGCAGCAGCTGATCGGCGTCCGCGAACGCCTCGGGAAGGGAGTCTGCAGCGGCGTAGTCGCCGTACCTGACCTCGATTCCCTGCCGGGCGAAACGCTCCGCCTTAGCGGTATCGCGCGCCACGATCGCGATCTCGCTCGCGGGCAAGTGTTCGAGGAGATGGTCGACGGTCGCACCGTTCAGGGCTCCGGTTGCACCGGTGACAATTATCATTGATCCGCCCTTTCCGTTATCGGTGGAATCACCTCCACGGTAGCCCCGGATATCAGCGATAGCAAACCATTGCTATCCTTGATTCATGGGTGATGCAGTAAGAACCAGCCGCACGGACACGCGGGCTGCGATCGTCGAGGCTGCCGCTTCGGTACTGCGCGAGAAGGGGCCCGGCGCGGTAACCACCCGCGGCGTCGCCGAGCGCGCCGGCGTCCAGGCCCCGACCATCTACCGCCTCTTCGGCGACAAGGACGGCCTGCTGGAGGCGGTGGCCGAGTACGTCATGGCCGCGTTCGTCGCGGACAAGGCCTCCCGCGTGGCGGCCGCCGCGGCGACCGAACTGGACCCGCTGGACGACCTGCGCGCGAGCTGGCGCAAGCAGATCGAGTTCGGCCTGGCCAACCCGGCGATCTTCCGACTGCTGAGCGACCCCGACCGCGTCCGCGAATCGCCTGCCGCCCGCCGAGGCAAACAGATCCTGGAGACACGTGTGCGCCGGCTGGCGGCAGCCGGGCGGCTCCGGGTTCCCGAACCGCATGCGGTCGACCTCATCCAGGCGGCCGGCATCGGAACCATTCAGACCCTGCTGGCAACCACCGAGGAGCAACGGGACCCCATCCTGGGCGAGGCGATGATGGACGCCGTCCTCGGCCGCATCCTGACCGACGCACCCACCCAGACACCCGACGGTCCCCTCCCTGCAGCCATCGCCCTCCGCGCACACGCACCCCACCTGGAGACGTTCAGCGAGCCCGAACGCCGGTTGCTCGTTGAGTGGCTCGACCGGATTGCAGACCCCGCGGGAACCAACGCCACGACGACTCCGGCCGCTTCACCCCATCCCCCTCAGCGCCACACCTGACGCTCGGCACTGTCCGCGCCTGAGCATGCCGTGCTCCTCCGACCGGATGGAGGGGTTCAGGGTGGGGCGTGAACACCGCACTCGTGTGCGGGACTTCGTGGAGGGAGGCTGTGTGAGGGTGGGTGCGCCACACCCAGGCAGCCGCCCGTCCTGCGCGGAATCCGTGCCGGGGCGCCGAAACCCACGGGAGCCGGCCGACCGAGACCGTGGGGATGTCGCCGCGATGGCGTGTCCGAGAGAGAAGGCCCCTAGCGGGCCTCAACGGGACTAGCAAGAGGGACTGTTGGCGCGTTCACCGGTCATCTCAGCAGGTCTGGCCTGCTTCACGGCGCCACGAATACCTGCGAGCTGCCGGTTGTCCAAGAGATGCGCAGCGTGCGACGGGAGATGCGCCAGCCGACGGGGGTGCGCACGAGGTCGTCCTCGTAGGTGCCGCCGGTGTGGTAGTAGTCATTGCCCCGATGGTGATGGGCGACGATCTGTGTGGCCGCCTTCGCGCCCGTGTCCGTGACGGCGATGCTTTGGGCACCCAGGAGATGCTGCGTCGCGTCGAGGTTGCTGAACAGTTGGCGGGCACCGTCCGCCACTGCGTTCCCGCCCGTTGTCAGGCTGCTGAACTTCTCGCCCTCCGGCAGGTGGGCGGCGAAGACATTGCGTACCTCGGCGTCGTCGGTGAAGACGGAGGCGACGCGTGCGAAGTCGCGACGGTCCAGCCCGAAGGCGTAGGCCGTGAGCAGGTTGTGGATCTCGGTACGGTCCGAGTCGTCGGGAGCGGAGATGTCGCTCATGAGGTTCCAATCGTGAAGGGCGTGGCGGAAAGGAGCCGAGGGCGGTTTGCTGGGCCTGGGGCGCAGCCGCTTGGTCTGGGTCGTCTTCGAGGGGATGCGTCACGTCACGAACTCGGGTGGCATGCGGGGCTGGCCACCGCAGGTCCACACCCGGCACGCCCGCACTTCGACAGGTGCTTTGAGCGTTCGTAGTTCCGCCGGTCTCCCTGTCTGTCGCCGAACGAGCGGCGGCAGTCGCTGGAGTCAAGGGGCCGTGTTGGGCCGCATCGGCGGAGCTGCGCGCGTGGGAGTGCGTGCCGATGTGTTCTCGTCGGCGACGCCTGGCGGGGCCCGCAGGCTGCGGAACACGGGGCTGGCGCCCGTGCCGCTCGGAGGCCGTCGAGCGGCCCCTGCCCAGGTGGTCGCCGTGGGCGCCCGTCTCATCAGCGTCGGCCAGCGTTGCCCGCAGTGGATCACCGGTATGCGAGCCGGAGCGCGGCAGGAGGGTGCGGTCCCTTGCCAGCCTTTGGCTGACCGCGGGCCGTGCGCTGCGACGGTCTTGTCCGCCGTGGGGTGTGCCTGGCGAGCCTGCTGCTGCGGGGCGTCGATCGGCCGGTGACTACCCCTCCCGGTTTGCAGGTCGTGCGGTGCGGGCCGGGCCGCGCCCGTTCTCTGTTCCTAGATGCCGGCAAGGACGGTGGGGTCGCCTTCGGTCCAGGCGTTGTCGACGGTGAGGTGCTGGATGACCCAGGCCTCGCCGCGCCGGACCAGGTCGACGTCGTACCGGTTGGTCATGAGGACGTGGCGGGAGTGGTCCTCTCGGGGCAGGTGCTGGCACGCCATGATCCCTTCCAGGTGTGCTTTGTCGCCGTCGAGGGCCACTCGCGGGTTGCTCAGGGAGTGTGTGGTGTCCAGGTGGCTGAGTGAGCTCAGCAGAGCCGGTGCGATGGTCTCTCGGCCGTTGATCGGCGGGTACTCCTGGCCGGCCTTCTTCGTGGCCGGTCCGAAGTCGGCTACGGCGTCGTCCGCGAACGCGGAGGCGAGCAGGTCCTTGTCCCGCAGGTCGAGGCCTGCGGCGTAGCGGTAGAGGGTCTCCACCACGGCGAGCTTGTCTGCGGTGGCTGTGAGGGAAGTACTGCTGTCGGTGTCCGACATGGTGCGTCCTTAGGTGGCGGGGTGCTTCGTCCATCACCGTAGACCACTATTCGACAGGTGTCGAATAGTGTTAACGTCGAGAACGAAGTCAGAGAAGGAGCGCCATGTATTACGTGAATCTCAGCGTCCGAAGGGCGACCGACACCGCCGTCGGCAGACGGCGGCAGCGCACTCATGCCAGGCAGTCGACCGCGCCCGCGGCAGCAGCGCTGTGCGGCGTTTCCAGCGTCGGGCGGATTTCGGCGCCGTCCCGGGCGGTGGCCGGGCCGCGCAGGCGGTGGCCGAAACCCGAGCCGCCGGAGCCAGATGATCGGCCTCGAAGTAGGGTGCGGCCATGGTGAGTGAGCAGTCTTCGGCAGTCGAAGCGGACCCGCGCTTCACCCGCTCGCGGCGGGCGATCGCGGACACGTTGGCCGATCTCGTGGAGCGGACGCAGTCGTGTCCTTCGGTCTCCGCACTGGCCCAGGCCGCCGGCATCCACCGAGCCACGTTCTACAACCACTTCGACTCGGTCGAAGAGGCCGCGGTATACGTGATCGCAGACGATTTCCGTGCCCTTCACGACCTGAACATCCGCGATCGGCAGATGGGCGCGGATCCGACCGCTGTCGCAGTGGCCACGCTCAATGCCATGCTCGCCTCTCTTCGGCAGCGCAAGAGCCTCTTCCTTCTGGCTTCGACCTGGCGATCGTCGAGCGGGCTGATGGGCATCGGCGACCTTCTTCTGGAGCAACTGCACGCTCTTCGGCGCGACCTCGGTGTGGACGAGCAGGAGTCCGAGGCACACAACTCCGTCGAGGACGTCTACACGGCTTCCGGCGTGCACGGAGTCTTCTCAGCCGCGATCGGAGGCAACACGGACTGCGATCCAGACGAGATCGCGGCCCGACTGTACGACCTCCTGCCCCAGTGGATCCGCCAGCCACCAGAGTCGTCGACGCACTGACGCAACACCGCAGCCGGTCGCAACAACCGACAGCTTCGACAACACCAACGGCCCTGTCCGCCGGCGCGCCTTCTACTGGCAGGGCGCACAGACCGTTCCGGCGCCCGGGTCCTGTCGCGCCGCCCCTGCGGCAACAGCGGAAAACAGCGCACCCGGCAGCGCTTGACAGCCGCCTTCTGCCGGCATCAGCCCCCCGTTACCTTTTTCGTGGTTCCGCAACGGGGCCTCCGGCCTTCGGGTCCGGCATGACTTCCCCCTCCTGTTGTTGATGATCCGGGGGGTGGTGTCACCGGGCCCGGAGGCATCGACGGACCGCTGATGAGGGGCTTGAGCACCGGCTTCACCCAAGGCCGGAAGAGCTCTCCGTAACGTGGATGTGGCAGCTCGGTGCCGTGGCAAGGCCGGACGAAAGCGTGATGGAGGGGCCTGCACGTGCTCGACACCGGCGACATCGACGTCTTCCTCGGCCTGGACGTCGGCAAGGGCGAACACCACGCCACCGCCGTCGCCCCGGTCGGGAAGAAGGCGTTCGACAAGCGCCTGCCCAACACCGAGCCCAAGCTCCGCGAACTGTTCGCGAAACTCCAGGCCAAGCATGGAACGGTGCTGGTCGTGGTCGACCAGCCGGCCTCGATCGGCGCCCTGCCGCTGGCGGTCGCGCGGGACATGGGCTGCCCGGTCGCCTACTTGCCGGGGCTGACGATGCGGCGGATCGCCGACCTCTACCCGGGCGAGGCCAAGACCGATGCGAGAGACGCGTTCATCATCGCGGACGCGGCCCGCGCGATGCCGCACACGCTGCGGGCGATTGACGGCGAGGACGAGACGATCGCCGAGCTGGAGATGATCGTCGGGTTCGACGACGACCTGGCCGGCGAGGCCACCCGCGTCGCGAACCGGCTGCACGGCCTGCTGACCCAGATCCATCCGTCGCTGGAACGGGTCCTGGGACCGCGGTTGCAGCACCCGGCCGTCCTGGCCTTGCTGGAGCGGTTCGGCTCACCGGCACAGATACGCAAGGCGGGCCGTCGGCGGCTGGTCACGCTGCTGCGGCCGAAGGCGCCGAGGATGGCCGAGCGGCTGGTCGAGGAGATCTTCGCCGCGCTGGACGAGCAGACCGTCATCGTTCCGGGGACCGAAGCGGCCACGTTGATCGTTCCGAGTCTGGCCGGATCGCTCGCCGCCGTGCTCGATCAGCGCAAGCTGCTGGCCGGGCGGATCGAAGAACTGCTGGAGGACCACCCTCTTTCGAAGGTCCTGACGTCCATGCCGGGCATCGGCGTCAGGACCGGAGCCCGCATCCTGATCGAGGTCGGCGACGGCAGCACCTTCCCGACCGCCGGCCACCTCGCCGCCTACGCAGGACTCGCACCCGCGACCCGCAGTTCCGGGTCGTCGATCCGCGGTGAACAGCCCTCCAGGAGAGGAAACAAGCAGCTCAAACGGGCCTTCTTCCTCTCCGCGTTCGCCGCTCTGGGCGACCCCGCGTCCCGGGCCTACTACGACAAGAAGATCGACCAGGGCAAGCACCACACCCAGGCCCTGCTCTGCCTCGCCCGCCGCAGGGCCGACGTCCTGTTCGCGATGCTCCGCGACGGAACCTTCTATGAACCGCAGCCGTCGGCCGCAGTCACCTGACCTGCGGGTCTGCGAGGAGGACAACTCGATCGGCCTCGACGTCGAAGCCGATCACCGGATGGCCATCGTCGCCCTCCGGGTCCATCAGCACGGGCTTGCCCAGCCGTCGGCCGATCTCCCGGAGGAAGTCGCAGAACACATCCAGTCGCTCCTGGCCCTGCAACTCCCGCAGGTCGACGTCGAAGTCGACTTCATCGGCAGCATGGAAGCGGAAGATCGCCAATACATCTGCAGCCGGCCAGACCCGCAGGTCCGGGCACTCGGCATCCCCCGGGCGGGACAGCACGGCCTCCGCCCGGGGCACTGGAAGCACCGTCTCTCCCTCGGAGTACTGGCACTTCCAGCCCTTCTCCGCAACAAGATCAAGGACCGTCTGCCAGTCCTCCACCGAGGCATCCGGGACACGCACGTCCGGCAGCGACCCCACCAAGTCAGGGTCGAAGAAGCACTTCACGTCATCCCACAGCAGATCAGCCACCCCGCCATGCTGCCCCGGCTCACGGACTCGACGCACCCCGTTTCCCTTGACCAAAGACATAGGGGCACCCCCCCATCCGCGGCCTGGGCGCGCTCGTCATCACCGCACCAGGTCCACAGATGACGCCTGCCCGCAGTCGGGCCGCCGCCCTTCCGCCCAGGAAGGACTCGTTGGCCATCACCGATCGGCGCGGCAAGACCTCGTCACCAGGAGTTTCTGATGTCTTCTCACCTCCCGCCCGACCCCGCGATCCGCTATCTGGGCGTCACCCTCGACTGCCCCGATCCCGACGAGCTCGCGCACTTCTACAGCGAGGCCCTCGGCCTGCCCATCACCATCTCCACGGACGGCTTCGTGTTCCTGAGCCGCGAGGGCTCCCCCGGGCTGGGCTTCTACCGACTGGATGACTACCAGCCCCCCACCTGGCCGGACTCTTCAGTACAGAAGCAGGCCCATCTCGAGTTGGGCGTGGACGACCTGGACGCGGCCCAGGCCCGGCTCACCGCTCTGGGAGCTGTCGTCGCCGACCCGCAACCACTGCCCGAACGACGGCGCATCCTGCTGGACCCGGCCGGACACCCGTTCTGCATCACCCTCTGACCCTGGTGGCACGACGGACAGCTCCCCGGCACAAGCGTCCCTTTCGTGCACGGGCCGCACCGGGGATCCGCCGGCGCGGGTCACGCGGGCACCGCGGTGCCACGGCGCCCACCGCACAGGACAACCCCCAGGATCATCGCCGCGTCCCTGACCGCATCACCCACCACATCGACTTCGACGAGCCGGCCACCCCTGTGAGGACCACATCGTGAGGAGACACAGACATGAGCATCGCTCTCGTACGAAATCCAGGCGACGGCCAGAACTTCCGTTACTACAACAACGTCATCGAGCAGGTGGCGACCAACGGTGAGACGAGTGGAGCAGTCAGCGTCGTGCGTCTGACCGTGGGCCGCGAGGATACACCCCCGCTGCACGCCCACAGCCGGGAGGACGAGAGCTGGGTGGTCCTCTCCGGCCGCGTCCGGTTCTGGGTCGGATCGACCTCACTCACCGCGTGCGAGGTGCACGATGCCGAACCGGGCGCCTATGTCTACGTGTCGCGTCTGATCCCCCACACCTTCCAGACCATCACACCGACCGCGGAAGTCCTCGTCATCAACAACCCAGGGGCCGTCGAGGGCCTCTTCCACTCGGTCGGGCCCGCCGACGCCCGCGCCGACTCCGAGCACACGGATCTCGCATCGGCCTACGGGATCGTCAACCACGACAACCCACCCCCGCCTAAAACCCAGACCGCACCCGAAAAGAGCGCCCCATGAGCCAGGACCTCAAGAACAAGGTCATCGACTACCTTCGAACACTGGAGGGGACCGACTGGGCCGCCGCGCGCGCCTTGTGCGCCGACACCGCCACCGTCTGGCACAACGACGGCAAGGGCGACGAAACGCTGGAGCAGCACTTCGAAGGGTTGAAGACGCAGATCGGCGTCTATGAATCGATCCGCTACGACATCATTCGTCAGCTCTCCCAGCCGGGCGGAGTTCTGCAGCAGCACGTGGTCCGCGTGACTGCGAAGACGGGTGAGCGCGGTGGGGTGCACGCCGCGGTGTACTTCGGCTTCGACGATGCCGGCCTGATCACCCGCATCGAGGCGTACGCCAACTACATCCCCGAGGGCCAGGCCGGCTGAGCCGAGGCCGTGCCCGCCCGTCATCATTCCTGCAGCCCTGGGGGGGGGTGAGGCACGGCAGGGTCCCGGCTCGGCCCGCAACGACCGCGAAGTCCCCGCCGACCATTCCTTGCCGCCTCTCTGTCGAGCGGCAACTGCGGGTCGCGGGCTCGTCCTGCCCGTCCTGTGGCGCAGGTTGAAGGGCTCCGAGCGGCAGCCGGCCGGAAGGTCAGGGCCACACGCGACGGCTTTCAGTCGCTCATGCCGCGCAGGGTCTGCTGAAGACCGGAGCCGATCTTGTCCATGGTGGCCGCGTAGGCCTCCGGCATGTCGACGTCCAGCCGGTCGGCCAGGACAAAGACCCACCAGAGGCATTCGGCGAGCTTGTGCCGCAGTTCGGCGTCCACGTCCCCGTCGATGCCCCAGGTGTGTTCGGCGGCGAGCACCAGACGGCCGACGTAGGCGGCGTCGTTGGTGAATCCGACCGCGAGTTCGGGCAGTGTCCAGGTCCGGCCGAGCACGTGCTGTTCGATCTGCTCGTACTGTGCTCGGACCTTGAGGGCCGTGTCGTCGGCCTCGGCGAGTCCGGTTTGGGGGCCGTCAGCAGGTGTGTGGTTCATCGTGGTTCCTTTTCGGGATGGTTGTCTGCGTCTGCTACGACGCTAGAGGCAGATGTGGACGTTTTCGGTCCTGGTTTGTCGTCGCCGCGGCCGAGTGTGTCGGCAGACGGGTGGCGTTCGTCGTGGGCAGGCCAGCGGGCTGGATTGTCATCGGGCGGGTCGCTGCGAGCGGGCTTTCGCAGTCGCGCAGGACGGCGGAGCTACACGGGGCGGGGCGCCCGCGCTTTTGGTTCGTCGCGTCAGCGGGTGGGCGCGGGGGCCAGTTCGAATACGGCGCGGTCGGACTCGGCTCCGTTGATCTGCAGGGAGATCGCGTGCTGTCCGGGGTAGTAGCGGCGTGTCGTGACCGGCCGGAACGAGTACTCCCGCGTGACCCGGATCTGTTCGCCCGGTGCGAGGGTTCGGGTGGTGAGTTTGAAGGTCTTGCCGCTCTGTGTTCCGTTGGCCTTGCGGTGGTGCACGACGTAGTCGATCGCGAGCCGCGCCTGGGCCTCGCCGATGTTGCGGATCGACGCGGTGAAGCGGATCGCTCCGCCGAACGGGACGGTGTCCCGGTCCAGATGAGGACCCTCCACCTCCAGGGCCGCGGGGGCGAAGCCGAGCAGTTCGAGCGCACCCGGGTGGCCGCGCTTGACGAGCGTGCGCAGTGCGTGGCGCACCAGGCGTTCGGTGGTGGCCTCGGGGTGGTCCAGCCAGCGGCGAGCCGCCCCGAGGACGACCTCGGGGTGGTCGCGGCTGATGTCGTTGAGATGGTTGGCGACCGAGCGGCGGACGTACTCGCTTTCGTCGCGGTAGAGGGCGTCGAGGATGGGGACGGTCGCTCCGGGGCGGGCCAGGATGTCCGGCACCCGTACCGACCAGGGAAGGTAGGGACGGGTGCCTTCGGAGGCGAGCCGGCGCACGTCGGCGTCGGGCGAGCCGGTCCAGCCTGCGGTGATGATGCCGAGGGCCCGGTCGAGATCGTGCCGGAGAAGGGTCCGGATGGCGAACTCCGAGGACAGTCGTCCGGTGAGGCTCGCGAGCAGTTCCATCGCGTCGTCGAAGGCCGCCGGTTCGCCCTCCTGGACGGCACGGGTGGCAACGGCACTGGTGACCGGCCAGATCAGCCAGCCGGTGAACTGGGCGTCCTTGCGGGCGATGCGGACGGTGCGTGCCAGTGCGGCGTAGTCGCCCGGAAGGTCCGCGAGGAGTGCGTCGCGCAGCAGGTCGGCGCGCTCGCGCAGGGACAGTGTGTCGATCTGTCGGGGCGCCGCGCGCAGTGCCGTCAGCTCGGCGTCCGGGGCGGCGGCACGGATCGCGCGGGTGAGGTTTCGGGCGGTCTCGCGGCCGATGAGTTCGTCGGCGAAGGGCATGGATGTGTCCTCACATGAGGTACTGCAGCGCGGTGGTGATCTGCCAGTCGACGCTGTCGTGGTCGATCGTGGCGTGTACGGGAGAGTCCGCCATTTCGCCGGTAATGCCGGCCGCGCCGGCGCGTGCGTGCGGCAGGCTGTCGTAGGCGACGATGTCGATGATGCGTCCGTCGTTGGTGCCGACGATACGTCGCCACAGGAATCCGGGCTGGCGTTGGAGGTAGGCGTTGATGTCGGCGTTCGCCTCGACGAAGTCCTTGGCGGTGTGGCCCTCGGCGGGGCGCAGGGTGGTGATTTCGAGTGTCTCGGCCATGATGTGTTCCGTTCTCCTAGGGCGATGTCGTTCGGCAGTGACGGCGTCGGCTTGCCAGGCGTTCGGGCGCCTGAAGGCGATGACTCGCTCCCGGGGCAGGGATACGGGCTCGTTCCCGGCGGCCGTGCCGGTCAGCGGACGAAGGCCTGGGCGGCGAGGCCGTTGATCGTGGTGTCGCCCTGCTGGAATCCGACCATGGACTCGATCATGTTGTGCGGGTAGTCGAGGCTGGGTGCGGTGAGGCTGTCGAGTGCGGTGATCTGCTGGTCGGAGAGCGTGACGTCCGCCGAGGCGAGGTTCGCGGCCAGTTGCTCCCGCGTGCGGGCGCCGATGAGCGTGGACGTCACCTCGGAACGCTGGCGCACCCAGGCGAGCGCCACGGCGGCCACGGTGGTGTCCAGGGTTTCGGCGATCTCCTCCAGGGCGTCGAGGAGGGTGAAGGTGGACTCGCTCAGGTAGGCGGCGGCGTAGGCGGTGCGCCCGGAGCCGGCGACCTCGGTGGCGGTGCGCGAGTACTTACCCGACAGGGTGCCGCTGGCAAGGGGGCTCCACGGTGTGATGCCGAGGCCGAAGCGGCGGGCGGCGCCGAAGGTTTCCCCTTCCACGCTGCGGGCCAGCAGGGAGTACTCCACCTGGAGGGCGGCGATGGCCTCCCCGTCGCGCAGCCGGGCGGTGGTGGCGGCCTCCGCGACCCACCAGGCCGGCACGTTGGACAGGCCGATGGCGTGGATCTTCCCGGCGCGCACCAGGTCGGTGAGGGTGGACAGGGTCTCCTCCATCGGGGTGTGCCGGTCCCACTGGTGCATCCAGTACAGGTCGATGTAGTCGGTGTTCAACCGGCGCAGGGATGCGTCGAGTTGGGCACGGATCGCCTTGCGGCCGGCTCCGCCGGAGTTCGGGTCGTCGGCGGCCATGTTGCCGCCGAACTTCGTCGCCAGGACGACGCGGTCGCGGACCCCGGGGCGCTGGTCGAAGTAGCGGCCCAGGGTCTCCTCGGAGGCACCCTTGTTGTACATGTTGGCGGTGTCGACGAAGTTGCCGCCGGCGTCGAGGTAGTGGTCGAGGAGCCCGAAGGAGGTTTCGGGGGCGGAGCCCCAGCTGCCGTCGTCGAAGTTCATCGCGCCGAAGGCCAGGGGGCTGACGCGCAGGCCGGAGCGGCCGAGGGTGCGGTACGAGGTGAGAGACATGGTGTTCCTTCTTGGATTCGTGGAGAGCGGTGGGGTGTGGACACCACACTCGCTGACCGGGCGGGGAAGAGGGAGGCTGTGTGAGGGTGGGTGTCCCGCACCCAGGCAGGGCCCCGGACCTGCGTGAAGACCACTCCCCCGACGTTGCTGGGATGTTCGGGGTCGGGCACTGTGCGGCGTCGAGCCCGGCCTGGGGCGGGTCGGCCAGGCTGGTCGGTGCCGGCCAGAGCCTGGCGCTCAGACGGCCGTTTCGGGGCGGTCGGGTCGCGCCCAGTGGGTGTGGAAGGTGCCTTCCTTGTCGGTGCGCTGGTAGGTGTGGGCACCGAAGTAGTCGCGCTGCCCCTGGATGAGGGCGGCGGGCAGCCGTTCGGCGCGCAGCGTGTCGTAGTAGGACAGGGCCGCGGTGATTGCAGGGGTGGGCACGCCGCGTCGGGCGGTGGTGGCGACCACCTCGCGCCAGGGGACCTGGGCCTTGCTGATCTCGTGTGCGAAGGCCGGCTCGGCGAGCAGGCTGACGAGGTGGGGGTCGGCGGCGTGGGCGGTGCGGATGCGGTCGAGGAAGGCGGCGCGGATGATGCAGCCGCCGCGCCAGATGCCGGCCACGGCGCCGAAGTCGATGTCCCAGCCGTAGGCGAGGGCGGCGTCCTGGATCATCGTGAAACCTTGGTCGTAGGCGATGACCTTGGAGGCGTACAGAGCCTGTTCCACCTGGGCCGTGAACCGCTCGGCCTCGGACCGTGTCAGCGGGATCGGTGTGCCACCGGGCAGCGGACGGTAGGCGGCCCGCAGGGTGGGCTGGCTGGACGCGGCGCGGGCGAAGGTCGCCTGCGCGATGGCCGTGACGGGGGATCCGAGGTCCAGTGCGGTCTGCACGGTCCAGCGGCCGGTGCCCTTCTGTCCGGCCGCGTCGGCGATCACGTCGACGATGGGGCGCCCGGTGGCTGGGTCCGTGTGGGCGAGGACCTCGGCGGTGATCTCGATCAGGTAGGAGTCCAGGCGCCCCTTGCTCCAGGTGCGGAAGATCTCAGCGATCTTCGCGGGGCTGTGTCCGGCGACCTGGCGCAGCAGGTCGTAGGCCTCCGCGATGAGCTGCATGTCGGCGTACTCGATGCCGTTGTGGACCATCTTCACGAAGTGGCCCGCCCCGTCGGAGCCGATGTGGGTGGCGCAGGGCTCCCCGTCGACCTGGGCGCTGATCGTCTCGAACATGGGGCCCAGGACGGCGTAGGACTCCTTGGATCCGCCGGGCATGATGGACGGCCCGTTGAGTGCGCCCTCCTCACCTCCGGAGATGCCCGCTCCGACGAAATGGATTCCGCGCTCGCGCAGGGCCGTCTCACGGCGGCGGCTGTCGGCGAAGTGCGCGTTCCCGCCATCGATCATCATGTCGCCGGGCTCCAGCAGCGCGGCGAACTCGTCGATGACCGCGTCTGTGGCGGCCCCCGCCTGCACCATGATCATGAGCCGACGTGGACGCTGCAGCGCGTCCACGAACTCCCGCGCCGTCTCGGCCGGTACGAAGGCGCCCTCATGGCCGAACTCGTCGACGAGGGACCGAGTCCGGGCCGCGGTCCGATTGTGGACGGCGACCGTGTAGCCGTGGCGGGCGAAGTTACGGGCCAGGTTGCGGCCCATCACCGCAAGGCCGGTGACGCCGATGTGCGCGCTTGCGTTCATGGTGGTGTCTTTCTGTGGTGCCTGTACGGCGTGGAACGAACGGGATGTGCACGGCGGTCAGAGGTGCTGTGGGCCCATGGCCGTGAGGTAGGAGAGGGCCTGCGCGCTGCGGCCGCCCGGAGCGGGGGATCCGATCAGCAACTGCTGTCCTGGGGCGGCCGGCACGCTGAGGACGCGATAGCTGAGTTCGATGCGTGCGGCAGCGGGGTGGTCGACGCTCCCGTACGCGCGGTCCAGTCCGGCTGTCGCATCACCCGGCCAGATGTCGGTGAAGCCGGGAGCCTGCGCGAACAGGTCGGCGACAAGGTCCTCGATCTCGGTGTCGCCCGGCAGCCGGAAGGCGTTGCGGCGCAGGGCGTGCAGGGAAGCGGTCGCGGCCAGGGGCCATTCGGTGAAGAAGGTCTTCGCCTGCGGGTGGGTGAACAGGATCCGGATCAGGTTCAGTTCGCCGCCGGTGTCCTCGGCGCCGTCGGCGAAGGGTGACAGCAGAGCCTGTGCCGGGGCGTTGGCCGCCAGGATGTCGAAGCAGGGGCTCAGCACGTAGGCAGCTGCCTGGTGGGAGGTCTCCAGCAGTTGCAGGAGTGGTGACGGCACACGCGCGCGTGTGTTGTCGGGGCGCAGATTCGGGTTCAGTCCGGCGAGATGGAACAGGTGGGCTCGCGCGCCCGGTGCCAGCTTCAGTGTCCGGCTGAGGGCTTCGACCGTCCGGGCCGATGGGTATCGCTCCCGGCCCTGCTCCAGCCGGCTGTAATGGTCGGCGCTGACGCCCGACAGGACGGATACCTCCTGTCGGCGCAGTCCCTTGACCCGGCGGGTACGGCAGCCGGTGCTCAGGCCGACGTCCGCAGGCATCAGCCGCGTGCGTGAGGTACGTAGGAACTCACCGAGGGGGTTGTCCGGTGACCGCGCACCGTCGCCGCCGGTGTGCGCGGAGCTTGTGGGCGGCGCGGCCGGCACCTGCATGCGCATCTGCGTTCCTTCCCGGCGCGGCGCACCCCGGCAGGGCGTGCCCGCGGACGAACTTCAGGCAGCGGGCTGTTCCTGGAGGTGGTAGCGGGCGTCGCCGGTGAAGTCGATGGTGACCTCGCGCCTGGCGAAGGACCACGTGCCGTCGCGCCGCTCGAAGCGGTCGCGGTACCGGCCGCCTGCCACCATCTGCAGCGGCAGGAGACCAGGCACCGACTGGAGGATGCTGTAGTAGGAGCGTGCGACGGCACTGTCGTCGGCCTCGTCCACCTCGATGCGGATGTTCGTCGTGATGTGCCGGGTACGCAGCGTCCCGTCGTCGTGGACGACCAGCATCGAGCCGATCAGGTCCTCGATGGCCTTGGCACCGCGCAGGCTCACCTCACCGGACACGAAATCGGCCTCATCGAAGAGAGCGCCGAATCCCGCGAAGTCGCCCTCGTCCACAAGGTGCGAGTACCGGGCGATGAGGTTCTCGATCTGCCGGGCGCTCGAGAGGGAAGCAGAAGACATGGCGTGGTGGCCTTTCAGCAGAGACGGTGCCTGCCCTGTCCGGGCGGGCACCCTGAGTCTTTCTCCGCTGAGCCGGGCCAGGAAGGACGTGTGAACCTGGGTGTGCCACACCCAGGTTCAGCGGCCGGTCCGGCACCGCGAGCCCTGGCTAGAACGGTCGTTCCAGTACAGTGGGGGCTGTGAAGGCGCTCCACTCCTGTCCTGGTGCTGCTGCGGGACGGGGTGATCTGGACCCTCCCGCCTCGGTGCGCGATCACCTGATGCGGAAGGCGCGTACCGTCCTGGCAGAGGGACGCAGAGCCCGGTAGCACCGGCCGCACTCCTTTCCGCCATCCCCCCACCAGGCAGTAGGTCGGAAAATGCAGCAAGCGCAGAACGAACTCGGCGCCTTCCTGCGGGCGAACCGCGCCCGCACCGAGCCCACCGATGTGGGCCTGCCTCCCGGCGGCGGCAGCCGCAGAGTGAAGGGGCTGCGCCGCGAGGAAGTAGCCGTCCTCGCCGGAGTGAGCTCCGACTACTACGCGCGCCTGGAGCAGGGGCGTGAGCGCAACCCCTCACCGCAGGTCATCGATGCCATCGGGCGGGCCATGCGGCTGACGCCGGATGCACGCACCCACCTCTTCCGGCTGGCGGGCCTGCACCCGGCTCTCACCTCCGCCGCGGACCGCGACCTGGTCCACCCCTCCCTGCTGCACCTGCTGGACGCCTTCCCCGCGGCCGCCGCCTACGTGCTGAGCCCCGCCTTCGACATCCTGGCGAAGAACGCCGTCGCCGCCGTGCTCCTCGCCCCCTTCGACGGCACCTCGAACATGGTCCGTGTCCTGTTCCACCACCCGCGAGCACGCGAGGTCTTCGTCGAGTGGCCGACGGTGGCGCGTGCCACCGTGCAGGCCTTGCGCCTGCATGCGGGCCGTTTCCCGGCCGATGCGGGCATCACCGACCTTGTGTCCGAACTGTCCCGGACATCCGCGGAGTTCCGGGAACTGTGGCAGGACAACGAGGTGGAGAACATGGCCCGCGCGTTCAAGGTGTTCGTGCTCCCCGAGACCGGCCGCATCGAACTGACCTACCAGACCTTCGACGTCCATGACGCCCCCGGACAGCAGCTCCTGGTCGGCGTTCCCGAGCCCGGCAGCGCCAGCGCCGCCGCGATCGAATCCCTCAGAACACCGGCCGAACACGGCGCGGCCACCGTATGAGGCCACGGCGACGCGGCTTCGCCAAGACGGCGCCCTCCTGCTCCGAGCGCGAGGCACACGCCGCCGCGCCGGCCACGGCCTGCGAATAGGTTCAATCCGTGATCACTACGTCTGCCCGGCTGCTGCGCCTGGTCTCCCTGCTCTCGTCCCGGCCCACCTGGTCGAACGCGGAGCTGGCCCGGCACCTGGACGTCACCGAACGCACGGTGCGCCGGGACATCGACCGGCTGCGTGAACTCGGCTACGGCGTGGAGTCGATCCCCGGCCCGGGCGGCGGCTACCGCTTCGGCGCCGGCAACCGCATGCCGCCGCTGAACCTGGACGACGACGAGGTGTTCGCCGTGGCCATGGCGCTGCGGGAGGCAGCACAGGGCGCGGCGCTCGGTGCCGACCCGGCAGCCCTGTCGGCCTTGCTGAAGCTGCGTCAGATCCTGCCCGCCCGCGTGGCAAAGCGCCTGGAGAGCCTCGACGCCACCGTCGAGCACACCCCGCGCTGCGAGTCCCCCCGGGCCTCCGCGGATGTGCTCTTTCTGCTGGCCTCCGTGTGCCGGGCATCCGAACGCGCCACTCTCACCTACCGCGACGCGCGCGGCACCACCACGATCCGGTGCGTCGACCCGTACCGCCTGGTCCACACCGGCGTCCACTGGTACTTCGTGGCCCGCGACATCGAACATGCCACCTGGCGCACCTTCCGTGCCGACCGGGTGATCGACGTCGAGTCAACCGGCGACGTGGTCGACCTGAGCGATGCCCCGGACGCAGCGCAGCTGGTCGCCGACACCATCACCCGCACCGGCTACCCCCTCTTCGCCCGCGTGCGGCTTCCCCTGTCCTTCGACGACTCCAGACGGCTTGTGGCCCCCATCGTCGCCACCCACGAACCCGACGGGCCGGACGCGACGATCATCACCATCGGCGGAGCCGACCCGGACCAGCTCGCCGGCTACCTGCTCAGCCTGCGCACACCGCTGGAAGTCATCTCCCCCGACTCCGTCCGCGACGCGCTGCTCGCCCGCCTCGACGCCCTCTACCGCGCCAACGCAGCCGCCCGACCGGCTCCGCCCGGCCCCGGTGGCGACCACGCGGACCCCCGCATCAACCGGTGAAAGACCAGGACCGAAGCTGTCCGGATCTGCTCCTAGCCTGAAGACGAGGCACACACCGCCGGGCATCGAACCGCTCGGCCGGACCTTCCCCTCAGCCCTTCTTCCCACAGGAGCTCACCATGGCAGCCATGCCCCGCCTGCTCGTCTACGGAGCCACCGGCTACACCGGACGACTCGTCGCGGAACACGCCAAACAGTCGGGCCTCAATATCGTCGTGGCCGGACGAAACCCGGAGCGCGTCACCGCGCTCGGCGAAGAACTCGGCGTCGAGAGCCGCGCGTTCTCGCTCGACGACCCGGAGATCCTTCGCGCCGCGCTCGACGACATCACCGTGGTTCTGAACGTCGCCGGCCCCTTCCGCCACACAGCACGCCCGCTCATGGACGCCAGCATCGAAGCCGGCGCCCACTACCTCGACACCACCGCCGAATACGACATCTTCGCCACCGCGCGCTCCCGACACACCGAGGCCCAGGCCGCCGGCATCATGCTCATGCCCGGTGTCGGATGGGACGTCGTTCCCAGCGACAGCATCGCCACCCACACCGCAGCTCGCGTCGCCGAACCCGTCAGTCTCCGGCTCGCCCTCAAACTCCTCAGCGCCACACCCGAGGAAGCCCAGGGCCTGAACCTCTTCTCCCGCGGATCCATCGTCAGCGCGACCGAAGGAATCGGCGACCTGGGAGTACTCGTCCGCACCGACGGAGCCATCGTCGCCCTACAGGAACCGAAGACCGCCTCCTTCGACTTCGGCGACAACGGCCCCGAAGAAGCCGTGTCCGCATCCATGGGCGACCTGATCACCAGCCACTTCGCCACCGGCATCCCCTCGATCGAGGTCTACGTGCAAGCCGGGCAGCCACTGCCCATCGACCTCGACCTCTCCGCGCTGCCCGACGGCCCCACCGCCCAGGAACGGGAAGTAGGCCGCAGCAAGGTAATCGCCGAAGTGACGGGCCGGGACGGCAGCGTGGCCCGCTCCCTCATCGACACACCCACCGGCTACCGGTTCACCCAGCTCTCCTCCGTGGAGATCGCCCGCCGCGTACTCGCCGGATCCTTCACACCGGGATTCCAGTCACCTTCGTCCGCCTACGGCCCCGAAATCGCCCTCGCCATCGCCGATACGCAGATCAAGGACCTCTAGAGAGCTCTCCCGCCGGGCCGAACCGGGTCTCCAAGTCCGAACACCGGCGGCGAGCGCGGTGCCGCTGTCACCAGCGCACTCGACATCAAGGCGTCACAGCCCCAGCAGCCCTGCCACGAACACGCCGCCCCGGCCTCAGGCAAGACCTCAAGCTGCAGCGGAATTGTGAGACAATAATCGGGGCCTCAGGTGGAGTAAGGCAGGCCCACGCCAGGAAACTCGGGGGATCCTTCAGGCAACGCTCTTGCGCAAGGTTCGACCGAACCGGGAATGCTGTTGTACAACTTCAGCGAGGACAGGACGGCGTACGCCTCCGCCCCTGCACGGTCAGCCCAATACGCTGGAGGACAACACCATGGCACGAGCCGCGGGCACGGACCCGAACGCCGAAAGCGTTTCGGACTCGGGTGCCAGCCGGACGCTACAGGCGTACAACGAGCTGCGTGCGCTGCTCACCTCCGGTCACTACGAGCCGGACTCGCGGCTGACAGAGTCGGACCTCACCGCGCGTCTCGGAGTCTCCCGCGGCACGCTGCGTTCGGTGCTCGCGCGGCTCGCGCAGGAGGGGTACGTCACCGCCGAGGCGCACCGCAGCGCGCGCACCCGCTCGTTCTCCGTGGAGGAGGCGCTCGAGATCCTGGAGACCCGCGAGGTGCTGGAGTCCGCGCTCGCGGCGAGCGCCGCCGAGCGGGCCACCGACGCCGACATCGCCGCGATGACCGAGACCTGCAAGCAGATGTGGGAGCACCAGGTGCCGGGCGGGCGCGAGGAGTACTGGAAGCTCAACCGGAAGTTCCACGAACAGATCCGGCAGGCGGCGCGGCAGGCCACGCTCGCCCGGTTCGTCGACAGCCTGCTCTACCCGCTCGTCATGCAGCAGTACCGCGACGCGGACCGCCAGCACCCACGCACCGGCTCGGTGCGGGAGCACGAGGCCATCCTCGCCACGATCGTCACCCGCAACCCGGAGGCCGCGTCGGCGGCGATGCGACACCACCTGTCGGCGGCCAGGCACGCGCTGCAGCTGCACATCGGGACGTCGAACGAGCCGACGGCGTCGGCCGACCGCTGACCTCCCGCCCCCGACGGGCACCAAGCGGCGACACGGTGCCCGTCGACAGAACGTCGTCTCAACTAGCCAGGTAACTGGTCGTGTTGGCGTCGAACCGCAGCACGACGTCATCTCCGGGACGGCAGCCGAGCCCGGCCCGGGCGTACGCGGTCATCGACACATCGGCCGCGCGTACGACGAGTTCGAGCCGGTCCCCGAGGAACTCCGAGGACTCCACGGTGGCGAGAAACTCGTCGTCCCCGAGCGCCGGCGCCGCTCCCACGCCGATGGTGCGCACCTCGATGTTCTCCGGGCGTACGCACACGAACCCGCCGCTGCCCGACCGGCATCCGCCCTCGGCGGACGAGCGCAGGCACAGCACCGAACCCAACTCGGTCTTGGCGATCACTCCTCCCTCGGAGCGCGGGGAGACGTCCTGCACGGGAAGCAGATTGGCGCTGCCGATGAAGTCGGCGACGAAGGACGAGCTCGGGTGGTCGTAGAGCCGTTCCGGCCGGTCGATCTGCTCGACGTGCCCCTGGTTCATCACGACCACCGTGTCCGAGAGCGCCAATGCCTCCCCCTGGTCATGGGTCACGTACAGGGCGGTGACTCCGAACTGCTCCTGGAACGAGCGGAGTTCCTGACGGAGCTTGGAGCGCAGCTTGGCGTCGAGGTTCGACAGCGGCTCGTCGAGAAGGAGTACCTCAGGGTCGCCGAGCAGGGCGCGCGCGAAGGCGAGACGCTGCTGCTGGCCGCCGCTCAGCTGGGTGGCCCACCGGTCGGCCATGGGGGCGAGCCCCACCTGCTCGAGCATGTCCATGGCCCGCTTGCGGATGTCCTGGCCGCGGCGGCGGTTACGGCCGTGCCGCATCGGAAAGGCCGCGTTGTCGAGGACGGTCATGTGCGGCCAGATGCCGTAGGACTGGGGCACCATCGCGATCGGCCGGTCCTCAGGGCGTACGTAGCGCTTCTGCGGCACGTCGAACACGACCTGCCCGCCCATCTCGATCCGGCCGCCTGTGGCCCGTTCGAGTCCCGCCACACAGCGCAGCGTCGTGGTCTTCCCGCAGCCACTGGGGCCGAGCAGGGTGACGAACTGCCCCTTCGGTACGTCGAAGGAGACACCGTCGACCGCATAAGTGGTCTCGCTGCCCGCGGGCTTTCCGTATGCCTTGCGCAGTTCCGTGATGACGATCGAGTTCACGGGATTCTTGCTCATGGTCTCCACCATCTCTCTCATGCCTCCTGCACGGTGCTGCGCCTGTTGACCAGCCACACCGCGGCGGTCGAGATCACCACGAGCACCACAGCGAGGGCGCTCGCCGTCGGGTTGTCGACGCTGGAGGTGAAGGTGTCCCAGAGGACCACCACCAGCGTGCGGTTGTCGGATCCGGTCAGCAGCAGTGCGATCGGCAACTCGCCCAGGGCGTGCGCGAAGACCCACAGCCAGCTCTTCCACAGAGTCGGCCGCAGGAGCGGCAGCAGCACGGTCCGCGTCACGGTGAACGGGCTCGCGCCGGTGACGCGGGCGGACTCGATGAGACCGTCGTCCAGTTGCACCAGTGCCGTCTGCACCATGCGCGATCCACGAGGCAGGAACCTGGTCACCAGAGCCACGACGATGATCCATACGGTGCCGTAGATCGGAACGGGCACGAACAGATAAAGGAACAGGACGGCGGCGCCCAGCACGACGCTCGGAATGCCGAAGACGGCGAACTGCGTCTCGAACAGCAGGGTGCTGCCGGGGAATTGGCGTCGTGCGGCCGCCACTGCGATCCACACCGACATGGCCGTGGTCACTGTCGCGGTGACGAGGACGACCTCCGCCGTGTTCAGCAGAATCTGTCCGATATCGGGGATGTCGAGCAGATGGGTGTAGTTGGCGAACGTCATCGACTCGAATCCGGACCAGGTGATCGGCCGGGTGTACGGCGAGAAACTCGTCCACAGCAGCGCCAGAATGGGCAGCACGATTCCGATGAACATGTACACGCAGACCATGACGAATACCGGGATACGCCAGCGGCCGAGGCTGACACGCGTCTGCCTGTACCCCTTTCCGACCACGACCCGGAATCGGTTGGTGTCACGCACACGCCGCCGGTACACGAACAGCAGCACCAGTGATACGAGGAGGATCAGAACCCCGTACGTACAGGCCTGCCCGTAGTTGGGAATGCCGCCCGGCGGCTGCAGGGAATACTGGATGAGGCTGCTGAAGACGAAGATCTTGTCCGGAAGGCCGAGGATCGCGGGGATCGCGAAGCCCTCGAGGGCCACCACGATCAGCAGAATCGCGGAGGCCGACACGGCGGGGGCCACGAGCGGCAGCACGATGAGGCGCAGCCGGCGCCACAGCGGGGCGCCCACCGTCGCCGCGGCCTCCTCCAGCTCAGGGTTGAGACGGGCGAAGGCCGGCGCGATCATCAAGTACATGCTGGGCACGCCGAAGATGCCCATCACGAGAACCATTCCCGGTATGGAATAGATGTCGATGTGCACGCCGATGAGCTTGCGGACGATGATGGCCAGCGGTCCGTTCGCCGGATTGGCGACCAGCGCCCACGCGATCGCCATGACCGTGACGGGAACCGCCATCGGCGCCAGCGCCAGCGGGCTCAGGAACCGACGCCCTGGAATGTCGGTCCGCTCGAAGAGATAGGCGAGCGAAAGGCTGAGCACAAGGGCGACGACGAGCGAACCGACCACGTAGAGAACGGTGTTGAGGGTCACCGAGCCGAGTCGGCTGGACTCGAAGACGTTCTGGAAGTTCTCGAACGAGAAGCCCGGCACCTCGAAGGGGAGGTCGACGGTGGAGGGCTTCAGACTGCTGTAGATAAGGATCGCCAGCGGGAACAGGACCAGATATCCCACCAGGACGACCATGGCCAGGTTCAGCAGCACGCCCGCGGCCGACGAGATCTTCGAAGCTCGCGCGCCGGAACGGATCTGCGGTTCCTTCGGAGGTTCCGCAATCGGCGTATCTGGTATTTCTTCCGCATTCAGGGCCATCGCGGACCTCCGATTCTAGACGTGATCATGCACCTAGCCCACATCTGTTCCGAATTCGCGCTCCACCTTCGGATAGAACCCGGAGAGCTTTTGGTACTTCTGCAGGGTCGCGGTGCCGTACCACTTCAAATCCACGTCGCACATGGCTCGAAGGACGGCAGTGTTCCCTGGGTCCGAGCAGTCGGTGTTCACCGGGATCCGCGAGTTGTAGCTCTTGGCGAGCAGTTTCTGGGCGGCGTCCGACGACAGGAACGACGTGAGGAGCGCCGCGGCCGCCGGGTGCGGGGCGCCCTTCGGAACATAGAGGTACGACTCGCTGGCGCTGGTCGGCGAGACCGGCGCGATGGCGACGGGCGCGCCCTTGTCCTTCGCCGCGAGCACCAGACTGGCGAGACTGGTACCGATGCTCACCTCGCCCGTCTCGATGGGCGCCTCGGCCTGGGTGACATTCGGGGAGTAGTGCGGTTTCAGCGCGGCGAGCTTCTTGGCCCAGGCCAGCGCCTTCGTCTCTCCCATCGACGGGTCGAGGTCCCAGACGGACATGAACGACGCGCGCGACTCGGCCGAGATCCGGCCGCCGGACCACTTGGAGTCGAGCAGGTCGTCCCAACTCCTGGGCACGTCAGCGGGTTTTACCTTGTCGGTGTTGTACGCCCACACCTTGGGCGTGGCCCATACGTAGACGAAGTTCTTGGCGAAGATGTCCTTCTGGGCGATGCCGTACTTCGCCCAGTCGACGTCACCGGCCAGCTTGACCGCGGGAGTCATGGTGAGCCCTCCGGAGTTCGCCACGTCGAGCGAGACCTTCTTCGCCGCCTGCTCCACCTTTAGCTGACTGACCTGGTCCGGCGCCTTGATATTGGTGTACTTGACCTTGATGCCGGGGTACTTCTTCTCGAACAGCTCGATGGCCGGCTGCATCTGCGCTTCCGGGTTCCACGAGGCCCAGGTGACCTCGCCCTCCTTCTTGGCCTGCTTCACCAAGGCGGTCTTCGACGAAGGGAGCTCGGCGCTCTCGGCCGTCGTCCCACAGCCCGTCGCGGCGGCCGTCACCAGCAGCGCGAGCGCCATCGCCGCCACCCGGCCCTTCCCGTCGTGCCTCATGGTCATCCCCTCCTCAGGGGTGGGCGCCCAACGTCCCGTTGGTCACCTGATCGTCGCGCGCACTGAGCAGCGCGTCTGAACAGCACGTCCGAGCAACACGCCTGAGCAGCACGTCGCTTTCCCGCACCCCACGGCAGACCTCTCGGGAGGCTCGGGTTCGTTGCGGACCGGATGCGCCGACGCCGGGATCACCTGTCGGCGGCTCGATGTGCGCCAACGCCACCTCGATTGGCCACTGGGGCGGCGCGGCAGACGGCGCTGGGGAGACTGGCCGGGACAGCCACACGCGGCTCAAGCACTTTGTTCAACAAAATGGACCGTAGCACCGGCCCCGCTCGCCGTGAACCCCGTCACAGCAAATTCCCTCATGCATGGAGTTTGCGCTCTTCCACGCACCGACCCCACACCCGTCGACCTCGACCGAGCGCCATCCATTGTTCGACAATAGACGGGGACCACGGCGCGCGCTTCCTCCTGTGACGCCCATCCGGGGCCACTCGACGAACGACAGGGCCCGGCAGTCCGGGCACCACCGCCAAAGCTCCAGATTGTTTGACGATTTGTGCTCGAAACCTTGCACGAGGGGCGACATCGAGGTTAGCTGCCCCAGGATTGTGCAACAACCGAGTGCTTTGAAAGGAACCGACATGAGAAGCCAACTCCGCTGTAGCGCAGGTGACTTCGAGCCTCGGCACGAGTGCGGCCGGAGCGCCCGATGACCCGGCTCACCGTGGCACTGCGCCGCTACCCGCACACCGAGCCCCTCCTGGACGGCACCGTGAAGGTGCCCGGCTGCGAACTCGACCTGCCCGAGGTCGAGCCGATCCACCGGGCCTTCGCGCCGATGGTCCGCGAGCAGCGGTACGACGTCTCCGAACTGGCCGTCGCCACCCTGCTGCAGGCCGTCGAGGCCGATGTGCCGATCGCCGCGCTCCCCGTGGTCCTGCACGGCAACTTCCACCACCGCTCGATCTCCGTATGGGGCGGCGACGGGCAGCTGCGTCCGCAGGACCTCCGCGGACGACGCGTCGGTGTGCGCGCCTACAGCCAGACGACCGGGCTGTGGGTACGAGGTGTGCTCAGTGACACCTACGGCGTGCGGGCCCAGGACGTGACATGGGTGACCACGGAGGGCGCGCACGTCGACGGCGCACCCGAGCCGCCCAACGTGGAGCACACCTCGGCGAAACTGGTGGACGCGCTGCGCGAGGGCGATGTCTCCGCCGTGGTCATGGGGGCACGCTCCGCCGACCACGTCGACGGTCTCGTGCCGCTCATCGGCGACTGGAAGGACCAGCAGGAGCGCTTCCTCGACCACCACGGCTGGGTGCCGATCAACCACCTCGCCGTCGTTCGCAAGGACCTCCTCCGGTCCGAACCCGGCCTTGTCCGCGCGCTCTACCAGGGGCTCTGCGCCGGCATCGACGCCGCGCGCCCTGTCGAACCCAGCGGGTCCACCCGCGAACTCGTGGTGCGGCACGGGATGAGCGACACGCTCCTGGCCACGCTCCAGACCGCCATCCGCTACGCCCGCGAGCAGGAACTCATCGCGTCCGACCTGGACGCCGCGGACCTCTTCGCCGACTTCAACCGGTACGTGGGCCGGATCTGACACTCCCGCGACACACATCGGCGCACCCGCACCACCCCGAGGAGCATTGATGCAGTATTTCGACACCCACACACACGCCATGTCGGACGACACCGACACGTACCCGGTGCGACCGCTGGGTGGTACGCGCTCGCAGTGGTCACAGACCCGTCCCGTCGACGTCTCCGGCCTGATCCGGCACCTCGACGAGGCAGGTGTCGAACGGGCGGCGCTTGTCCACGCGTCGACGGTCTACGGCTTCGACAACCGGTACGCGGCGGACGCCCTGTCCAAGCATCCCGACCGCTTGGTGGGCGTCTGCGCGGTCGACTTCCTCTCCGATTCGGCGGTCCCCGACCTCCGACACTGGATCGAGGAGCGCGGATTCAGCGGCGTACGCATCCGCGTGTCGGACGGCACCACGAAGGTCCCCACGCCCGGCTCCGGAATCTCGGACGCGCGCATGGGCGCGGTGTGGGACTACGTGGAGAGCCGCGGCGTGCCGGTGTGCATCCAGATGCACTCCAAGGACGCGGGCAGGCTCGCGCAGGTCCTCGACGCGCATCCGACGCTCACCGTGCTGCTCGACCACGCCGGCCGCCCCGACGCGAGCGGCGGTCCCGCCTACCCGATGCTCGACGAGCTCGGGCAACTGGCGCGGTTCCCCGGAGTCCACCTGAAGATCACGCCTCCGGCGCTGCGCCGCCTCGGTGCCGAGCCGGACGTCGACGTGCCCGAGGTCCTGCGCCGGCTCGCCGGCGCCTTCGGCACCGAACGCCTGATGTGGGGCTCGAACTTCCCGGCGTCGGAGGGGACCCTGAGCGAACTGCGCGACTGGATCGAGGGCCACCTGTCCTGGCTGGCTCCTGACGAACTCGCGAAGGTCCTCGGAGGCAACGCCGTCCGCGTCTACAACGCGTCCGCGGCCACACGATGAACCCGCCGACGAAGCGTGGAAACCCGCGGCGCCGCGCCCTCGCCGTGGGCACCGTACTGGTCACGGCGGCCTGCATGACCGGCTGCGGGGCCAAGGCGGAGAGCGCCGACCTGCCGAAGTCGATGAGCGCACTGGTGAAGCAGGCCGTGAAGGAGGGCGTGGTCGACTGGTCTGCCCCCAAGCCGCAGTCACAGATGCAGCCCGCGATCGACCTGTTCGAGAAGAAGTATCCCGGCATCGAGGTCAAATACACCAACACCAAGGCCCCCGACCAGGTCAGCCAGCTCAGGATGGAGCAGGCCGCGGGGAAGGTGTCGGTCGACGTGGCCAATGCCGGCGGGCTCACCGTCGGCCCGTCCGCGGACATGGCCGACGACATCGACTGGTCGCGGTACGGCGTCGCCAAGGAGAACGTCCTCGACAAGGGGCTCGTCTACATCTGGGCGGTCCCGAAGGTCTGGGCCTACAACACCGAGAAGGTCGCGCCGGCCGATGTGCCGAAGACCTGGAACGACCTCCTGGACCCCCGCTGGTCCGGCGGCAAGGTCGCCGCGGAGTCGCGCGCGTCGTTCCTGACCGCCTGGGACCTGGACCCGTCGCTGGGGCAGACGAAGGCCCTGGCGTGGGCGAAGAAGTTCGCCGCGCGGAAGCCGCACTACGCGTCGAACACCACGCAGACCGAGGCATCGGTCGAATCCGGTGAGGTGAGCATCGGCACCAGCCTCATCAACCTCGTGCTGGAGGCCAAGAAGAAGGGCGTACCAGTCGAGGTGGCCCCGCTCTCCCCCACCAACGCCAACGAGTCCTACCTCTATGTCCCCAGAGGCGCCCGACACCCCGCCGCGGCGGCCCTGTTGACGTCGTTCCTGTCCTCCGACCCGGCGCAACAGGCCCTCGCGAGGACGTACAACTCCCGGATCCCGGCGCGGACCGACTGCTCGCACCCGGACGACACCCCGGTCCTCGCCGCGATCTGCAAGGCGAACCTGAAGTGGTACCCCACCTCGACCCTCGCCGACTACAACCGCCTCACGAACTTCTTCCCCAAGGGAGAAGAGGCGCTGGGGACGGACATCGGTTGACCGACGTGACACCGGCCGCCGGGAGCCGTCCGGGCACTTTCGCCTCGCTCGGGATCAGGAACTACCGCCTGTTCTCGATCGGACAGTTCACGTCCGTGGTCGGCAACTGGATGCAGAACATCGCCATCGGCTGGCTGACCCTCGAACTCACCCACAGCGGGACGGTGCTCGGCATCGTGACCGGGGCCCGGTATCTGCCCGTTCTGCTGCTCGGTGTCTGGGGCGGTCTGGTGGTCGACCGGCACGACACCCGCCGGCTGCTCTTGCTGACCCAGGTCTCCTTCGCCGTCCTGGCCGCACTGCTGACCGTGCTGGTGTGGGCCGGCATGGTCACGCTGCCCCTGCTCATCGTCATCATGCTCGCACTCGGGCTGACGAACGTCTTCGACAATCCGGCGCGCCAGAAGCTGATCGGTGAGCTCGTCGACGCCGAGCACCTGGCCAACGCCATCGCGATCAATTCCACGTTCATCAACACGGCCAAGCTCGCCGGGCCCGGCATCGCCGGATCCGTGCTCGCGACGCTGGGCGCGGCGCCGTGTTTCGCCCTGGACACCCTCTCCTACCTGGCCGTCATCCTGAGCCTGCTCAGACTGCGGACAGGAGAGATGTATCCGGCCGAACCGGAGGACCGGGGGCGGGGCCAGATCCGGGCGGGCCTCGCCCACATCCGGCACACCCCTGAACTGCTCTACCCGATGATCATGGTGTATGTGACCGGCATCCTGACCTGGGAGTTCCCGGTGAGCCTGCCGCTGCTGACCACATCGGTGTTCCGGGCCGGGCCGGTCGGCTACGGCGTCGCGATGGCCGTGATGAGTCTCGGCGGGGTGGCGGGCGGGCTTCTGGCGATGCGCCGGCGCCGTCTCAGCACTCGGTCCCTCGCGGTGTCGGCGGTGCTCTGGGGAGCCGTGATCTGCGCGGCAGCGCTCGCCCCGACCCTGCCGGCGGCGCTGGTGCTGCTGGTGTTCGTCGGTTCGGCCTCGATCACCTTCAACTCCTCCGCCAAAACCTTGATGCAGGTGTCGGCCGCTCCGCAGATGCGCGGCCGTGTCCTGTCGGTGTGGTCCATCGGCTGGCTGGGCGGTTCGGTCATCGGCGCGCCTGCCGTCGGCGCCATCGGGGCCTCGTGGGGTGCCCGTGGCGGCCTGCTCGTGGGCGGGCTGGCGGCGGCGGGAGTCGGCCTGGCCGTGCTGCCGCATGCGCTGAGCGGCCGAGCGGGCCCACACCCCTGACCCACCCCGGGAACCTCATCTTGTCCAACAGTTTTTCCGGGGAACCGACTCGGAATCCTATGAATGCACTGCTCTTCACGCCAGGTTATTGTGCCTCCGCTACGGCAGTGTTACGTTCCTGATGAAAGTTGTTGGACAATCTGAGTGACGCGGAGCGCCACCATCGATTGAATCCACCCACGACCGCCGCCACCAGCGCGAGCGCACGGCCCCCGATTCCGCCCCTCGCGAGGCGGAGGCCGAGGAGACAGACATGTCGACCACAGAGCGCAACGTCCACCCGGAGGCACTCCGTCTCGAGCACGTCACACTGCAGTTCCCCGGCACCCACCGGCCGGCGATCCAAGACGTGTCGTTCAAGGTCGATCGCGGCAAGGTCGTCGCGGTGATCGGCCCCAGCGGGTGCGGCAAGAGCACCATCCTCAACCTGGCAGCCGGGCTGCTCTCGCCCACCCGGGGCGAGGTCCACTACGCCGGCGAGCCGGTCACCGCCGTCAACTCCGACGCGGCGTACGTGACTCAGGCCTCCCACCTGCTGCCCTGGCTGAGCGTCCGGGCCAACATCGGCCTGGCCCTCAAGTTCCGCAAGGTCCCCAAGGGGGAGCGCGAGGAACGCATCGCCCACTGGGTCGAGCTCGTCGGCCTGACCGGCTTCGAGAACCACTACCCGCGGGAGCTGTCCGGCGGCATGCAAAAGCGCTGCGCCATCGCGCGGGCGCTGATCTACGACCCGTCCATCGTGCTGATGGACGAGCCGTTCGGACCGCTGGACGCCATCACCCGCCTCAAGCTCCAGCAGGAACTGCTCAACATCTGGCAGGAGCAGAACGGCACCCTCGTCTTCGTCACGCACGACCTCAACGAGGCGCTCTACCTGGCCGACGAGGTCGTCGTGATGTCCCAGGGCCCCGGCACGATCCGCCGTGTCATCCAGGTCCCCTTCGAGCGGCCGCGCCAGATCGGCTCGCTCGTGGAGTCACCGGAATTCTCGGAGCTCTACAACCATCTGTGGGGCCTCTTCGCCGCCGAGCAGGAAACCGCCGCGTAGCACTCCCCCGCTGCCCGCCGCCTGCACCCCATGTCGCCAAACCAGTACGGCAGTTGTGCCGTCATGCCCTCCCCCATGTCCGGCACGGCTGTCGCCGAGTGAGGTTCACTGCTTTGATAACGATCACGGAAGAGATCGACGTACCGAGTCCGCCCGGCCGTGTCTGGGAGGTCATCTCCGACCCCTCGGCCGTGGTGTCCTGCATCGGCGGCGCCGAGCTCGGCGCTTCGCACGACGACGGGTCCTTCGACGGGACCCTGGCCATCAGGTTCGGCGGCATCCGCGTCAAGTTCGCCGCCCGCATCTCCCTGGAGCTGGACGAGGCCGCGCACGAGGGCCGGCTCACCGCCCGCGGCGCGGACGGGCAGGGCGCCACCCGGTTCAGCGCCTCCGCGACCTTCCGTGTCGTCGAGGCGGACGCTCCCGGCGGCTCCCGGGTGTTCTGCGACGGCGAGATCAAACTCAACGGCAAGCTCGCGAAGCTGATCGAGTCGGGCGCCGGAGCGGTGGTCTCCCGGATGACGAAGGAGTTCACCGCGCGGCTCGTCGAGACATGTGCCCCGCCCGCCGGGAAACCTGCCACCGCCGAGGCCGGGACACCTGCTCCGATCGCCGCCGCGCCCGCCCCCGCACCGCGCCCCGCAGGCCTGTTCGCCCGGCTGCGGGCGTGGTGGACCGGACGCCGCGCCAGGCGCCGGGGGCAACAGCCGCAACCCGCGCAGCGCGGCGAGAACACATCCGGTGAAGCACTCGGTCAGGGAGGTCGGCGATGACAACGTCCAGGCTCAACAAGGTGATCGGCGCACTGGACGCGGGACAGCACGTCTTCGCGACCTTCTCCGCGGCCGATCCGACGGCCGCGACGGAGCTGAGCACCTCGGACTACGACGCCGTGGTGTTCGAGATGGAGCACAAGCCCTGGGACATCAACGCCCTCAAGGACAGTTTCCAGTACCTGTTGAGCAGGCGGCAGATCTTCGAGGCGGACAGCATCGCACCCGCCGTCACCCCGCTGGTGCGTATCCCCGCCAACGGCGCGGAGAAGGCCCAGTGGCATGCCAAACAGGCCTTGGATCTCGGCGCGTTCGGCATCATCTGGCCGCACATCTCCACGGTGGAGGAGGCCCGCAACGCCGTCGCCGCCTGCCGCTACCCGAGGCTGCCCGACACCCCGCTGCACGAGCCGGCCGGCCTGCGTGGCGACGGCCCGCACGCGGCCACGCGCTACTGGGGCATCTCGAACATCGAGTACTACGCCAGGGCCGATGTGTGGCCCCTCGCCCCGGGCGGGGAGATCCTCGTCGGCCTCATGATCGAGGACCAGCTCGGCATCCAGAACCTGCCGGACATTCTCGACCAGGTGCCGGGGATCGGGCTGATCCTGATCGGCGAGGGCGACATGAGCCAGGAGCTGGGATTCCCACGCCAGTACGAGCACCCGCGGGTCCTGGAGTGCAAGCGACGGATCCTCGACATCTGCGCCGAGCGCGGGGTTCCCGTCGGCCATCCCCACGTGACGGCCGCCAACGTCAAGCAGGTGCTCGACGACGGCTACCGGTTCCTCATGTCGGCGCCGGTGCGCACCTACCCGGGCCTGCAGAAGGCCCGGGAGCTGACCGGCCGCGAGTGACGGGGACACACCCCGCCGACCACCGCACGCGAGTTTCGGAGCAATTCATGATCATCGACAGTCATGGGCATTTCACCACCGCGCCGCCGGCGCTCGGCAAGTGGCGCGAGAAGCAGATTCGGGCCTTCGAGGACTCGGGCGCCAGGGTCTCGCCCGACGAACTCCACATCGGCGACGACGAGATCCGCACCGCCATCGAGCGCGGGCAGCTGAAGCTGCAGACCGAGCGCGGCACCGATCTGACCCTCTTCTCGCCGGGCGCCGGCAAGATGGCGCACCACTACGGGGACGAGCGCACCAGCCTCGACTGGTCCCGGGTGAGCAACGACCTGATCGCCCGGGTGTGCGGCCTGTTCCCCGAGCGGTTCGTGGGCGTGTGCCAGCTGCCGCAGTCCCCGGGCGACGCGCTGCCCGCCTCGGTCCGCAACTCGGTCGACGAACTGGAGCGCTGCGTAGAGGAGTTGGGCTTCGTCGGCTGCCTGCTCAACCCGGACCCGTCGGACGGCTACTACCAGGCGCCGCCGCTGACCGACCGGGTCTACTACCCGCTCTACGAGAAGATGGTCGAACTCGGCGTCCCCGCGATGATCCACGTCGCGATGTCGAGGAACCCGGCACTGCAGGGCACCTGCGCCCACTACCTCGCCGGTGACACCGCCGCGTTCATGCAGCTGTGCGAGTCGGACCTGTTCAAGGACTTCCCCACGCTGCAGCTGATCCTCCCGCACGGCGGCGGCGCCGTCCCGTACCACTGGGGCCGCTACCGCGGAATGATGCAGGACCGCGGTCGCCCGCCGCTGGAGGAGTCGATCCTGCGCAACGTCTCCTTCGACACCTGCGTCTACCACAAGCGCGGGATGGAACTGCTCCTGGACATCGTCCCCGCGCGCAACGTCCTGTTCGCCTCCGAGATGATCGGCGCCGTCCGCAGCGTGGACCCGGAGACCGGCCGGCGGTTCGACGACACCAAGTACACCCTCGACTCCATCGACACCCTGAGCGACAGCGATCGGCAGGCGGTCTACGGAGGCAACGCGCTGCGGGTCTTCGCACGGCTCGACGGCGTCCTGAAAGCGCGGGCGGCGGCCGCGGCGAACGTGAAGGAGTCCCAGAAGTGAAGGTCTACGAAGCACTCGCCGAGGCGTTCGTCAAAGAAGGCACCACCGATGTCTTCGGCATGATGGGCGACGCCAACATGCACTGGATGGCGGCCCTCGCCGACCTCGGGGTACGGCTCTACGAGGTCCGGCACGAGGGCTCCGGCCTCGGCATGGCGGACGGCTGGGCCCGTGGCGCGGGACAGCCGGGCGTGCTCACCACCACCAGCGGCCCCGGCGTCTCCCAGCTCGCCACCTCGATGCTCTGCGCGAGCCGGGCGCGCACCCCCCTGGTCGCCTTCTGCGGTGAGACGCCACTAGGCGACGAGGGCGCCACCCAGTACCTCGACCAGCGGCGCTTCGCCGCCGCGATCGAGTGCGAGTTCATCCACGTGACCCGGCCCGAGAACGCGCAGGAGGCGGTGCGGCAGGCCTTCTACCGCGCCCGGACCGAGTCCAGGCCGGTCATGATCAGCGCGCCCTTCGACGTCCAGGTCGCCGAACTCGACGACTACGACGAGGACTACGTCCCCTCCACCGCCCTGATCGAGAAGCCCCAGATGGTGCCCTCCCCGGCCCGTCTCGAATCTGCGGCCGACCTAGTCCAGGACGCCAAGCGCGTGGTGATCATCGCCGGGCGCGGCGCCCGCAGGGCCGCCGCCGGCGAGGAGATCCTCGCCCTCCAGGAGCGGACCGGCGCTCTGCTGGCCACCACCCTGCAGGCCAAGAACTGGCTGTGCGACCGCACCGACTTCCACGTCGGCCTGTCGGGCCTGTTCGGCGACAAGCTCTCGATGGAGCTGCTCCAGGAGGCCGACTGCGTGATCGCGGTGGGCGCCAGCCTGAACCACTACACCATCGAGAGCGGCTACCTCTACCCCGAGGCCAAGTACATCCAGATCGACACCGCCCCGCACCTGGTGATGGGCAACGGCAAGGCCGCGGACTGCTATCTCCAGGCCGATGCCGTCACCGCCCTCACCGAACTGACCCGCGTGCTCGAAGAACGTTCCGTACGTCTGGAGGGCTACCACACCGACCGGGTCAAGGAGCATCTGACCGGGCGGGTCCAGCAACCGGAGTACGTGAACGAGCCGGGCCGGCTCGACCCGCGCGAGGCGATCTGGATCCTCGACCACGAACTTCCGGGCGAGATGGGCCTGGTGCTCGGCAGCGGTCACCAGACCGACTTCGGGACCATGCTCTTCCAGCGCTCCCGTGACGTGCTCTCCAACTACGGCATGTTCGGCGCCATCGGCCAGGCTCCGCTGATCGCCCTGGGCCAGATGATCGCGCACGGCAACAGGCCCGGATTCGTGGTCGAGGGCGACGCCAGCTTCATCATGCACCTCTGCGAGTTCGAGACCGCCGTCCGCTACGACGTCCCCCTTCTCGTCGTCGTGATGAACGACCAGGGCCTCGGCGCCGAGTACCACAAGGCCAAGGCGAAGGGGCTCGACCCCGAACTGGCGACGATCGCCACGCCCGAACTCGGCGCGGTGGCCAAGTCGCTGGGCGGCAGGGGCGCCACCGTCCGTACCGCGCAGGAGCTGCGCGACGCGCTCGCGGAGTACGTCCGTGAGCCCCGGCCCACCGTGATCGACGTGCGCATCACCCGCCAGGTGCTCAGCACGCCGTATCGCCGCATCCAGTACGGAGAGGACGTGTGAGCACCATGAGCGACACACCTTCGCGCGAGACACCTTCTGCCGACGCACCGCTGAGCGTCGTTCTCGGCAACCACCCGCACACACGCCCGCTCAAGGACGGCACCGTCCCCGTCGACGGGGTGGACTGCCACTACCCGGAATTCAGCCCGCTGCCGCCGGCCTTCGCCCGGATGGTCCGGCATCTCGCGTACGACATCTGCGAGATGCCCATGGCCACCTATCTGCAGGCCCGCGACGTGGGTGTCCCCGTGACCCTGCTGCCCGTGGTCCTGGTGGGCAGCACCCACCACCGCTCCCTCACCCGGCTCCCCGACGGGCCCGACCTCGACCCCCGCGAGCTCGCCGGGCGACGTGTGGGTGTGCGCAGTTACGGCCAGACCACCGGACTGTGGGTGCGCGGCTGGCTGCAGGAGGAGTACGGGGTGAAGTCCTCCGACGTCACCTGGGTGACCACCGAGGACGTCCATGTCTCGCAGTACACCGACCCGCCGTACGTGGAGAGGTCGGACAGCGAGCGGGTCGCCGATCTGCTGCGCGGCGCGGACGTCTCGGCGGCCGTGCTCGGCCCGAAGGCGATCGGCGGACAGGGCGCGGGACTCGTCCCCCTGGTGAAGGACGCCGAACAGGCCGGACAGGCGTGGATCGAGCGGCACGGGACGGTCCCCGCGAACCATCTGCTGGTGGTGCGCGACGACGTCCTGCGCACGCGGCAGGACGACGTACGCGCCGTGTACCGGGCGCTGGAGGAGGCGATCATGTCGACCGCGGACGAGCGCGACGACTCACCGGCCGGCCGCGCGGTGACGGCCGGCTGGAGCGAGCGGCTCACGGCCTGCCTGGAGATCGCCGGACAGTACGCCCTGGAACAGGGCCTCATCGGCGAACCGATAGACGTCGCCGCGATCGAGGAGAAGGCGGCCTTCCTCGAACGGTGAGGAGGCGACCGACCAGGGTGCGCCGCACGCCGGCGCACCCGTCGACAAGCATCGAAAGGAGGAGCGGCGATGGTGGCACTGCGGCAGCGGGGCAACGCGCCCACGCGCAAGCCCGACGTCTGGACACCTGATCTGCTCGAAAAGGTCGCCTGGCGGGTGAAGGCCGCGAACGAGCCGTTCCGTGGAGTGGGAACCTCGGCCGGCATCCGGCCGGGACTGTTCCCGTTGCGGAACACGGGCGCCGACGTCCGCAAGGTGTACCGGGCGGCCGAGGACTACCTGGCGGGCCTGACCGACGAGCAGCACGCCGAGGGCAGGTTCCCCGTCGACGACGTGAGCTGGCGGCACTGGAACAACGGCGCCCGCTACTTCCTGCGCCACGGCCTGTGCCTGGAGGCACTCGACGACGCTCAGCGCGCGTCGGCCATGTCGGTCGTCCGGGAGAGCCTCAGTGCGGACGGCTACGGCCAGATGGTCGACCTGATGCACCTCAACCTGACCGTCGGCGAGCTGAGCGGCAACGAGGACGGGCTCAACGAGTGGCTCTACTGGTTCTCCGTCTACGGGGAGCCCGAGAAGGGCGGCCCGTGGGGCTGGCAGCTCGACGGGCACCACGTCAATGTCAACTGCGTCTTCGTCGGGGACCAGATGGTCCTCACCCCCTCGTTCCTCGGCGCCGAGCCCGTGACGGCCGGTTCCGGGAAGTACGCCGGGACCGTCGCCTTCCGGCGCGAGGAGGCCCTCGGCCACGAACTGTTCACCGACCTCGACGCCGGGCAGCGAGAGCGGGCCGTCATCGCGGACGTCCTGCCGAAGGACCTGTTCGCCGGGGCCTTCCGGGACAACTTCGAGCTCGACTACCACGGCCTGTCGCTGAGCCGGATGTCTCCCGGCCAGCGCGGCACCGCGCTCCAGTTGCTCGGGCTGTACGTGAACCGGGCCGGCGACCACCACGCGCGGGTGCGCATGGAGGAGGTCCTGGCGCACGAGGGCGACACCCACTTCGCCTGGGCCGGAGACCCCGACGGCACCTTCTACTACCGCTTCCACAGCCCCGTGATCCTCGTCGAGTTCGAGCACATGCCAGGCGTGATCTTCGGCAACGACCACCCCTCCCGCCGGCACATCCACACGATCGTCCGCACCCCCAACGGCGGTGACTACGGCGCCGATCTGCTGCGACAGCACCACGAGCGGCACCACGCCAAGCGGACCACGAACAACCCGGACGGGCGGGCCTGAGGCCCTGCCCACCCGCTCGTCCCGTACGTACGAAGGAGTCAGACATGAAGTTGGTCCTCGGCCGTGACGACCTCGCGGCGGCCGCGACCTCGGCGGTCCGCGAGTCGGGCACCGTGCCGGAGCGGCTCGCCATCAGCCCCGTGCACAAGGCATCCCGCGGCTTCGTCAACGAATCGGCCGCCGACCTGTGCGAAGTGGCGATCGTGACAGTGCTGCAGGCCGTCGCCCACGGCAAGCCGGTGCTGCTGCTCCCGGTCACCACCCTCGGCCGTCATCAGCACCAGACCCTGGTGACGCTCGGCAAGCTGTCGGCCGCCGAGGTGGAGGGGCACAGCGTCGGAGTCCGCTCCTGGAGCCAGACGACCGGCGTATGGATGCGCGGTTTCCTCACCGAGAGTTACGGCGTCGACCTGCGCAAGGCCGAATGGACGACGTACGAGGGCAGTCACGTCGACGGCGCCGACGACCCGTCCTGGGTCACGCGAGCCCCGCAGGGGGCCAGTCTGCAGGCGGACTTCCTGGAGGGTCGGCTCGACTTCGGGATCATGGGCAACGGCCTTCCCTCTGACGACCGCATCCGCACCGCGATCGACGACGCCCGCCAGATCGCCGAACAGTGGTCGCGCGAGCAGGGGTTCATTCCGGTCAACCACGTCGTCGGAGTGTCGGAGACGGCCGCCGCGGAGCACTCCGCCGCGATCCTCGCCGCGTACGACGCGATGCGCTCGGTGCTCACCGACCAGGCCGATCCGGGCCCGGTCCCGCTGCACCCCGTCGGGTTCGCCGCGCTGCGCGGCGCGTTCACCAAGGCTGCCGCGTACGCGCTGGAGCAGGGTGTGATCGAGCGGGCGGTCGACTACGACGAGATCGTCGAGCGCTCCTGCACGGCCCTCGGTGTCTCGCCGGACCGCCTCGGCGGCTGAGACCGGGACCGCAACCACCCTCCCGCATCACGTACTTGGAGAAAGACAGACATGGAAAAGATCACGACGGTTCTCGGTGAGTACCCGCACGGGCAGGCGCTGCTGGACGGCGACGTCGAGCTGGACGGCTACCGGATCGAGCCGGTGGAGGTCAAGCCGGTCATCGGCGCGTACCGACGGATGATCCGGGACCTGGAGTTCGACGTGTGCGAACTCGCCCCGGTCTCCTATCTGATGGCGCGCCAGGAGGGCATCCCGCTGACCGCGGTGCCGGTCTTCCTCAACCGGCGCTTCCACCACGGCGACGTCCAGTGCGCGGCCGACTCCGGGATCCGTGTGCCGCGCGACCTGGAAGGCCGGCGTGTCGGCGTACGCGCCTACTCGGTGAGTACCGGTGTGTGGGTGCGCGGCGTGCTGCGCGAGGAGTACGGCGTCGACATCGACAAGATCACGTGGGTGGTGGACGACGACGACCACATCGAGGGCCGCGTCCCGGCCAACGTCGAGCGGGTCACCGACGGCCGCTCGCTGGGCGAGCTGCTGCGCGCCGGGGAGATCGACGCCGCCCTGACCGGCAACGCCGGGACCGGCCGGGCCGGTTCGCCGCGGGCCGGCTGGACGGCGGCGGCCGACCCCGAGCCCACCGGCGACAACAACCCGTACCCGCTGTTCCCCGAGGCGGGCACGCTCGCGGTGGACCACTACCTGCGGACCGGGATCTACCCGCTGCACTCGCTGGTCTCGGTGCGCACCGAACTCGTGGAGCGCGACCCCGGCCTGCCCACCAAGCTGTACGCGGCGTTCGCGGAGAGCAAGCGCCGCCACCTCGCCGCGCAGCCCGAGTGGGCGGCGGTGCCGCGTCTGGCCCGCCAGGGCCGCGCGATCGGCGCCGACCCGGTCCCGTACGGCGTCGCGGCCAACGAGCCCAGCCTGAACGCGATGGCCCGGTTCGCGAAGGACCAGGGGCTGCTCGACGCGGGCTTCCCCACCGACGCCGCCTCGCTGTTCGCGGCCGGCGACTACCCGGACGCCTGAGCCCTTCCCCCACGAACCCCTGTACAGACGGACAGAGAGAGCACCCCGCATGGACGTCGTCGACGCACACTGCCACATCATCTCCGAGGACCTGACCGCCTATCCCCGCGCGCCGCTCGGGGGCAAGCAGTCGACGTGGGCCGCCACCCGCCCGGTGACGGCCGAGGGCATGGTCAGCCGCATGGACGCGACGGGCATCGCCCAGGCCGTCCTCGTGCAGGCCACCACGAACTACGGCTACGACAACTCCTACGTACTCGACAGCACACGCCGCCAGCCGGACCGCTTCGTCGCGGTCGGCACCGTCGACCCGCTGCGCCCCGACGCCGCCGACTCGCTGAAGGCCGCGGTCGGCGAGGGCGGGCTGTCCGGCGTGCGGCTGTTCACCAGCGGCAGCACGGTGCCCACGCAGGGCGAGTGGTTCGCCGCGCCGGAGACGCACCCCTTCTGGGAACAGGCCGCCGAGCTGAACCTGCCGGTCTGCCTCCAGATGCGGCTCGGCGCCGCCACCGCGCAGCTGACGGAACTCCTGAACCGGTTCCCCGGGGTGACGGTCCTCCTCGACCACATCGGCTACCCCGACATCGCCGCCTCGCCCGCCCGTGCGGGCGCCGAGGTCGCGGAGCTGGCCGTGCACCCCGGCCTGCACCTCAAGCTGACCCACCGCAATCTCGAACGGCTCCAGGACGCCGGGGAGCGCGCGGCGGACTTCCTCGACCCGGTCCTCGGGGCGTTCGGGGCGGGGCGGATCGCGTGGGGGTCGAACTGCCCGGCCGCCGAGCAGTCGCTGCCCGAACTCCTCGCGCTCGCCGAGCAGGTGCTCGCGGGTCTGCCGGAGAGCGACCGCCGGCAGATCTTCGCAGGCACCGCACGGCGCCTCTACGGTTCTCTGGGCACCTCCGGGAGTTGACCCGTCATGCCTGCCACGCCTGCCACACCTTCAGCCGCCACCCGCTACAGCCATGCCTACGAGGGGCTGCGCTCGCTCCTGCTGTCGGGGAGTATCCCGCCCGACACCCGGCTCACCGAGGCGGACCTCACGCGGATGTTCGACGTCTCCCGGAGCACCATGCGTACCGCGCTGGCCCGACTGACTCATGAGGGCTATGTGACCGGCGAGGTCAATCGCGGAGTGCGCACCAGGAGCTTCTCCGTGGAAGAGGCGGCGGACATCCTGGAGGCCCGCGAGATCCTGGAGTCCGCGCTGGCCGGCAAGGCGGCAGAGCAGGCCACCACCGAAGAGGTCGCCGAACTGCACCGCACGGTCCAGGACATGGAAGAGGCGCAGTCCCGCAGCGACCAGGACGCCTATTCACGCTGCAACCGCCACTTCCACCAGCAGCTGAAACTCGCCTCCCACCAAGGCACCCTGACCCGCGCCTACGACACGCTGCTCTACCCGCTGGTGATGCGCCAGTACCGCAATCTCTCGGCGCATCACCCGCGGTCCGGCTCGCTGGAGGAGCACAAGGCCGTCTACCTGGCCGTCGTCACCCGTAACCCCGCATCGGCGGCCGCCGCCATGCGCCACCACGTCGGCTCCGCCCGCAGGGCGCTGCTGCTCGACACCTCCTCGACGCCGCACGTCGGTTGACAGGCGTCTGGACGGAAAGGACCCAATGGACCGTCCCACCGCGGACACCGAGGCGGGCCCCGTCGAGGGCATACCGTGCCGGGACCGCTCCGTCTCCGTTTTCCGCGGCATCCCCTACGCCGCGCCGCCCGTCGGCGAGCTGCGCTGGCGGCCGCCGCGGCCACCGGAGCGCTGGGAGGGGGTGCGGCGGGCCGATCGGTTCGGACCCATGTGCCCGCAGGCGCCGAACGAGGCGGCCGCGACCGGCGTCGACGTGCCCATGAGCGAGGACTGCCTGAGCCTGAACATCTGGACGGGCGCGCCCTCCCGCGAGGAGCGCCGCCCGGTGCTCGTATGGATCTATGGCGGTGGCTTCCGCGAGGGCACAGGCGCACAGCCGCGCTACGACGGCGAGAACCTCGCCCGTCAGGGTCCCGTCGTCGTCACCTTCAACTACCGTCTGGGCGCTTTCGGTTTTCTCGCCGCACCGGAGCTGAGCGCCGAGTCGGAGCACGGATCGTCCGGCAACTACGGGCTGCTCGACTGCGTGGCGGCGCTGCGCTGGGTGCGCGACAACATCGCGCGGTTCGGCGGTGATCCGGACCGGGTCACCATCGCCGGCCAGTCCGCGGGCGCCGGGCTCGTCAACTTCCTCGCGATGTCGCCGCTCGCCAAGGGCCTGTTCCACCGGGCCATCGCGCAGAGCCACGCCCGGTACTGCCGCGACCCCGAGCTGCGCTATCTGTCGACGTCCTACCGGCGGTCGGCGGACGCGGAGGAATCGGGCGGCCAGTTCATGCGCGTGCACGGCGCGCGTGGCATCCGTGAACTGCGGGCGCTGGACTGGCACAAGCTGATCGACGGGCACGACCCGATCGACACGAGCGTGGAGACCGGCGGCACGGCCGGGCCACCGCTGCTGCGTCCCGTCGTGGACGGCTGGGCGATCCCCTCCGGCTACCACGACACGTACGCCGAGGGGCTGCAGAACGACGTCGACTACCTCGCCGGGAACAACCTCGACGAGGGCGGCGCCGTTCCACAGTCGCTCGTGAGCGCCCTGCGCACCGGCCGGCGCACCACACGGCCCGGTTCGCCTCCGGTCCACGTGACGCTGGAGCAGCACCAGGTCGCCGCCCGGCGGAAGTTCGGCCCGCTCGCCGACGAGTTCCTGCGCCTCTACCCGGCGACGACGGACGACGAGGCCGCGGAGGCCGCCGGCCGGGCGGCCCGCGACAACTCCCGTCTCTCGACGTACCTGTGGGGGAAGGACTGGAGCCGCCACGGCACCGGGTCACTGCACACCTACTTCTGGACCCACCGCTCCACGGAGCCGCGCGGAGCCTGCCACGGCTCCGAGATCGACTACGTCTTCGGCAATCCCGCTGACGGGGCTGGCCCGTGGACGGAGGAGGACCACGAGATCGCCCGGACCGTCTCCGCGTACTGGACGAACTTCTGCGCCACCGGAGACCCCAACGGCGCGGGCCTGCCCCACTGGCCGGCCTTCGTGCCGGGCGCCGGCTCCGTCATGGAGATCGGCACGCAATTCCACCTCATCGACGTCGCGGACCCGGAGCGCACCGCCTTCTGGCTCCGCTTCTTCGACACCCGACAAGCCTGGTGAACACGTTCCACACTCAACCAGCCTGGCGAACAAGGGAGTTCCCATGCGCAAGCGAACCAGTCCACGCACACTCGCCCTGACCTCGGCCGCGATACTCGGCGCAGCCCTCCTGAGCGGCTGCGGCGATCAAGGGGCGGCGACCGTCGGCTCGGACGGCATGAAGACCGTCTCGGTGGGGGTGAGCGGCAACATCTTCGACCTCTCCATCCGTATGGCGGAAGAGAACGGCTACTTCGCCAAGCACCACATCAAGATCAAGTACGTCACGCTGAACGCCTCGACAGGCGTCTCGGGACTCCAGTCGGGCTCGGTGCAGTTCCTGAACGCCAGCCCGACGAGCTTCATCGCCGCGCTCTCCAAGGGCCTGCCGGAGATATCGGTGGCCACCAACGGCGGCGGCAATCCCCTGGGGATCGTCGTCAGTTCAGAATTCGCGAAGAAGCAACACCTGACCGCCGACACCCCCGCCGAGCAGGTCGCCAAGGCACTGGTCGGCTCCACCGCCGGTGCCAGCTCCGCCAACACCAAGGCGGAGGCAGGTCTGTTCCTCAAGGCCAACGGAGTGTCGTCGACCAAGATGAAGTGGGTGTCGCTGCCGAACCCGGCCGCCGACAAGGCCGCGCTCACCAAGGGCGAGGTCGACTGGTTCATCACGTCCGAGCCGATCCCGCTGCAGGTCCAGGACGACGGGGACGGCATCGTCGTGGCCGACCCGGCCAAGGTTCCCCAGTGGGCGTTCGAGGACGCCGGGTACGGCCAGGCCGTCGTGGTCCAGAAGAGCTTCGCGAAGAACGACCCCGATACCGTGAAGGGCTTCGCCACCGCGGTCCAGCAGGCGACCGCCTACCTGAGTTCGCACGAGTCGAGTGACACGAAGGTCCTCGCGGCGGCGCGCAAGACCCTGCCCGGTGTGCCGGACAAGGTGCTGTCCGCCTCCGTCGGCCAGGTGGACTGGCCGAAGAGCGCCGAGATGGACGCCGCGGGCTGGAAGAAGACCGTCGCCTTCGTGAAGGACGGCATCGGCGCGGTGCCGGACGCCTCGGTGTCCTCCGAGGACTGGACCAACACCTACCTGCCGTGAAACGGCCTCACCATCCAGGAAGGGAGCAGATCATGGCAACCGTCACCGACAAGGCCCGGCCGGAGACCGAAACCCCGGTACCGCGCGCCCGCAGGACCGCGGTCCGCTGGCAAGGCACCCCCACCGTCATCGTGCTGCGCATCCTGGTGATCGTGGCCGCGCTCGTCCTGTGGCAGCTGATGAGCGGCCCGGTATTGCCCGAATACGCGGTCAGCAAGCCCACCGACGTGTTCGACGCGCTCATCGACATGCTCGGCTCGGCGCCTGGCTGGACGGACATCCGGGTCACCGTCGTCGAGGTCCTCGCTGGCTTCGGCCTCGGCGTCGCCGCGGGCACCGTGATGGGGCTCGTTCTCGGCTCTTTCCCGCTCCTGGGCAGGGTCCTGGAACCACTCGTCGCGGCAATCAACGGCATCCCGAAGATCGCGCTTGCGCCCCTGTTTTTGCTGTTCTTCGGCATCGGCTCCTGGTCGAAGATCACCATTGCCATGACCGGTGTCGCGTTCGTCGTCTTCTACAACATCTACCTGGGGCTGCGGCAGCGCGAGCGTGAACTCGTCGAGGTCGTCCAGGTGATGGGCGGCCGCCGCCACCATGTGCTGGGCTACGTCACCATCCCGACGCTCGCCGCACCGTTCTTCGCGGCGCTCAAGACGGGCGGTCCGCTGGCCATCCTGGGTGTCATCGGTGGCGAATTCATCGCCTCCTCCGAGGGGGTCGGCCATGAGCTGTTCACCTCCGCGCAGAACCTCGACGCCCCCAACGAGTTCGCGGGCCTGATCGTCCTCGTGGCGCTCACCCTCGCCCTCAACGGCATCCTCACCGCGCTCGACACCTGCGCCCTCAAACAGCTCGGCCTCGCGGGCCGCCGCGGCAGGCCGCAGGCGAAGAAGTGAACCCTCGACACCACTTCCCCCGGCCTTCGACCGGACCTCCTGAGTGAGTGGACACATGAGCAGACACCCGTACGTGCCAGGGGGCGCCGGCACCCCGAACCGGCGTCCTTCCCGCAGATCAGTCCTGACGGCGCTCACGGCTTCGGCGGCGAGCACCACCCTCCTGCCCACCACGACCGCACACGCGACGACCGCCGCCGAGCGCCCGCCCGACGCCCTGCTCTACGTCGGTACCTGGGGGCAGTCAGAGGTGCACGCGATCCGCTTCGACCCCGAGCGCGGCGCGATGACACCGATCGGCAAGGTGGCCGATGTCAGTTCCAACTGGGTGGCCACACACCCGTACCACCCCGTCCTGTACGTGGCGGGCAGCGAACAGGGAGGTGTCATCAGAACCTTCCGCATCGACGGCACCACAGGAGCGCTGGAGCAGCTCGCCGAGACCTGGACCGAGGAGGTGCCGACCGGCAGCGGCGGCCTGTCTTACCTCGCCCCGACGCCGGACGCGACAACCCTGCTGGTGGCCGACTTCGCTGCAGGTTCCGCCGTGACACTGCCGATCGGCACGGACGGCAGGCTCGGCGCCGTGGCCTCCAGGGTCCAAGATGCCGGCTCGGGCCCCAATCCCCGCCAGACGGGCCCGCACCCGCACCACGTAGTCCTCGATCCGAGCCAGCGATACGCCCTGATCGCGGACTTCGGCGCGGACCGCGTCTTCATCCACGACTATCACCGCTCCGCACGTGGGATGACCGGAATGGTCAACAGCTATGCCACGCCGCCGGGTTCGGGCCCACGGCGGCTGGCCTTCCACCCGCACGGGCGTCGCACTCTCTACCTCCTCAACGAACTGACGGCGGACCTCCACGTACTGCACTGGAACACCGACGGCGTGGGCGGACCGACCCTGGTCCACCAGCAGACGATCGCCACCGACGCTCCCGCCCACACAGGCACCACCAGCGCCGCCGAACTGGCCATCAGCCACGACGGACGCCACCTCTACACCTCCAACCGAGGGGACAACACCCTGGTCGTGCACGCGATCGATCCGACGACACACCTCCTCACCGAGGTGCAGCGCATCCCCTGTGGGGGCACCACACCATGGGGCTTCTGCCTGGATCCAACAGGCCGTTGGATATTCGTCGCGAACATGGCGAGCAACACGGTGAACCTGATCCAGGTGGACGCGAGGTCGGGCCGTCTGACGGACACGGGCGTCGCGGCCCCGGTCCCCCAGCCCGACTGTGTCAGCACGGCAACTCGACCCGTGTCGAGCGGTGGAGACCCGCCCTCGGGCGGTGAACGCGCCTCTAGCCGATCTTGATGGATTCGGAGGAAGCGGGAGTGCCGCCGGTAGCGGCCGTCGTCTCTTGCGCCTGCCTCGAGCGAGACGCAACACGCGGGCACCGTCCCGAGGCCTGTGGTTCGCGTCCGCGTGCCTTGCCTGTTCGTGTCGGTGCCCCGACTCTCCGGGGCACCGACCGTCCCCGGCCGGGCGCGATCGACCGGGCTGGGCCAACTTTTGGGCCTCCCCAAGCGGCCCGGACGTACGAGGAGCCGATCACCGCCCGCTGACCAGTGCAGCTGGTCAGCCGACCGCAGCTTCTTCAGCAGCGTTACGTGAAGTTGGTCCCAGACGTCGGCCTCGTTCCAGGTGGTCCGCCGTCGCCAGCACGTCATGCCCGGACCGAAGCCCAACTCCTGGGGCAGATACTCCCATTGAATGCCGGTATAGAGCACGACCAAGATCCCGCACAACGCCTGCCGGTCCGGCACCCGCGGCCTGCCCCCGCCCTTCTTCGGGCCTGGCTTCGGCAGCAACGGCTCGATCAGCGAGCACAGTTCATCCGAGATGGTCCATGGCCGCGGCTCATGATCAGCAGCCTTCTTGTTAGAGCCACTTAGAAGACATCGCAACTGGCTCAAAAATATGCTGGATATCGCAATGGCCATGGTGGAAAGGCTTGTACCGGACAGGTTGTGGGAGCTCTTCAAGCAGGTGGTTCCGGCGGCGCCGGTACAACCGCAAGGCGGAGGGCGACGCCGGTACGGAGATCGGCAGGTGTGGGCCGCCATCGTGTTCGTGGCCACGACAGGTAGCACGTGACGGCAACTGCCACCAGACTTCGGGGCATGCAGGACAACTGCGTATCGCCGTTTCACCGAGTGGAGTCGGGCTCACGTGTGGGGCAGAAAATGAGGCGCAGGCGGCGCTCCCCGACGGTGTCGAGCGCGACTTCCGCATAGCCGAAGGCATCAACTGACCGCGAGCGCCGCTCTGCTCGGGCCGCCCGGGATCGGCAAGACCCACACCGCCGCCGCCTTGGCGGTCGCGGCCTGCCGGGCCGGCTACTCGATCTGGGACCGGGCTGCTGCGCCCTCAGGCTGACGCGGCGTGGTCCTGATCCGCGCTGACCGGCCTGTCACGGTGTCGACCGCTCCACACCCGTGACAATCCGCAGCTACCGCAGGCGAGACTTCGTGGCCTGGACAGCATCCGCCCTATGGGATCGCAGTCGTCGGGCGCTGGAACGAACCGAGCGGCCTTCGCGCAACTGGGGCATCGCACCATGATCGAGCTGATGAAGTCGTACTCGGTACTGCGCGGATCGCGGAACCGACCAGTGGACAAGGCCATCTGGGGAGTATGCAACTGCACCGCAGATCAGTGCATCCCCATTCGGCTGATCACTCCCAGGGCCGCCGGCCACCCTGCCAGCCCTCAGGTCGTACGAGGTCGGTTCGCCTGCGTCGTTACCGAACCAGGCGGCCGGAAATCGGTCACGAGGAGGCAGCCGGAATTCCCCTCCCCAGTCGGGCCATGGCGCGGTCGTGGACGCGGCTCAGGAGCAGCAAGGCGCAGGTGGCGCCGATCAGGGCGCAGAACATGTCCCACTGGGTGTCCCAGACGTCTCCCTGGGTGCCCAGGAAGGCGTCGGCGGCGTCGCCTCCGGTGACCGCTGCGAGCCATTCCAGCATCTCGAAGACAGCGCTGAAGGCCAGGGTGGCGCAGATGGTGAGCGGGGCCAGCCAGCGGCTGCCGCGCAACGGGGATGTGCGGACGAGGAGTTCGCGTACCAGGACGGCCGGGACGAAGCCCTGCATGAGGTGGCCGAGGCGGTCGTAAGGGTTGCGGTTCCATCCGAGCCAGTCGCGTACCCAGTCCCCTGCGGGCACCTCCGCATAGGTGTAGTGGCCGCCCACGATAAGGACCAGGGCATGCGCCGCCAGCAGCCCACACAGCAGTCCACTCAACGGGAATCCGTGGCGCGACAGGATCGCCAGCGGCAGTCCCGCCATCACCCATACCGTCTCCAGAAGCCAGGTCGTCGGATCGGCCGCGCCGAACCGCGACACAACGAGCGCGACGGTCACCGTGACGGCGAGAACAGCCGGCAGACGGCGCCGGGGCGACGGACTCACGTCCTGTATCGGGACGGGGACGTGGTGGGTGACGGTCATCACCTGCTCCTCATGTCTCGATGCGGATCACCACTGTCGGGCTCAGCCGCGCCCGCCCTCATGAGTACCGCTACTCAGACCACCCCGTCACACCTCCCCGGTCAGGGTGAGTGATGACGGCACCAGCTACGGAACGCGGCAGGAACGTCTGGCGGCGCCTCTGGAGCAGGAAGCGGAGCGTGATCAGCTCTCTTGGCCGAGATCAGGACCGTCAGGAACCGGCTGCACCTCGACGTCAGTCTCGGCAGCGCCAGCAGGGCCGACGAAGTAATCGGACTCCTCGGCTTCGACGCCGTCAGATTGGACGTGAGGCGTGCCAGCAGCGACCTGAGCCGCTCAAACATCGACGGCAATCGATCAAGCTGCGGATTCACGCAGGTCAGGGCTGCAATGGAGGGCTGCGTTGCCGCCCTCTGTTGCAACTACGTGTTGCACCTATAGCGGCGGGAGACCCCGAGACGCCATGACGACGTTGAGAACGGGAGCCGCTGCCAGGCCGAGCGAGTCCGGCTCGCAGAGTGATCGGGACCTACACCGGGGCAAGCAGCGCGATGGGGCGACACCGGTCATCACCGTGACCAACATCCGGTACCAACAGATCGGGGTCCGGATGTGCCAAGCCATCGTCGAGCGGCCCGATTTCGTGGACTGCCGAGGAAGGAGACGAAAGCGGTGACGGGGGAGGCATGGGCGGGCACACTGGGGCTAACGTTCCGGTCGCGTCACCTCGCTGCGGGCGCGCCCTGACGCGGGATTGGAAAGCCGCACCGCCGATGGGCGGCGAGAACCCCTTCTGTCGGCACGTCTTCCATTACCGGCACGAGGACCTGGTGCCGCTCGCCCGCAAGGCCGGATTCGAGGTGGAGCGCAGTTGCGCCACGGAGGAGCGGGACTCCTCTTCCCAACTCCAGCAGTGGAGGCAACTCCGACTCTGCCGCACGACGTGAACAGCCCCGGGAGCACGGACACCCCCGCCGAGAGCGGCTGCGGCACACCCGTGGCCCCGGTCCGCCCCCACCTTCACCTCCACATGGAGCCGGAAGAACGTAAGCGCCGCGAACTTGGCCTGGCCCTAAGCGATTTCAGCTCCAGAGATCGGTTCTTCGCGGCGCACAGCACCGACCGCCCGGACCGGTCTTGGGGCTGCCCGGAGGATCTCGATCTGTTCCTCGTCCAGGTGCACGCCGAACAGCGTGCCCAAGGCGCGGACCTCGTGGAACTGCGGCTCTCGCCGCGTCGGCTGCTGCTGGACGGGATGGCCTGGGAGGAGTTCACCAGCACTGCGCAGCGAGTGCCGGGACCACTACGCGACCCGGTGGTTTCGGCGGTGTTACCGGTGAACCGGAACAGCCCGGCCGACTTCATCGGGGAGCTGACCGACCGAATCGAATCTTCTGCAGGATGTCCCGCTCCCCCTGTTCCACCGTCAGGTCGCAGGTGGCATCGATCTCGGAGAGGAACTGTGGCATGTCTGCCGACGTAAGGATTCGGGTGCGATACGGGTCCACGCGATTAAGCATTGGCAGCCCGCTGTTCACGCACAGAGTGGAGAACAGGTCCGCCCGGTCCCGGGTGAAGTCCACCGTGGTCAGCCGACGCTTCTTAGGGCTCGTTCCCCCCTGTGTCACCTGCATCAGCATCACGTCGACACCCACTCCCTAGGCCCTTCCCTCGTCCTGAACACTCACGACGGGGAGGAAGTCTAAGACGCCTCAGGTGGTCAGGCCCGCGCTGGTCAACCAGATGTGTTCGCATGTCGCCGACGCCTCCTGGAGCTTCTCACGGGATTCCTGTGAGGCGTGGTAGAAGGTCCGCTCGATCATCCAGCACAGGGCGCGTGCCATCGCCGGGGCCTGTTTTGGTTCGGTGCCGGCCTGGATGCCGGCGCGCTCCAGGACAGCGGTGATGGCCGCGATGAACAGGTCGGCTGTGTGGTTCCACAGCTCGCCGATCTCCGGCACGGTCAACGACAGGTCGATCGCCGTACGCATGACCAGGCCGTGCTCGTTCCACAGCTCGACCGTGCGCTGCATGGCTGCTGCAATGGCCTGGCGTGGCTCGTCGGTCTGCGCGGTGGCTTCGGACCGTTTCCACAGGTGCTCGACGGTCCGGGCCACGAGTGCCGCGACCACTTCCTGCTTGGAGCCGAAGTAGAAGTAGAAGGCACCGCGGGTGATGCCCGCGCCCTGGGCGATGTCTCCGACAGTCATCGCGTCGTAGCCCTTTCGCACCAGCAGGGCTTCGCAGGTGTCGAGGATGGCCCGCTCCCGGACGTCGCCCTTGCGTTCGGTGGCGCGGCGGCTCCGCGCGGGCTGGTCGCCGGGTGTCACAGCTGAGCGCCCTCGGCGAAGTCGGTCGTACGCGAGAGCGTTTCCCACGTACGGATGTCCTCGTCCACCGCCGTGCGCGCAGTGGTGACCAGCCGCAGCGCGTCCGAGCCCAGGACGAGGTGGGCCGGCGGCCGCTCGACCGACGTGATGTGCACGACCGCTTCCCCAGCCTTGGCCGGGTTGCCCAGTTGGTTCCCGCTGGCCTTCTGCCGCCCTTCACGGATGGGGGTGAACAACTCGTCGTAGTCGTCGATGGTCTGCGCGGTGCGTGTCATGGACCGTCCGGCCCAGTCGGTGCGGAAGGAGCCGGGTTCGATCGCCGTCACGTGGATCCCGAACTGCGCGACCTCCTTGCTCAGCGCCTCGAGGATGCCTTCCAGGGCGAACTTGCTGCCGCAGTAGGCGGACATGCCGGGCACGGCCATCAGCCCGCCCATGGAGGTGACGGCCATCAGGTGTCCGCGCCGGCGCCGGCGCATGTGGGGCAGCACTGCCTGCAGGGTGGCCGCCGCTCCGAACACGTTGACCTCGAACTGCCGTCGCACCTCGGCCAACGGGGTTTCCTCGAAGGTCCCCTCCAGGCCGTAGCCGGCGTTGGCGATGACCACGTCCAGCGGGCCGACGCTGCTCTCGACCTCGGCGACCACGCCGATTACGGCTGCGTCGTCCGTCACGTCCAGGATCCGGCCGTGCGCGTGCCCGGGCCCGAGCTCTTCGAAGGACCGCAGGTCCTTCTCGGAACGGACCGTGCCGACGACAGTGTGCCCGGCGGCCAGGGCAGCCTGGGCGAAAGCGCGCCCCAGACCCGTGCTGACGCCGGTGATGAGCCAGTTCTGCTGCGTCACGGTTCTTCTTCCAGAGAGGTCTCGCCAGAGAGCGGGTCGCCCTCTTCAGCAAAAGTCTACACTGTGTCGATTTTTGTCGTCACAATGTTGATTCTGATGGCGCTCGCGGAATGAATCCCCTGGCCATCCGCGTGCCGCGTACCGCGCCGATCGGCGCGGTCAAGGCCGCCGACTGTCAGTGCCGTGCGGCATCGCCCTTGTGTGGGGCGTCGGTCGCCGCGGTGCGGCTCGTGGGCTGCTCGCCGCTTACCAAGACAGGCATGACTTGGGTTGCATGGGGTGCTAGGCCGTGTATCGAAAGCGGATTTTGGACTGTTAATGATCATGGTTCATGGGTCGGGGAGATCTCACGGACGAGCAGTGGGCAGCGCTGGAGGCGTTGTTGCCGAAGGGCACGAAGGCGGGTCGGCCGCCTGTCCGGCCTCGGCGGCAGTTGATCGACGGCATACGGTTCCGGGTCCGGACTGGGTTCCGTGGCGGGACGTGCCCGTTGAGTACGGGCCGTGGGGCCGGGTCTACGACCTGTTCCGCCGATGGCAGCGGAACGGCACCTGGCACCGTATTCTCAGCCGACTCCAGCCCCTTGCGGAGGCGAAGGGGGCGGTCACGTGGGACCTGAACATCGACTCCACGGTCTGCCGCGCCCACCAACATGCGGCCGGGGTCGGCAAGCTGGGTGATCGACAGAAGGAACCGCCGGGCGGCATCTTCACCGAGCCCCCTGATCACGGGCTGGGACGCTCACGCGGCGGGATCCGATGCACCATCCCGGACAAGGCCTACCAGGCCCGCAATCGCAGGAAGACCAGCTCTCGCGGTGGCCGGCCGACCGCGCTTCGACCCGGTCGACTACCGCGAACGTGACGCGGTCGAGTGCGGGATCAACCGGCTCAAGAGGCACCGTGCTGTCGCCACGCGGTACGACAAGCTCGCGGTCCGTTGTGAATTGACTGTGCTGGTCGCTGCCATCAACGAGTGGCTGTGACCCCCGGCCGTCATACGGTGGGATCCACGTTCCAGCTCTCCGGCAGATCACTGCCGCAGAAGACGCAGATGAAGTCGTCCTCGCGCACGATGTTGTGCTCCTGGCAATCGGGGCACCGCCGGAACACCACCTCTTGGGTGAAGCCGCGGGGCCGCGCAAGTTCTATGCCGTCCAGAGCATGAGCGACTGCCGACCAGGAGCTTACGTCCGGACAGTATCCGGTGGACTGGTTGCTGACCTCGCCCACGGTCCACTGGTCTGCCTCGTACATGAAGCTGATCTCGCCAGCACTCAGAACCATGTCCCCGCTAGCGCAGGCCACGTGCTCGCTTCGCCGCGGCGCCAGCCGAAGCACACCATCCATGCCGACCACGAAGGTGAACGGTTCGGTCAACTCTGCTGCCGATCGCTCACCGATCCAGCTGTCGAAGTCAGCAGCCGAGCTGATCGGGCACCCGCCGCCGCCAGGCCGGACCGCAGCTTCCAACTCAACCGGTCCGACATACCTGTAACTCCGCCCCCGCGCACTCACGTCAGCCAACCTAAAGCACTTCTGACACACGCCCTAGCCGGCTTGTGAGCGCGGGGGTTCGTTGACCCATCCTGGGGCGCAGTGGCTGGCTCACTGTCATCCGCGCCCGGCGCTGGTGCACGGGCAGTGGGCGCAGGAGGGGTTGATCGCGCTGATCCCTTTGGGTGTCCGTTTCGACGTGCTGCGGGTGCCCCAGCCCCTGGGCCTGACGCTGCTGTGGGAACTGGGCGACGAGGCCGACAAGACAGCCGTCCTGGAAGAGCACACCCTGCCACGTCCCTGCCTGCACCTGCCGGTTAAGCCCGGCCGCATGGATGACCATTGGGGCGACAGCCCGGAGCAGACCATGCTGTCCCGCGGTGTCGACTGGCCTGCCCCCTCCCCCGCGGCCAACGCCATCACCGGGGTCCAGCAACACGGCCTGCTCTGGCGCATCCCGCCGGACGGCAGCGGACGCTTCGCCGACCCCGACACCCTCCACCACGCCCTGACCCGCGCACGCGGCCCCGCACGACAAGCAGCCCGCATCCGCGCCGCACACTCCGTCTTCTGGACAACCCGCCGCAACCGCCACACCTGAAAGACCCCACAAGCCGTCCACGAGCCGCGGGCCTCCCTCCTCATCGGTCCGGCAGAAGCACACCGGCATACGCCAATGCTGGTCCACTGATTCGGTACTCACTGAGCGGTTGGTCCGCGCCGCCGCCGCAGAAACGGGTCCTGGGCATCGGCCTGTGCGCGCCGTATCCGTGCCGCCGTATCCGTGCGTCGCTGGTCCGACTTTCTCGGGCCGGGCCAGCACCGGATTGAAGTTCGCCTCGGCGAGCCACCACGGTCGCATCCCACCCCATCGTCGCTACCGGTCACTACACGGCAGAATCTCAAGAGTGTCGCGGAGCGGCCTACGCGGAGCACTCGTCCGCTGCGGCCCGTATCCGAGCCGCGGCACCATTTGCAGGTGCCCCATCACCGGCAGAAGGTCGCGGGCCGCCACGAGCTCCCCGTCTTGATGCGAACCCCCTGGCACCTGGCATTCCCTGCTACTACAGATCGGCGTGAGCGGCTGGCCGGGTAGCCGGCTGGAAGCGGAACGAGAGCGCCTCCATGAAGCGCTTGCGCTGGGTCTTCTGGACGGCGGCGATACGCCAGTGGCCATCGGCCTCGCGCACCACTGTGTAGGTGGCCAGCTTGCCCAGGCGCCTCGGCCGGCGCTTGTGGACCTCACCACGGGCGACGACCACGGCCGTGTCCGGCCCGTGGAAGCGCAGGTCGATGATCTCGACGGTCAGCTTGACGTCCTTAAGAAAGCTGTCGAACAGAGCCTGGTGGGCGCGGCCGATCTCTGGGCCGCCACGGTAGACGGTTCCGACGTAGGTGACATCGGTGGCGTCCGCGGTGAACTGCTCGCCGTAGGCGGTGCCGTCACCGCGGTTCCAAGCCGCCGCGCTGCGCTGCAGGAGCGCGCGAATCTCGGCGATGTCGTTGCCCCGGACGGCTTCGGTGGCAGGCATGCTGTTCCCCCTACATGGTAGCTTCACTGGAGCAGTTACTTTATCCAGGCAGTCTCTTCTTTTAGGAAGAGAGTAGAGAGAGGGGAAGTCAGTGTCAACGCCTGCGATGCGAGCCGAGGCCGGCGAGGCCTATCGGCGCTACCTGAGCGCGGTGATGTTCCACGGCCACGCGAGTGCCCGGGCGTGCGAACTCGGTGCCACCGACCTGTACGCGCTCAACATCCTTCAACTGACCGGGGCCATGACCCCCGGCGAACTGGCAACCCGCACCGGGCTCACCACCGGTCCGACGACACGCCTGATCGACCGCCTGGAGCAGGCGGGCTACGTGCGCCGGGTGCCCGATCCCGGTGACCGGCGCAAGGTCATCGTCGAACCGACCGGCAGCCCCGCCGACCTCGACCGGATCATGGCCCCCGCACGGCAGCGGATCGGCGAGATCCTCACCGGCTATTCGCCCGAACAACTCGACGTCCTCTTCGACTACTTCACCCGCGCCACCGAGGCGTACCAGGAGACAGCCGAGCAACTGCGCAGCTGACCCAGGCGAATCGCCGCACTCGACCCAAGCCCTTGACCGCGTTGGCGATCGGCATGGTGAGGATGTCGCCGGGCTTGCGGAGCGGGCCGGGTTCCGCCACGGTGACGGTGGGCGCGAGGAGCATGCCCAGGGCTGCTGTGGCAGTGGCTGCTGTGGCGAGAAGACGCACGAAGGTCCGTTCTGAAGATGACGACAGTTCGTGATCTTCGTAGCGGGACCGGTGGTCTCCAGTCAGGGACACGCGCCATCGCCTCACTCGCAGGTGCGCAAGAATCGGCACGTCGTACCGCGCGACCCGACGGTCAGTTGCCCTGTTGCGCAGTGCGTGACCAACATCGACGACGCCCCCTGGCGCAGGACCCACCGTCCCCGCTTCTGCAACTGCTCACGCTGGAAGACGCACACGATCTGATGCTGCTTCTCGCCGCGGTCCTCGCCGGCGCGTAAACGGACAAGGACTTCGCCCGGTACCTGCTGATGAACCTCGCCGGGCGCACTCAGCGCAGTGGCGCCTCAGCCCTTCTCGTCCCCACCGATAGGACCTGCCCTGGCGATCATCCGTTAAGGCGCCTCGCTGATATTTTGACCGGAATCGTGGGAAGGGGCGGGCGAATTCGTGGACAGTGACCTGCGGCGTGCGGTGGTCGTGACGCTTGGCGAGCTCCGGCGAAGCGATGACTGGCGTGACCGGGCGGATGCCGGTCATGGCCTGGCAGGGTTCGCCGAGATGCCGGAGGCCGTAGAGCTCCTGCTGGACCTTGTGCTCGACCATGGTGACACCTTCGTCACCCGGCAGACCACGGAGGGCCTGCTTCGGCGAAAGGACAGGGTCGGACTGGCGATAGTCGCGTCCGCACTGGCAGTCGCCAACGACAACCACGCCGATTACATCCACACCGCGATCGTCGATGTCTTCAGCATCTTCTCGGACGATCTGGACGAGGCGCTACGGATCTGCGACGAGATGTTGGGCGACAACGACGATCGTGTTGCCCAGGGGGCCCGTCGGCTGCACGAGAGCCTGGTAGAGATCGATCCTGTTCCCCGCCCCGCATAGCGGCGGTTCGATTGCTGTTGTGAGGTGCAGATCCTCGACTACGACAGCGCGGAACGTTGCCGGATCCGTGACGCGGAGCATTCCCGTTGATCATGTGCGGAGCCAGATCGTGAGAGCTGCCTCAGTGGCGGTGCCGAGGTGGACGTCATGGCGCTTGTCGTAGCGGGTGGGCTCGACAAGCACAGCAACCATCACCCCAGACTGCCGCAAGATCCCGCCTACTGAAATGGCGTCCCATGCCGGCGAACTGGCGTCACGTACGGTCTGCGACATGACGGCAGAGGATTCGAAGGCTCCAGTACCCCGGGGTTCTCTGACCCGTGTCACGGGACTTTGACCGCGTACCGTCGCACGCCTCAGACGCAGGCGAAGGTGCGCATGGCGTCCTTCCGGCGCACCACCTCACAGCGGGCCGCCCGCTTGAGTTTCGCCACCGACATCGTGAGATGGCCGTCGCCGAGCCGGGCGGTCGCCGCGGCGAGTTCGACGAGCGTCAACCGGCTGCCTGGCGCAGAAATTGGGACCATTCCCGCAGACGCGGGGAGCACGAGTCGATGACCGACGGGCGCACCGCTCCCCGCGCCCGCGGGGATGATCCCAAAAGGCGGGGCACGTTGTTGCCGCGGCTCTTCGTGCTGGGCATCGGGCTCACCACGGCCAGGCCATGCGCGGCGGCCACGGTGGCGTAGGTCCACTTGTTCGTGCCGCCGGGTCCGGCAACTGCCCACGCCCGCCGCACCGCACCTGGGACGCCTCAACAACCTGGGCCTGGAGTCCAAGTCACCGTAGAATCAGCAGTCCTTTGCGCGCGTCGACCGACCCGTCAGGAGCTCTCGTTGACCCATGCCATGGAGGACTCGGCCGCCGAGTCCCTCGGCGCTACACGGCACCGGCTGGATCCCGCGGGCGGTTGCCCACATGCGCTCAACGCGCGGCTGATGACGCGCGGCGCCGTCACCCCGGTGCTGATGCCGGATGACGTGCCGGGCGCGGTCGTGCTCGGTCACGACGCCCTCAAAGAGTTCCTCGCGCACCCCGACGTCGCCAAGGATGCCCGCCATTTCACCGCCCTGGCGGAAGAGCGGATACCGCAGGGATGGCCACTGCGCACGTTCGCGACGGTCCCGGGAATGACGACGGCGGACGGTGACGATCACCGCCGTTTGCGCTCGCTGGTGAGCCGCGCGTTCACCGCACGGCGGGTGGAGCAACTACGGCCCCGCGTCGAAGAACTGGTCGACGGTCTGCTCGACTCGATGGAGCAGACCGCGGCCGCCGACGGCGTCGTCGAACTGCGCCGGCACTTCGCGCTGCCGCTGCCGATGAGTGTGATCTGTGAACTGTTCGGCGTGGATGTGGAGTTCAGGGACCGGCTGCACCACCTGTCGAGCCAGATCGTCGCCACGGACACGACTGCCGAGGAGGCGGTCGCCGCCAACCAGGAGATGGTGGCAGTTCTCGCGCGCGTTGCCGCGGCCCGCACCCGGGAGCCGGGCGACGACCTCACCTCGGCACTGCTCGCGGCCCGCGCAGAGGACGGTGACCGGCTGAGCCCCGAGGAACTGATCGGGACGCTGATGCTGTTCGTGGTGGCCGGGCACGAGACGACACTGAACCTGGTCACCAACGCGGTGCGTGCGTTGTGCGGGCACCGGGAACAGCTCGACCTGGTGCGCGCCGGGGCAGCCACATGGTCGGATGTCGTGGAGGAGACACTGCGCTGGGACAGTCCGGTCAGCTACTTTCCCTTCCGCTATCCGACCCGCGACCTCGTCGTCGACGGCACAGTGATTCCCCGCGGTACGCCAGTGCTCGCCGGCTATTCGGGCGCAGGCCGGGACCCGGGCGTACACGGCGCGGACGCCGCGCAGTTCAAGGTCACGCGCTCGGCAAAAGGGCGTCACCTATCGCTGGGGCACGGACCTCACTATTGTTTGGGCGCACCACTCGCCAGGCTCGAAGCGACTGTGGCCTTGGAGCGGCTGTTCACCCGCTTCCCCAGTCTCGACCTCGCCGTGCCGGACGACGAGCTGCATGCAAGTTCCGGGTTCGTCGGCAACAGCGTCCTCCGCCTGCCGGTCAGACCAGGGCCTAGTGCTCTGACCGGGAAGGTTTGCCGGGTTGAGTAGCTGGGACCGGGCAGCTGCGTCCTCAGGCTGACGCGGCGTGGTCCTGATCCGCACTGACCGGCCTGTCACGGTGTCGGCCGCGTCGGCCGTGCGTGTCACGCTTCTCGCCGTGAATCAGACGCAGCCGGTGTGACTGGCCGCGTCGCGACGAGGCAGCCTCCTGACGCTCGCTCCCGTGCCGGTTGATGTGCTGCTTCGAGTGGGCCATACGGTCTTCCAAGCGGTCCATGCCGAAGAGGAGTAGCCCCATCGCCGGCAAGAGCGTGAATGCTATGTAGAGCATCAGGAGCTGCCTCCCCGTGGTCGCACTCTTCGCGTGCCCGGCCCAGAAGGGTTCACCGGCGCAATCGTGTGGAGGTTGTGTGACGCGAGGAGTGCGCCGTCCAACTGGCATGCTCAAGAACTCCGTTGTCACTCCCCGGGGAGGTTTTGCCGGGCGTCGCGCGGACATGTGAGCTGCCAGGCACGCCAGAGTCGGCGGCCGCCCGGCGCCCGGGTGCGCCGGGGATGTCCCACGCCGTTCGCGGCGGAGAGGAGCACGAGGATGACGGAGCTGAACGCTCGGCTGACGCCCTTCCCGATGGAGGCGCATGACATGACGGCCGACCGCCTGACAGGCCCGGAACTCGTCGGCTACATGGTGGAGGCGACGGACGGCTCGGTGGGGCGGGTGGATGCCGTCTCGAAGGAGGCCGGCCCGGAGCATGTCGTCGTCGACACCAGGGACGTGCTGCTGAGCAAGAAGGTGCTGCTCCCCATGGCGGCCGTCACCACGATCGACGAGAAGGCCCAGCGGCTCCTTGTCGGGCACGACGCGGAAAGGATCAAGAGTGCACCGCGCTTCGACCGCGAGATGCGGGTCACCGATCCGGGCTTCCTCGCACTGATCAACGAGCACTACGGACTTCCCGGCACCCCCTGAGCGCACGCGCCCGCCGAGCGATCCCCGCGGACCATGTCGCCGAGGCGCGGCAACAGGGGATGAGTAGTTGGGGTGCAAGAAGTGCCCGGGGACTTGACGCCGCGCTCAGCCGTGCTCCGGCTCCACCGGGAGCTACGGTTCTGCGTCGGCCGTGGTCTTCTCCGGCGACAGGCAGACGCGCAGGATCTCGGGCCCGGGGCGGGTGCGGTACGGGTTCGACGGGAACCACTCGGTGAACACGTCCCGCCACAGTTCCTGGATGGCCCGCGACGCCGGCCCGGAGGTGGTGAAGACCGCCCAGGCGCCGGCCGGGACGGCCGCCGAGGTGATCACGCCGTTGAGGTAGTCGAGTTCGGTGCCCTCGGCGGGGCTGAGGTCCAGGCCGTCGCAGACGGCGACGATGCCGTGCGGCTCCTGGTCCGAGACCTGCTCCAGGCACTCCAGTATCCGTGGGCGATCCCCCGGACGATGTCCATGATCGCCTGGTTCGGTCCGGCGTGCACCAGCGGTATCCGGATCTTGAGTCCGACGACGGTGAAGTCCGTCTTGTCCACGACGCGGTAGCGCATACTGCTCCTCCTCCCCTCGACGGTGAGCTCGGCGGTGAGACGGAAGGCCACCCGGGACCGGTAGTTGAGCACGGCGCCAGTCGGAGCCGACGTGACCGCGTTCGGTGTGCAGTACCTGCCAGATCCCAGGATCGCGGCCGGCCAGTTCACCTCCCGTGTCCTGGAGGCTCATCAGGAACCCGACGCAGCGGCGATGCCCCACGTAAGCGAGATCGGCCGGGATGGCATCTCCCGGGTGGCACTGGCGGAGCAGCAGGCCGCCTTCAGCAGCATCCTGGGAACGCGGCAGGACACCCCGCGCATTGCACTGGTGGCTCGGCTCGGAGTAGGAGATCGCTCGCTGTCGCGCTGGGTTGGACTCGGGGTCATTCGCGTCCTTTGGCTTTGTCGGCGGTGGCCGGCCACTCTCCTTGGGCCATGACGCGGGGGACGGTCCCGCGCGGTGGGCGGCTCGTACTCGTACCGGGAGAGACGGGCGACGAGCGGCTGACGGCGTAACGCCGCGCTCACCACACATGCAGCGGCTGCGGTTCCGGTACGGCCAGCTCCGTCAGCAGATGCGCGTACTTCTCGGGCTGTGTCTCGAAGTCGACGCGAGCAGCGATCCCGGCCGGGTCCGCGTCGGGGCCGCGCAGCAGGTCGATCGACGTCTGCGTGAACTGGTCGACGGAGCCGCGCTGTTCGACCGTGACGAGCAGTCGACGCAGCCTGCCCACCGCGTATTTGGCCGCTGCGCGTTCCTTTGCGCCGGCTCGGAGCATCTGCCGCCGGCCGGCTGCGGGCCCGGCCTTCTCCAGCAGGGGTCCCAGGAGGTCTGCCAGCTCGGCCGCGCTCTCTGCGGCGGCTCGTCCCTCGGGGCCGACCCGGACCAGCACGTTCAGGGCGTTGAGCAGGTCGGCGACGCGCGGGTCGGACCGCTCCAGGAGTTCCCGGCCCGCGCCGACCCGTACCGCACCGTCGGCCAGCACCTGCGCCGCGGCAGTCAGCCGCTCGGCCGCGCCCGGCTCCACGCCGGGCAGTCGGGACAGCACCGGCGTCCCGGCATCGAGCACGTCCCGCGCGGTCCAGATGCGACATCGCCGCAGTTCAGCGGCGTCGAATCCACCGTCCGCCGCATGCCACAGCTCCTCGACGGACACCTGCCCGAGGGCCTCGTCCACCAGCGATTGCCGCAGCGGCTCCCACGCCGCGCGCACCGCGTCCACGGCCTGTGCGTGATCCTGTGCGAGCCGACTCGCGAGCTGCTCAAGGCGGCGTGCCGTGCGGACGGACGAGGGACTCGCGCCGCTGAGCCGGTACAGCGAGCGGATGTTGCCGCCGACGACCCCGACGATCAGCACCACGAGCGACAGACCGACCAGGTTGTCCGAGAGGTCGATCGCCTTGTCGTGCTCCGCGTCGCCCTGGCCGAGGACGAAGAGGTCGCCTTTGTCGGACCCTTCGCTCACCATCCATCCGCTGTCCCAACCGTGGCCGGTGTCGGGATCATAGGACCGGCCCTTGAGCAGAGGGTCCCGGTCGGGGTCGCACTGGTAGTGCCCCTTGCGCCGCTCCTTGGCGTAGGGGTCGGCCCAGGAGACGGTGCAGCTCCCGTCGGACTTCTCGCTCAGCACGGTCAGGTCGATCTGCTTCGTCTCGGGATCTTCCGGAGCCGTCGCATAAACCGCGAAGGAGACCCCGAAGATGACCAGGCCGAGCGCGACCACCCACCGGAAGAACGGCACATGTCTCACTCGACCCCACCCCTGACCTGCACGTTATTGCGTACGCAACTATTTCAGGGGCGGAGGAGGTACGACAAGTCCGAGAAGTCGGCAAAGCGATGTGGCCTGTGCGTTCCGACTTCCGGCAGCTATCGCGCCGTCATATCCCGAATGTTCCCAACCGGGCGCCTCGCCGCCGGTGTCGCGAGCGGCTCGACACCCCGGCCTGACGAGAGTCGCACCTATGTGTGCGATCGGCGACGGTCGCGGCGACCACGGGCGATGAACACCGCGCCCGTGCCGAGCACCAGCGCGTCACCGGCGAGTGCCAGCGTCGCTCCCCTACCGGAGGAACTCGTAGAGGTGAGGTCGCTGTCCTGGTCCTACAGGGCAGAGGTGTCCTTCAGCGGCGACCTGCGGCACGGACGACACTCCGCCGTGAGACGGTTACTGGCATGGGAGATACAGCACCGGGCAGCGAGGTAGTACTGGAGACGAGCCGTCTGGTACTCAGGCCGTGGCGGGCCACCGAGGCTGCTGTCCAGCGCGAGCTGTGGACCGAGCGTGACCCACGGGTGCCGGCGCACCGCCAGATCGACGCGGACGGGCACCCCACGGTCGCCGAGCTCGAGGATTCGATCCGCACCCACCAGGTGTGGTCGAGCGGGTTGCTGGCAGTCGAGCGGAAGGCTTCTGGTGACGTCATCGGCTACTGCGGGGTGGTCGACAACGAGCGAGGGCCGGCGGGGGAACCGGAACTGGCATTCGAGCTACTGCGTCGTGTCTGGCGCCAGGGGTATGCGACCGAGGCCTCGCTGGCGGTTCTGGACTGGGCGAGGTCTTCTGGGTACGAACGCGTGTGGGCCACTGTCTGGGACTGGAACATCGCCTCTCGACGTGTGCTGGCCAAGGTCGGGTTCACCGAGACCGAGCGGAAGGAAGTGGACCCGGTGCACGGGACCACGCTGTTCGCCGTGCGACAGCTCTGACGCACCTCGTCGATCCACGCGACGCTGTCCACGCTCTCCTCTGGAAGCCCATTACCTCGGCAGTCAGCACACCTCCAGGCGAGAATGAGGTTGCTTGGACCTGCACGCTTCGGACGCATGACCGACACCCACGACTTCCCCGACGACCTGCTCACCGAACAGAAGCACGCCGCCACCCTCCACGACTAGGGCGTGTCCGGGGCCCTGCAGCCGGTTCAGCAGCGCGTGCTCACGACGGAGCCTGAGCTCAGCGTCGGGGCCCTCGTAGGTCTTCTCCACGACAGCACCATCGCCGACGGCGTGGTTGGTGTAGCCGTGCCTGAGCGGACGCATCCGCTGATCAGCTGGCACGGGAGACCCTGCCGACTACCGGCTTACACCATCCCCGCCCGCCGTCGCGGTCTCCTCTCGACGCCCTCCCATTACCGTCTTCGTTGCTGATAAGGGGAGGGAACTGACAGGCCGTGGAACGGTCTTGAGCTTTGCCTTGCTTGCACGACATCCGCCGCTGCGGGCAGCTGGCCTGTCACACCGGCCCGGCGAAGCTGTGCGGCCGCGCCCCTGGCCGGCCGGACTCAGTCCCACCGCCCTTTTGATCTGGCAGAGAGTGGACCCGGGGCGAGCTGGGGTCTGTTGCGAGAGTGTCGGTAGTCGGTGCTGTGAGTTCCGGTGCGGCTGGCTGCTACGTTCCGGAGCCATGACCGACAACGTGTATGTGGGCAATGCCGGCAAGGACGCGGCGCTGGACCGGGGCTGGCTGCTGGGGCATTTCAAAGACGCATCCGATCCTCGTCACAGCGAGGACGTGGAGATCAAATGGGGTGTCCACCCGCAGGGCGATGAGCGCGCTCAGTGGGTGACCGGCGAGGCACGCACCGCCCTGTTGGTCCTCATCAGCGGGCGCTTTCGGGTGGAACTGCCCGGGCGCAGTGTTCTCTTGGCCGAGCAGGGGGACTACGTCGTGTGGGGCCACGGCGTCGATCACTCCTGGTTCGCGGAGGAGGAGTCTGTGGTTTTGACGGTCCGCTGGCCCTCGGTCCCCGGCTACCGGGTGACCCCGTGAGTGGTGGGGCACGGCCATCGACGAGTGGCTCTGAACCGTGCATTCGATCCACGCCCTAAGGCCTGTCCCGTAAACGACCAACGCCTCAGGGGCGTCGGGGGTAGTCACGGTGATCGGCATACGGTGACGCGAGGTCGAGCAGGTCGTCGCAAGGCCAGGTCTCGCCGTCGTACTGGCAGTCATCGCGGTTGTCCCACGGCAGTTCGGGGTCGTCTGTGGCAGGACTGAGCACATGGCGGCCGAGCACGCGGCGCTTGGCCTCGACCTCCCGCAGGACCCGAGCCGGGTCGTGCAGCGCGACGTGTAGGGCGATCGTGGAATGGAAGCCGGAGAGTTCTCCTTGGCAGAAGTCGACCGTGTGCCCGTGAGCGGTCCACTCCCCGCAGCCGTCACCGTCGCAGCGTCGAGCCAGGTCAGCCTCCTCATCCAGGCGTGCGTGGAGGAACGTCACCAGGTCTTGACTCATGAGGTCATCCTGGATGATGTGCCAGGCCCGGTCGCCTGATTTCCATGCTGCGGGCAGGACCCGGCCGGTAGGGCGACAGTGGAATGATCTTGCCGTGGCTGGTGTGATCACGGCGTCGGAGCCGTCTTGGATAGCCCCGTTCGCCGGGCTGAGTCCCCGCATCTTCGGCAAGTTGGTGACTCAACTGCGGCACGCAGGTGCCGATGCGGGCGGCCGGGGTCGGCCGTGGAAGCTGCCGCTGGAGAGCCGGGTGCTGCTGGTCACCACGTACTGGCGGACCAACCTCACCATGCGACAACTGGCCCCGCTGTTCGGGGTGTCGAAGTCGGCCGCAGATCGGGTGATCGACCACCTCGGGCCGAAGCTCGCTCTGCAGCCCCGCCAACGGTTCGCCAGGGACTCCGTGCTGATCGTGGACGGCACCTTGGTGCCCACCCGCGATCACAAAGTCGCCGAGCAGTCGAAGAACTACCGCTACTCCACGAAACACCAGGTAGTCATCGACGCCGACACCCGCCTGGTCGTGCTGATCGGCCAGCCTCTGCCGGGTAACCGCAACGACTGCCTGGCCTGGGCGGAATCCGGTGCCAAAGCCGCCGTCGGCAACACCACGACCACAACCTCACCCTCGCCGGGTAGGTGAGTCAGCCCGCCCTGAGCCAACCAACTTCCGACCAGCCGGAAGATCCATTACGGGACAGCCCTTAGGCGGGGGGCGACTCGTCGGCGAGCTGGTTGTTGCGGTCGATCTCCGGCATGTGTGTCTCGGCCCAGAGCCGCAGGGCTGAGAGCGGACTTTCGAGGGACAGGCCGAGTTCGGTGAGCCGGTAGTGGACGGCGGGCGGCACGGTGGGTTCCACCCGGCGCGCGACCAGGCCGTCGCGGACCAGGCTCTGCAGGGTGACGGACAGCATCTTCTGTGAGATGCCGGGGATACGACGCCGCAGTTCCGCGAAACGGACCTCGTCCGGAGCCTCTTCGGCCAGCACCTTGACCGCCATCGACGTCCATTTGGTGCCGATCCGGTCGAGCAACTGACGGGTCGGGCAGAGCGGATCTTGCAGATCTCCCCGCTCACCGGGCCGCCGGCCGGGGTCGCCGGGCCTTGATGTGGTCACTCAGGGCTCACCACCTGAAGGGAAAGTGCCGTCTTGGACGGACCAGGTTAGTTCCTTACCGTGACCTGGTCACCATTCCTCACCACATACCTGGAGCCTTGCCATGCCCGAGCTGCGGCGCATACCCGTCAACGGTGTCGAACTGAACGTCGCTCTCGCCGGATCGGGCCCGGCCGTACTGCTGCTGCACGGATTCCCGCACACCTGGGAGCTGTGGACGGACGTCACGGCCGGCCTGTCCGACCGCTACCGCGTCATCGCGCCGGACCTGCGTGGGTTCGGCGCGAGCAGCCGGGCCGCCTCCGGGTACGACGCGGGCACCCTGGCCGAGGACGCCGCGGCGCTTCTCACCACGCTCGGCGTGTCCTCGGCCGCGGTGGTGGGCATCGACGCGGGTACCCCGCCGGCCTTCCTCCTCGCCCTGCGTCGGCCCGGTCTCGTCCGGCGCCTGGTCGTCATGGAGTCCCTTCTGGGCAGGCTGCCCGGCGCCGAGGACTTCCTCGCCGGCGGGCCGCCGTGGTGGTTCGGCTTCCATGCCGCCGCGCCCGGCCTTGCCGAGACCGTGCTGGAGGGCCACGAGGCCGCCTACGTCGACTGGTTCCTGCGCTCAGGGACACTCAGCGACGGGGTGCGCCCAGCCATCCGGGACGCCTTCGTCCGCGCGTACACCGGACGCCAGGCGTTGAGCCGCGCGTTCTCGTACTACCGGGCGCTGCCCGAAAGCGCGGTACAGATCGAGCAGGCAGTCGCCACCGGCCGCCTGACGGTGCCGACGATGGCGTTGGGCGCCCGGCCCGTCGGCCCTGCGCTGGAACGCCAGCTCCGCCCGGTCGCCGACGATCTCATCGGACACGTCATCGAAGACTGCGGCCACATCATTCCGTTGCACCGCCCGCGTGCCCTGCTCGCGCTGCTGCGTCCCTTCCTGGCCGGTGCGGGCGCGAAGGCAGCTTGAGCGGGCCCGGGGCCGACTTTCGACACACGCCCTACAGGGCGACTCCGTCCCGGCTCACGGACGTCGGCCTCCATCTGCAGCTCCGCAAGCATCCCCTGCCAGGTGCTGTCAGCCGGTCCGCGGCCATGCCGCTCGTAGGCTGGTTTCACAGCTTCAGCAGTCAGGGCGAGTTGCCGACCTGCGCCCGCAACGCTGTCCCCGACTTCCCGACTCCCCGATTCGGACCTCCGACACACGCCAGTCATCCGGGAGGTCCCGGTCCTGACCGAGCAGCGGAGGGGCGGGGTTGGACCATGCGGGGCGGTGCTCCTCCGCTCAGCTGGTGGGGACGATCCGCGGCAGATGCCATGCGTGGGCGGTTGTGTGCGTTGGGGGGGGCGGGTTGTGCGGTGGGGGGCGGGAGGGATGGGTCGTTGGTTGGAGTGGGGTGGCTGTCCGGTTCGGTGGTGGGGGTGCGGCTGGGGCGGTACGGACACGCCAACCTTACGTAGTAGCTGCTCACTTTAGATTTCGAAAATATCATTGACGCGGCGTAAAGCGAGTGTCATTGTCCACGGCATCACGCCCGACCCGCGTCGTGCCCTCTCCCCCACCGTGCACGCGGAGCCGGCGCCTCGTGCGGGCCCGGCGTGTGCGGGCTGCCACTTTTCCAGCCAGGAGAACAGCAATGACGCTCAACAGCGGGACGACGACGTCCCCAGGCCCCACCGCGGGGGCAGCCCGGACACGGGGATATGCGGGAACACTGGCTGCCGCCTGCGGCGCGGTCTTCGTGGCCCAGGTCGCCAATGCCTTGCCGGCCTCGCTGAACGGGCTGCTGCAGGAGGACCTGAACACCCACGGTTCCCAACTGACGTGGATCACGGCCGCGTTCATGGTCGCCGTCGTCTGTTTCGAGTTCACCTTCGGTGTCCTCGGTGACCTCTTCGGCCGGCGCAGGCTGGTCGTGACCGGCACGCTGCTGCTCGCCACGGGCAGCAGCGTGGCCGCGCTCGCACCCACCGTGCAGGTCCTGTGGATCGGCGCGGCACTCAACGGGCTGGGCGCCGGCGCCATGTTCCCCGGCTCGCTGACCGCGATCACCGCAGTCACGCGCAGCGCGCGGCAGCGGGCACACGCGGTGGCTCTGTGGAGCGGCTTCCTGTCGGCCGGTGCTGCGGTGTCGCCGTTGCTGGGCGGCATGTTCGCCAAGATCGGGTCGTGGCGCGGTTCCTTCTGGGTGCTGGTCGCGCTCGCTCTGGTCAGCGCGGTGCTCACCGTGTGCCTGGCCACGGAGTCGACGGCGCCTCAGGGCCGCCGGTTCGATGTGCCCGGTCAGATCACCTTCGCTGCCGGTCTGGTCCTGGTTCTGTACGGCGCTGTCGAGGGTCCCGAGTCGGGGTGGACCGCGCCTGCCGTCATCATCGCCTTCGCGCTGGGCGCCTGCTTCCTTGCCGCCTTCGTGGTGGTCGAACTGGGGGCCGCCTCCCCCATCTTCGACCTGACACTGTTCCGCAACCGCGGCTTCGCCGTCTCCTCCGTCGTCGCGGTCATCGGAATGCTCGCCTTCCTCGGCGCCTGCTTCGCAACCAGCATGTGGCTGGGTCCCGTCCAGCAACAGGACCCGATCCGCGTCGCCATCCCGTTCCTGCTGCTCCAGGGCCCCGCCTTCCTCCTCATCCCGCTGGTGTCGCGGCTGTTGCACCGGGTGGCCCCCTCGGCGCTGCTCACCTGCGGATTCGTACTGATGGCGGTCGGCTGCCTGCTGTGCTCACGGCTCGATGTCACCGACCGCGGACTCGGCGCATTCGTCGCACCGGCCCTGCTGATCGGCATCGGCTTCACCCTCACCGTCAGCCCGATAACGGCCGTCGCCCTCGACAGCGTGCCGACGCCCCTGGCCGGCATGGCCAGCGCCACCACCAACATGCTGCGCGACCTCGGCTTCGCCCTCGGCCCCGTCGTCGTCGGCGCCGTCGCACTGAGCAAGGCCGGATCGTCATTCACCGCCACCCTGCCCGGCGCCGAACTCCCCGCCGCCCAGAAGGCCGCGGCACACCAGATCGCCGAGGCCGGCGGGCCCATCGCCGTCAACAGCCTCCCGGCAGGCGCACCGGGGTCCGCCGCGCACGGGCTGGCTCTGGACGCCCTGGGCAGCGGATTCAGCAGCGCGTTCCTGGTATGCGGCATAGCAGCAGGTATCGCCGCGCTCGTAGCCGCCGTCGGCATGGTCGGCCTCCACACCCGCCACCGTGCCGAGGATCAGGCGGTCAAGGCGCCGCAACCCGGAAACGGCAGCGGGGCAACATCCTCCCCCACCATCCCGCATCCCTGACGGACAACCCCGCCCGCCGGCTACTGCGCGGCACACCCACACAGCCCAGCGCGTAGTCGGCGTCCTTATCTGCAAGTGCTCGGCAGGTGCCGCACGTCCCGCGCCAGATCGAAGCGCAGTACCTGCAGAACCTCCAGCAGCCGGTCCTCGCTCAGAGCGGAGTCCTGGACCCAACGCCCCTGCGCCCGGCCCACCTTGGAGCTATTTCCTGAGAGCCGGAACGGCAACAAGGAATTCTGCGGATCCCCAACTCAACGTAGGCGATCGGATCTCCGGGCCAAGCCTCATGAGTAGGCCGGCCCGTCAGGGCGAAACCGGCCGGCTCACGCAGCAGGGAGGGAAGAGATGTTCGTCGCCCGTCGCATCTCGTAGACCGCTGCCGGCTCAGGAGGCGTCAGGCTCCCAGAGCTTCGGCGCGACGCGCGACGGCTTTGTTCATGGCATGGAATTGGGGAAGCGTGTCAGCCTTCAACTTTCCCTCGAAGAACGGCACCGCAACCCCGGTGAAGCGTTCGGTCTGCGTCAGCCTGACTCGGTTCGGACCGGTCTCCTCGATGAGGAAGCGGTGCTCACCGTCGGCGATCCAACCCGGCCCCATCTTCCCGATCCAGCGCAACTCGTGGCCGGGGGTCGCGGTGAGCACCTCGGGCTCGAACGTGGTGTCGCCGGACGAGTCGTGCATGACATTGCGCAGCTTCGCCCCCTTCTCCAGACGGCCTCCTTCGGAGGTGACCTCCGACGAGGTGATGAACGGGTTCCACTTTCCGTAGGACGGGAAGTCGGCCAGTACCTGCCAGACCTCTGCGGGTGTCGCCTCGATCTCTATGGAGGCCGAGAGGTTCACCGGCCTGGTGTTACTCCACGCCGTGTACCCGGCGAGCGCGACACCGAGGGTGCAGAGCGAAGCGAGCACGCGGTGGCGGCGCAGCAGGCCTCGGCGAGGCGCGGGGGTGGGAGCGGACGGGTCGGCAGGAGTGGTGGGGATGGTGGCGGTCATCGCGGTTCCTCTTTCGCTTCCGGTACAGGTACGGGCTGGGCGGAGGCGCCGTTGAGCGTGCTGGTGACCAGGCCGTCGACGTAGGCGGCGTCGAGGGGCCGGCCGGTGATGAGCAGCCGGTAGTACAGGGCGCCCGCGAGCTGGTCGAAGATGACGACCGGATCGACGTCCCGCCGCAACTCGCCGCTCTCCTGGGCCTGTTCGATCAAGGTGTGTACCAGCGTGTTGCGTCGGGCGAACATGGCCCCGACGGCTTCGCCGACATCGGCGTGCCGTGCCGCGGCCGCGACGACCTCGGCGACCAGTCCGGCGGACTGCTTTCGCGCCGATGCCGGGCGGCCGGCCTGGCGCATCCGGTTGAGCCCGTCCGCGATCTCGTTGAGGTATCGGGTGAGATCCGCACGGACATCGCCCGTGTACTCCACAAGCACCTCGTCCTGGACGCGGGCCACGACAGCGACGATCAGATGGTCCCTGGTGGGCCACCGCCGGTACAGCGTGGTCTTCGCGACCCCGGCCTGCGCGGCCACCTCGTCGACCGAGAAACGGTCGTAGCCCCGGGCGAGCAGCACTTCGAGGGCCGCGTCCGTGATGCGGGTGTCGGCACTTTCACTGCGCGGCCGACCGCGCCTCGGTGCTGGTTCTGCGGGGGACATGCGCCCAACTCCCTTTTCGCTACGGCCGTTTCGTAATGGAAGGTAGCGACCCCTTCGGCATTACGCAACGGGCGTAGCGAAAAGGGAGATACGGAAGCCGGCCATTGCGGGTCCTCGCGCTTCTCCCTGCCGTACGCAGACAGTGGCGGCGCCTCACGTGATCCACGCCCGAGTCCCCGCCCCAGGCGCTTCCACCGGTCTCGCACCGCGGCCGTCTGCCGTTGGGCGGGCGGACGAGGCGAACGGGTGCTGCCCTTTGGCAGGGACCGGTTCTCAAGGCGCCCGTGACGTGTCCCTCTCGCTCAGTTCTCGGGTTCCGCCGGGTCGCTGAGCCAGTTCACGACGTCGATGTCGACGGCCCTCCCCTCGGCTGGACCGTCGCCGGACACGAGTCGGCAGCCTCTCCCCTGCATCCGAGGTCACGGCATGAGTGAATAGGGGGCATGCTTGTCGACTTCACGTACGACCACGACGGTGAACGGCTCAGCGGTGTGCACGGCGGTGAGCCTTCCAAAGGAACCGCCGTAGTGCTGCACGGGGCAGGCAAGAGCAGCACACAGCAACTGCTCCCGTTGGTAGCGGAGTTCGTGGCCCGCGGCTGCCGCGGTATCGCCTTCGACTTCTCCGGCCACGGCCAAAGCAGCGGAACGCTTGCGGAGTTGAGCCTCAAGCGTCGGTTCGAGCAGGCCGTCGCGGTGATCGACGCGTACGCGGGAACACATGCGCCGCTGATCCTGGTGGGGTTCAGCATGAGCGGTCAGACGGTGGCCGATCTCGCCCGGCACTACAGGGACCGGGTAGCGGCGCTGGGGCTCTGCGCGCCCGCCGTGTACGCCGCCGACGCGTGGGACATCCCCTTCGAGAACGGCAACGGCCGATTCAGCGAAATCATCAGACGGCCGGAAAGCTGGCGGGAAGCGCCCGCACTCGATGCACTGCGAGCCTACGAGGGCCGGGCCGTGCTCGCCGTGCCGGGCACGGACGCGGTGATCCCGCCAGCGGTGACCGAGGCTGTACAGGACGCGCTGACCGCCCGCGCACAGTACACGCGGTTCGACCTCCCGGAGGCGCAGCACCAGCTGGGAACGTGGCTCTGCGATCACGGCGACGACCGGGAGGAGTTCGTGGGAGCGGTCATGACCGGGCTCGGCGACGGGGGCTGGTCAGCCACGCGCGCGTGGGTGGACAAGCAACTCGGCCACGGCCGCGAGGTCACCGGCTCGCGTCTGCTCTCCGGTGGCTGGAGCTCACAGATGCGTGAGCTCAGACTCGACGACGGCACGGACCTCGTGCAACGGACCTTTGTGAAGCCGTTCTTCCGCCACCACGGGCCCGGGCTGCTGGCCCGCGAGGCATCCGTCCTCACACTGCTCGCCCGGCACGCAGCCATCCCGGCCCCCGAGCTCCTCGCTGTGGACACCACGGCCCAACACTGCGACCACCCGACTCTGTTGATGTCCGCACTACCGGGCCGCGTCCGCGTGGACGACGAGGACCTCGACCAGCGCCTGGACCTGCTCGCGGCACAGCTCGTCCGCATCCACAGCGTCGTACCGGACGAAAGACCGCGCACCTACCAGGCGTGGACATCCCCCGAGCGCGCCCGCACCCCCGACGGGCCCCTGTGGGAGCGCGCCGTGGACGCCATCCGCCGCGATCCGCCGCCGCACCAGGGCCGCTTCCTCCACCGCGACTTCCACCCCGGGAACGTGCTCTTCACCGAAGCCGGACCCACACTGCGGATCACTGGCGTCGTGGACTGGGTCGAGACCTCATGGGGACCTGCCGACCTGGACGTGGCGCACTGCTCGACCGCACTCGCGCTGCTGCACGGACCGGCGTACGGGCTGGACTTCCGCGAGCGTTACGAGGCGCACGGCGGCCGCGACCTCGCCGACGGCCCCGCCCACTTGTACTGGCGCCTGCTGGACACCCTGGCCTACTGCCCCGACGCGGCGAAACTGGCCGGGCCGTGGCGCGAACTGGGGCGCGACGATCTCACGCCCGCGGTCCTGGGAGAACGGCTGGAGGCGTACGTGGACGGACTGCTGAAGAGGTACGGCTGACCGGCCGATGACCCCGCCTGCCACACCGCCCCGAACAGGCACACACTACGGACGCCGGGTCGGCAACCGGACTCGAAGCGGGAGCCCGCGACCCCACTCCGGGCAGGCGGCCTGGAAACGATCCACACGAGCGCGCATCCCAGCAAGCACGGGCAACAGCAATCGCTTCTGACTTCGCGGATGCGGCGCTCCGTATCGGCACAGCAAGGAACGCACACCCCCTCACCGCCTCTCTCACACGGGGACGTAGAGGTCCTGCGGTGACGCATCCAGGATGAACCCGTTGTCGAAGCGGACCCGCACCGTCACCAGGGGCCCCTGCTCCTGGAACACCGCCCACGCCGGATACAGTGCGCCGACCTTCTGCTCCAACTGCCCCTTGCTTTCCGGAGGCATGCCGTCACCGTAGGAGTCCAGCAGCGACTTCAGACGCTCGTACTCACGGGCGTCGGCGTCCTCACCGACGTGTACGACGACTTCCTCCACTGTTCCCTCGGTGTCGGAGGCAAGGGAGAGGATGCCGATGACCGCCCCGGACACCTCGATCGGACCGCTCAAGCGGAGATCTGCGGCCAGCTTGACCCGCTGGCCCTCCTGCAAAGTCATGGCATTCCCTGTTCTACGGTCCGGTCCTAACCGCCCCATGATCGCGCTCGCTCCGCTGAACCGTGACACCGGCCCGGCCGCTGGCAACAAACGCACAATGTTTGCCACCAGACAGCCCTCGAGACACGTACCGAAGACCCCCAAGTACAGGGAACAACCTCCACGGCGCCGTGGACAGCGGCAGAGCTGTGCGAACCCACTCTGAGCCTCTCAGTCGAAAGCGTCGGTCATGCAGTCCGACCGGCCGCCGACGGCTTCGAAGGCGTGGCGAAGGGCGGCAGCCGCCTGTTCGCGCTCCACGACGTATCCGTAGTGCTGAAACACCGTCGTGGACACGTCGTCGACCGTGACGATCACCGGTTCGCCGCTCGCGGCGCGGCGGCGCGCGGCGGCGATCGCCATGTCCGCAGAACACAGCAGGTTTCTGGCGCGCTCCCGATCTCCGGCCGCCTGAGCACGCTTCGACGAGAAAGGGCGCAGGACGAGACCCCGACCCAGGACGCCAGCGGCGACAAGTGCGAAACCCATCACTACAAACACAGATCCACCAGCGTCGTGAGGCATCCAGCCAGTCTTCACCATGCTCATGCTCATGAGCAGGCAGAACAGCGGCTAGTCCTGGTCCATGGCGGTGTTGATCAGCATCCGGATGGCTTCGAGCTGCTCGTGGGCCGGCAGGTGGGCTTCGCCTGGGCGAGGGCCGCTCCCATCGATCCGCAACCCACCGTCCCATGTAGTCGAACAGTCGAACCCTTGATCGTTGTCATCGAAGGTTGGTGATCGATAGGTTCGTACCTTCGGACCTCATACGGGACGGGCGGACGCCGCCCCACTGCCGCAGACGGTACAGATCCCGGCCGCTGCGGCTCAGATGATGTGATGGAGGCGAATGTGCTGATCACTGTCGCGGACGTGGAAGCCGAGGCTGCGCGGATCGCCGGGCATGTCGTACGGACTCCGACGGTGCCGAGCCCCGGCCTGTCCGCGCTTCTGGGCGCGCAGGTCACCGCGAAACTGGAACTGCTGCAGCGCACCGGCTCCTTCAAGGCTCGCGGTGCGACGGCGAAGCTGCTCACGCTCAGCGAGGCCGAACGGGCCGCCGGGGTCGTCGCCGTGAGCGGCGGCAACCACGGCATCGCGGTCGCGGTCATGGCCGGCGCGCTGGACATCAAAGCGACCGTCGTCATGCCACGATCCGCCCCCGGCCGGGCCGTGGACATCGCCGAAGCCTCCGGGGCGAGCGTCATCCTCGCGGACACCATGGACGGCGCCTTCGCCCTCGTGGACGAACTCCAGAGCAACGGGCTCACCCTGGTCCATCCCTTCGACGACCCTGTCGTCATCGCCGCCCAGGGCACGGTCGGCCTGGAGTTCGCGGAAGATGCCGGGGAGCTCACCGACGTACTCGTCAGCATCGGCGGCGGGGGACTGATCTCCGGGGTCGCCACCGCGCTGCACGCGCGCCGTCCCGGTGTACGGATCTGGGGTGTGGAAACCGAAGGCGCGCGAGCCATGTCGGCGGCCCTGGCCTCCCGCGGGCCGGTACCGGTCGAACTGTCCTCGGTCGTCTCGACATTGAGCGCCCCCAGCGCCTCCCTGCTCACCTACGAGCATGTCTCAGCGCTGGTCACCGATGTCCTCACGGTGACCGACGCAGAAGCCGTGCAGGGCACCCTCGACCTGGCCGACCACGCGAAGGTCTGGGCGGAGCCCGCCGCCGGATGCCTGCTGCCCGCGGCACGCCGGGTGCTGGAACGCGTAGGTGGGGATGCCAGGCTCGGCCTGGTGGTCTGCGGCGGCAATGCGACGACCGCCGATGTGACCGCCTGGGCCGAGCGGTTCGGACTGCGCTGACCGCACAAGCTTCAGCAGCCACTCAACTCTCAAAGACAGTGAGCAGCCTTCGCTGCGGCAGATCACCTGCACGTGTTCCGCGCCACGGGGCCCTGACCCGCCCGCCGTCGAACCTCGACGAACCCGGGTTGACGTCATCGAAAGTTATTCGCGCAGTTCAGAGGATCGGAGGTGTCAGTCAAGGGCTGCATCAAAGGTCGCGCGGTTACTAGAGGTATAGGCGTGCTCTCGCTCGGACCACTCGATACGCCCGATGATCGCGCGGTCGTCGGCGACGCGCGGGGCCGGACGGGCGAGGTGGCCTCGCCACCACTGGGCATTGCGCCTCTGGCGGTCGAGCGCGGCATCGATGAGGCCGGCGCGGCCGGTGGCGTCGAGCCCGTACCCGTCGGCGAGCATGCGCAGCTGGGCGGCCTGGACCGAGGCGCGTGGAGCGTCGGACTTGGAGGAGATGCACCAAGTCCACGCCATGTACCCGACGTCTTCGAGGGGGTCCCCGGGGGCGGCGGTGTCGAAGTCGATGAAGGCGACCGGGACGTCGTTCACGAAGACTGTGTTGTTCGGCCCCGGGTCGTGGTGGCAGACCACCGGATACCGGCCGGTCAGGCGGCTGTTGCGGGTGGCGTCGTGGAAGGCGCGGAGCAGGAGGCCGGCGGCGGCCACCTGGGGATCGGTCCAGCGCTGGAATCGGGCGGGCACGTGGCCAGGAAGGTAGCTGAGGATCTCGCGGCCGGCCATGTCGAACCCGAGGTGCCGCGGAGCACCGTCGAAGCCCTGCCGACGAAGGCGATGGAGGAGTTCGGCGACGAACGGGGACGACGCGGTGGCCGGCCGACGGACCGTGTTCCCGACCCTGACCACGCCCGTGGTGATCCGCCCGCCCAATAGCGGCACCTCGTTATCCATGGCTCCACCCTCCACTTCGTCGCCTCTTGCCCGCCCGCCCCTCTGGCGTCAGGCGCGGCGGGCGGCCCAGACGGTGCGTTCGGTGCGCACCGCGAGGTCGTCGCGGCGCGTGATGCTGTGCGGGCTGTCGGCGTCGAGGAGTTCGTCGAGCGCGGTGAGGTCCTCGGGGCTGAGCGCGGGGGCGGCGGTGTCGCGGATGCGCCGCAGACTGCCGTATGCGTAACGGCCGATGGCCTCGCTGCGGTCGCCCTCGATGTCGACGGTGACGGTGCGCTCGTCCTCCACGGTGAATCCGGCGGCGGCCAGCATCGGCCCCCAGTCGGCACCGCGATGGGGCACGTGTTCGGCGTGGAAGCTGTCGGTCGCGGCGTGCGCCCGCTCTTCGAGGCCGGGCCGGCTCTCGGGGGCGTCGGCGGGCAGGAAGCGGGGGAAGCCGTCCAGCTCGACGACGGCGAACAGGCCGCCCGGGGCGAGGAGTTCGTGGACGGCGGCCAGGGCGCGGTCGGGGTGGGCCATGTGGTGCATGGAGGCGGAGGCCCACACGAGGTCGGGTGTGCCGAGGTCGGGCCACCGGTCGACGTCGAGGTCGGCCTGCACGGTGCTCACACGGTCCTGAACGCCGCGGGCGCACGCCTTCTCGCGCAGCAGTTGGAGGTGTCCGGCCGAGGCGTCGACGGCGGTGACGTGCGCTTCGGGGAAGCGGTCGAGGAGGGCAAAGGTGCCCGCGCCGGTACCGCTTCCCAGGTCGACGATGTGGCGCGGCGCGCCCTTCAGAGGCAGCCAGGCGGTGATGGACGCGATGTGCTCGGCCAGCACTTCGGCGTCCAGGTCGAGGATTTCCGCCTGGCCGGCGTCGTCGTGTTCCGCGTGGTGGTGGCCGTGCGAGTCGCCGTGGTGGGGGGTGTGCTGGTGCGCTGAGGTCATGTCGACACCGTAGAACTCTCATGCCCCAAACGCACAATGTGTTGCGTAAGAAGCAAGGAGATGATGCGATGCGCTGCTCGGGACGCAAGATCACCGCCGCGGAGCGGCCATCCGCCACGACCGGCGAGGCTAGTCGCAGGGTGTCCCCGAGTCCCCGCAATCGCCGTCGGTGCCGTCGGAGGCCTCCTGGTGTCCGCGGCGCGCGTCACGGTCGAAGATGCCCAGAATCTCGCACGGTCCCCCTTCGGAGCCGATGGCGTGCGGCATCATCGTCGGGAACTCCGCGGCCTGGTTGGTCTCGATGCGGAAGCGCCGGTGCCCGAGCATCAGGATCGCGGTACCGGAGAGCACGACGAGCCATTCGCGGCCGGGGTGGGCGCGCATGCGGGCGGGATTGTCGGGCGGCGGCTGGGTCATCCGCTGGCGCATGACGCTCATCCCGGGCTCGTTCTTGATCGGCCAGCGCATCAGGCCGCGCCTGGCGTCGATCGTCGGGCTGATGACGACGTCGTCGGCCGCGTTCTCCACCAGCTGGTCCAAGGTGGTGTCCAGGGCGCGCGCGAGGGTGACGAGCTGGTCCAGGGCAAGGCGCCGCTGACCGTTCTCGATGCGGCTCAGCGAGGACTGGCTGAGGTTGGCACGGGTGGCCAGTTCCTCCAGGGACCAGCCTTGTGCGACCCGCAGGGCGCGGATGCGTTTGCGTACGAGGCTGTCCAGCTGCCCATCTTCTTGCGTCATGGGCAAGATGGTATGCCCTTGCCGCAAGTCGGGTCTAACGTCGGCCACAGGTGCTCCCGTACGAAGAGCCTCATACAGCGAGCCTCGTTCGCTGAGGTCACGTACGACAAGAGAACTCCCCCACCCTTCGGCGGCCGGCCCTGCTCCGGCGCCGACTCCGCACACCCTTTTTGAGAACTTCGAGAGGCCATCATGAGTGCCCATCAACCTCCCAGGCCGACGGCCGTCCCCACCGATAAGGAAAGCGTCCCCACCGGTGAGGAAAGCGTCCCGCCCGGCGCGGGACGCGTCCCGGACGCGCGTCAGCTGCGCCTGGTCCTGATCAGCGTGTCGGTCGCGCTGATGGCCGTCGTCGCTTCCGTGTCCGGGCTCAACGTCGCCCAGACGCACATGGCCGTGGAGTTCGGCGCCTCGCAGAGCACGGTTCTGTGGATCATCAACATCTACACACTCGCCCTCGCCGCGCTGCTCCTGCCGCTCGGCGCGATCGGTGACCGCCTGGGCCGCAAGCCGATGCTGGTGGCCGGGCTGACTCTCTTCGGGGTTGCCAGCGTGGCCGCGGGCCTCGCCCCCTCGGCCGGGGTGATGATCGCCGCGCGGGTGGCCGCCGGTGTCGGTGCCGCCATGATCATGCCGGTCACGCTGGCGGTCATCACCTCGACGTTCCCCGAACAGGAGCGGGGCAGGGCGATCGGTGTGTGGACCGGTGTCGCGGGAGGCGGAGGCATCCTGGGCATGTTCCTCTCCGCGCTCCTTGTGGACGTCGCCGACTGGCGCTGGCTCTTCGTCCTGCCGGTGGTTCTGGTCGTCATCGCCCTGGTCATGACGCTGACGTCCGTACCCGATTCGCGGGAGCACTCCGCGCACTCGTTCGACACCATTGGCGCGCTGGTGTCCACTATCGCGGTGGTCGGTCTCATCTTCGTGCTGCAGGAGGGCCCCGAGCGAGGCTGGACCGCGCCGGTCACGGTGATCAGCCTGGTCGTCGGCGTCGTCGCCGCCGTCGCCTTCGTGGCGTGGGAGTTGCGACGCCGTGACGCCTCACTGCTGGACGTTCGACTGTTCCGTGAGCGCGGCCTGGCGGGTGGCTCGGTCACCCTGCTGGTCGTCTTCGGTGTCCAGGCGGGCATCGCCGTCGTGCTCTTCCCGTTCTTCCAGGCCGTTCTGGGCTGGTCTGGCCTGCTGTCCACCGTGGCGATGATGCCGATGGCCGTCACGATGATGGCGACGTCGGCTCTGGCCGCGGGTACGGCCGCGAGGATCGGCGCCCGCGCGACCATGGCCGTGGGCGTCGCTCTGTCCGCCCTCGGCCTCGCGCTGATGGCCCTGTTCGTCTCCGTCGACGGCGGCTATCCGTCCGTCCTCGCCGGCATGCTCGCCATGGGCAGCGGCATGGGCCTGGCGATGGCCCCGTCCACCGAGGCCATCACCGCCTCCCTGCCTCGAGCGCAGCAGGGCGTGGCCTCCGCGCTCAACGACGTCACCCGCGAGTTCGGCACCGCCCTGGGCGTCGCGATGCTCGGCGCGCTCCTGGCCACCGGGTACCGAAGCGCCATCGACGGCCGGCTGGACGGCGTCCCCCGCGGGGCGGCCGACACCGCCCGCGAGGGCATCGCCAACGCCGTCGAGGTCGCGCCCACCACCGGCGACCACGCCCAGGCCCTGGTCCGCGACGCTCAGCAGTCGTTCATCGACGGCTGGCAGCAGGCCATGTGGGTCGGCGCCTCCGTGCTGGCCGCCCTGTTCGTCTACGTCGCCCTGCGCGGCCCGAAGAGCACCACGGCCGTCGACCCCGCCCCGGAGGGCGGGACACCTGAGCACGTCGCCGCCCGCTGAACGGGTGCGGTGGCCCGGCGAGCGGCGCCGGGCGTGAGAAGGCGCGTGTCAGGAGGCGCGTGTCAGGAGGCGTGCGTCAGGAGGCGTGCGTCAGGAGGCGTGCGAGCGCAGCCCGCCCGCGGCGAGCTTCAGCTCGGCCTCCGCGAGCGTGCGGGCCAGGTCCGCGAGGGGCTCCGCGCGCCGGTCGGCGGTGGTGTTGATGTAGGCGCCGGCCCCGTCGACCACGGCGAGGATGCGTACGGCGGCCGCCCACGGATCGTCGCAGGTGACGGCCCCTTCGCCGACGCCTTCACCGATGATCTCCGCAAGCCGACGGCACCAGCGCAGCTCCTGGCTGACGACCTGCTCGTGAAGTACGGGTCGGTAGCGCGCGAGGTGTCGCGCGTTCAGCCAGAGCTTGCTGATGTCGTCGAACTCGGCGCCGGAGATCAGCGTGAAGAAGCGCCGCAGGGCGGGCAGGGCGCCGGGCCCGTCGGGAGCCGGCTGCGGCAGCAGGCCGTCCAGTTCGGCCAGCGTAGCCGTGGTGAACGCCTCCGCCACGAGCTCCTCGACCACCGGGAAGTAGTGGTGGATGAGCCCGGGCTGCACCCCGAGATCGTCGGCGATCCGCTGCCGGGTGACGCACTCCAGCCCCTCCTGGAGCGCGACCTGCGTCGCGGCCGTGACGATCTCGTGCCGACGCTCCGCCGCCGACCTGCGCACTTGTCTCCCTGAACCCCTTGACGTCATGGCGGTGATGCTATTGGCTAAGCAGCCAATGATCAATTGGCTCTACAGCCAATAAGCGGCCGGCCGTCCGGACGGCCGCCGTCGCCCGGCCCCGCAGCGGAATGCGACGGCGCTCCGGAGACCGACTCCCCTCTCTGAGCGAGCGGCGCCACCCGGCGCGCGCCACGCCCGTAGCGATGCCAGGAGAAGAACGTGGACCACACCCGCGCCGACGCCGGTGAGCTGGCGGAATACGGCTATGAGCAGGAGCTGAAACGCGCCCTGTCCCCGTGGGCCGTCTTCGCGCTCGGCTTCGCGACGATCTCGCCCGTCGTCGGCATCTACGCCGTCGTGCAGCTCGGGTTCCTCTCCGCGGGACCCGCGTGGATCTGGGCGGTCGTCGTCGCCTTCCTGGGGCAGTTGCTGGTGGCCACCGTGTATGCCGAGCTGTCCTCGCAGTTCCCGGTCACCGGAGGCGTCTACCAGTGGGTCCGCCGGCTCGCCGGGCCGCGCCTCGGCTGGCTGGTGGGGTGGATCTACCTCGCCTCGGCCATCGCGTCGCTGACCACCGTGGCCTATCTCGGCGCGACCTGGCTTCACATGCTCGTCAGCGACGCGGAGCTGTCACCGGGGGCCCATGTCCTGCTCGGCGCGGTCTTCATCGCTGTCGCCCTCGGCATCAACCTGCTGGGCGTCAACCCGGTCAAGCACTTCCTCAACGCGGGCATCGTGGCCGAGGGCGTCGCGTCGATCGCCGTCAGCGTCGTCCTGCTGCTCTTCGCCCGCCACAACGGCTTCGGCATCCTCTTCGACACCCTGGGCGCGGGGTCGGGCGGCTCCGCCGCGGCCGGGTTCGTGACCTGTCTGGCGGTGGCGGGCTGGGCGTTTCTGGGCTTCGACGCGACCACGCAGGTCGCCGAGGAGACCCAGCAGCCGCGGCGCAGTGTGCCCCGGGCCCTGCTGCGCTCCTACCTGTTCGTGGCCTTCACCGTCCTGCTCACCTCGATCGCCGTGACCCTCTCGCTGCGCAGCCCCGAGGACGCCGTCTCCGGCAAGACCGTGGACCCCGTCTTCGAGGCGGTGACGCAGGGGCTCGGCGGCTGGAGCGAGAAGCCCTTCATCCTCGTCGTCCTGATCGCGTTCTTCGCCTGCGCCATCTCGATCCAGACCTACATCGGCCGGGCCGTGTACGCCTTCGCCCGCGACCGGCAACTTCCGTTCTCCGCCCGGCTCGCCGTCGTCGGGCAGCGCCAGATCCCCTGGGTCTCGCTCACCGTGACGGCCGTTCTCGCGGGCCTCGGCCTGATCCTCGGCCTCAACGGCAACGCGGCGGCCACCCTGATCTCCTTCGGCTCCGGCGGCTTCTACTTCATCTTCCTCACGGTGGCCCTCGTCGCGCTCGTCGCACGCCTGCGCGGCCGCTGGAACCCGTCGGCGGGCGAGCTGCGGCTGGGCCGCACCGGGCTGGTGATCAATGTGCTCGCAGTCGCGTGGCTGCTGTTCGAGGCGGTCAACATCGCCTGGCCCCGCACCGAGCTCGCGCCACCGGGCGGCAGCTGGGTGCAGGTGTGGGCCGTGGTCCTGGTCTTCTCCGTCCTGCTCGTCCTCGGCCTGGCGTACGTCCTGATCGCCAAGCCGCACACCCGGCTGCCCGCCGGCCCCACCCACCCCCGCACCGATGAAGTCGAGGCGTCCTGATGTCCGCGCACACCTCTCCCGCCATCGCCTACGACCCCGTGGCGGGCCTGCACACCCGGCAGGTCTCCCTGCGGCCCGCCGGGCCCGGCGAGGTCGAGATCGACGTCCGCGCCGCCGGGGTCTGCCACTCGGACCTGCACATCCTCACCGGGGACTGGCCCAGCGACCGCCCCCTGGTCCTCGGCCACGAGGCCGCCGGTGTGGTCACCTCCGTCGGGGCGGGCGTCACCGGGCTCGCCGAGGGCGATCACGTCGTCCTGTCCTGGTTCGCGCCCTGCCGCCGCTGCCGCAAGTGTCTGGCCGGAATGGCGTGGCTGTGCACCGGCACGCAGGCGGTGGCCAACACCCTGCCCGACGGCACGACGCCCTTCACGGACGACCAGGGCGAGGAGATCTGGCCCTACCTGGGTCTCGGCGCGTTCACGAACCGGCTGGTCGTCCCCGAGTCGGCGGCGGTCAAGGTCCCTGACGAGCTGCCGTTCGGCATCGGGGCGCTGCTCGGCTGCTCCATCTCCACGGGCATCGGCGCGGCCATGAACACCGCGAACGTCCGGCCCGGCGAGTCCGCGGTCGTCATCGGTGCGGGCGGGGTCGGCCTGTCCGTCGTGATGGGCCTGCGCCTGGTGGGCGCCGACCCCATCATCGCCGTGGACCTCTCCCCCGAGCGCCTCGCCGTAGCCGAGCGGTTCGGGGCCACCCACACCCTCGACGGCGCCGCGACCGACGTCGCCGCCTGGTGCCAGGAGAACCTCGGCGGGGTCGACTACGCCTTCGAGGCCATCGGCAGCCCGAAGGTCATCGAGACGCTTCCGGCGATGCTCACCTCCGGCGGGGCAGCCGTCCTGGTCGGCATGGCCGCCACCGGCGCGACCGGCGCGTTCGACCTCTTCGACCTCGCCGACCAGGGCAAGCGCATCCTCGGCTGCAACTACGGCTCCAGCGTCGGTGCGATCGACATCCCCAAGCTGGCCCGTCTCTACCTGGCCGGACGGCTGCCGCTCGACGAGCTGATCGGCACCGTACGCCCCATGGCGGAAGCGGCCGCCGCCTTCGAGGACCTGAAGTCGGCCGTCGGGACCCGCACCATCCTCGAACCGTAGGCTTCCCAGAAAACCGGTCCGCGGCACAACCGCGCCACGGGCCGGGCCGCCACTCCCCCACCCCCTGCACTTCCTGGAGACCTGATGTACGCCGTCACCGACCCCTCCACCGGCACGACCACGCAGACCTACCCCACCGCCACCGACGCCGAGGTCACGGCGGCCGTCGACGCCGCCCACGCGGCCACCGCCTGGGGCCGCGACAGCTCGGTGGCCGAGCGCGCCGCGCTGCTGCGCCGCCTCGGAGACCTGCACGCCGAGCACCGCGACGAGCTGGCGGCCGGCATCGTGCGGGAGATGGGCAAGCCGCTGGCCGAGGCGGAGGGCGAGGTCGACTTCTGCGTCGACATCTACCACTACTACGCCGACCACGCCGAGGAGTTCCTCGCCGACGAGGAGCTCGACGTCACCTCCGGCCCCGGTGGCGCCGTGATCCGGCGCCGACCGGTCGGTGTACTGCTCGGCATCATGCCGTGGAACTTCCCCGCCTATCAGGTCGCGCGGTTCGCCGCCCCGAACCTCGCCCTGGGCAACACCATCGTCCTCAAGCACGCCCCGCAGTGCCCGGCCACCGCGGCCCTGCTGGAGAAGCTGTGCGCCGAGGCGGGCTTCCCGACCGGCGCCTACGTCAACGTCTACGCGACCAACGAGCAGATCGCCGAGGTGATCGCCGACCCGCGCGTCCAGGGCGTCTCCCTGACCGGCTCGGAGCGGGCCGGCGCGGCCGTCGCGGAGATCGCCGGTCGCCACCTGAAGAAGGCCGTCCTGGAGCTCGGCGGCTCCGACCCGTTCATCGTGCTGTCCACCGACGACCTCGACTCCGTCGTGGAGTCCGCCGTCGCGGCGCGCCTGGACAACACCGGCCAGGCGTGCAACGCCGCCAAGCGCTTCGTCGTCGTCGCCGAGCTGTACGACGCGTTCGTGGAGAAGTTCACCGCCCAGCTCCTCGCCGGGCAGTCCGGTGCCCCGCTGTCGTCGGTCACCGCCGCCGAGACCCTCGCCCGCCAGGTGGACGCCGCCGTCGCGGAGGGCGCGACGCTGCACACCGAGGGCGAGCGCGAGGGCGCCCACTTCCCCGCGGGCGTCCTCACCGGCCTGACCACCGAGCACGCCACCGCGCGCCAGGAACTGTTCGGCCCGGTCGCCATGGTCTTCTCCGCCGCCGACGAGGACGACGCCCTGCGGATCGCCAACGACACGCCGTACGGCCTCGGTTCGTACGTGTTCACCACGGACCCCGCGCAGGCCGAGCGCGTCGCCGACCGCATCGAGGCCGGGATGGTCTTCGTCAACGGAGTCGGTGCCGAGGGCGCGGAGCTGCCCTTCGGCGGCATCAAGCGCTCCGGTTTCGGCCGGGAGCTGGGCCGCCCGGGCATCGAGGAGTTCGTCAACAAGAAGCTCGTACGCACCGTCAAGTAGGTACCTGTCCACGGGCTGGGGGGGGGAGCGGGGAGGGTGGGGGAGGGGGGAGGGCA
>NZ_JBHVIX010000002.1:181050-270987 GCF_042799415.1 Streptomyces sp. NPDC057694
TAGGGGTGGAAGGGGGGGTTACAAAAAGAAGGGGTTGAGAACCGAGGAAGGGGGGTGATCCCGCAGGGGGGTGCCCCCCCCCAAGGAGGCGGGCGGCGGCCCCCCCACCCCGTGCCGGGTGGGGTGCCTCTGGCCCTCACCCCTCGCCGGTCGCCCCGGCGTCCAGATCGGCGACGAGCCGCTGAGCGATGTCCCGGGTCACCCGGGCGATGTCGGCGTCCGAAGCGTCCAGATCGTGCGCGGCCAGCAACACGATGTTGGCGCTGAGCAGCGCGGAGCGCAGGCGCAGCACCGCGTCGGCCGGAGCGTCCGGGCCGAGGACGACCGCGCACAGTTCTGCCAGCCGCTCGAAGGCACTTCCCCCTTCGTCCGGCCGCAGATCGCGCATGACCCGCTGGTTGGCGAGCGCGAAGCGCATGACGGACCGGCCCTCGCCCGTCATCAGCGCGACCATCCGGTCGACCACGGCCATACGCAGTTCAGGGCCTTGGGGCTGTTCGCGCGCCCAGTCCACCAACGCGTCGAGCGCCGTCAGGTGATCGCTGAACAGCGATCGGACGATGTCGTCCTTGCTGTTGAAGTGGTAGTAGAGGGCGGCCTTGGTGATCCCGAGGCGTTCGGCGATCTCCCGCAGCGACGTCGCTTCATAGCCCTGCCGGGTGAAGAGCTCCAGAGCGACCTCGCGGATCTCGGCCCGCGTGTCGCTGCCCCGGCGTCGCCCTGGGGTGGTCATGAACGTGGAGTCCCTTCGTCACGGAACGCCGCACACACGAACGCTCCGTCAGTGATCGTGTCCGTGATCCAGCTCGTTGCCAACTTACCGTGCGGCAAGTAAGCTACCGACCGGCCGGTAAGTAAGTAAGTAAGTAAGTGAGCGTCGACGCGCTCCCCACACCCGAAGTCGGCGAGAGCGTCCGTTCTCGTACGGCAGGCCGCGGCACAGCCCGCTGCCCATCGGCCTCCACCTCTGTGACGTACACGGGGCACCTCCGTGCGCCCCGTTCCCGACCGAAAGGCATTCGCCGTGACGCAGACCGCGCCGGCCCCGGCCGAGGCGGAAGCTCCGCCCCGCCTGTCGCACCGCGAGATCCTGGTGACCATGAGCGGCCTGGTCATCGCCATGCTGCTCGCCATGCTCGACAACATGATCGTGGCGCCCGCGCTGCCGACGATCGTGGGCGACCTCGGGGGCCTGGAGCACCTGGCCTGGGTGACCACCGGCTATGTGCTCGCCTCCACCGTCTCCACCCCCATCTGGGGCAAGCTCGGCGACCTGCTCGGCCGCCGGATCACCTTCCTGTCCTCCATCGCGATCTTCCTGCTCGGCTCCGTGCTGTGCGGTATGGCACAGAACATGGGCGAGCTGGTCGCCTTCCGCGCGGTGCAGGGCCTGGGCGCGGGCGGTCTGATGGTGGGCGTCATGGCGGTCCTGGCCGACATCGTGCCGCCCCGGGACCGCAGCAAGTACCAGGGCGTCATGATGGCGGTCATGCCCGTCGCCATGATCGGCGGCCCGCTGGTCGGCGGCTTCATCACCGACCACCTCAGCTGGCGCTGGGCGTTCTACGTCAACCTGCCCCTGGGCATCGTCGCGCTCCTGGTCTGCTGGTTCACCCTGGCGAAGCTGCCGCGCGGCACGGGCCGGGTGCGCATCGACTGGCTGGGCACGGCGCTGCTGACCATATGGATCACCGCCCTCGTGCTGATCACGACGTGGGGCGGCAGCGAGTACGACTGGACGTCCGGGGTGATCCTCGGGCTGTCGGCTCTCACCGTGGCGGCCTTCGTCGGCTTCGTCATGGTCGAGCGGCGGGTCGCCGAGCCGATCATGCCGCTGTCCGTCTTCGCGAACCGCAACTTCACCCTGGCGGGCGCGCTCAGCTTCGTCGTCGGCTTCGCGATGTTCGGCGGCATCACGCTGCTGCCGCAGTTCCAGCAGTACGTCCAGGGTTCCTCCGCGACCAACAGTGGTCTGCTGCTGATGCCCATGATGATCGCCGCCATGGTCCTCTCGCTGGCGGGCGGTGCGCTCACCTCCAAGACCGGGCACTACAAGTCGCTGCCCATCGTCGGCAGCATCACGATGACCGTCGGCCTGGGCCTGTTCGCCACGATGGGCACCGGCACCACCCGCTTCACCACCGGCGTCTACATGGTCGTCCTCGGCATCGGCATGGGCTGCCTGATGCAGACCACAATGCTGATCGCGCAGAACAGCGCCCCCATCAAGGACATGGGCGCCGCCACCGGTGCCGCCACCTTCCTGCGCAACATGGGCGGTTCGCTCGGCGTCTCCCTGCTGAGCACCCTCTACACGACCACGCTGACCGATACGTTCGCCGACAACGCCGGTTCGGCCGCGTCCGGGACCGGTGGCTCCATCGCGAGCATGACCCCGGGCATGCTGCACCAACTGCCCGCCTCCGTCCAGCACGCCTTCCAGGACGGGGTGAGCGACGGCATCGGTTCGGCGTTCACCTGGGGCGCGGCCGTCGCGGTCGTCGGCATCGTGATCGCGTTCTTCATCCGCCAGGTGCCGCTGCGCGGCTTCGCGGGCGCGGAGGAAACTCCGGCGCCGACCGCCCCGGCCGGTGACATCACCGCCGTGGGTGCGCAGAGCATCGCCGGCGCGCAGGACTCCGCGCCCGGGGGATCCGGTCCGGGCACTCGCACCACGGACTGACCCGGCCACCCGTCGCCGGACGACGAACATCCGGCAGGCCCCTTTCGCTCCGGCACTCGGAGTGAAAGGGGCCTGCCGTTCTTGGCGTCGCGGGATCCCTCACAAGTGCCGTGCGGCGAAGAACTTCCACATGATGGAGGTCATGTTCGGGCCCAGCGGATCCGCGTAGGGACCCGAGCCGCCGCCGGGCCACTTGTGGGCCAGACCTTCCACGTCGTACTTCTCGATCAGCGCTGCCCCACCGTCGCGTGCCGTGTACCGGGTGCGGGTGTAGGGACGCTCCCCCGGCGCGCGCACGTACTCGGTGGCATCGGGCACGTCGTCCACGTCCCCGTCGAGCGTGCCGTCCGGGGCCAGGTCGTCGACGGCGGCCCACTGCGAGGCCAGCCGGTCGGCCATCCACGGCGGCACGGTCGTGTCGGCGCTCCCCTGCTCGATCAGCAACGGAACCTGCCGGGCCCGCGCTCCCATCTCGGCATGGGCCAGCTTCGCGGTGTCGAGGGGACTGACCGCGTCCGGGTCGGGCTGGACCTTGTCGAAGGCGTACTCGCCGCCGGCCAGGGAGGCCGCCGAGGCGTACACGTCCGGGTAGGTCACCGCCATGATGACCGCGAGACCGGCGCCGGAGGAGGCTCCGGCGACGTGCACCTGCGTGGCGTCGGCGTGGTATTTCTTCACGACGTCCCGGGTGACTCCCGCGATCAGGGACGGCTCACCTTTGTCCCGGTGCTGGTGCGCGGGCTGGACCGCGTTCCAGCACCGGAGCAGATTGCGCAGCGGATCCTGTGACGGATAGACGACGATGAACCCCTCGGCGTCGGCCACCTTGTTGAACCCGGTCAGGTCCTTCATCGAGTTGTCGGCGAAGCCGGTCATGCCGCAGCCGTGCAGCGCGACCACCACCGGCAGCCTCTTCCCCGGCTCGTACGCGGGCGGCAGGTGCACCTCGTAGTCCACCTTGCCCGCGGTGTTGATGTACGTGCCCCGGTCGTCCTGCCCTGCCGCGGCGACGGCCCTGTCCGTCAGGAACGTCAACGCCAAGCCCATCGTCGCGGCGATGACGACCGCGCGCCGGAATCTCCCTCGCATCACAGACCTCCCGTGGATGTGATCGGATCCCGCACATCGTGGGTGCCACGCTCCGCCGGCGGCCAGGGGCAGTAGCCCAACCGTGGCGTGCGGATCATGGGCGGATTCACAACGCCCGGGGACACCGTGCGCAAGGTCGGGTCAGCGCGGGACGCGTGCCGCCCGCAGGGCCAGTGCCCAGCCCAGACGTGCCTCGCCCGACTCGATGGACCAGCCGGTGATCTCGGAGATCCGCTCCAGTCGGTTCAGGATGGTGTTGCGGTGGCAGTACAGACGTTCCGCGGTGCGCGGGGCCGAACAGCCCGTCGCCAGCCACGTCGCAAGCGTGTCCATCAGCAGCACGGCGTCCGGCCCGCACTCGGGGACCCCTCCCAGGTAACGGGCGAGGATGCGGTCGGCCATCTCGGAGTCGTGCCTGAGCATCGCCTCGACCAGGCGTTCGTCGAGTTCCGCGACCTCACCGCTCTGGGGGGACAACGTGCTCAGCGCGCGTTCCGCCAGGCGCAGTCCGGTGTCCGCCTCGGCGAGGCTCTGGAAGGGAGGTGACATGCCGACAGATCCCAGTCGTGCGTCACGCAGCACTCCCGCCAGCTTCGCCGACTCGAACGCCGCCAGCCGTACGAGCCCCGTGCTGCGTTCCGCTCGTGTACGCCAGAACGACCACAAGTCCGCTTCCTTCAGGACGGGTTCGACAGTGGCGGGGTCGGCGGGATTCTGCTCCATCACCACGATCACGTAGCAGTCGGAGACCGGGATCCCGAGGGCGGCGGACGCCGCCGCGGCCACGGCGGGGTCGCTGCCCCGCCCCTCCAAGAGGGCTTCGAAGAAGGCGCCGCGGCGGGATTCCTGGCGGTGCTGGAGTTCGAGCTGGGCCAGTCGATAGGCGTCCGACATCACGGTCGAGAACCGGTCGATGGTCTCCCACAGCGCCCCGGCGACCTCGAGTGTGAGGTCCTGCTCGCTCGCCGGGCGGCCCCTGAGCGGTTCCGTCATGGCCTGCCACAGGACGCGGCCACCGCGCCGGTACGCCATCAGCACGGTGTCCAGCGGCATCCCCTGTCCGGCTCGCCGCCGCCCGGTCTCGGTGGCGGCGGCCGTGAAGTCGTCGGCGCCCGCGGGCATCCGGCCGAAGTCCTTGACGACGAGGACGAGGTTGTCGCGGCAGATCGCGTGCAGGTCGGCGCGGGTGACCGGGCGCCCGGAGGCGTAGAGAGCGCTGTGGGCGCAGATGTCGGACACCAGCCGCCCGGTGATGCTGTCGATGTCGTCCAGCAGGGAGGTCGCCAGGTGGCGGCGCAGCCGGGCCTCGTCCTGTGCCATACGCACCCCTTAAGGATCACTGTCGAACGGTGAGCGTCAGTATCCACGCCTGCGAACGCGCGCCTGCGGCGGATTGTGCCGATGCAGGACCTGCTCGCTCACGGGGAGGGGCGGCCGGGAGCGGCACGCGTCCGACGCGCGGCTGCGACGTTCCCCCCTTATGCGGCGAGGTAGTCGTGCACCGGCTCCATCGGAGCCAGGGTCAGGTCCGTGACGATGTGGCTGGCGGAGACGACCTCCAGGACCGGCAGGTCCGCGAGCGGCGCCATGACGTGGGCGGACAGCTGGAGGCGGGCCGGGCCCTGGTAGGCGGCCTTGACCGTGACGTCGGTGATGCGGGTGCGCACGAGGCGGCAGGACTGGAGCTGCCAGTCGAGGCTCGGGACGATCTTGACGTCGAAGGTCGGCACCGTGATCTGCTCGCGGGCCAGGTCCGGGTCCAGGGGCTCCCACTTGTACGGCATCGTGGCGGTGGCCACCCGCTGGGTCCCGTAGTCCAGGGTGCCGACGAGGGCGCCGTGATCGGCGAACAGGGCCGGGGAGCCGATCGTCTTCGGATACGCACTCAGCTCGCGGCCGGCAGCGGTGGCTCCGAAGTTGTCCAGGTGCATGGCGTGCAGGTACTCCCCGCGCTCGTCGCCGAGGCGCACGGGGACGACCTGGCCGCACTCCAGGTAGGGGCCGTATCCCTCGACGTCGCCCATCTTCATGACCTCGAAGCGCACCAGGGGTTCGTCGATCTCGAGCGGTTCGGGGACGACGGCGCGCAGCGCTTCGGCGTCGGTCCGGTACAGGACGTTGAAGTACTCGCGGTCCGTGAAGCGGGTGGCGCGGGGCGGATAGACGGGGGTGGTCAGCGGGGTGGTGACGTGGCGGCGGACCTCTTCGGCGCGCATGGGCGGTCTCCTGTGCGACTCGTCGTGCTGTCGGCATCGGCATGGGTGTGCCGACACCACATGCGATACAGTCTGTATCGGATACACCATGTATCCGATAGGCGGTCGTCCGCAAATCCGGGCCCACAGGCTCCGCGGCGTCGCCCCCGCACCACTGGAAGAAGATCGTCATGTCCTTCACCCTCCCCACCGAGACGGCGTCCCGCCCGGTCACCGTCATCGGCGCCGGCACCCTCGGGCGCCGCATCGCCCTGATGTTCGCGACCCGCGGCGGCTCGGTCCGCGTGTACGACCCGGTACAGCAGGCCGGGCAGGCGGCGTGCGCTTACGTCGAGGAGCACGTGGCCGAGGTCGCCGCGGGCATCGAGGGCGGCACGCCCGGCACCGTGTCGACCACCACCGACCTCGCCGAGGCGCTGGCCGGTGCGTGGCTGGTCGTGGAGGCGATCCCCGAGCGTCTGGACCTGAAGAAGCAGATCTTCGCCGACCTGGACAAGGCCGCGGACGCCGACGCGATCCTGGCCAGCAATTCCTCGTCGTATCCCACGAGCGCGTTCATCGACCACGTCACGCACCCCGAGCGTGTGCTCAACATGCACTTCTACATGCCGCCCGCGCAGAGCGCCGTCGACCTGATGTCGAGCGGCCGCACCGACCGGGCCGTGCTCGACCTGCTCCTGCGCGAGCTGCCGCACTACGGCGTCTTCCCCTTCGAGGCGCGCCGCGAGAGCACCGGCTTCATCTTCAACCGCGTGTGGGCGGCCATCAAGCGTGAGGCCCTGTGCGTGGTCGCCGAGGGCGTCTCGACCCCGCAGGACGTCGACGCGATGTGGATGATCAACATGGGCGGTGTCGCCGGCCCGTTCCGCACCATGGACCAGGTCGGTCTGGATGTCGTCCTGGACATCGAGAACCACTACGCGGCCGAGAACCCGAACCTGCCCACCGGCCCCCGTGAACTGCTGCGCGGCTACGTGGACGCCGGGCACCTCGGCGTGAAGAGCGGGCGCGGCTTCTACGACGACTACGGCCGCGCGAGCTGATCGTGGCGGGGTCCCGGGCGCGACCGGCGGTCACTTAGGCTGGCTGGACACCACGCCCCGCCTGCGAAGTCTCCACGAAAGAGCCCCGACGTGCCGAAGTCACCGACCAAACGCCGGCCTCTGACCCGTGCCGCCCTCTCGGAGAGCGCCTGGTCCCTGTTCCGGGAGAAGGGGTTCCACGCCACCACCATCAGCGACATCGTCGAACGGGCGGGGCTGACCCGGGGCGCCTTCTACTCCAACTACCGGGACAAGGAGGAGCTGTTCCTCGCCCTGTACGACGAGCACACCGACCGGCTGCTGTCCGGCCTGGAGGCCTCGGGCGCCGAAGCGGCCTCGGACAAGGATCCGATCGCTCAGCTCGGCGAACGCATCGCGGGACGTACCGCCCAAGAACGCCAATGGTTCCTGGTCTCCATGGAGTTCACCCTGCACGCGGCGCGCAACCCTGCCGTCGCCGAGCAATTGGCCGTCCACGAGGACCGTCTCGCCCAGGGGCTGACCGGGGTGCTCGCCTCGGCGCTCGACGGCGCCGGAGCCGAGCCCTCGCTCCCGGCGGACGAACTCGCGCGTCTGCTCATCGCCCTGTTCGAAGGGGTCACCGCCCACCAGGTCATCCACGGCAACACCCGCCTCACGGAGAACTTCACCCCCCTGCTGCTGCGCACCCTCACCGCGCCCACCGATCCCGCGCCCTGATCTGTGCAGGCCTCGGTCCACTCCACTCCGCAACACAGACTTGGAGGTCTCCCCTGCCTGCGCTCATCAGCCTGCTCGTCCCGCAACTCTGGGCCAGCACTCTCGCGAGCCGTCGACGACAGTGGATGGCGCAGGCCGTGAAAACGGCAGCACCAAGGGTGAGGGCGTGGTCGGTGCGGATATCGGGTGTGGTCGGGGCTTCGTTCGGGGGTAGTTGGGCGGCATGAGGCGATACAGGGTCGTGGCGGGGCCGGTGCTGGGATTCGTTGTGATGACGTTGCTCTGGCACTTCATGTCGGACGATTCATGGCTGGCATCGGTGGTCGCAGCCGCGGTGTGGGCGGTGCTGTGGTCGGCGATCTTCTTCTGGTGGGTACGGCGGGCGGATCAGCGGTAGAGGGTGCGCTCTTGCCCACCGGATGGTGAGCAGGAGCGCGGAGGCGACCGGCCGGACGATGACCGTGACGCCGAGGGCTAGCATCAGACAGTCCTACGCTCTTGAGTGCATCCGGTGAGTTCGCGACGCTGGGACGGCGCAGGTGGGGCAGGGATGGTTTTCAGGCTGACTGCCCTTGATGGCCCAGGAAGCTGATCCCTCTGTCCTGCCACTTCTTCCCAACTGCTGATCGGGCTCTGCGAACCAGCGCACGTGCTCGGGATACTGACCGGGCGCACACGATGAGGGATGCTTTGGCCATGAGTGCAGAATCCGAGCGGTTGGCGAAAGCTCTGATCGAGTTCCGGGAAGCCGAGGGCATCTCAGCGAGGGACCTCGCCCGTCGCACCGAGTTGAGCGAGGCGACCATCAGGCTCTACGAGAGTGATCGTGGGCAGACTCCCGTTCCCATCGTGGCCCGCCGATTCGAAGAGGTTCTCGGCTGGGAACCGGGCAGCGTTCCGAGTGCCGAGCCCGAGCCACTGGACGGTGATCGCCCGTCAGACTCACGCTCCGTGGACGGGTAGGGCGAGCGGGCACGTGTGGACATCTGTGATGAATTGCAGCGTCTGTTGAGCAGCGGTGTCATGGTTCAGTGCGGCAGCTAGGCCAACGCGCATGAGGCCGCAACGGCGGCAGTCCCGTCGTTCGGTTCCTTGCCGCCTTCACATGACCTTCGGCGTGTTCTACAGACCGTCCAGTCGCCTGGTCACTGTGTCGAGTGTCGGCCAAGGAGGCCCCACGCGCAGCAAGCGCAGGAATTCCTCTCCGAATCGCCTTCCATTCGGAAACTGGTCGCCGAGTTCCCACCGCCACGCGGCGACCATCGCGATAACGAGCTGCCGGCAGTCGTCCAGTAACCCTTGGTCAATGCTTGGGTAGTGCGCGCAGACCGCCTCGGGAACATGGGCGAGATCGAACTCGACCGGTCCGCGGCAGCACGTCTCAAGGTCGATGAACAGGGGGCCGTTCTTCGTGTTGAGCACGTTTCCTGGATGTGGCTCGCCGTGGAGCAGCTGCTCCACGGCACCGCGGTCGGTAATCGCTCGTCGCAGACTTGCCAGCCTGCCGCTGAGGAACATGCGGTCCGCGTCGGTGAGTTCCGGCGAGCGATCCGGGTCGGCGACGACTTCTTCCGCCTCCGTGATCCGGTCCGTGAACCTCGGGCTCGGCACATCGATCTCGCGCATGCCGACGTGCAACTGCTCCAGCGCCTGGGCGTAGTCGACTGGTGAGGTGTGAGGTGTCACGGGCTCGCAGTAGGTCCACAGCGTCACTGCGAACTGATCGCGCGTGTAGACACGTGGGTTCTCCACCCGAGGCTCCAAGGGACACACCGGGCATCCGACCTCGGTGAGCCGCTGAGCGAGATCAACTTCGAACTGTGCAACTTCTTGTCCCACAGGGGCGACCCGGGCAAAGACGTCGCAGGGCATCAACCGCAGTGCCAGCTTGTTCGAGTTGTGGAGAACGTCTGCATCATTGGCCGACAGGTCGAGCGAGGCGGCGACCGACGTCGCAGCCACGATCGCACGCGTGACGTCGATCATATCCACCCTCGGATCTTGGCATGGATGAGCGATGCACTTGGCCCGTTCGGCCGACCACACCGCTCAGCAGTGCCGGGTGACGACCTACGACAAAGCTGTGATCTCGGCTTTCTCCAGCCAGTCGGTGTACCAGCGGGCGAACGTCACCGGCATGCCGTCGTCGTCGAGGAGTGGGGCGAGGTCGACGTCGTCCGCCCGGCAATCGGACCAGACCGTGCCGCGGTGGCTGCCGCTGATGATCAGCCACTCTCTTTGGGCACAGCCCAGATGGGAGATCACGATCGCGCCGGCGGTGCGCTCCGGTGCAAACATGACCGTCTCCCACCGCTCGTCCCACGCTTCGATGGCATCGTCGAAGTCCTCGATGTCGTCGAAGTCCTCTTCCTCGGGACGTTGGGCAAGAACATCGTTGACCAGCCCCGGGTCCGGGCCCTGGTCGGGAAACGGCTCGGCAAGCCTCGTCAGGTCGGCCAGGTCCGCGCCGTCGCCCTCCCATCGCCAACGGCCCTGCACGCGCCGAACCGGGAACAGGCCGTACGCGGGGCCGGCGCCACCCGCGCCCACCTCGAGCAGGAAGGCCCGGTACTCCTCCGGCAGCCGCACACCCATCTGGGCCTCAAGTTCGGCAAGCTCGCCTTGGGTGAGCGGATCCTCCACGACCCACTTGTGTCCCAGTGCACCGAAAACCTCGTCGGCAGCAGTGCCTGAACCGGCTCCCTCAACTCGTCGACGTACGCCCGCCCACCGCTGATCAGTCATGCGCAGACCGTACGTGCCGCCACTGACACCCGGGGAGCGGAGCCCACTGCTGTACGGCGGGAACAGTCCGGTCAGCAGACGGTCAACGACTCCGCAGGGCCAGCGTGCATCTGTCAGGACGGCAGGTGCGGAACCTGCACAGGCCCAATGGCCTCCAGCGGCACATCGGGGGCCTCGTCCCAGCGCCAGGCGGTGCCGCTCTCAGCCCTTCCTGATGGCCTCGCCCACCTGGGCCGGCGAGGTGCGCCAGGGGGCACCGTGGCCGGGAAGCACCCAGGACGCCTGCAGACCGGCGATCTTGTCGAGGGAGTCGAGTGCTTCGGCCGGGTCGTCGGTGAAGGGCGCCGGCTGTGGTCCGACGCGGCCGGTGAGGACGTGGCGGGTGGTCAGGGCGTCACCGACGAAGACCGCGTCGGCGAGGGGGACATGTACGGCCACGCTGCCCGGGGAGTGTCCCGGCATGCCCACGATCGCCGGCTTGCCGGGCAGGTCCAGGACGTCGCCGTCGTGGACCTCGGTGACCTCACGGAGGTAGCGGGTCCGCCAGCCGTTCTTGCTCAGCAGCGAGTAGCCGAAGAACCGCAGCGTGGGTCCCAGCCGCATGGGGCCGGCCGGGGTCTTGGGCTTCTTGCCGGTGCGGGCCCGGACGGCGTCGGCGGCATGGACGTACACCGGAACGCCGTGCTCGCTGCGGAGGCGCTCGGCGAACCCGATGTGGTCGGAGTCGCCGTGGGTCAGCACCAGTCCGCGGATGTCGTCAGCGGACTTGCCCAGGGAGCCCAGTTCACGTTGCAGATCCCGCCAATGGCCCGGCAGGCCCGCGTCGATGAGGGTGATGCCATCGGGGGTGTCGATGAGATAGCACGCCACCACGTCGTTTCCGAAGCGGTGCAGATGAGGTGCGAGTTTCATGGAGCCTCTCCTGGATGAAGCCTGCGACCTTGGATGGCAAACAATGTAACGGCGATCCCGGCGAAGGCCCGGAAGTGCTCGACTTTGCGCTCGTAGCGGCGGGCAGGCGGAGCATGTCCTGACCTTCTCCGTGATCGCCGACGCCCTGATCTGCTACCGCAGTCTTGCCGGGCAGACGGTCCACCAGTTCTCTGCATCCCGTTGCAGCAAGCCGCCCTGCGGACAAGCATGGCCGCCATGGACCGACCGAGGCAGATCATCGAGTGCGGAGACTTCGTCCTGCGATGCTGGCGGGGGCAGAGCGACTTCGCTTCGGCATTCACGTTGATCGAGGAGTCTCTGGATCACCTGCGCCCCTGGGAGTCGTGGGTCGCCCATCACAGTGCGAAGAACACCCGAGAGATCCTCGCCACCTCCGAGTCGAAATGGGCAAGCGGTGACGTGTACAACTACGCCATCGCCAAAGACGGCACTCTCGTCGGCATGTGTCAGGCCTACCGCGGGGCCGAACCTCAGGGCCGGCGCATCGGATACTGGCTGCACCCCGCCACCACCGGCCAAGGCATCGCCACCAGAGCAACGGCAGCCATCGTCACCGAGATGTTCACGCTGCCGGACGTGGAGTACCTGGAAATCACGCACGACCTGTCCAACACCTCCAGCGCCGCGATACCACGCCGGTTGGGCTTCACCGAATTCCTGCGTGAACAGGCAACGCCGCCCGCAGCTCCCTCAGGCAGTGGGATCAACGTGGTCTGGCGGCTGAACCGCCCTACGCAGCCCAACAACGGCACTCCCTGCCCCTGGACACCCGAACCCACCGAGCTCAGCTCCTGCCCCTTCGGCACCAAACGAGACGACCTCTGACGACCCCTACGGAGATCCGCTCCATAGGATCTTGAGCCCAGCCACGAATGTCGGAGGGCAACGATGGAAGAACCGCTGATACGCCTCGGCAGCCATGACGTATGGCTGCAACTCGCCCGGACCGGGGACGACAGCTGGCAGGTCACCGCAGATTGGTGCTCGCGGTTGACCGCTGACTTCACCGCAGATCTCTGCGCTGCGGAGGTCGTGGACTTCGCGGCCCGCATGCTCTCCCACCTGCATGCGCCGTCGGGCGGACGCTTTTCGGCGGCTGTAACTCCCGGCCGGAACAATCCGCTGACGTTGAAGGCCGAGCCCGTCGGGGACGGTTTCGCTTTTTTCGTGCGTCTGACTCCCCACGGCGACGACGCCATATGTCATTTGCAGATGGAGATCGATCCGATCGCCTCGCTGGAACTTCGTGAGACATTCAGCGCGCTGCACGCGGCATTGTCGGTCTGACTCTCCCTCCTCCGTCCTCCCCCGTCCTCGCCGTGGAGGCCACCGCGCGGCCCTACATACAGCGGCATGATCCGGTTGCTCGATGCCGTCGCCCTTGGCCGGTGCACGGGCGGCGATCTCGTTGCGGCGTGTTCAACTGCCCGGCCGTCCCAGTGCGATGGAACGGGCCGTCATGACCACACTTGAGGTGCTCCCCTTTCGGATCTTGCATGGTGACCGACATGAACACCGAAACCTGCGATCCGGCCGAGATAGCGGCCCTCCGCGAGATCTTCGCGTCCCGTGCCGAGGCGGTCCCGCCGGCCGGTTGGGAGGCGGTGCGCTCCTTCGAAACGGAGCACGGCGTCGTGCTCCCGGAGCCGTACCGCACACTCGTGGCGGACATCTGTGACGGACTGCCCGCGGGACCGCCCCACTACGGTCTGCTGCCGTTCGCGCAAACGCCCCCGGACTGGGGCTCACACCGCCCCGAACGCCTACTCGCGGAACCTTTTCCTCTCACGGCACCGTGGTTGTGGGAGGAGGACGAGGACGCGCAGTCACTGTCGGAGGAGGAACTCGAGGCCCAAGCGGACTGCGTGACCGACCACGGCTCGCTGCTGTTGGGCACTGACGGCTGCGGCATGTACTGGCATCTGATCATTACCGGCCCGCAGCGCGGCCACGTCTGGCTGATCGACGAGAACGGCGCGGTGCCCTTCGGTACCCGGCCGGACACCTCCCTGATGCCCGGCACGCCCGGTTTCACCGGGTGGGTGACCCACTGGGCAGAGGGCCGCTCCTGGTTCACGGATGCCCAGGGAGACCAATGAGAAGGTGGCCCCAGGGGTGGCGCGCGCAGTGCCAGGCAGGAGTACGGGGCTCGGCGCCTACGACGTGTTGAACAACAGGAACGTGGACGTGCCGCGGCTGCGGCAGGCGCTGGCAAACCTGCCCGAGCCGCAGGACACCGACAGGCTTCTCGTGCGGACGCGCATCCTTTGCGGATCCAATGAAGTGATGGTCGGGATCGTGCCGTGAGGTTGCAGTTCTCCTGGACAGTCCGGGCAGCAGGAGGAGTTGAAGGTCCAGGTCCATCTGTTGAGAGAGAGCCTGGCCCGACTCGGTGGCGGCGGTTACGTTCAGACGATGCGTATCTTGCATCTCTCTGACCTTCATCTCGACGAGGCGGGTGCCCCGGATGCCGATGGGGCCGACGGCACTGCGGCACTGCGTCTTCTGCTGGAGGAACTCCGATACCTGGACGACCTCGAAGTCGTCCTCGTCACCGGTGACGTTGCTGATGACGGCTCCCTGAAGGCATACGCACGGGTGCACGAGCTCCTGTCCGAATACGCCGGTCGGCGAGGCGCACAGATCGTCTACACGACGGGCAACCACGACGATCGCCGCGCGTTCCGCGATGTGCTCGGCAGTGGCCATGGGCAGCCCGAGGCCGTGTACGAGGGAGCGGCTGGCGAGCGGGCGGCAGTAACTACCGTGGGTGGATGGCGCTTGATCACGCTGGACACACTCGTGCCGGGCAAGGGCTACGGCCGCCTGGATCACGATCAGCTCGACTGGCTGCGAGAACGGCTGGCCGAGCCAGCCCCGTCGGGCACCGTCCTGGCTTTCCACCATCCGCCCGTCGCGCTGGATGTTGAGGTGCAGCAAGCTCTGGGCCTTGAGAACCCTGCGGAGTTGGCGGCGGCGATCCGCGGGACGGACGTCCAACTCATCTTGTGCGGGCATTTCCACCTGCAGATTCTGGCCCGGCTGGAGCAAGCGACGGTCTGGGTGACCCCAGGGGTCGTCAGCCGCATCGACCTGACCGCTCAGCCGGGCACCGAGCGTGCGGTCCACGGGCCTTCGGCGTCACTTGTCCGTCTGGGAGAACCCCATGGGCCGCTGATCCATACCCTTCACGCCCGCGATCCGCGCATGGGCCAGACGGTCTACGAGGCCGACGAAGCGGAGATGCGCGACGTCATCCACCGGCTCGGTCCCGCGCAGCACGGCTGAATCTGCGGGCTGATCTGAACGGCGGCAGTCGTCGTGTGGTTGCGCCGGGCCCTCCTGCCGTGGGACCCAGCCGCCACAGTCCCAGACTCGCCACGAACCCGCAGGTTGATCGTCGCGTCAACCTATCGCCCGCAGCGCGCACGGCCCACCAAAGCCAGGAGGTGGCGGTGGTGTGACTCGGCGGTGACTGAACGATTCAGTTGGCCACAGTGCGCCGGTCCTGCCGGCCCTTCGGGGCGGCAACCTCCTTGGGTTTTGCCGACCTCATGCACGACGCCCTTCCTGAGCAAGCCAGCAAGCCAGCAAGCGCGCCTCGCGACAAAACCTCTTTGAAGCAGCCCGTGTTCGCTCCTAGGTTGACCCACGTGACGATCGAGGTGCCCTACCACCCCCTGCCGATCCACCAATCGGACGTCCGCTACGCCCACGGCCCCGACTCTGCTGTTCAACCCGGCGTGCCCGCTGGCAAGACGATCGAGTTCGCCTGGAACGACAGCACGATCTACCCGGGCACCTCCCGGAAGTTCTGGGTCCATGTGCCGGAGGGTTACAGCCCTGCCGAACCAGCGTCGCTCATCGTGTTCCAGGATGGATGGTGGTATCTGGATCCCGTAGGTGAGGTCCGCGGCGCGACAGTCCTGGACAACCTCATGCACCGGGGTGACATCCCGGTCGTCATCGGCGTGTTCGTCGACCCCGGCATCTTTCCAGACGCCGAGGATCCGAAGAACCGCAACATCGAGTACGACGCCTTCGACGATCGGTACGTCAATTTCCTCCTGAACGAGATCATCCCCCAGGTCAGCAAGCGCTACTCGATCACCGACGACCCCGATCAGTGGGGCATCTGCGGCGGCAGCAGCGGCGGCAACTGCGCGTTCACCGCAGCATGGCTGCGCCCCGACAAGTTCCGCCGGGTCACCGCGTTCCTGTCCAGCTTCACGCAGATGCCGGACGGCAACCCCTACCCCGAACTCATTCCCCGTGTTCCCCCCAAGCCACTGCGCATCTTCCTTCAAGCGGGCCATCGTGACCTGCACTGGAACGAGCCCGAGAGGAACTGGCTCGCCAACAACCTGCGCGTCGCGGCCGTCCTCGCGGAAGCTGGCTACGACTTCCGGCTGGTGCTGGGCGACGGTGGTCACAGCCCCAACCACGGCGGCGTTCTGCTCCCCGATGCCCTCCGGTGGTTGTGGCGGCCGGACGACTGAGTGTCGCCAGATATTGATCAACAACCGATCGAGAACGGCAGACAAGAGCGCGAAGCTCCGGCGGGACACGGGTGATCTCCGCCGAGAACCCGTCACCAGAAGCTCCGTCGTTGCGCAGGAGTGTCCAACTCACCTCTGGCGGCTTCAACTTGGAGGCGACACACTGAGAGGGATAGACGGCTCAACCGGTACATCAGCAAAACCAGCTCTACGCGGCTAAGGGGCCGTCTCAGGTGGTGGATGCGGCTACGCGTTTTCTCGTTGGCCGATGACTCCCGTGCCGGGACAGTTGAGCGTGAGGGCCGGAATGCTGAAGGCCTCTCGCCGACTTGACCTTGGCGACCAACTCTACGGGTGGTGACCGCTCCCCGGATTTGTGACTGCTCGCGTGTTGTCCCACCCACCCGGGGAGCTGATATCAGGTCGTTGGGTGGGTGGTGTGGGCATAAACGCGGATCGGATCGAGGTGCAGTTCATGGGGTCCGAGACAGTCCGCGGCAAGGGTGGCTACGAGCGTTCCGCAGTCACACGCCATGTTTCGGCCCCCGGTCCCCGTCGGCCCGCAGCAACCGTCGTGGATACCCAGCGCTCTGGTCAGATGCAGGTTCGGCACGTCTTCTGGATGAACGATCGCAGAATTCCTGGGGCCGGCGGAAACTGCTCCGGTCAGTGCGGGCGGCATGAGCAGACCGCGGCTCCCGGATGTATTGGGTTCGCGTGCCCACGGTCGCACGAAGGGGGCTCCCCACGGCTCCGGGTCGATGGCGTAAAAGCTCCTGGGCACGGTCGACGGCGCCAGCCGGGTCGCACGGTCGCGGTCTTTGTCGTCTACGCGGGCGTCGGGGACTCCTGAGAGTTCCTCAAGGTCACGAGTGAGCTGAGCACTGCACTTCGCGCAGTAAAAGACCGTCATGTCGGCCGTTTTACCCGACCTCCTTCGTCCGCCGCGACCGCATTCTTACGTCCGTCTGCGCAAGGGGCGTCAGGCTAGGGCCACAATCTCGCCAGAAGAGTAGGGACGTGCTCAGCCGTGTTCGCGGAGAAAGCCGGAACCCCTCTTTTTCCGGGCGCCAAGTAGCCTTGTGTGGCGTCGTTTTGTCCTTGCAATCGCTGACGGACAGCTCGTGCGACCTGATCGAAAGCACCCCGCCTGTCGCCGGACGGCCTGGCCGACCGCAACGGCACCCCGAGTCCGCCCTTGGCGACAGGGCGTACGGCTCCAAGGCCGTACGCCGGGAACTGCGACGCCGCGGGATCCTGCCGGTGCTCTCCCACAGGGCGCCTCGAACTTCCCCACGCATCCGTCTCGTTGGGCCGCATCCTTATCCGCTGGAGACGGTTCCAGAAAGAAGGACCACGAGCACGTTCCGATCTTCTAGTCGTGCCGGTTCACCATTGAGTTGGCGTAGGAAGCGAGATCGTGGACCAGATTCTGCAGGCGCCGCCTTCTGAACGTGGCGAGAAGCGGCACAGAGTGTCGGTAGTTTGCCGACCAGGAGATTTCAGTGCCGCCAGGGGACGCTGCGGTGAGAACCACCGTCCCCTGGTGAGACCCGAGCAGCCCCGCAGCCTGTTCGTAGCCGAACCGCTGATCGGGAACCAGCTCGACGATCCGCTCACGGCAGACAACCCCTCCAAGGCGTCCGCGTACAGTTCGGCGATCACCTGTCCGGACCGGCCGGCCGACTCCTGCGGGCAACTCCATGTCGACCTCGTAGTAGAAGGTCCACGACGGCCAGGACTCTGCGTCGAGGAGCGCCGCGTAAACGACATCGGCAGGCGCGAACGACCGCGAGGTGGCAGTGACAGCGAGAGACGACACGTGGCAAGGTTAAAACACGTTTCTGCCGCCAGGCCCTGCCTGCGCCCTCCCGCAAGCGCGCACCCTCAATCAAGCAACGGGGCAAGCTCTGGCCCCGTCTTCGAGCCAAACCTCAGCATGCTGCCCCGGTGTGAGCGCCTGGCCGTGCCGTGCGCGCGGCAGCTCGACCTCGACGATACGCTTCCCCTCATCCCCCGCGCGATCTGGCACGGGTCCGGCCCGCCAACTGTCGGTGGCTGTTCAGCAGTCGTAGCGGTGGGCGTAGGGAAGTTCGGGACACTGGCGGCAGAGAAAAACATAGATGCCACCGAGGTCTCCCATGACCATGTCCAGGTCTTCCTCCGGGGTGACACTGAGCAGGTGTTCCATACGATGGCCACGCTCGCAGGACGGCCAGTTCGGTGGCTGGTTCCAGGCCGGGTATCCGCCGACCTTGTTTTGGAGCGCACACGCCAGCAGGGCGTACTCCATGCCGAAGCGCTCTTCCAGCTCCTCTATACACGGCTGCAAGGTCTGCCGAAGCTCCTGTGGCAGGTCCCAGTTCGGGTACTCCACCACCGAGATGGGTGACACCGTGCACGGATTGGGCATGAACTCCTCTTCGAACTCGCCCTCCTGCGGGGCGGGTACCGCCTGGAGCATGCCGGCAGCGCACACCTCGTCCTCGTTACGCCAGTACAGCTTCGGCAGGGCGGCGCGCGCTTGGTCCTGGGGATGGATCAACGGGCACCAGACCAGCTGGAGCACGTCCATGCCTTCTGGGAACGACAGCGCGGGTACGTCGCGCGCGAAGAGCTGGACCACCGGGACCATGGGGACCGTCCCGGCAGGATTCTTCTCGTTGGGCCAAGCCCAGTGGCCTGGTTGTCCGCAGGTGGGCCAGGGTTCACCGGCGGGCCAGAGCATGGGGCCACCCAGGGAGCTTTCCTTGTCCCCGGGAGATCCACTTTTCGGCAATAGCAGCGTCGTACGCCGGCCGAGAGCTGCGAGCTCGGGTATCAGGTGATCCAGGTCGTACGGCGGTCCAGCAAAGCTCTGGGTCACGGGCGGGAACTCCTTTGATCAACAACGCAAGCTTGTCGGCAAGCTACCTCCTAGCACTCACGTAGCTGGCCATGCTGACACCTAGCATCGAAGCTGCCCGACCTGTCGCCTGCGCCGATGGTTCGCTGACGTCCACGGTCGTTCGCAGGTGTGCGCCGCGGCTGCCACGCGGTCAGAAACTCACTGCTATGGCGGTGATGCCGGAGCCCTCAGCCTCCGTATCGGTTCCGCAGATCAGTCGTGACGCTCGACATGATGCTCATTGCCTGGTGCGGAGAGGTCTCTGCCAACGGCATCTCGACTTGGGGGTCGTAGGCCGTCAGGCCGGTCTCCTTCTCCACGAGCAAACATAGGGCGAAGACCTTGGCGAGCACTCTTTCAGCGGCGTCATCGCTGTGCCAATAGGGCACCGTGATGCTGACCTCGTCACCGAATACGGAGAAGTCGATACCGGTGTCGGAATGGCTGAGGTCGCGTGACTGCTGCTCGTACTCCGTGATGTCCACATCGCCGAGCAGCGCGCGAGCCTGCGGCACTATTCGCCGCCACGCTTCGAGGAGCTCCGCGGGGATTCGTTCGCTGTCTTCGACCGCGCCCTCGGCGGCTTCCAGGACGTCGTCCCAGGACTGCCCCTCGCCTCGGCTCAGAAAGTAGATGTCGTAGCTCATCGCAGGATCGTAGAGCCAGTAGTTGTCGCTGTAGGCGGCGGGCTTGAAACCCGTGGGGGCGAGAGTCACCGTGGGATCAAATCCCGCACCCACCACGCAGGTCGAAGGCCCCTGACCAGGAACATCGATCGGAGGCCTCCGTCGTTCACGCATCCCGTTCGTGACCGTGATTCTCCGGTCTATCGGGCACGGATGGGGAACGCTCCCGCCCGCCGTCGGCTCACACACCTGTGGACCGGGCATGGTTCATGGCATCCCGGTGGAGCGCCCACCGGACGAATAACCTGGACGCCATGGGCCGCGTCTCCTCTGAGGGGGCAGCCCGCGCCGTGCCCCACCCGACACGGACTGGCACGGGATCGAGTGGTGCGGCAGCCGACCCTTGAGGGGAACGGCTCAGTCAGAAGGCTCTCTGCCACCAACAATGCGGTGGGTTTCCGTACGACCCGATGTCGGGGCGTTCCAGGATCTTGAGATCGAGTGCGTGCACGATGCTGCGGAGCTCCCGACGGCTCTTCTTTGGCAGGGCACAGATTGCCAGTTCCAGGAGATCCCGCTCATCCGCAGGCTCTGGGCAACAGTCGGCAACTCCGCACCGATCGCTGAATGGTGAAGGCAGCTGGTTGCTCGGTGCTCGCGCGATGGCAGTCCATCGAGACAGGGCCTGCTTGACCAAGCCGGGTTGGAGTCGTGCTCGTTCCAACCGAATGATCTGTGCCTGAGCCGAGCCCGAAAGCTGACTGATCCTCGAGTAGCGAATATGCGCGGCAAAGCGCCTGCCGTCGGCCCGGAGACTTGAGGGGCGCCTACGCGGCATGGCCCTTTCGGTTGTGCGTCATGAACGGCAGTCTGACACGCGGCGGGACAGATGCGTAGGTTGATTGGTTCCCAACGGCCGAGCCGAGCCACGTACCACTTACTTCACGTTGTTTCCCCTGGCCGACCACGGAGCTTGGACCTGCGGCCTCATCCATGTCTGATAGATCGAGGTGGTCTCTCGACCGTGAAGAACGACCGCCGAGCCCTGGTCCGGCGTTGATCGGTGCCGTACCCCCTTGTTGGTGTCAGCCACTGATGTCGGCGCACCAAGGCACTCTCAACAGTTCGGCTTTCGCCGCCTGCCAACTCATGGTGGTCCTCGCCGCGACCACCGTGAACATCGCTCTGCCGCACCTCTGGACGCCTCGGACTTGGTCAGCGCTTCTGCTTGTAGCGGTCGACGAGTTGTCCGGCGACGATGACGATCCCTGCGAGGAGTGCACTCGCGTACCAACTCTTCGGGCTGCCGAGCACCTGGGCGAGCGACCAGAACATCACGGTGACAACGATCCAGGAGATGGCCCAGACCAAGGGATCCGGCACGGCCGGGCGTGGGATCTTCACGAGGTGAGCCTAGGCGTCGTCGGCCTCGCACCCGACCTCTTCCCTTGAACCCACTACTTCCAGCTCCTCTCCCGTCCGCCGTCGCCCCATACACCGAGCATCTGGGTGCGATGGGACATGTCAGGAGCCCGGCCAAAGGTCCCATCACAGTCTCGTCCTGGCGCCCGAGCGGCCCGTGCGATCCCTCGCGTACCGCACGGAAGGACAACAAGTACCGGCATGGCAGATCAGATCGCAGCGATCGACGGTGTGGACACGCACACCGAGTTCCACCAGACCGCAGTGATCGACAGTGTCGGCCGACGGCTGGCCACCGCAGCGTTCCCCACCACCCCCGACGACTGCTGTCGCCTGCTGGATTGGATGTCCCTGCACGCAGACGTGCTCGCCCTCGGGGTCGAGGGAACCGGCGCCTACGGTGGCGAACTCACCCGGTTCCTCCGGGCAAGCAAGGTGACCGTGGTCGATGTCGACCGCCCCGGCCGCAAGGCCCGGCGGGCCAACGGCGGGCGCCGGCAGCGGTGCGGCCTGCATCGTGTGTGCACGCGCGTGCGGTCGTTGCGCCTCGGTTCTCCATCAGGTCCCGGCCCCGGGTGCAGATAGCAGCGGTCGGGCGGGAGTCGCCGACCTCAGTTCTGCGGACTGTCGCGGGGGTTCGGTGCTTCACGCGTGGGGTGCACGTCTGTTGGGTTGCGGCGGGGCGCGTAGCTGCGCCAAAGAAAATTGTTAGTCCATTACCTTTGTTAGCGACTTACATTTGTGCCACCATCTCCGCACCGCCCCGGGGATGGGAGCGCACGATGATGTGGCACGGCACAGGGGATCCGCAGTTCGCCCAGGTGGTTGAGGCCTTCGCCGAGTTCACGGCGGAGGACGGCTACCAGGCGCAGCTCGCGATCCGCCACCGCGGGCGCACGGTCGTCGATCTCTGGTCGGGGCTTGAGCCCGACTCGCTCCTGCCGGTGTTCTCGGCCGGCAAGGGGGCGATCGGGCTGGTGGTTGCCCATCTCCTGCGCAGTGGCCGCCTCGACGTTGAGCGTCCTGTCGCCGACTACTGGCCGGAGTTCGCCGCGGCGGGCAAGGCTGCCGTGACGGTGGGGCAGGTGGTCAGCCATCAGGCCGGGCTCGTGACGGTCGACGGCGGCTTGCGTGACGCGGACTTCCTCCACCACGAGCCGTTGGCCGCGCGGCTCGCTGCGCAGCGGCCGCTCTGGCGGCCCGGGGCCGGGTTCGGCTACCACTGGCTCACCATCGGCACCCTCGCCGACGAGATCGTGCGCCGGTGCACCGGCCGCTCACTGGCCGCGGTGTTCGCAGAGGACATCGCGCGCCCGCACGCCGTCGACGTCCACCTCGGTACCGACGCCTCACTCGACGGGCGAACGGTGGCCGTCGACGCGCCTGACCCCGAGGAGCTGGCGCCGCTGGCCGAACTACTCGCCGAGCGCCGTGATCGCGGCTGGTCCGCGGCCGACGACTTCCCGGTTCCGCTGTGGGTGCGTGCCAACGACCGTGACCTGCAACGTGCAGGGGCGCCCGCCGCCGCCGCGGTGGCGTCGGCCCGCGGTCTCGCCGCGATGTACGCCGCGCTGCCCAAGGTGGCCGGCCCGGACGCGCTGGCGCAGGTGAGCCAGCTGCAGGTGGCCGGCGACGACCTCACCACCGGCCGGTACTTCCGCTACGGCCTCGCCTTCCAACTGCCCGGCGCCGACAACCTCCTCTACGGCAGTGCCCGGGCGGTCGGTCACGACGGCGCCGGCGGCGCGATCGCCTTCTACGACCCCGCCGACGACCTCGCGTTCGGATACGTCCCCCAGCGCATCCCCCTCCCCGGCGGGGCCGATGCCCGCGCGGTCCGCATGGCCCAGATCGCCCACCGATGTGCACGAACCGCACCCCTTCAGGAGTCCTCATGAGCGCGCCCGTCCCTGCCACCGTCTTCACCGGTTTCGAGTTGGCCGACAGTGCCCCGTTCGGTGAATTGCCCGACGGCGGTTGGATCCCCGCGAACGTGACCGGCGGCGTGCACGCGGCGCTCGTCGCGGCCGGCCGGCTCGCCGATCCCTACCGTGACCGCAACGAGGAGGACGCCCGCTGGGTCGAGGAGCGGTCATGGTGGTATCGCGGCCATGTCGACCTGCCGGACGTCGCGGCGGGCGGCCGGCTGCGTCTGGTGTTGCACGGCGTCGACACGGTTGCCACCGTCTGGCTCGACGACGTGGAGCTGGGCAGGCACGTGAACATGTTCCGGCCCGCCGAGTACGACGTGACGCGCTTCGCGGGAACCCGGGCCCGGCTTGTCGTGCGGTTCGATCCGCCCCTGGCCGGGCTCGATCCCGAGGACTCCCCGCCCAGTGCGCTGCTGGCCGGTGACCGGTTCGAACCGACATCGGTGCAGCGGCGCAAGCCCACCTACTCGTGGGGCTGGGACTTCGCACCCCGCCTGCCGTCGATCGGGCTGTGGCGGCCGGTGGAACTGCTGCACGACCGAGGAGCGGCGATCACCGGCGTGCTGTTCCGCACCCGGGCCCTCGACACGGCGGCCCGCACCGCGGATCTCTCGGTTGACATCGATGTCGAGCGCCTGTCCGACGCGCCTCTGCGTGTCCGCGTGCTGTGGGACGGCGAGTTGGTGGCCGAGGAGCCGGTGCGCGACGCGCAGGCCAACGCGCGATTCAGCGTCACCGACGTACGGCCGTGGTGGACCCACGACCTGGGCATCCCCGACCGCTACCTCCTCACCGTCGAGGTCCGCGACTCGGACACGGCGCTGACGAGGCGGTCCGAACACGTCGGCGTACGCATCGTCGAACTGGACCGCTCGCCGGATCCGGACGGCGGGCGGCGCTTCCGCTTCGTGCTCAACGGCGTGCCCCTGTACGCGCGGGGCGCCTGCGTCGTGCCGTCATCGATGGAGCCCGGATGCGTGCCGGACCACGTGCAGCGTGAACTCGTACGCCTGGCCGCGGCCGGGAACATGACGATGCTGCGGATCTGGGGCGGAGGAGTGTACGGCGACGACGCGTTCTACGACGCGGCGGACGAGATGGGCGTGCTGGTCTGGCAGGACTTCATGTTCGCCTGCCTCGCCTACCCCGACTCCGACGGCGAACTGAGCGCCGAGGTCGCCGCCGAGGCAACTCACCAGATCCGGCGGCTGCGCAACCGGCCCAGCCTCGCGCTGTGGGCGGGAAACAACGAGGTCCAGGCGATCCAGCAGCTGAGAACCGGCGATCTGTCGGGCGAGTGGGGCAGCCGCCACTTCCACGAGACACTGCCCGCCGCGGTGTCCGCACACAGCCCCGACGTGCCGTACTGGCCGGGCAGCCCCTGGGGACAGGACGATCCCGCCGGGGTCAACGGCGTGCTCGACGGCGACCGGCACGCCTGGGAGGTCTGGCACGGCCTGGACGTCGGCGCGCCGTCGCCGCTGGAGTACACCGACCGCGGCGAGGCCATGCATTTCGACCGCTTCCGGTTCGACACGGGCAAGTTCATCAGCGAGTTCGGCATCATCGCCGCCCCCGAGCGGGCCACCCTCGCGCAGTGGATCAGCCCCGAAGAGCTGACGCTGCACTCCCCCACGTTCGACGCCCACGTCAAGGACAACCCGGTCCAGAAGGCCGAACTGCTGCTCGCCGCCGAGACCGGTCTGCCGACGGACCTCGACACGTATGTCGACGCGACGATGGCCGTACAGGCGGAGGGCCTGAAGTTCGGCATCGAGCACTACCGGCGGCGCCAGCCCGGCAACTCCGGCGCCCTGATCTGGCAGCTCAACGATCCCTGGCCCGGGGTGAGCTGGTCACTGATCGACCACGCGCTGCGGCCCAAGGCCGCCTACTACGCGGTCCGCCGCGCCTTCCGTCCCGTCCTCGCCTCCTTCGTACGGGACGACTCGGGACGTCTCGATGTCTGGGTCACCAGCAGCGGTGTGCGACCGGTGCGCAGCGTACTGACCATCGAGGTGCAGCGGCTCGACGGAGCGGTGATCGTCGCCGACTCCGTCGATGTCGACGTCGAGGCTGGGGCATCACGCAAGGTGTGGAGCGCGCCGGCCGACCAGATCGGCAGCGGGCCCGACCGGGTGGCCTGGGTGTCGAGCGCCGACGGCGTCGTGCCCGCCAACCGCCTGCTGTTCGGGCGGATCAAGGAGATCGCCTGGCCCCGGTCGACGCTGGAGAGCGCTTTCGAGCCGACGGGACACGACAGCGGCGTACTGAAGCTGACGTCGCGCGGCTACAGCTTCCAGGCACGCGTGACGTGCGACGACCCGGGGGCACGGTTTTCCGACAACTATCTCGATCTCCGCGACGGAGACAGCGCCCACATCGCCGTGACAGGCCTGTGCGGTCGCACGACCCCAGCCACCTTCACCGCCCGCACCTACCGCGGCCCCGGATCAGGAGCCCAGTCATGACCGACACCGTCCCCGTCGCCGCACCGGCGCCCTCGACAAGACGCAACGTCACCGTCGCCGCCGGCCTGTTCATCGGCTCGTTCGGCCTCTCCCTCGCCAACCACGCCGTCTCGACCCTGCTGCAGGCCGCCGCGAAGGACATCGCACCGGGCGACCCGCTGGGCTTCTACGCCACACTCACCACTTTCGGCGCGGTCGCCTCCGTCCTCGCGATCGTCTTCGCCGGAGCGCTGTCCGACCGCACCCGCTCGCGGTTCGGGCGACGCATACCGTGGCTCGCCGGCAGCGGCCTCCTCGGTGCCGGCGGGCTCGCCCTCGCCGGGTTCGGCAACGCGGGATTCCTGGTGGTGATCGGCTACATCGCGTTCATGATGTCGCTCAACGCGAGCATCGCCGCCTCCACCGCCGTCGTACCCGACGTCGTCGAGGCACGGCGGCTCGGCCTCGTCTCGTCGCTGCTGGGCGCCGGGAACCTGATCGGCGGTGTGATCGGCGGCTTTTATGCGGCCGCGTACGTCACACGGCCGCAGCACGGGCTCTCCGTCCTGCCGGTGACGGTCCTGCTGACCGCTCTTGTCATGGTGGTCCTCCTGCCGCGTGTGTCGAGCCTCGGACAGGCGCGGACACCCGGAGGAATCCGCGGCTTCCTGCGCTCCTTCGAACTGCCCAAGGGCGCCCAGTTCTGGTGGGTGTTCACGGGACGCTTCCTCTTCGCCCTGGCCCTGTTCATGACCGTGATGTACGCGTTCTTCGTCGCCACCCGCTATCTCGGACTCGGCACACAGGAGGCGGGCGACCTGCTGGCCGTCTGCACCCTCGTCATGTCGATCGGGTCGGTCGGCGCGGCCGTGGTCACCGGGCCGCTCTCGGACCGCATCGGACGCAAACCCTTCGTCATCGGCGCGCCCCTGCTCATCGCCGCCGGAGCAGTCCCGCTGATCCTCACCGCGCAGCCGTGGGCACTGATCGCCTTCTACGGGCCGGGCGGAGTCGCCTTCGGCGCCTATCTCGCCGTCGACGCCGCCCTGATGGTCGACGTACTGCCGGACCGCTCGCGCGCCGCCCAGGACCTGGCCATCCTCCAGGCGGCGAACAGTCTGCCGCTCGTGGTCGCGCCCTCGATCGCCGGTGTGCTCACCAAGATCGGCGGGTTCCAGACCTCGTTCCTGGGCACCGTGGTGGCCGGCCTGGCCGCCGCGCTCTGCATCCTCAAGGTCAAGGGCGTCCGCTGAACCGGGACAGGAACCGGTTTGAATAGGATGGCCGCATGAGTTTGCGAGAGCGGAAGGCCGAGCTGACCCGGCGGCGGATCGTCGACGAGGCGATGCGCCGGTTCGTCGCCGACGGCTACGAGCAGACCACTCTCGAATCGATCGCCGCCGCCGTCGACCTGAGTACCGTCACCATCTACCGGTACTTCGGCAGCAAGGAAATGATCATCCTCGAGGGGTTCCAGGAGAAGTACGGGCCCTACCTGAGCACCCTGCGTGAACAGCCCGCCGAGGCGGACGTTCCGACCGTGCTCAGCCGGGCCATCCAGGCGCGCCTCACCATGACGGCCGAGGACCGCGAGAGCGTGCTGATGGCCCGGAACGTGATCGATGAGGCGCCTGCTGCCCGCGCCCGGTTGTGGGACATCCTCGCCGAACACCGCACCGCGACCACGGAAGTGATCGCGGAACGCAGCGGGTCCGCACCCGACGACATGGCCGTGCAGCTCTCCGCGAGGATCGCCGTACTCATCGCCGAGACAGCCAGCGATCGTTTCCGCGCTGACCCGGACGGCGCCGAACCGCAGGACATCGCCCGCGATCTCATGCGAGTGCTCCGGGACGGCAAGGTGTTGCTGCCCGACCCCGACGCCTGAGGTCGACGGCGGGAACTTCCAGACGACAGGCACCGTGCTCCGGCTCAGGCCGGCACGGGCATACGGGCGACCAGCGCTCTGGGGTTGCGGCTCCGCGTCCGCAGTCGCCCGGAGCCGGTGTTCTCCAAGAGGGGGCAAGTCCCTCGGCTGGACCAAGCCGAGGCTCCGCGACTCGGAAGCAGCCAACCAGCAGACCTGGTTGTTGTTCGCCGCCTACGCACATGGTTGAGCGTGTTGGAGCGGATGTCTTTTGTCGCCGAGTTTCGATGCTGTTTGAGGTCTGATGGACTCGAAAAAGTCGCCGTGTTTTGACGCCGCTCGGCTGTTCGGATACTCCTGCTGTGCACTGCTAGGCGGGCCATACGATGCTGATCGTGACGAGTTTCGATGAGGTTCGGGCATCGTTCTGGAACGACAACGCCTATGGAGTTCAGCCGACCTTGACCGAAGCCGCGGTCCGGGATGCCGAACTCCGGCTCGGTGTCTCACTCCCCACCGCGCTCCTGTCTCTGCTGCGGGTGCAGAACGGCGGCGGCGTAGCGGCTCACTGCAACGCGTTTCCCACCTGCGTTCCAACGTCGTGGAGCGAGGACCACGTGCCGTTCGACGAACTCATGGGGATCGGCCGACGCGAGCGGATGACATCGATCCTGGACTCGCCCGAGCTGGTCGAGGAATGGAACCTCCCCTCGCCCGTGGTGCTGTTGTCCGGTGACGGGCACTACTGGATCATGCTCGACTACCGGGTCTGTGGCCGACACGGAGAGCCGTCCATCACCTGGTTCGACACAGATGCGGAAACAGAGTTGGACCTTGCCCCGGACTTCCAGTCGTTCGTCGAGGGGCTTGTCCAGGCCGGTGGACTCGGCACCGGGGTTCAGCCAGTCTGAGGGGGGGCTGACCTGAGGCGCGTTCGGCCCGGGCTTTGGTCTGCCGGAGACCGCAGGAGCGAGTGCCGGTCTCGATGATGGTGCCGCCGAAGGTCAGACGCCCGCAGATGGCCGCGCAGAGCCGGGGGCGGTGAAGGTCTTCGTCCAGGATCCGAAGCTCTCGTTGGAAGCGATAGCGACGCTGTTCTTCTCCTCGCGTTCGGTCAGCACCTGGAACAGCAGCTCAGCTCCGCGCCGGTCCAGCTCCACGTAGCCCAGCTCTTGTCTCAAGAGTTCCGCTGGGACTCGCGTTCCTTCATGCGTCTGCGGGCTTCTTCTGCGGCCGCAGACCACTTCCTGTTGATCTCTTCCGGTCGGTGGTGGCCGCATTCGATGACGTTCCCCAACCGATCGGTCACCTGCGCGTAGCAGTCGCCGGCCTCGATCCAGACCGCCATGTTCTCGATCCCGGCGGCTCGGTCCTCCTCATCCGCCCAGCATGTGACCGAGAAAGCCAACGCGTCGCCGTCGTAGTCCGATCGGATACGGAACGTCTCTCCCGGTTCCAGCCAGCGGTCCTCACCCAACGGCTCAAGCCAGAGGACGAGCCAGCCCTTGTAGTCGTTGCGAACCTCCATGACCGTCATGGCCGCACGATATTCGCCGCGAGACGAAGTACACCGCTGGGGGGGTGGGTGGCGAATACCAGGCTACGGCTTCCAGCGCCGCCGCGACCTTGTCGCTGAGTTCCTCTGCGCGGGCCAAGCGCGCTGCGAAGCCGATCGATCTCAAGTTCGCGTGCAGCGATCTGAACGGCAGGTTCGCCGCTCTCGTGGGCTCGGGCAAGGGCACGGGATGGCTGGCGATCCTGCGGCGGACGACGGGTGCGGCGCTCTTCTTCGGCTGGGCATGGTGACAGCCGAGGCAGACCAGGCCGCGGAAGCAATGTTCGCCGGCGGGCAGGGCGCAGACGTGCGTGCCCATGTCGCGAAGGTTGCAGCCAGCAGTGAACGCGGCCCACTCATCCATGGTGGGCGACTTGAGCACGCCAGTCCTCGTCACCGGCGAGGCATTCAGCCGTCCCGCGCACCACAAGACCGGCACAAGACCGCGCCGAACTGGCTGAGGAAAGGTCAGATGCGCCGCAGTGAGGCGTGGATGCGGGCGATGGCCCGCAGCACTTCTTCGCGGTTTTTTGCCTGCTGCATCCATGCAGGCAGGCGGGCCACCACGGTCATCTTCCGGCCGTGGTCGTGCCAGGGAATACCTTCACGCAGCGAAGCGTGCACGAACCGCCTGATCAAGTCCAGATGCTCCAGGTTGTAGGCCCATACCCACCCGTGCCGGGTCTCGGTCTGCAGCCACAGACGCACATCGAAGTACGGGTCTGTGGCCGGCGCATACCGGTCCCGGTGCGAGGCCACACCGCCACGGCTCCAGTCCTTTGCCACCCCGCAGCTCCGGCAAACGAGACGCCTCCGCGCAAAGAGGCCCTGGTCGTGAACCCCGGACGGGTCCGGTGCCGTACCGACGTGCGCGACCTTTCCGCAACCGGGACAGCGCACGAGAACCGACGTGAGGAAGTCGTACTTCGTGCTCCGGGGGTCCCGGAACCGGTGGTGCGTGGAGATCGAACTCATCGGACCAGTATGAGAGCCGCGCGCCCAAGGCTCCTACGGGTTAAATCTCAGGCTGACGATTCGGGTGATGCACATGCTCTCGCCCATCAATCTGACCACCGGCAAGATCTACGACCGCATCCGGAGCAGGACGCGCTGGCGCGAGTTTCTCGGCCTGCTCGAGGCTCTGCGGGCGCGGTGGCCCGGAGAGCAGTTGCATGTCGTGCTGGGCGGCATCTCCCCGCACACGCACTCCGACGTCCGGGCGCGGGCAACGATCCACGACATCGAGCCAGTCTTCCTGCCGACCTACGGGTCCTGTCTGAACCGGGTCGAGTCCGAGTTCGCGGCCTTGCGCCAAGTCGCCCTCAACGGCACCGGCCACCGCAGCCACAGCGAGCAGAATGCCCGCGTCGCCGCCTACGTCGGCGGCCGCAACTCCAGGGCTGAGCCCAAGACCCGGCGCGCTCCCAACTCGCCCGTCCGGTAGGGACCGAACACCTCCGCAGCGGCGTGATCCCCCCTCATCGCACCCCAAACCGCTGCTCGGGCAGGAGGTCCACACCGAAGCGGTCGTGCAAGGCCGTCATGTCCCGGCGATCCTCGTCATCGAGCTCGTACCCTGCATGGCATGCCACCTGTCCCTGCACGGTCAGGCACCGCACCGGCTCACCCTGAAGGGCCCCGTTCCCGCCGAACCAGGCGGCCTCGTACACCCACACCTCGCCGTTCTCCATCGTGTAGTTGCCGTTGCCCTCCCCGTCGAACACCACGGGATGGACGTCGACGCTCCTGCCGTCCTGATCGCGCAGGACGAAACACGAGGAAAGGCGACCCTCCGCAACGGTGAAGCCCAGGCCCCGAAGGGCCTGGACCGCGTCCTCAGCCTGGTCGACCCGCACGATCAGATCGACATCCCGGTGTGGACGTGTCTGCTCGCCGAGGAGAGCATCGACGCCCCAGCCGCCGTCCCCGAGCCACACCTCCACACTCTGCGTCTGAAGGGCCCCGATCACAGCCAACGCGTTCGCAGCATCCATCAGCATCTCGCCAGTATCGACATAAAACCGACGGATGCCGCGAGGTTGACCTGGTCAACGCTTCGAGGTGAGCCACTGGTTCGAGGAACCACTGCGGCTCATCGATAGCCTGCATCACTATGACGCGCCTCTGGATCCTGCCGACGCTGCTCGTACTCAGCGGCTCAGCCGTCGCGACTGCGCAGTTCCTCAAGGGCAGCCCCGGCTCCGCCACAGCGCTCCTTCTGGCGTTCCTGGCGCTCGCCGGCATGAACTCGCCCCTGATCTTCCCCAGGTCGATCGGCGCGCAGGAGGCACAACGCCGCAGCGCGGCCGACGGCCGACCGATCGTCTTCTGGCGGCCGGGCTGCAAGTACTGCATCCGACTGCGCGTCCGACTGGGCCGCAGCGGCCGCCAGCTGTACTGGGTCAACATCTGGCGCGACCCGGAAGGAGCAGCGACGGTGCGAGCAGCCAACGACGGCAACGAGACCGTGCCGACCGTCGTCGTCGCCGGCCGGCCGGCCACCAACCCCGATCCCGAATGGGTACGCGAACAGCTCTCCCCCTCCCACTGATCACAGACCGCACTCTGCAAGCTCGTAACCCGATCATGAGTGTGCCTTCTTGAGGCGTCGCCTCAGACCAGAATGCAGCCCAGTGAGCGGAGTTCCTCGCAGCTGGCGCTGGAGTTGTAGCCCTCCTCGCCGACCATGGCCTCGGGACGTCTGCGAGGTAGGCCGGAGCGGTCGGCGATGGATGGGATGCTGTCGGCCAGGGCGCGGGGGTTCAGGGGATGTCGTTGACGTTGCCCGCAGTGGTGATGACCTTGAGTGGGGTTCCACGTCCGTCGCAGATCAGGTAACGCTTGTGGCTTCTGCTGCCGCGGCTGACCTCATAGCAGCGTCGGCGGCGCGCCGTCACTTTCTCTCGCCGCCGTACGCGACGGTCTCGAGCCGGACGCCGAGCTTGCTGGGCACCTGTTGGCGAACATCGCCGGGCGGGTACCGTCCGCCGTACCCTCAGCGCATGGGGTGGATCTCTATTGAACGGATACGGGAACCGCAGACATGCTATTGCGGCGCGCCGGTGAAACAGACGGGTCGATGGTTCATTCGCCTGTACTGCTCGTCAGGCCACCGGAACCGCGGGCGACTGATGCATGTCGTGGTGTCCGTCCTCGACTTCCTGAGCTGAAGAGGGCCAGGCCGCCTCGTAATGGTGTGCCCGCCCACCGCTCCACTTCGACTACGACGGATCGCCGAGCAACCCCTCAGCTGCCGACAGGCCCGCGCACAGCAGGAAATCGACGACGTCGGCGACTGGCGTGGCGCCGCCCCGTCCCAGAGTTATGCTCCACTGCCAGGCGGGGCGTAGCGCAGATGGTTGTCGCGCCTATCACCGCATGTGGGAGGAAGCCGGCTCTTGTGAGTCCTCGCCGCATTTCAGAAGAACACCCGCGCTGCTCTGCCCCCGGCAGAACACCGGCCGGACCGGGCTCGACGATCACTACGGTTCAGTCCCATGACGACGATTACGACGCGTACGGTCGAGTACCCGGCCGACGGTCTGACGATGATCGGGCACCTCGCGCTCCCGGCCGGTGCCGACCGTCGGCCAGCGGTCCTGGTCGGGCCAGAGGGCATGGGACTCAGCGACGTCGAGCGTCGCAGGGCCGATGCTCTAGCCGAACTCGGCTACGTGGCACTGGCCTTCGACCTCCACGGCGGGCGCTATTTGGGCGACCCCGAGGAGATGCTGGCCCGTTGCCTGCCGCTGCTCGCTGATCCCGACCGGATGCGAGGCATAGGCCATGCGGCGCTCGACGTGTTGCGCACGGAACCGCGGACCGACCCCGAGCGGATCGCCGCCGTCGGCTACGGCACCGGGGGCGCCATCGGGCTGGAACTCGGCCGAGACGGCGTCAACTTGCGCGCGATCGGGACAGTCAACGCGGTGACCACAGGCCGACCGGGCGAGGCGGCGCGCATTCGCTGCCCGGTGTGGGCCGGGGTCGGGTCGGAAGACCCGATCATGCCGGCCGCACAGCGGAACGCGTTCACCGCCGAGATGCAGGCCGCGGGCGTCGACTGGCGCCTCGCGGTCTACGGCGGCGCCTTGCACGCCTTCCACCACCCGCCGGTCGACCACCCCGTGGTCCCCGGCGTCGGCTACCACCCACGGCACGCGCAGCGAGCCTGGCGCGACGTCGTCGACCTGCTCGCCGAGTGCCTGCCCGTGACGGAGGATCCGGGGGCATGACCCAGGTAAGCATGCTGGCAACCGGGCCTGGTCGGCGTCGGCAGAAGCCAACAACGCGGGCTGTTGACTCGATCGACGGCTCCGCCCAAGCGGCCGTCCCTAGGCTCGGCCCATGGCGACGGATGATCTGAACGACAGCGAGCTGTGGCCCATCCCGCCCGCATGGATGATGGAGTGCGACACCTGCGCGGCTCTGTACCGGCGGATGATCGGCGTCCGTGAGGCCGTCACAGGGGCCTCGCTGACGACATCGGGCGCGGTGGACGTTGACCCTTTCGACTCGGGGCTGACCACGCAGCTCGCCCTCGGACAGCACATGGCCCTGGAGCACGGACCGCTGCTCCCCGACTTCGATGCGGACTGCGCGGTGTGCGCGAAACGCGAACAGGATCTCCAGAGGGCGACGGCGTCCGAGGGTTTCAGGACATACGCGGTGAGCGCTGCGATCGAGCACAGGGCGCGCCATCTGATCGTTCCGCCCGTGATGACGCGCAGGATCTGAGATCACGTCAGCGCGTCGAGCGTGCTGACGTGTGCCCAGAAGCTGTCCTGCTGTGGGGTGGGCGCAGGGAATCTACGCCGCATCTCCTAGCGCCCCGACCGCGGCCTACGCCAATTGTCAGAAGCGGCTTTCAACCAACTCCCCCTAGTCTCAGGGTGCTCGATGCACCAGCCATCACCGGCAAGAGGGGAAGACCATGAGCACAGTCTCGGTACCTCGCAACGTCGTTCTTGTGCACGGTGCGTTCGCCGACGGGTCCGGCTGGCAGGCCGTGTACGACCGGCTGGTCGCCGATGGCCACCACGTGAGCGTGGTGCAGAATCCGACGCTGTCGCTGGACGGCGACGCGACCGCTGTGAGGCGTGTGATCGCGGCGCAGAACGGGCCAGTCGTCCTCGTGGGCCACTCCTACGGCGGCGCGGTCATCACCGAAGCAGGGCAGGACGACAAGGTCGCCGCCCTCGTCTACATCGCTGCGTTCGCCCCGGACAAGGGCGAGTCGGTCGGCACGCTGATCGCCGACCCGCCGCCCGGCGCCGCTGTCCCGCCGATCCTCCCGCCCCAGGACGGCTTCCTTCTCCTGGACGCCCAGAAGTTCCCCGAAGCGTTCGCCGGCGACCTCCCCGTGGAACAGGCCCGGTTCATGGCCGACTCCCAAGTGCCCTGGGGTGTGGAGGCCCTCAACGGCGCGGTTTCCCAGGCCGCTTGGCAGACCAAGCCGAGCTGGTATCTGGTGGCCTCCGACGACCACATGATCCCGCCTCCGGCGCAGCGGGCCATGGCGGAGCGGGCAGGAGCCACCGTGGCCGAGGTCGCGGCAAGTCACTGCGTCTACCTGTCCCAGCCTGACGCGGTGGCCGACATCATCAGGCAGGCTCTCGCCTCCTGAGCCGGCCGGTCATCCCTCGAGGTCGGGCGGCTTGCCCAGCACGGCGCGTGTCTTGCGTTCGACGTGGACGGGAACGAAGTCACGCACAGGGCGCCCGGCGAAAGCCTCGTAGGCCTGAACTACGACGCCTGCGCCGTCATCAGGAGTCCGCGCCGCCTTGCAGCCCTCCGTGAGGCGTGTGCCGGACACCCGTTCTGCCTACGCGCCGTTCTATGGCCCATGTTGAGAACCGCGCGGGCGGTCCGGCCGCGGCCCGCGCGGAATCCGTCGGCGACCGCTAGTGTCGGCCCATGTCCAGCCCTGGAGACGTGCCGCCGGAGATCCTGAACCGGCTGCGGCCGATCTGCCGGCAGCTGCCCGAGACGTACGAGGAACCTGCCTGGATCGGCGTGCGCTGGCGGATCCGGACGCGGACATTCGCCCATGTCTACACGCCGGACACGGAGCGCTCCTCGGTCTACGCCCCGTATGTAACCGCAGGTCAGGAACTGGTCGTGATGACCTTTCGGGTACCCGTCGACGACCTGCTCGGCCTGACCGCCGGCGGCTTCCCGTTCCTCCGGGCCGACTGGGGACACAACGTCGTCGCCACCGTGCTCGGTGACCACACCGACTGGACCGAGCTCACCGAACTGATCACCGACAGCTATCGAGAGTTGGCTCCGAAGTTCCTCGCCGCCAAGGCCACCCTCCCGCCGCCGATCAGCTGACCGGCGTCGGGCCGCGTCGTTCTCAACTTATGCGGCACCGCGAGTCTTCCTCTGGGGTATCGACTCCTGCGGGGGCTCCCGGGCATCTGGTGCACTTCGTGTGGAGTCGGCTGACGCCCTGTTCCCCCGGCCACGGGCGATCCGGTACTGGGCAGGTCAACCGCTCTTTCGCATGCGGGTCCTGGGCTAATTACTGGATCTGCCCTTTCCCTTCAGGAGGCTGACACCTTCAACGCCCTTCAAGAGAGCGACACCTTTGTCAAATTCCTGACGGCTGATCATGCCGAGAGTCAACTTCCGGCGCAGCTCGTCCAGAGCGTTGCTGACGCTCTTCTCCCTGGCAGCTTCTGCCATACGGCGCCCATGGGCGCCCCCTCGACGCCGCGCGTCACGCTTGCGCTCAGCCAGCAGCTCGTCTGCCTGACGGGCCAACATTGCGGCGCTTTCCATGAAGAAGCTCGGCATCTCAGGAAGCCCTCCTTGACAATGTTCCCGGGGCGGTCTCGCCTTCCCTGACCACTGCGGGATCGACGAACTCAGATCTCGAGGCTGTTCGTTCTTAAGGTTGCTTACCATGGCGTCAGTTTCGTAGCCAGCAAACCCTGCTGGGAGGATCGTCCATACCTATCCGGGTTAGATGATCAGACCTTGGATCACTGTCTCTGCCGCACCGCACGGCACTCCTCCCGGCGCTCGATACTCGATGCGCGTGCTCGTCGTGCCCTCGGCTTGCACCGGAGTGGGATCGAGCAGGATTCCCTGTCACTGTCGCGCCCGTGGCCAGGGTGCTTCCGGAGACCACGCATTCCAGCTTCGCCGTCACAATGCCAGCAATCTTCGGAGCCCGGCCGGGATCGCACCACAATATGGACTGTAGGCATCGAACTGGCCGTCGGCGAAGAGGAGGTTCGCGGCGACGGCGTCGTTCGCAGTGGCGAGTCGGGCCGAACGTGGGGCGAGGCAGAGCAGTGCGCGGGCCGTTACGCCGCAGAAGGTGTCGCCGGTTGTGCTGGTGCCGGATTCATAGTGCAGATCCATCGTCACGCTGCACCAGGCAGGGCGGCGATCTCGTCGAAGCTCCAGGAGCGGGTCTGCTCGCTCGTGATGGCGCCGAATACCTGTAGGGTCCCGCGGCGGGAGGGCGTGCGGCAGGTAGTCCCACTGGCCACCGGTCCGTGCCTGAGAGCGCAGAGCGTTGACGATCCTCCGTGACATGACGTCCGAAGAATTACCAGGGCGGCCAGTTGAGGAACTACTTCCATGCAACGGCCACGATGGTTGCGGCCGCCGTGAACGTCCCAACGGCATAGAACGCCCATTGCTGCTTGTTGCGCATGCCCACGAGCGCTGTCACCGCCACCAGGACGTCCAGGGCCAGCTTCACTCCCATCTTCGCGTTGTCCACCGGCAGGTCCAGGGACGTCCGGGTCCATATGAGTCCCGCACCGGTGACCAGCTGAACGACCGCGCTGATCGGCATGTAACTGCCGGTCACCGGGTCCTTCCCTCTCAGCTGAAAGAACAAGCCACCCATGATCGCGGCGAACCCGAAGAGGTGGAAGACAAGGAACACGTACCGAAGGATCTCCATGCCGGTGATCGTTCCATAGGTGAAGCATGAATTGACGAGCTTCTACGCAAGAGCACGACAACGCCCGCATCACTCTCGCGACCACGACCACGACCACGACCACGACCACGACCGAGGATCTCGACTGCGACGATTCCCCGGACAAAAGCGAACCGGCCCCGCCCGAACACCCCTTTTCCCCAAGGACCTAGTGCCGACTCAGGCAACGTTCGCCCTGTCGATGGCGACTCTGACGACGTGTCCGATGAAAAGGACAGTGGGAGCGGCTCGATCCGATACCCCTCGTTGGACCACCCGGTCGTGTCCACCGTCGCACTGGAACTGGGCGGCCTTGCTGTCTCCGGATTGATCGCTCTGGTGGGGTGGCCGTTCGGGTGGCTGCCCGACACCAGCCTGGTCGGCCTCGTGACGGGCCTGATCGCGATCGGGCCTGCGGCCGAGTTGTACAGCGGGGCGGGCCCGCCGCGTCGGCTTGCCGTTGTCGCCGCTCTCCTTGCGCTGGCAACGGTGAGACTGCTCGTGACTGCAACAGTGAACTGGACTTTCCCTGCGCTGGCTGATCCGGGCATCGGTATCCTCGTCGGCTACCTTGTTGCGTTACCCATCGGCGTGGCTGCGTTGGCTTGGTTCCTCAACAGAGCGAACGTTGTCTGATGCGGCACTAACAGGCATCGCAGACAGGAGAGTCGCCCCCTCTAACCCGCGGCCTATGCAGAGCCCTTGTTGCAGGGGCCGGGCTACTAGCGAAGGGCATAGGAGGCGTGAGCACCGAACCCGAGGGGCTGAGCAGTGCCTGACGCGCTCGGCCGAGAATCGACAGTTTGTTACTCGCTACTGCCGAGTTCTCCAAGTACGTCTGGCGGACACGGTCGAACCTGACAGGGCGCGTATGCCCCACCCTTCCGAATTTGCGTTGGAGTGCACTCCAACTCCTAGGTTCGCAAGCATGCGATACATCAAACTCGGGACGACCGGACTGGAAGTCTCCGCCATCGCCCTCGGCTGCATGAGCTTCGGCGAGCCGGACCGGGGCGGCGAGCCTTGGTCGCTGGGCGTGGACGCCAGCCGGGACATCATCAAGCAGGCCCTCGAGGACGGCGTCAACTTCCTCGACACGGCCAATGGGTACAGCGCCGGAAGCAGCGAGGAGATCGTCGGAAAGGCGGTCAAGGACTTCACCCGGCGCGAGGAGGTCGTTCTCTCCACCAAGGTCTGGATGCGGATGCGCCCCGGCCCGAACGGCGCCGGGCTGTCCCGCAAGGCGATCTTCGCCGAGCTCGACGCCTCCCTGAAGCGACTGGGGACCGACTACATCGACCTGTACCAGATCCACCGCTGGGACTACGACACCCCGATCGAGGAAACCCTCGAGGCGCTGCACGACGCGGTCAAGTCCGGGAAGGTCCGCTACATCGGAGCCTCTTCCATGTACGCCTGGCAGTTCGCCAAGGCCCTGTACCTGGCTGACCTGAACGGCTGGACCCGGTTCGTGTCGATGCAGGACCACTACAACCTCATCCACCGAGAAGCAGAGCGGGAGATGCTCCCGCTCTGTGCCGATCAAGGCATCGGCGTGATCCCGTGGAGCCCGCTGGCACGGGGCAGGCTGACGCGGGCCCGGGACACCGCCACGGCGCGTGCCAGGACCGACGAGGGCAGCGAGATCCTCTACCGCGACGAGGACCAGGCAGTGACTGACCGCGTCCACGAGATCGCAGGCAAGCGGGGCCTGCCCTCGGCCCAGGTCGCCCTGTCCTGGGTCATGCGCAACCCGGTGGTGACCTCGCCCATCGTCGGGGTCACCAAGCCGGCCCAGCTGGCCGACGCCGTCGCCGCAGTGGACGTCGAACTCGACGAAGGCGAGGCCGCCTACTTGGAGGAGCCGTACCGGCCGCACGAGGCCGCCTACCTGGAGGAGTCCTTCTACAAGTCGCACCCTGTGGCGGGCTCCCGGTAGTCCGGGCTACCGCCGGGCCTTCGACGAGCCCTTGGTCTCGGCCTTCTCAGCCCTGTGGTGGGCCCGGCGGTACTTGCGGCCGGTCGCGCGCAACTGCATGATCTGCGCACAGTCTTCTTGGCAACCGCGCGGGCGGTCCGGCCGCGGCCTGTGCGGAATCCGTCGACGGCTGCTAGGTCCTGTTACGAAGGCGAGCGCTGAGGCAGCGCTGGCTATGAAGCTGGGTGCGCTGTTGGTTGCGCCCCTGCTGCCCGAAGGGTCTCGGCAGTGTCGGGGTGAGGTGCGTTGTTCGCCCAGTCCAGCGGGGATCTGCCTGTGCCGTGGTCTTCGCGAAGGTTGGGATCGGCACCATGTGCCAACAACTGTCGAATCGTTGCGATGTGCCCCCAACAGGCGGCTGCGCACAATGGTGTGCCCTCCGAGCCGAGGCCGCTACTTTCGGTGTCGGGGGAAGCTCCGGCTTCCATGAGCAAACGAGCAATCTCGGCCTCGCCATGTACTGAAGCCAGGTACAGCGGAGTAGTGCCGTCACTGTTCCGTCTCTCCGGACTTGCTCCACTGCGCAACAGAGCCTTCGTGCGCACGGTGTTGCCTGCCAGCACTGCTTCGAAGAGGTGGTGGGAGAGCTTCTTCTGCTTCCGCTGCTTCATAGCCGGTGAAGCTATCGATCATGCGTACGCCGGTGCTACTCATATCCACCCGTTGATCGCCGCGACCAGGGGTGCCGGTAAGAACCGTGTCATCAGCCGCAATCGAGCGGTCAGGGCTTCGTGGCCACGGTCTTCTTGGGCTGGCGGGGGACGGTTCTGGTCTTGTCGAGGTGCCCGTACACCGTCGAGCGCGGCACGCCGAACATGTCGGCGATCTGCTGGACGGTCTTCTCTCGCTCGTCGTAGAGCCGTTGGGCAAGCGCGGCCTGGTCCTCGGTGAGCTTCGGCCGGCGACCCCCGACACGCCGCGAGCCTGCGCGGAGGCGAGCCCGTCGTTCGTATTCGCCACGATCAGCTCTCGCTGGAGCTCGGCCAGTACGGAGAGCATCCCGAACATTGCGCGGCCCTCCATGGTGGCGGTGTCGATGCCCTGCTCGATGACGTGCAGGCCGATCCCGCGCTCGCGCAGCTCGGCGCCGAGGGTGACCAGGTGCATGACGGAGCGGGAAGGCCGGTCGAGCCGGGTGACTTTCAACGTGTCGCCCTCGCGCATCAGCTGCATGACGAGATCAAGTTTGGGGCGGGAGGCTTTCGCGCCGCTGGCGACGTCGACGTGGATGTTGTCACGGTTGACGCCGTTGCGGAGAAGTGCGTCGATCTGATGATCAAGGTTCTGGTCGGCCGTCACCACCGGGTCGATTGCCACTGATACCGGATTGCCGTGCCGCCGATCGAACGCTTTAATGAATGAACGGGCATTTATTAATCGATGGGAGCCGTGGTGGCGGGACGCCCCCGAGGGGTCGAGGATGCGGTGATCTTGCGTGCGGCGGCCGACGTGATCGGCCGGGTGGGTCCTGTGGGGCTGACTCTGGCTGTCGTAGCTCGTGAGGTGGGATTGGTACCCGGCACGCTCGTGCAGCGGTTCGGGTCCAAGCGTGGGCTGCTTCTGGCACTCGCCGAGCAGTCCGCGAAAGATGCCGACGCGCTGCCCGGGCGAGTACGTGAAGAGCATGAATCGGCACTTAAGGCGCTTGCGGCGCTGATCGTGGAGCCGATGGCTTCGATGGCCACGCCCGAGACCTTCGCCAACCATCTTGCGTTCTTGTGCATCGATCTCACGGATCCGCAGTTCCGCCAGTATGCATTGGCCATCCACCAGGCCCAGGGCCGAGCCATCGAGGCACTGCTCACAGAGTCCCTGCTCACGGGCGAGCTCCGCACTGGGACGGACATTGCGGCCCTGGCCAGGTCCGTGCAGGCGATCGCCTCCGGTGCGGGCCTGGTATGGGCCCTCGACCGTCAAGGCACCCTCGTGCAACGGCTCCGGCAAGAGCTCAACAACATGTTGTCTCCTCACTTCCCGCCCCGCCACGGCCACGACCTGGAGGAATCATGACGAACGATGCACGCCCGCTGGCCGGGAAGGTGGCCTTGGTCGCCGGCGGCACCCGAGGCGGCGGGCGGGGCATTGCCGTCGAGCTCGGAGCCGCTGGCGCGACGGTGTACGTCACCGGCCGCAGCAGCATTGCCGGACGTTCCGACCTGGACCGCCCGGAAACCATCGAGGAGACCGCTGAGAAGATCACCGCCGCCGGCGGCCTCGGCATCCCTGTACGCACCGACCACAGCTGCCCGGACGAGGTCGGTGTCCTGGTCGACCGGATCGCGGCTGAACAGGACGGACAGCTCGACATCCTGGTCAACTCCGTATGGGGTGGAGATCCGCTGACAGACTGGGAGCATCCGCTGTGGCAGCAGGACCTTGATACCGGCCTTCGGCTGATACGGCAGGCGGTGGAGACCCATGTGATCACCAGCCGGTTCGCGCTTCCGCTGATGGTCGACCGCGGCAGCGGTCTGGTCGTGGAGGTCACCGACGGCAACACCGCCCGCTATCGAGGCTCGTTCTTCTACGACCTCGCCAAGTCGGCGGTGATCCGTCTCGCCGTCGGCCAGGCCGCCGAGCTGAAGGCGCACGGCATCGCGGCCGTGGCGATCACGCCCGGCTTCCTGCGCTCGGAGGCCATGCTGGAGGGCTTCGGCGTCACCGAGGCCAACTGGCGGGACGGCGTGGCCAAGGACCCGAACTTCGCCCGCTCCGAAACCCCCGCCTACCTGGGACGGGCGGTCGCCGCGCTGGCCGCCGACCCCGACGTCATGGCCAAGACCGGGCGGGCATTGGCCACCTGGGGCCTGTACAAGGAGTACGGGTTCACGGACGCCGACGGCACGCAACCGGACTGGCCAGCTCATTGGGCCAATGCCCTGGAAGAGGAGTACGGGCCGCTCGGAGACCCGCTGTGACACGCACGGTCACGCGCCGGCACGATCCTTGGCTGTCGTCCTCTCGCCGGTTTCGGTCGTGTTGCGGGGCCCGGGCACTGTGGCTGAGGTGAGGTGGAGGCGAGAGTGGGCACGATCAAACTTGGCTGCCGCTGCCACACGTTCGTCGACCTGCGATGGGCCCGGCTCTTCCGGAGTGGCGACGACGATCCAGGGGTCTGGTCTGTTCCTTCCTCGCAACAAGACCGACTGCAGGCCTTGATATGGCCTCGCACCTGGACTTGTTGCGGCAGTCGGTTGTGCCGACGACCGAACCCCTGCCTGCTGGTGGCGCTCTGCTCAGGACCGGCAAACTGGATGCCCGGTGGGTGCAGGCATGACGGCCGCAGCAGGTCGCGGAGCGGTTGGCCGGGGTCGATGCGCCTGGTGCATCGCGACGGGGTGGGCACTGGATCTGCTCCGTGGAGAACAGTCACGGCCGCACGGCAATCTGGAGATCGCGGTTCCCGCGGCACGGTTCCCGGAAATTCGGGACCACTTACCCAAGTACGTGTGGGGCGCAGTGGGTGCAGGGCGGGTCCGGGCGGGCGAAGGAGAGCAGGGCGCTGGCCCTGCAGGCATCGTCCCGGAGGGGTCGGTAGGGTCGTTGATGTGCGTGATGTCCGGGTGGTTCTGATCGGCGGGACGTCGAACGTCGGAAAGTCGACCGTTGCCCAAGTAGTGGCGGAGAAACTCGGGTTCGCGGTCCTGAGCACCGACGCGCTTGCCCGGCACCCTGGGCGACCCTGGAGAACCCCGGAGCGGGAGGTGCCTGCGCACGTCGCCGAGCACTACGGATCGCTCACGGTTGACGAACTGATCACGTCGGTTCTCGACCACTACGATCGGCTGTGGCCCCGTATCGAAGAGCTGATCACGACCCATGCGGCCGAGGACGGCGGCCGGACAGGCATGGTTCTCGAGGGGTCGGCACTCTGGCCCGTCAGCGTCGCGAAGCTGCAGGTCCCGCGCACGGCCGCCGTGTGGCTCACTACCGACAACTCCTTAGTACGCGCCCGCGTTCACGCGGCGGGCCGCTACGAAGCAGCCACAGACGAGGAACGGGCTCTGATGGACAAGTTCCTAGCTCGCACTGAGCGCTACCAGACGCTCATGGTCGATGCCATCGACAGGCTGGGGCTGGATCGCATCGACGTGGGCGGCGGACAGTCCGCCGCAGCATGGGCTGACACCGTGCTCGCGGCAGCCAAGACGCAGACCGCGGTGGGACGGTCATCCACCGGCCGGTGACCACTCGTGATGGTTTCTTCGTCGTCCTTCCTCCCCCCTTTTTTCACAGTGACGGCGACTTCGCCCGCGTGAGGATGAATGGCGTCTGGCATGTTCCTCGCCACCAACCGCCGATGGGCCAACAGACTCACAACGCAGTGGCGAGATGACGTCGATGCCCTCGGCATGCGCTGGTAGAAGCCGTCGATGTCAACGGCCGCTGAGGAGACCAGATGTTCGGCCTGACGTTTACCCAGGACTTTCCCGCACCGCAGCTCGATCGCCTCCTTGGCCTGGTCGTAGGAACCGCGCGCCGCCTCGGCAACCGCGCGGCGGCGCAGGCCGTGCGAGTGCAGCCCGGCGGGTAGCGACAGGTCCGCATCCAGGGGGCGGACGCTGGTCATCGACCTGCCCCGTCACGCGGTCCGCGTCACGGTCACGGTGCCGAACACGCAGGCCGGACGCCTGCAATGGCCCACCTCGCGATGCGGGCGCACCTGTCCGTCCGCATCCCGGACCGCCGGGCGGCCGGCGCGTTCCCCCTGCTCGCGCTCGGCCCGCTCCCGCAGGTCGAGATGGGCCTGAAGCAGCAGCCGCAGCAACTCCGCGCCTCGATCAGGTCCTCCAGATCGTGGTGGGTCAGCGCGGCCGAGGCGGGGTCGGCCAACTCCTCGGTCAGGCGGTCGAAGGCCCTTGCGGCGGCGGCGAACGGATCGATGGCGGGCAAGGCGTCGTAGGGTTCCACCACGGCTCTTCTTTCTTGGGTGCTTCGGTCTGGCTGGTTACTCCGAAGCTAGAGAGAAGAGCCTTTATCGTTGCGGGAGTTCGCCGGTTCCAGGCCGTCGCCGGGGTGGGCCACCGTGAGCCATCCGGGCTCGTCCTCGGTCAGCCGGCCCCGCTCCACCAGCCGTTTCAGCTTCCCCCTCGCCCCTCGATCTTTCCGCTCACCGCGGGCAGCCCGATCCGCGGCACGACCTGCTTGGCCTCCATCGGCTTCGCGGTGTCAGTAAGGACCTCGATGATGCCCGGTAGACATCCGGCAGCACCGCAGCCGACAGCCCCTGGCGCCAGTGCGGCACCGTGATCGCCCCGACCACCCGCACCCCGGGGTGCACCGGGTTCTCCGGCTCCGGGCCGCCGGCCACCGATGCGGTCGCTCCGGACCCGTCCAGATCCATGATCACCTCGGCCACAGTCTCCCGGGCGATCCACAGCCGCGACCATGCCTCCCGCTCGTTCTCCAGACGGGCCGTCAGCCGGGCGAGATCCGCTTCGAGCGCCTCCACCCGGGCCCGGGCCGCCGCCTCCCGCGCCTCCAACTCCCCGATCAACGACCCCGTCAGCGTCACCTCCTCCACCCACACGGCAGAGACCCGACCACGCCGCCGCCCCTCGTGCGCAGTCGTACGTCAGCCCACCCGCTCATAGGTAAGGACGGTCTTCGGGTGGTTGCCGATCGTGCGTAGGCGCAGCGGGCCGTCCGAGGACTTCACGTCGAAGCGGTACTTGAGCTCATCCGGCGGGCAGTGGACGGTCCTGGTGCCCTGATCGAGCTTGAAGTTGCTCGGGGACAGGTTGTACTGGTCGGTGCCGGTGACAATGGCGCTGCCCTTGCATCGCGAGCCGGTGAGGGACTCGATGACCACGCGTGCGAATCTGCCCGGCCCGACCTGGTGGACGGTCAGCTGCTGGCTGCCGTCCGTGGCTCGCCACCGGCCCACGAACCAGGGGTGGATGGGCTTGTACTCCGTGGCCACCCCGGCGAATCCGGAGCCTTTGCGCCAGGTCAGCGTGGTGGTCATCAGCCAGATGTTGCGGACGAAGTCCACTCGGGCGCCACCGTCGCTGATGCGGGCCTTCGGCCAGGGGGTGGTGTTCTTGGTCAGGTCGGTGGTCCAGGAGGAGAGGTCCCCGGTGGCGACGGCCGCGATCACCTCATGCGGTTCGTCGCCGTCCCTGCAGTACGCGCCGAAGCCGGCCGTGAGCCACACGGTGTCCTGGTACGCCTTTGCCCTGATGCCGCCGCACGGATTGATGCCGGTCTCATAGACCGTCCTCCGGGCGGACCAGGAGTCGTCGGACACGTCGCGATGCTGTACCTCCAGGCCGCGGCGAGTGAAGCGGAGGGACACCTGCCGGCCGTCCGACAGCTCGAGGACGGTGTGGTCGTCGTCGTCCTCGACGACCCGTGAATCAGGCTTGTCCTCGGGTTCGCGGTGGGACTTCGTGTGCTTCGCGCTGCTGCCGGACGGTCCCTTGTCCGATTGCTCGGCGCAGCCGCCGACGGCTGCGCCGAGCATCAGCACCGCTACCGCCCACGCCGCTGCGCTCTTCGTTCTCATGCCGTGTCAGCTCCCCTGTACGCCGCGCCGCGATGCCCGGGCCGGGTGGGTGGCACGAACTCGGCGAGGATAGTCGGTGGGCGGCCCGCCCCGCTCGGCCCCCGACACGGTGCGGCCCCGACGGTTCCGTCACTCGTCGAGGACAACGGCGACCACACCCGGACCGGGCCGTCGCCTCCCGCGCCTCCAACTCCCCGATCAACGACCCCATCAGCGCCGCCTCCTCCACCCACACGGTGGAGACCCGACCACGCCGCCATCAGAGAGCTACACCCATCTTCTTTGGCGTTCTGCCCTTCATCGCGTTTGCCATACAACGGCGAGATAAGGGCTGGTGAGCTGGTGTTTCAGTCGGTAGGGGGTGGGAGGAGTGCACTTCCTGCCCAGGGATGCCTGAGCTGAGGTCGTGCCGATTCCGGTGCTTTCGGAGTACTCCGTCCCTGCCGTGATGGTTGAGGAGGGGTGCTAGATGGGTTCGCTGTACGAGGAGATGCAGGCTCGGGCGGCTGCTGCCCGCGGCAAGGTGGAGGAGCTTGAGTCCGAACGGGGCTAAGGCCTGTCCCGTAAGACGTGCTTCGGCTGACGGTGACAGGGCCAACTCGGTGGCAGGCTGACCGTCGGTAGGAGACGATCACGCCGTGCACGGCCCCGCTCTTGCCGGCTGCGGCCCAACTCGTTGAGCAGTGTGGTGCCGTGCTGACGTCGGATCGATTCTTGGCCTGGTGCCTTCCATGCCGGGTCGGAGAGGACACGTGTGTCGCTCGCTCTTGAAGATCGCTTGGCCATCACCGAACTGATCTCGCTGCATGGTCATCTTGTTGACGACGGGGACCTTGACCGGTTCGAGGAGTTGTTCATCGCCGATGTGGTCTACGACCTCACCGACTTCGGGCAGGAACCGCTATGTGGGGTGGCGGCCATCCGAGAAGCGGCATGGGCGCTGGGAGGGGCCAACCCTGTCGCGCATCACGTAACCAACGTCGTCATCACGGCGTCGGCGGACGGTCAGGTACAGGTCCGTTCCAAGGGGCTGGGTATCAAGGCGGATGGCTCGTGCGGTTCCGTCTCCTATGACGACACCGTCGTGCGCACCTCTGACGGCTGGCGGATCAGCCATCGCAAACTGTCGCCACGCCGAACTCCCTTGGGCGGGGGGGACAAAGGCCGGCTGACCAGGAACATCCCGACTTGTCCTAGTCGGTGAGGAGCACGTTGTGCAGGCGCGCGATGCCGAGCATGGCATGGTGAACACCGTCGCCCTTCAGGCGGCAGTCGCGGAGGATCTTCCAGGTCTTCATGCGGGCGAAGACGTGCTCGGCGCGGGCTCGGACTTTGCGGTGGGAAGCGTTGCGCTCCTCCTTCCACGCGGGAAGTTCGTCCTGTCCGCGCTCGCGGCGGTGCGGGATGACCAGGCCCGTGCCTCGATACCCACCGTCGGCGATGACAGCGGCCGTTCCGACAGCGGCTTTGATGCCGGACAGTTCCCATGCCCGTCAGTCGTTCCGGTTGCCGGGCAGGGGCCGGCCAACGGCGACGACGAGTCGGATGTCGGCGTCGATGACGACCTGGTGATTGGTGGAGTACCGATAGTTCTTCGACTGTGCGGCGACAGCGTGATCACGGGTGGGGACCAGAGTGCCGTCCATGATCCGCGCGGCAGCCGACTTGGACACGCCGAACAGCGGGCCGAGCTGTCGCAGCGTCAGGTTCGTCCGCCAATACGCGGTGACCAGCAGGACCCGATCGTGCAGCGGCAGGCTCCACGGACGGCCCTTGCAGGCCGAGTCCGCGCCCTCGCGCCGCAGGCTGGTGACCAGCTTGCCGAACTGCCGCGGGCTCAGCCCGGCGAAGGGGACTATCCAGGACGGCTCCGAAGCCGTGATCAGACCAGGCACGCCAAGATCAGCCGTTACGGCACAGGCCTAGTGTGCACCGGCATCTCTGGTTCGCCGGTGATTGATCGGTGTTGAAAAACCGTCGTGGCGTGAGTCACTATGGTTTCAAATCCCGCACCCACCGCGCAGATTGAAGGCCCCTGACCAGGCACATCGGACGGGGGCCTTTGTCATGTGCGCTGCCCGTTTCGTGACGGTGGCTCCCCGTGAGTTCCCAGTCTGTCGGGCACGCCGGGGGCACGGTCAGAATTCGGCGGCACCGGGTGCCGTGAGGTCGAGCCATATCCACGGCCTGTGATTCCAGTCGCGTACCTCGCCAACGACCAGGTCGACGGTCGCCCCCACGGGGGGCAGTTCCTGCACGAGTCGCTTCACTCCCGGCTCGCTTCTGCGACGAATTGTGTCCAACGAAGCGCCCACGGGCTCGTACTCGTTGAGCTTCGCCATGATTCCCCAAGGCTCGTGACTAATGACCGTTGCTTGGACTGTCTGACCTTGGCGAAGCTCGCTGAGGGGGCGTATCTGTTCATCTGACATGGCGGCATCCTCCCCTCAACCCACCGCTCTCCCCAACTCCCATCCCGTCAGCCGTCGCCCCACACTCTTTCCAGGACTGTTGGTCCGACCCGAGACCCTGTCCGGGGCCGTTCACCTGGGTTCGCGTGTGGTCGAGCGAAGGGCGGCGACTTGTTTCCGACCTCTCGCGAACGGGCCTGACCGTCGCTGGAGGAGACGGAAACTGAGACGGTGTCCCTCATGAACAAGACACCAGATCCCGCCAACCCGAACGGCATCCAAGTGGGCGACGTCTACGAGGACTGCTCGTTCCATCCGGTGCTGTGCACTGCCGTTGATGAGGTGGCGGGCGTCGTACTCAGCGGTGTCTCCCTCATCGACGGTAGCTTTCCCCGCTCCTGCGATGCCTTGCACTGTGGACCTATCCGGATCCGCGTCGAGAACGTCATGACCATCAAGCAGGACTTGGAGGGCTACGCCCGCCGGCGGAAGGAAGAGCTACGGGCCGGGGACAACATCTGATCCGTAGCTCTAGAGAGAACGGTCGGTCAGGGTCATACCGGCTGTGGTTGAGGCCATAGCGAGCATCGCCGGACAAGGACGGTCGTTGAGGTTGCGGTACTTCGCTGCTATGCGGGTATCGTCCACCGGGTGAATCTCAACCTCCTCAGCGATGTGCCCGGCGGGCTGACTCGGAGGGCTCACAGCTTCGTCGCTGAGCACGGCATCAGGGTCGACGTCAGGTCTGTCGAGCAGCACAGGCAGTGGTGGCTTGACCGGGACATTCCGGCGGATGTGGTTGACCGGATGGCGGCCTTTCAGGAGCGCTGGGGCGGCCTGCTTCTGCCGCCGGCCTCCCAATACGACGGAGGGCCGAAGTACTTCGAGGCCGACTCACCCGAAGGAACGTCTGCGGAGGGATGGTGGTTCGAGGCCGGGACACAACGGACTGCTGTTCCCTACTCATTCATGATTGGCCCGGCCGGTGAGTTCGGAATCCATGCGGACCACTGGGCGCCGTTGCACGCGACCGTCGAAGGGTGGATCGAGGCACTCGCGCTGGCTCATCACGCGTCGATGTGTGCCAAGCGAATCACGAAGGTCACGGGCGATGACGTCGATGGACTTGAACTCGACGCCATGGAACCGGTCCCAGAGACAAAGGGGCTTGCCGACACCTGGTGGCGTGGTGCGGATTCGCTGGTCGCGATCTACACGGGTGAGGCCCGGTGTTTTTCCTTTCCGCAGGGGCGTGCCGCGTTGATCTACTCAGGCCTTAATGAGTGGGGGCTCTACGGAGGTGTCAGGGAAGGGGTGTTTCCGGGCGAGCAGTCTTGAAAACCGTCACGGCGAAAGTCACCGTGCGTTCAAATCCCGCATCCACCGCGCAGGTTGAAGGCCCCTGACCGGCAACATCGGTCCGCGGCCTTCACCGTGCTCGCTGCCCGTTCGTGACCGTGGTTCCCCGTGAGTTCCCGACCTATCGGGCGCGGATGGGGAACGGGCGCCTTTTGATCCGCAGCTCTTTGTGGGTCGGTCGCGAGTAGTCGTACCGGACGCGTTGCAGCCTCACGGATTAGCTCTGGACAGGCTGGTTGCTGTACTCCGTTGCTGTGCCGCTGTGGGTGTGGTCACTCGGAGTGTTGGGCTTGGGAAGGCCACTGTCCGTCGGCGAACTGCCGCCCCCAGTAGTAGGGGTTCACTTCCGCCAGGGAACGCGCCTCCCAATGGGTCGGGTCGTCGTCCCGTGGGACGGCGACTTCAACGGACGGTCCCCACAGAGCGAGCCGTTCTTGGCAGATGCCACAGGGCGGCAAGATCAGGACTCTTCCGCGCTCGATGTCACGGCAGACGCATACAGAGGCGGTGACGGTCCGGTTCTCGGTGTAAGCCTGGATGAAAGCCCCAGTCTCCTGACAGAGCGCAACCGAACCGTGCATGTTGTCGAGGCCGACGCTGGTCAGGATCCCACCGTCAGCGAGACGCACCGCAGCTGCCCCGCCAGGTTCACCCTCGGGCCAGCGTTGGTTCATGAGCTCCACGGCTGCATCTATCAGCGTCTGGTCGAGTTTCATGCGCTGGAGTTTGCCACGGGGCCTGGACGTGGCACGGCCCCATTGCATCCCTATTCCCTTCCGACGGCACGGCCAACGAGGGTCCCTACCTCAGCCCACCACTCTCCCCAGGGCCGAAGGTCGTCAATGACACGGTCTGCTGCCGATTTCGATACCCCCAAGAGCGGGGCGAGTTGACGCAGCGTGAGCTGTTCGCCAGTAGGCAGCCACGAGCAGCACGCGGCCTTCCAGGGGGAGCTTCCACGGCCGGCCCTGACCGGAGCGTCGATGTCCTCTCGCCACAACTGCGTCAACAGCTTCGCGAAAGCCCGCGGGCTCAGCCCGGTGAATGGGGCTATCCAGAACGGATCCGACACCGTGATCACACTAGCGACACCGAGATCATCTCGCTCTGGCCCGGGGCTCGGATATGACCCGTCAGCCCTCACGCGCCTTCCTCCAGGGGACGCGGTAGTGGTCCAGGCGCTTCCGTTCGCCTACGACAAGAAGGCTTGAAAATAAGCCCATTACCATGCTGTACAGGGCGATCTGAAGGTCCACCCTCTCAATGGCCAAAGCGGCGAGGCCGCCAAAAAAGAGAGCGCCGACGAGCCCGCAGAGCAGGGGATGGCGCAAGAACCGCCCGCGCGGCCGCAGGGGTGGCCGATCGCCCCCAAAGTGGCGGTCGACCGCCCAGAACGCCCGTTTGAGTGCCCGCACAACGACGCCCCCATCACCCAACCTGCCCTGTCGCGGCTTGAGTGATCGTAGAGCTCGGGGACCAGCGCAGTCACGAGTCCGGCGTCGAGTGAGCAAAGCCGCCCTGGTGGGCTACTCCCCTGCCCTCACTCAACGCGCATCTAGGCAGTGTCCTGGCGATCACGAGCGGAGCCAGATGACGGGCGCGGCTGCGGTAACGGTTCCGAGGTAGGCGTAGCCGCGCTTGTCGAACCTGGTTGCAACCGCGCGGAAGGTCTTCAGTTTGTTGATCGCCCGTTCGACGGTGTTGCGCTTCTTGTAGCGGTCCTTGTCGAAGCCGGGCGGTCGGCCCCCGGAAATGCCGCGTCGGACCCGGTTGGCTGCCTGGTCGGCCTTCTCCGGGATGACGTGCCGGATTCCGCGTCTGCGTAGGTAGCTGCGAGTTCGGCGGTTGCTGTAACCCTTGTCGGCACTGACGCTGTCCGGCTTCGTACGTGGCCTGCCGCAGGCCAGCCGCGGCACGCAGATCCGGTCCATGACCGCCTCGAACTGGGTGCAGTCGGCGCACTGCCCGGGCGTGATGACCAGCGAGAGCACCCTGCGCTCAGATGAATCTTGGTAGTGAACCCGCCACGCGACCGGTCGAGCGCCTCGCTGCCTCCACCAGCCGGTCGATCAGTTCCGCCCGAACCCGAGCGGCTCTGACCGCCTGCGCAGAGCCCCCTTTGATGGCGGGCGGCGGAGCGCGCCGGGCGCCGGCGGCGTGGTGGTGTGCGCGCACGGACGTCGAGTCGACCGAGATGTCCCAGTCGACCTCGCCAGCCGCGTCTGCCTCGGCCTGGATCCGCCGCAGGCGGATCTCCCACGCTCCGTCCGCCGACCAGCGGCGATGCCGCTCGTGCACCGTCTTCCATGGTCCGTATCGATCCGGCAGATCGCGCCAGTGCACGCCCGCGCGGATCCGGTACAGCACCCCGTTCACGACCTGGCGGTGGTCTCGCCAGCTGCCACAACGCCCGTAGCTGACCGGCAGAAGCGGCTTCAGCCGCTCCCACTGAGCATCCGTCAAGTCGCCTCTGTCTCCCACAGTCCTATCAACGACTGGACTGATCGACGGGACGTCTTCCAGCCTCCGGCGATGCTCGGTACTGACGGCTGAATACGGTGGAGGGGCCCGGTTGAATGAGAGGACGCGAAGACGTGGATGTGTATGAGGCCGTGGACAGTCGCCGGGCCGTGCGGACGTTCAGCGATGAGCCCGTGCCCAAGGAGGTACTCGAACGAGTACTGACCGCAGCGACGCGGGCTCCGTCCAGCGGGAACCTCCAGCCATGGCATCTGTACGTCGTGACCGGTGAACCCTTGGCGGAACTCAAGCGGACCGCGACAGCCAGGGCCCTGGCGGGGGACCCCGGCGACGAGCGCGAGTACCCGATGTACCCGGACGGGCTGGCCTCGCCGTATCTGGACCGCTTTGCTGCTGCCGCCGCCCAGCGGTACGAATCGCTGGGGATCGAGCGCGACGACCCAGACCGGCCCAGGAAGATCGCCACCTTGAACTCGGAAGCGTTCGGGGCGCCGGTCGTCCTGTTCTGCTACCTCGACCAGACGATGGGCCCCGGACAGTGGGCTGACACTGGGATGTACCTGCAGACGGTCATGCTGCTGTTGAGGGCCGAGGGGCTGCACAGCTGCCCCCAGGTGATGTGGACCGTGTACCGGGAGACTGTCAGCCAGGCAGTCGGAGCCGATGACGAACTCGTCCTGTTCTGCGGCGTCTCAGTGGGGTTCGAGAAAGAGGGCGTGCCGCAACTGCGCACCGGGCGGGTGGACATGACGGAAACGGTGAACTTCATCGGAGGGTGACGGTTGGACGGCTGTGATCGCCGGGACACTGCCTAGGACGGCGGGAAGCCTCGCGCCCCTCACCAGGGGTTGACGGGCCACAGCGCAGCCGGGGCGGAGCAGGTCGGAAGCAGGAGCTTCGCCCCTCGGCGCTCGAGCTTCCCGCCGGAGCCTTCGGATCACGCCCGATGAGTTCTCGGGGCGCGGCAAGTCCCCATTGGCAGGGATAGTGACAGGCCAGTGGAGGAAGCCATGGGAGATGTCTGGTCGATCGTCCACGAGGAACGTGCAGCGCTCCTCGGTGATCTTGAATACCTGGACAATGAGCAATGGGAGGCACCGTCGCTCTGTGAAGAGTGGACCGTGCACGACGTGGTCGCTCACCTGGCTGACACAGCGCGGACAACGCGCCTGGGTTTCCTGGCCGGCCTCGCCCGGGCACGGTTCGACTTTGACCGGCAGAACGCCCGCGGTGTCGAGCGTGAACGCGGCGCCTCACCGCAGGAGACTCTGAAAGGGCTTCGTCAGGTCGCGTTGCGCACGTCGACCCCGCCGGCGCCTCTCGACAGTCGGCTTGTCGAGGAGATTGTGCACGGCGAGGACATCCGACGGCCGCTGGGGATCTCCCGCTCCTACCCCAAGAAGGCGGTCGTCAGAGCGCTGCGCCTGCAGCTTCGCACCCCAACCTTCTTCGGCGGAGCCAAGAATCTTGTGGCTCACGTCCGGCTGACAGCTACGGACGCCGACCTGTCGATCGGCACAGGTCCCGAGGTGAGTGGTCCTGCGCTCTCCCTGCTCCTGGTCGTCTCGAGCCGACAGGTGGCGCTGGACGACCTCGATGGACCGGGGCTTCCTGCGCTGGCAGCGACATTCTGACGATCACCCTTCGAGGCCTCGTTCGCGAGGCCCAAGTACACCAGTGACTGTCCGCGTCGATGACACCCGATGGTTGGTGGATTACCGGCAATTCTTGGACTGTTCAGCCACCCTGTGGTCGCCGGTGGGCAGCAGGGTTCCGTCCACGATGAGCACAGTGTCTTTGGGGACCTTTATGCGCGGATGGAGTGCGAGGAGAGGGCCGAGGTGGTCGACGACGCTGCAGCGCCAACCGCATCACTGCGATCGTCAAGGTCGCGCTCGCCCTTCACCTCGCGACCGCGTCAGGATGAAAACACCTCACTGTCTGAATGGCCTTTAGTTGGGAGGCCTTGAGGCGTACCAGGGCATCGACCGGGGCTTCCATGGGCACCAAGTGACTCACACGAGGTGCGTAACGATGGCACGGCACGTGGTCTGGAGTTCCTCGTCGTCGGCGGCGCTGCCGAAGTGACCGCTGCGGCGGGAGAGCGCCAGCTCCGCCAGAATTTTGGGGAGGGCGGTGGCAGCGGCTGAGCCCATGCGATGCAGGCAGGCCACAACGTAGTTGGAGGTTGCGTCGTTCTTCTCCCAGGCGCCCAGCAGCGTCTCCACGACAGCTGGTGCCCCGGCCTCGCCGCCGATGTCCCATAGTGCGGAGGCTGCGTGGATGCGGGTCCATTCGTAGCCATCGGTCAGCATGGACCGCAGGCGCGGCAGCGCCATCGCAGCGGGTGGGCCGATCCGGCCAAGGACGTCGGCCGCCGTACTGTGTTCGTGCGTGTCGAGCAGGTCCTGCAGCTTCGGAACGACGCTCTCCACGCTGCCTTCGAGTTGCCACAGAGCACCGGTGGCGGCCATGCGGAGGTGTATGTCCTGTGCGTCGGCGAGCGGGTGGACGACGTGAAGGGCGGTTGCGGCCCCGGTTCCGAACGCGGACAGGGCGTCGAGAGCGGTGGCTGCGGTGCGCCAGTTCTCCTGGCGCGTCGCAGCAGTGACGGCGTTCGTGAGCGCCGGTACGGCCGCCGGGTCACGCAGGGCAGCAAGAGTGGTCAGCAGGGCGCCGGTGCTCGAGCCGAACCCGTCTTTGGAGAAGTCCGCGCCGGCCAGCCGCCGGGTCAGCCGGGGTACGAGCTCGTGTGCGGCCGGGCGCAGTTGACCGATGACCTGCAGGGCCCGCCAGGCGTCGACATCGTCGTCCAGAGCGGTCAGCAGGCAGGGCAGAGCCCGAAGGTCATGAAGACGGGCCAGCGCCAGAACGGCTTCCTGGTGAGCCCGGCGCAGTGGTGACTGCGGCGCCGCCCACACGTCCCCGCCGTGCACGGTGCGTTGCCGGTCGACGTAGAAGGCGAGAGCTTCCCGGGCGGGTTCGGACACGGGTGCCAGAACCTTGAGGGCCTCGGCAGCCGCGGCGGCGGTGTAGGGATCGTCGGGCAGCAGGCAGTCCGTGAGGAGGAGCACCAGGTTGGTGTGGTCACCGCGCCACGTCGCCATCAGGTCCTGGGCCATACGGATCGCGTCATAGCGAACGGCGTCATCGGAGCTGCGCAGTTGCTCCGTGAGCAGAGCTGTGCGCTCGGGGATGCGGGCGTCCAGCACCGTGTGGAGGGTGCGCAGCAGGGATGTGGTCGGCGCGTGGACGCGGTTGTGCCGCTCCAGGTCCTCGAAGGCGGCGGCGATCTCTGGAGGGACGCTCCGAGGTTCCGACGGCAGGGATACCGAAGTGCCTTTTTCTTCACCGGTGTTGGGTTCGTCCGCTTCGTCATCGGGTGTGTGTGGCGAGGTGGGCGTGGACTGCCGGAGAAGTTCGATCGCTTGCGGTATGAGGTCGCCCCCGATCCGTTGAGGGGTACAGCGGGCCCGGTGGACGAGCGCGGCCAGCCGGATCTCGGGATCCGATGCCGGCTTGCCGATCAGGGCATCGAGCCAGGCCGTGGCGGATGCGTGGACGGCGGGCAGCCGTAGCGCGAGATCTGCCGTCGTGTGGAGAACCAGTAGTCGTTCCGGGGTGCCGTCCTCCGCTGCCAGCCTGCCGCGCAGCACTTCCAAGGCGAGGTCGGCGTCGTCCAGAAAGAGGCCGAGCGCTTCGATCGCCGCCCGGCGGACGAGCAGGTCGGCATCTGCTGCCCAGCGGACGAAAGCGTCTGCGCGCTCGCGCACCTGCGCGACGACGTCGGTGTGGGCCCTCGACTCGGTGCCGTCAGGCGTGAAGTAGACCGCGTCGACGTCATGATGCGAGGCTTCGCGGCCGATGCTGAGCAACAGCGCGACCACTGACGCGCGATCCGGAGTTGCCGGACCATCGGCCAGAGCAAACAGAAACGGCAGGCTCGCCGCGGTGCAAGGGTAGACGTCCCCCTGATGGTGGGCCGCACCATAGAAGTTCCCGAACGCTTTCTCGCGCACCTCGGGATCCGGCGAACCCATCTCCCGCAGCCATACCGGAACATCGTCGGCCGGACCGTACGCGTGGCTCATCGACGACCAGTCGACGCCCTCAAGTTCATTGATCATGGACGGCACTATGGCGCACGGCACTGACAAGCACGGCAGCACAGCTGACAGAAGAACAGCCCGGCAGCATCCTCGGGCCCACAGCAGTCGAGCAGCGTCATCCACGCAAGTTGGGCGTGCTGCACAGCGACCTCCCTTCTCCGGCGGACACATGCGCTCTAGCGGTACGTGCGTGCCGTTCGTAGCCTCGAACTCATGGCCAACGGCGTCGGGCGTAGCTCTTCTGAAGGGGGAAGGGCTGGGCAGGGTCGATGCTGAAACGCGTTGTGAAAGGGGACTGGCGACGCTGAGCTCAGTGAACGCAGAACTCGTTGCCCTCCGGATCCTGCATCACGACGAAATAGGAGCCCGATTCCTCCGACTCCTCGACGCGTAGCCGGGACGCACCAGTGCTCTCCAGTCGAGCCACCTTGTCAAGGACGCGCTCCTTCCGGGTTGCGAACGGGACGCCGCGCCCACCGCTCACGCCGAGGTCGAGGTGGAGCCGGTTCTTGGTGGCCTTGGGCTCGGGCACCTGCTGGAACCAGATCCTCGGTCCGACGCCCTGCGGATCGACGACGGAGTCACTGCAGTCACCCGTGCCTAGCTCTTCCTCTGACAAGCCCTGGTCCAACCAGTACGCGCGCCAGCTGGCGAAGGGCGCTGGTGGCAGCTCGACTTCGTAGCCCAGCGCTGCGGCCCAGAACCCCGCGAGTCGCTCCGGCTCGGCACAGTCGATGGTCAGCTGCAGTTTCGGGTTGGTGATCACCGGCCAACACTACCGGCCGCCTGCGGGCCCCGGGATCAGTCCCTTCCCTTCCCTCCAGACGAGCTACACCCAACGGCGTCTGGCACAGCGGCTACGAGATCATCATCCGCCTCGCCCACGCAGCCCTCGGACACCCACAACGCCCCGGCCTGCTGGAGGAAATCACCCGCCCCACCGGGGACCGGGAGGACCGGCAGCTACTCGATTGCCTGGAACACCACGAAGACGGGATATGCCAGGCCGAAGGTGAGGGTCGCGCCCCGTGGATGGCCATCCGCCGGCGCGCCGTCGACGGAGTCACCACGCTGGTCGCGGCGCACCTCCCTATGGATAGCTCCGTTCACTGGGCTGAGTCCGCGCGCCTTGAGCAAGTTGGTGACCCAACTACGCAAGGAGGGCGCCGACGCCCCGAGTCGCGGACGGCCGTGGAGGCCACCGCTGGCGGACCGCGTGCTGCTGGTCGCCACTTACTGGCGGACCAACCTGACGTTGCGCCAACTGGCGCCATTGTTCGGTGTGTCGAAGTCCGCGGCCAGCCGCGTAGTTGACCACCTCGGCCCGAAGCTCGCCCTCAAACCGCACAAGCGGTTCGCGGAGGACGCCGTGTTGATCGTGGACGGCACCTTGGTCCCCACCCGCGACCGTTCGATCGCCGCGCAGTCGAAGAACTATCACTATTCCACGGCGCATCAGGTCGTCATCGACGCGGACACCCGCCGGGTTGTCGTAGTCGGCCAGCCTCTGCCCGGCAACCGGCACGACTCCCGCGGCTGGGAGGAATCCGGCGCCGAGGAGGCCGTCGGCCGCACCGTGACCATCGCGGACGGCGGTTACCAGGGAACCGAGCTCGTCATCCCGCACCGCAGGACGAAGGGCGAGGAGCTGCCGGCCTGGAAGGAGGAACACAATCGCTCCCGCAAGCAAGTGCGGGCCCACGTTGAGCACACCTTCGCGCGCATGAAGAGCTGGAAGATCCTCCGTGACTGCCGGCTGAAGGCGACGGCGTTCACTACGCCATGCTCGACATCGCCCTCCTCCACAACCTCGCCCTCAAGGGATAGACGAGAGGGACGTACCCCGGCTACCCGCATTCCCATTGACCCCAAGATCTATTACGGGACAGCCTTTAGCTGTCGTGGAGGTCCACTGCGGAGATGCCGATCGACAGCGGCGGGCCGTGGCGGTCGACAACAGAGCGAATTTTCGAGCCGCTCCCACCACGTTCAGTCGGACTCAGTCCCCCGAGCCGCCCCCGAGGGCTCGGATACGGACCGAGTCCATCGCGCACCACGACCAGCCCTGCCCACCGCAGAAGCCGAGGCAGGTATTGCGCACCTCTCCTCCCTCCCCCGCTTCCAGTCCTTACTGCCGAGTACGATCGGAATCGTCCGCTCCGTCTCCGTACCAAACAGTCGGGAGCCATCGTGCCCGCTTCACCCCGGATCCAAGTCGGTTCCACAGTCGAGGACTTCACCTTGCCCGACGAGACAGGCACGCCAACGAGTCTCGCCTCGCTGCTGACCGAGGGCCCGGTCGTGGTGTTCTTCTATCCGGCCGCAATGACGGCTGGCTGCACGGCGCAGGCCTGTCACTTCCGTGACCTGACCGCCGAGTTCGCGGCGGCCGGCGGCCGGCCTGTAGGCATCAGCTCGGACGGGATCGAGCGGCAGCGCGAGTTCGCACAGAAGCACACCTTCGGGTTCCCGTTGCTGTCCGATCCTGAGGGTGTGGTGCGCGGGCAGTTCGGTGTGGCCCGCGGTTTCGGCCCGCTGCCGACGAAGCGGGCCACTTTCGTCATCGGCACGGACCGGCGCGTACTCGAAGTCGTACGCAGCGAGTTCAGGATGAGCGCGCACGCGGACCAGGCCCTGGCGGCCCTGCGCAAGACCGAATCCTGAGGTTCACCTAGGACTCCCCGACGACCTGCTGTGGGTGATCACCCACGAAGTGGGGTCAGGCCGTTGAGCTGGGCGAAAGTGCCGTCCCTCTGCCAGTGCGCGAAAGAGCCATGGACCGACTGCCAGGGTGGGAAGTCGTGGGGCAGGTAGACCCATTGGCAGCCGGCGGCCGGGATGGTCGGCAGCGGCCCGCTCCAGGAGGGCCCGCCCGGCGGCGGAATCCTGGACGCCGGCCGCAAGGTCTGGGTCGACGGCGGCTACCGCAAGCACTTCATCGAGTACGCCGCCACCCTCGGCATCGACCTCGAAATCGTCCACGCCGCGCTTTCGGGGTCAGGGGTTTCTGCCCGATCCCGAAGCGTTGGGCGGTCGAGCGGACCTATGGCTGGCTGATGCTCCACCGCCGTCTGGCCCGCGACTACGAGACCCACCCGCACCGCTCCGAAGCCATGATCCACCTGGCCATGACCGACCTCATGGCCCGCCGCCTCACTGGTGAGAACACCATCTCCTGGCACAACCCGACACCAGCACATCAAAGCCGCATCCAGGGATGAAACACGAGCATGAAACGACCCTTAAGAGGTGATCTCATCAGGTTGCCGTTGTGACCAGGGCGGTGGCCTCTCACATGCCGCGGTCTGGGCCGTACCAAGGTTCGGGGCGTTCGTCAGCGGACATCGGAAGGCGCTGCAACTGCACGGGCCGGGGTAAAAGGCTGCACTGTTGGGCCCGCTCATGTCTTCGCCGATGAGGTATCGGTAGAGCCATTCCGCGAAGCTCATGTAGTGCTCTGCCCAGGTTTCGTCATAGTTCACCAGGAGCCTCGGAGCGTCGGGGGCAGAGAGCAGGAAGACGGTCTGCCCTCGGTCAGTGCTCGCGAGCGGCCACGGCCCGTTGCGGGTGCCAAAGCTCAGCTCGTCGAGTCCGAAGAGCTGGCGGGGGTCCTCATCCGCGTCGAGATCGAGGTCGTTCCATGGCACCTCGGACCACGCCTTGATCGTGCTGTGGATGTCCTGGCCCAGGTTCCACCGCTCGGTCGCGGGGTGAGCGAGGTATAGATGCCCGTTGATCTTGATGGGGGCGAAGGCGTCCGCGAGGGCCGTGTAGTCGGGCGGGTCGACGCGTTGGCCTACTGGCGGCGGGCCGGCGCGCCTGGCGGCTCCTCCCGCACGACTTCCCGCCGTACCAGACCGTCTCGCAGCAGGCCGCGGTGGTAGCGGCGAGGGCCGGTGCAGGTTGCCGCGGACACGGCCGGAATCGCGCGGGACCGGGGCCAGGCCGTCCGGGAAGCCGAGGGTGGTCAGGTCTCCGCCGGTGGCCGGGATGAACTCGGCCCCGAAACCGGGCCCATGCCGGGGAGGGTCTCACTTTTGCGTGCGGGAGGCCGTGAAAGCGGGCCTCAATGGTCCGCAGCCTGATACCAGGCTGGTCGGGGCCGGCGAACCCGCGCGCCGCCAGCGGTGACCGGACGTGCCGGATCGCGGCGGACACCGTGGAGCGGCCCACTCTCACAGCACAGCCAGGGTCGAGTGCGGACGACCGTGTCACAGGTGCGCGAGCGTGACCTGCACCCGGTCGACGAACACCAGACGATGCTTCCGGCCGGCACCGGCACCGGCCCCGCTGCGGCGATCGCCGCAGCGCCGCTTCCGCAGCACAGACTCTTGCTGCGCCTCCCACGTTGGGGCGAGCTCAGCGACGCGTTCACCAAGATACTGTCGGGACTTACCCGATAGGGCATGACGAGACAGGGCCGCGCACGCTGACGACTTCACTTCTACGGGCACAGCGCCTCACACCGCCTACGCCTGCCGCCGCTCCCAATGCTCTTGCGTGATCTCGTACCGCACGCCTCCGTGCTCGGAACCCTCGACCGCCATCATGTCGTCCGGCGTGGGGATGCTCTGCGCGGGTGTCATCCCGAGCTTGTCCATGACGTTGCGCGAAGGGCGGTTCACGGTCATCGTCTCGGCCCAGACCATGCGGATGCCGAGCTCGGCGAACCCCTTCGCCAGCAGCGCCTGCGAGACCTCCGTGGCGTAGCCGCGGCCCCAGGCAGCCTGGCGCAGGCGGTAGCCGAGTTCGGCCTCCTCACGCGGGCCACTGCGCAGCGGACGCAGGCAGAACCAGCCGACGAAGGCGCCGCCGTCCTTCTCGTACGCGGCGAACAGGCCGAGGTCGTGATCCCAGCGCTCGTACCCGGCGAGGATGCTGGGGATGACGAGGTCGCGGACCTCCTCCGGCGGGGTCGGAGCGCCGCCGGTCAGGTAGCGCATCACCGCTGGGTCGCTGTCCAGCTCGATCAGCAGGTCCGCGTCGGCGGCGGCGAAGGGGCGCAGGGTCAGGCGTTCGGACTCCAGGTAGGTGGCCACGTGGGGATCATGGCCGAGACGGGGCGGACGGTCCAGGGAGTTTTCGGGCCGCTTCTGTCGTCGGGTGGAGTGCCGCAGGAGCATCGCACGGCTGCCTTCACGTCACCGCCGAAGACCCGCCTTTGCCGCTCCCAAGTCGTGAGTGGTGTGCAGTTCTCTCGGCGGGAAGGGCCTGATCTGGGGTTCGTGCGTGCGTGGACTGCCTGGCCATTGGGTTGGCCAGAAGCTCGGCGTTGAGGGGCATTCGGCCTCCCGGTATCGGGAGTCAGTCCTCCTTGCCTTACGGTCCCGGCCCGCTCATGCCTGCCGGCCCCCGACCGTCCTTGCGCGCTGCCCACAGCATGCTGGGCAGTTCGGTGTCGTGGCGGGTCCGGCAACTATTCTGAACGTGTTCAAAATCTCTGGCATGATGGCGGTTGCCGCGATCGGTCGGCGAGCCAGTCGCGTTCACGCGACACGTCACGAGGGGGCCTCACTGTGGGGCAGGAGTTCTCTTTCGGCCGAGTCTTTTGGGTGTCGATGGTGACGCTGTTGCTGGAGACGGCGCTCGCTCTCGTGGTGGCTGCGGTATACAGCCAGACACTGGAGTCGCCGAACGTAGGCGGCCATTACGGCCTGGGGGTGCTGGCTCTTCCCTTCCTGGCGGCGGCAGGCGCCGTCCTCGCCGCCGTGGTCTCGGTGGCCATCGTGCTTCCCGCGGTCAGGCTGAGCGGGCAACTGGGGCGAAGGTTCGGCGGCCGCGAGGCCTGGTGGTGGGTGCCGCTGGTCGTGGCGGCCATACTGGCACCCCCATCAGAAGCAGCCGCTCTCAGCGGCCCTGTGGACTGGCAGTCGGCCACGAGTTCATGGTCAGCCGCCACCGTCGCTCTCACCGTCCCAGCACTGATCGGCCGATCGCAGAGGCGCAGACTGCTCGGCGCGGTGGCGGCGTGGGGCTTGTTGGCCGTCCTCGGCGTCGCAGTCCTGGGCGCAGTAGCCCTCCAGACGAACCTCCTCCAGGCGTACCGCCCGCCGACGATCTCCCGAACGGCACTGGTCGGCACCTGGTCCGACGGAAGGGGCGCGACGCTGACTTTCACCGCGGACGGCAGGGCCACCTCGTCTAGTGTCAGAGATTACGAGCTCGACGAGGACTTCAACGTCGTGGCGAAGGCGTGCACAGGCGAGGGCACATGGTCCTACGCAGCCGGAGGCGATCCCTGGAATCAGGAGGTCAACGTAGACCTCCCAGAGTGTGAATGGGCGCCCTGGAATGTGGGCGGCACCCAAGAGCAAACCACCCTCTACCACTACGTCGGTGACCCCGACTCCTGGGACCTGTACAAGCTGAGGAGGGTGTAGCTCCTCTGACCGAAAGAGCGGTGCCGCATCCGGGCACCCCACAGCCACACCAATTACTGCTCACATCGTCCCTCGAGAGAAACTGCAGCCAAACACTTTTCGCGGCTGCTGCAACGACTGTGGTGGAGCCCGATGCTGTGGTGCACGCGCTCCCCCGCCCCCCGCTTGAGGCAACCGGGCGGACCACCGCTTCAGGCAGCCAGCAAGTCCTCGCAAGGCAAGCTCAGCTGGGGAGAATCAAGTCTCCTGGGGAGCACCTGAGGAGAATCGGCTACACAAGACCGCGCGGCGCTCGCGCTCGTACCCGCCTGCTCGTCGGACGACGGCGACTCCCCCTCGTCCAGCCCGTCGGCAAAGCCCAGTAAGGCCGAACCAGAATCGACTTCGTCTGCACCGTCAACCACGAAGGCGAAGGAGACCGACGACAAGACAGCCGTCTTCAAGGTCACGGGGGCAGCTTCATCGGGTGTCGACATCACCTACGGGTCTGACGGCACGAACCTCCAGGGTGGTTCTCTCCCGTGGACCAAGACCATGATGGTCAAGGATGACGCGATGTTCTATCAGGTGACGGCGCAGCTACAAGGCGGCGGGCACATCAAGTGCTCCGTGACCATCGGCGACCGCACAAAGACTGGCGAGGCACAGGGTGGCTACAACATCTGTAGCGCACAGCTGAACAGCAACTTCAGTGGTGGCTTCAACTGACGGGCCCTGCAAAACGAAAGGGCCCCATCGCGAACAGTGGGGCCCTCGTGTGCTACTTGTACCGCTTCCAGAAGTCGTCCCAACACTTCACGCGATCCGCCGACCTGCTGGGCAGCACAGCGCGGGCGAGCCGGGGTGGCAACGAGTCTGTCATCACCGGGCGTCGTCTTCCTCACAAAAGCTCGCCCTCCCAGAGGAGACCAGCTCGGCAAGTGCGCAACCCGCGAACTGTCCGCCATCATCGAGGGCGTGCACAAGAAGGGCTACGACATCTCCGGGGACGTGACGAAACGCCCCGCACGGCTATCCGACAGACCACCCCGTACGAACCTGCTGCGCCACCGTCCCCTGATCGCCGCGCGTCCCCTCGGCTGCAAGGAGTGGCTGCACACCCCCGAGGCGGTCGACCGGGTCCTCTCGGCCGCCGCCGACCTGGACGCCCTGCTGATGTGGCTGGTCCGCCACGCGAAGCGCACCGCCTGACATCGCAAGAGCCCCGCGCGTCACGGGAGGACCACACCCGTGCCGCCGACCCCGCGCTCAGAAGGAGATGCGCACCGCGCCGACTGGTCGCCCATCGCCCGGCAATCGTCCGATACCTCGGCCAGGGGGACGGCACAGCCGAAGACGGGCCCCGGAACGAAGGACCAAGAGAGCACATCCGACAGGCGTTTGGAACTGTAAGCGCGCAGCGGGGCGATACCCCCGTGCAGCGCTTCCGGGCGGGCACTCAGCGCCTCGTCTCGTACCTGGTCAGGATCACGCCGCCGGGAAGTGTCCGCGTCTGCACCAGGTTCAGGTTCACCCAGGTGTCCAGCACGGTGAAGAACGGCGTGCCGCCGCCCGTCAGGACCGGCGCGGTGGCCAGCACGTACTCGTCGATCAGCCCGGCCCTCATGGCCGCCCCTGCGAGCGTCGCACCCCCGATGTCCATCGGGCCGCCGTCCTCGGCTTTGAGTCGAGTGATCTCAGCGACCGCGTCGCCGGTGACCAGGCGGGTGTTCCAGTCGACCTTGTCGATCGTCGAGGAGAACACCACCTTCGACATGTCCCGCCATCGATGCGCGAACTCGATTTCCGCCGGGGTGGCGTCGGGCTGCCGGTCGCCGGTCGGCCAGTAGGAACTCATCGTCTGCCACAGCTTGCGCCCGTACAGCGTCAGGTCGGTCGCCTGCAACTGGTCGGACCAGAACTGGAACAGCTCCTCGCTTGGCACGCTCCAGCCGATGTCGTCGCCGGGCGCAGCGATGTAGCCGTCCAGGGTCAGGTTCATGCCGTAGATCAGTTTCCGCATGGCGCCAGCCTTCCGCGAGTCAGTTGCACAAGGACAGACAGGCGCGCCGCAGGAAACTCATCGGCCCGCGACCTGATCCCCAATGCGGACGGAAAATCGGCGCCAGCGGCGTGCGTGGGCAGCGCGCTCAGCGCGAGGGCCGCGGCAGCGAGGGGGCCCGCTGCTCTCAGCCACCGCAGCCGATGGGTGGATATTCATACAAACTTCCCCTTTTGCAGATGTGCCGGGTCTGGGGGCGCGGGGGCCGTGCGGGGCGCAGCGGGGCAGCGGTGCGCCCCGCACGCCAGATTGAGGCCGCCGTCAGGAGGCGGTCAGGTGCACGGCCAGCAGTCCGTAGGGCGGCACGGTCTGGGTGCCGGCGCTGCCGGAGGTGGCGTGCGTGATGGTGCTGGAGGTCAGGCCGTAGGTGTCCGTCTGGGTGCTGCTCTTGGGCGAGTAGCCGCTGTAGGACAGCGAGACGGTGCAGGGGTTGGTGTTGTCCTTGTTGATGAGCAGCAGGTCGAGGCCGCCGTTCTGCCGTTTGACGGCGTGGGCGCTGAGGGTGCTGCTGGAAGACGTGGCCCGCACCAGGGTGTCGCCCGCGGCGCAGATGCGGGAGAGCATCTGGATGCCGTAATAGCTGCGGAAGGGCGTGTGCGCGGCGGGTTCTCCGCTGCTGCCGTAGGAGATGAGACCTTCGTCGTTGTAGTCGGTGGCGCCGGTGGAGTCGGTGGAGGTGCCGCCGAAGCCGTTGTGCACGTTCCACCAGGTGACGTTCTTGACGCCGGCCTCGGCGAGCGTGAGATAGGTGTCGGCCGCCCACAGCGCCTGGGCTGGGTGTCACGGGGCGGTCCGCCGTTGAGCTCGGTGAAGAAGATCTCGGCGCCGGCCACGCCCCACTTGTCCAGGTCGGCACGGACCTTGGTGACGATGTCCGCGCCCGTCTGGGGCTTGGCCAGCATCTCGGCCTCGCTGGTCGACGAGGTGTACGGGTACCAGTGGATGACGACGAAGTCGGCCTTGGTGTTGACGATCGCGAGGACCACGTCGTTCCAGTCACCGGAGTCGCCCGAGCCGACGATTCCGTCGGGCCCGAAGGTCGGGGTGGTCAGCACCACGCCGACCTTGATCGACGGGTCGACCGCCTTCATGGCCGCGATGTAGTCCACGCAGGCGTTGGCGTAGGCGGCCGGGCTCTTGTCGGCGTGGGTGTCGTACTCCCAGTTGTAGGAGCCGCCGTAGTGGCCGTTGCCGAAGACCTCGTTGCCGATCTCCCAGTGCGTGATGCCGTGGCCCTTGGTGATGTTGGCGTACTTGACCCAGGCGGCGGCCTCCTGCGCGGTGCCGGAGCCGTAGTTGACGGTGATGATCGGCTTGGCCTGGGCGCTGTCGGCCATCGTCATGAAGTTGTCGAAGCCCGTGTTCGGGTCGATGTAGGCGCCGTTCTCGGCGGTGTGGGTCTGCCAGTGGTAGACGTCGGAGTGCGAACCGCCCGGGTAGCGCAGGTACTTCACGCCCGCGTCGTGCAGCAGGCCGGCAGTGGTGGCGTGGGGCAGCAACGCGTCGTAGATCGCGGTGTTGGCAGCCACGAGGGTGGCGGGCACCGTGGCGAGGGATGCGCTCGCGTTGACGGCGACGGTTGCCGTGGTCGCGGCGGCGCTGGCACCGCTGGCGGAGGCCAGGGCGGCCGGGAGTCCGGCGGCGGCGGTGACGCCCAACGCTGCGGACATCACGGTGCGACGGCTGGGGTGGTTCATGCGGATCTCCTTTGAGTACGCAAGACCGGGTGGCCCCGGATCTGGGGGTGCGTGCATCAGTGGGGCGCCGCCTGGAAAAGGCACGTGGCGCAGCCCTTCCCGCGGCGGCGGGATGGTGCTGGCCGATCCCTGCCCGGACGTCCCGGTCCGGGCAGGGGGCAGCGTGGGGGGCTGCCCGGGGTGTGCGTGGTCCCGAGCAGGCCTGCTGGAGGGGCTACTTGACGTCGATCGAGCCCGCGTAGCCGGCGTTGGCGACCGAGGTGCCGATGTAGACCGGGACCTTGCCGGTGGGGGTGGTCCAGCGGTTCTTGTCCTCGTCCCAGAAGGACACGAGCCGGCGGCTGATCTCGATCTTGGCGGTGGTGCGTTCGCCCGGCTTGAGGACGACACGGGCGAAGCCGGCGAGGACCCTGGCGGGGGTGTCGACCCGGGTGGGCAGGTGCCCGATGTAGACCTGGACGACGTCGGAGCCGGTGCGCTTGCCGGTGTTGCGCACCTCGACGCTGGCCTCTGCGGCGATGTCGCCGCGGCCGCGGCTGGTCACGCGGGCGTCGCGGTGGCTGAAGCTGGTGTAGGACAGGCCGTGGCCGAAGGGGAACAGCGGCTTGGCACGGTGCTTGTCGTACCACTTGTAGCCGACGTAGATGCCCTCGTCGTAGGTGATTCTGTCGTAGGCGCCGTCGTTCTTGCCGCCGGTGTAGGTGGAGGGTCCCTGCTTCTCGTCGGCGGGGAAGGTGACGGGCAGGCGGCCACCAGGTTCGGCGTCGCCGTAGAGGATGCCCGCGATGCTGGTGCCGGTGGCGGCGCCCTGGTACCAGGCCTGCAGCACGCTCTTGGCCTTGCCGAGCCAGGGCATGAGCATCGGGCCGGAGGTGTTCAGGACGACGATGGTGTTGGAGTTGGCCGCGGTGACGGCCTCGATGAGCTGGTCCTGGTCGCCGGGCAGCGAGAGGTTGTCGCGGTCGAACGCCTCACCGGTGTAGTTGTTCACGAAGACGACGGCGACGTCGGCCTTCTTGGCGGTGGCGACGGCGGCGGGGATGAGGGAGTCGGGCTGCCAGCACAGCTTCATGCTGGGGCCGTTGTAGCCGGCGTCCTTGGTGGTGTACTCGACGGTGATATCGACGGCCTTGCCGCCGGTGAGTTGGACGACACCGCCGATCGCGGACTCCTTGGGGCCGAAGAAGGAGTCCCAGATGAACCGGGAGTCGTCGAGGACGGTGACTCCGTCGACGACGATCTTGGCGGCGCCGGAGAGCAGGGTGGAGATGCGGACGAAGCCGGTGGTGGGCGGGGTGATCTTTCCGGTCCAGCGGGCCGACCACTTCGACGGCAGGTCGCCGACCGGGTTGCCCCAGCGGAAGTCGACGTTGGCGGTGGTCGTGGTGGCCACGGGGTCGCCGGACAGGTTCTCGCCGGCGAAGAACTCGGCCTTCAGGCCGGTCTTTCCGTCGGGCGTGGTGAACACGTCGCCCGGGATGACCGGCAGGGCCACGTCGCCGAGCGTGCCCTGGGAGAACAGCACCTTGGAGGCGCCGGCCTTGGCCTTGATGGCGTCCACCGCGGTGGTGAACTCGCCGGGGTCGACGTAGGAGGAACCCTCCACGCCGGTCATGGCGTCCGTGCCGGCCGGGCCGATGACCGCGATGGTCTTCTTCTTCGACAGCGGCAGCAGGCCGCCCTGGTTCTTCAGCAGGACGGTGCCCTGCTCACCGGTGATCCGGGCCAGGGCCTGGTGCGCATCAGAGGTGACGACGTCGGCAGGCTTGTCCGGCAGCGGGTTGTCGTAGGCGCCCGAGGCGAACAGCGCGAACAGGATGCGGCGGGCCGCCTCCGTGGTGCGCTCCTTGGGGATACGTCCGTCGGTGAAGGCGGCCTTGGGGGTGTCGGGGGTGAGCGCGGCGGAGTCGACGCCGGCGTTGATCTCCGCGACGCGGTCGCCCGAGGGGTAGAAGTCGGTGCCGAGGTAGCCCTTGAGGCCCAGATCGTTCTTCAGGGCGCTGATGGTGTGCGGGTTCTCGCAGGCGAACACGCCGTTGATACGCGGGTAGGAGCCCATGATCGACAGGGCGCCGCCGTCGCGGATCGTGTGCTCGAAGGCCGGGTAGTACAGCTCGCGCAGGGCCCGTTCGGACACCTTCACGTCGAGGGAGTTGCGGCCCTCCTCCTGGTTGTAGACGGTGAAGTGCTTGACCTGGGCGATGACGTCGTTGTTCTGGAAGCCCCTGGTGACCGCTGCGCCGATGAGCCCGTTGACCAGCGGGTCTTCGCCGTAGGACTCGGACTCGCGGCCGTTGTGGGGGTTGCGGTCGATGTCGACGGTCGGGCCGAGCAGGACGTTCCAGCCCTTGCCACGGGCCTCCGCGCCGACCGCGTAGCCGTACCTCTCGGCGAGGTCGGGGTCGAAGGTGGCGGCCAGGGCGTTGGGAGCGGGGAAGGCAGTGACGCCCGTGTCGCCGCGCAGGCCATCAGAGGCGTCGACGCGGGTCATCGCGGGAATGCCGAGGTGTTCCAGCGGCGTGGACTCGGCGGGCTCGACGGCGGTCACCAGCAGGACCTGCTCATCGAAGGTCATGGCCTTGAGCAGGGCGTCGGCGCGGCGGGCGGCGGACTTGTTCTTGTCGCGCCAGGGCTGGTTGCTCGGCGCGGCGGCCGGAGCCGCGCCTGTGGCGGCGGCAGCTGAGGTGGGGAAGCCGGCGGTCATGACCGCGGCTCCTCCCAGAGCGGCTACGGATGTGGCGACGGCTTCGCGTCGGGTCATTCCTCTGGGACGGGTCATGTCACGCTCTCCTTGCGGCGGGAGGGGTGCTGAGTCACGAGGTGGTGCGGGTGCTGGCCGCAGTCGTCGTCCGGTGCGGCCGGGTTCAGGTGTGGTGCGGTGGTGCGGGCGGTGCCGGTGCCGGGGTCAGGACGGTGCCGGCGCCGCCCGTGTTGTGCTCCTCTGGCCGTCTGCCGCATGTGCGGAAGGCAGGCCGGCGGGAGAAGTGCCTTGGGTGAAGCGGCTCAGGCGGCCCGGTGGCTCATGGCGCTGCTGTCGATGCGGTGCTCGCCCGGGCCCACGGTGACGGGCTGGCAGCCGGGCAGTTCGACGCGGCCCTCGCAGCCGTCGGGCACGGTGATCTGGGCGCTGATGCCGCTCGCGGTCTGCTCCCAGGCGATGGCAGCTGTGCCGTAGGGGGTTTCGTGGCGGGCCTTGGCCCACGTGATGCCCGCGCCGGGCCTGGGCCGGAAGGCGAGGGTGCGGTAGCCGGGTCGGGTGTGCTCCAGGCCGGCGACGGTGCGGTGCAGCCAGTCGGCGACGGCGCCGAGCGCGTAGTGGTTGAAGGAGGTCATGCCTCCGGGGTTGAGGGTGCCGTCGGGGCGCAGGCTGTCCCAGCGTTCCCAGATGGTGGTGGCGCCCATGGACACGGTGTAGAGCCAGGACGGGCATTCGGTCTGGGTGAGCAGCCGGTAGGCGACGTCCAGGTGTCCGGCGTCGGTCAGCGCGTCGCAGATCAGTGGGGTGCCGACGAAGCCGGTGGCCATGCGTGCGTCGTCGGCCAGGACCAGTTCGGCCAGCCGGTCGCCGGCGAACGTGCGCTGTGCGTCGGTGGCGAGCAGGTCGAACATCAGGGCGACACAGTAGGCGGTGGGGCTGTCGCTGGTCATGCGGCCCGAGGCAGCCACATAGCAGCCGCGGAACGCGGTGGCTACCTCGTCGGCCAGGCGGCCGTAGGTGTCGGCGACATCCTGGTATCCCAACTCCCGTGCCGAATAGGACAGATGGCGGGCGGAGTGGGCGAAGTAGGCGGTGGCGACGAGGTAGCGGTCGGTACGGGAGGCGCCGGGGTCGTCCGGCGGTGCGATGGGGTCGAGCCAGTCGCCGAGTTGGTCGCCGGTGTCCCAGATGCGGTCCTCGCCGGCCAGCCGCTCCAGCAGGTCCACCCAGGCGCGGCCCATGGGGAAGTGGCGGCGCAGCAGTTCCAGGTCGCCGAAGCGCTGGTAGAGCACCCACGGGGTGAGGGTGGCGACGTCGCCCCAGGCGGCGCCGGGCTGGATCGGGGTCCACTGAGGGCCGCCGGGAATGACCGGGACGTACCAGGGGACGGTGCCGTCGGGCAGTTGCTCGGCGGCAACATCGTCGAGCCAGGAGTCGAGCATGCCGGCACAGTCGTAGAGGAAGCCGGCGGTGGGAGCGAAGACCTGGATGTCGCCGGTCCAGCCGAGGCGTTCGTCGCGCTGGGGACAGTCGGTGGGCAGGTCGACGAAGTTGCCGCGCATGCTCCACACGACGTTCTCGTGCAGCCGGTTGACCTGGTCGTCGCTGCACTCGAACCAGCCGGTGCGCCGCATGTCGGTGTGGTACACGCGGGCGGTGACGCTGTCGGCGGTGACGTCTCCGTGCCAGCCGCTCACTTCGGCGTAGCGGAAGCCGTGCAGAGTGAAGCGGGGCTCCCAGGTGAGGGGGCCGTCGCCGTCGAGGGTGAGGACGTCGGTGGAGGTGGCGCCGCGCAGCGGGCGGGTGGCGAGTTCTCCGTCCTGGAGGACCTCGGCGTGGCGCAGGGTGACCGTGGTGCCCGCCGGTCCGTCCGCGGTGACGCGGAGGCGGCCGACGAGATTCTGTCCGAAGTCGAGGACGTAGCGGCCCTCCCCCTTGGGGGTGATCGACACGGGGGCTATCTCTTGGGTGCACCGCACCGGGGATGCCTTGGGCACGATGAGGGTGTGCGGATCCCGGTTGTGCACGGCGACGGGGCTCCAGCCGGTGTCCGCGTGCTGCGGAGTGGACCAGGCCGGATCGTGCAGGCGGGCGTCGTAGATCTCGCCCTCGTACAGGCCGGCGCTCATGATCGGGCCGAAGGCGGCCTGCCACTGCTGGTCGGTGGCGATGACCGTGGTGGTGCCGTCGGTGTGGGTGACTTCGAGCTGGGCGATGAGGGACTGGTCGGTGCCGTAGATGTTGCGGGTGCCGCCGTCGAAGCCGATGAGTCCGCGGTACCAGCCGTCGGCGAGGAAGGCGCCGATCGTGTTGGCGCCGTCGGCGAGGTGGTCGGTGACGTCGTAGGTGTAGTAGCGCAGCCGCTGGCTGTAGACGGTCCAGCCCGGGGAGAGGGTGTCGTCGCCGACACGGCGGCCGTTGATCTCGGCTTCGTACAGGCCGTGCGCGGTGATGTAGAGGCGGGCGTGCGCGACGGGCCTGGTCAGGTGGAAGTCGCGGCGGACCCGGGCCGGGCGGCGGTCGCCGTCGGGCTCTTCGGGCCAGGCGGCGCCGACGGGCTGGGCCAGCCAGTCGCCTGCGTCGAAGAGTGCCGCTTCGACGGGGACGGGCTGCGACCAGGCGGAGGGGGCGTCGCCGGTCGCCCAGGTGCGCACCCGAACGGTGACGCGTTCGCGGGAGGTCAGTGGCCGGCCGGGCCAGGGCACCACGGTCTGGTCGCTGCTGGTGATGCGGCCGGTGCGGGACACCGATCCGTCGCGGTCGAGTTCGACTTCGTAGGCGCTCTGGGTCTCACTGCCGGCGGGCAGTTGCCAGGACAGCCGCGGTTCTGGCGAGCCGATTCCGAGGCCGTCACGCAGATGCTCGAACGTGACGGGGGCAGGCTGAAGCGACACAGCGGAGGAACCTTCCATGAGGTGGGCGGGGACAACCAGCGGGGCTGTCGGGTTGGTTGTCAGCCCTTGACGGCGCCGGAGGTGAGGCCCTTCATCACCTTCTGGTTGAGGAAGAGGTAGATCACGAGGGTGCCGAAGACGTTGAGGCAGATGGCCGCGAAGAGGGGACCGTACTGGGTGGCGCCGAAGTCGCCGGTGAAGTTGAGCAGGCCGACCTGGATGGTGCGCAGGTCCTGGCTGTTGGTGAAGGTCAGTGCGATGAGCAGGTCGTTCCAGATGAAGAAGAACTGGACCAGGCCGACGGTGAGGATAGCGTTGCGGACCAGGGGGATGCTGATGGTCCAAAAGGCGCGCAGGATGCCGGCGCCGTCGATGGTCGCGGCCTCGAACAGCTCCCGGGGCACGGACTTGTAGTAGGTGGCCATCATGAACACAGTCAGTGGCAGGCCAGTGCCGGTGTAGGTGAGGATCAGCGGCCACAGGGTGCCGGACAGGCCGGTCTGGAAGTAGATGGTGAACAGCGGCAGGAGGATCATCTGCGCGGGCACCATCATGCCGGTGAGGAAGATCAGCAGGGTGAAGCTGCGGCCCTTCCACACCATGATCTGCAGGGCGAACCCGGCGGCGGTGCCGAGCAGGAGCATCAGAGCGAGGGCCGGCAGGACGGCCAGGAGGCTGTTCTGGATGTACAGGCCGATGTGGCCGGTGGTCCAGGCCTCGCTGTAGTTGCCCCATTCCCAGTGGGTGGGCAGGCTCCAGGTGGAGTTGTTGAGGTAGTCGCTGTTGGATTTCAGCGAGGTGAGGAACATCCAGACCAGCGGGTAGATCTCGATGATCAGCAGGAGCGCGACGATCACCTTCACCCACAGCCGGCCGCGACGGCGGCGCGGAGTGCGCAGGATGGGACGCTGGTGGGTGCCGCGGCCGCCGTTGCCCGTGGCCGCCGGGGTCTTGTGTGGCGTGTCGAGGGCCATGGGCTCAGTCCTTCGTGAGATCGCGCCGGGAGACGCGGAAGACGACCAGGGTCACCAGCAGGCACACCATGGTGAGCAGCAGGGCGATGGTGCTGCCGTAGCCGTAGTCGCTGTAGGTGAACGACGTCTGGAACATGTAGAGGGTCAGCGGTGAGGTGCTGTTGCCCGGGCCGCCGTTGGTGAGCGCCACGATGGAGTCGAAGACCTTCAGGGTGCCGTTGATGCTGAAGATCAGGGACGACATGAGGACCGGGAAGGACATCGGCAGCACGATGTGGCGGATCAGGCGCAGTCCGGAGGCGCCGTCCAGACGGGCCGATTCGAGAACCTCCTCGGGGATGTCGACGAGACCGGCGAAGAGCAGGACGGCGTAGAAGCCCATGGACCGCCAGATGTCCATGATGATCAGGACCCAGAAGGCGTGCCCGGAGCTGCCGAAGAAGTCGATGGAGTCGATCCCGACAGCGTTGAGCAGGGAGTTGACCGGGCCGTTCTGCGGGGCGACCTGGAAGAAGTTCTTGAAGAGCAGGCCGACGGCGACGGTGGGCAGCACGACGGGGAAGAACACCAGGGTGCGGATCAGCGCCGAGGCCTTCTTCAGGAAGAACACGTAGAGCAGGGCGAGCAGGTACCCGGCGACGACCTGGCCGACGGTGACGGTGACCGCGTACTTGGCGGTGAACCACAGGGCTTGGCGGACGTCCGGGTCGGTGAACAGGCGCTGGAAGTTGCCCAGGCCGTTGCCGGTGAACCCGTCGATCGGGTTGCCCTTGGTGAAGCTGTATCCCAGTGACCACAGCATCGGTACGAGCATGATCAGGGAGTAGACGAGGAGTGCGGGGCCGATCAGGATCAGCACGGCCCTGCGGTCACCGAGTACGCGGTGCATGAGTGGAGTCCACTTCGTCGAGGAGGCGTGGTGGTGGCGAGGGACGGTCCGTGCCGGGACCCGAACCGTCAGCGCTCGTGCCTCACTTGCTGTTCAGCGCGTCCTGAACGGTCTGCATGAACTGCTTCGCGCTCATGCTGCCGTTGACGAGGCTGGCCGCGTTGGTCTGGCTGACAGTGGTGGCCTTGGTGCTGAACAGCGCCTCGAACCACAGGACGTTCTGCTTCGAGTCGCCGATCGTCTTGCGGACCTTGGCGGTGACCTCGTTGGGGTCCTTGACCGGGGTGTTGGTCTTGAAGCCGGAGATCGAGCCCTGGTCCTTCAGCGCGGTGCTGCCGTAGTTCTTGGCGATGCAGGTGACCCAGTCGCCGACCTTGGAGTCGAATGTCTTCTTGCCGAGCGTCATGGCCAGGCCGACGTTAGAGGGGTACTGGTCGATGGAGCCCTTGCCACCTGTCACGGCGGGGAAGGGCATGAAGCCGATGTTGTCCGCGCCGACCGTGTTCTGCTTGGGGTCGGCGATATTGGTCAGCGCCCAGCTGCCCATGTAGAACATGGCGGACTTGCCGGTGAGGAACTGGTTGAAAGCCGTGTCGTAGTCGATCGAGCCGACGCCCTTGCCGAAGTAGCCCTCTCTGCCGAGGTCGGCGATCTCCTGGGCGGCCTTGACGTACTGCGGGTCGGTGAGCTTGGCCTTGCCGTCCTTGACGTCCTTGAGCGCGTCGGGGCCCAGACTGCGGTAGAGGTAGCCGCTGATGAGACGGGTCAGCGGCCACCCCTGCTGCCCGGAGGCGGCGAACGGCTGGATGCCCTTGGCCTCCAGCTTGGCCGATGCCGCGGTGAGTTCGTCCCAGGTGCCGGGCTCGTCGAGGCCGTTCTCGGTGAAGATCTTCTTGTTGTAGAAGATCCCCTCGATGTTGTACTCGTAGGGCAGGACCTCGACCTTGCCGTCGTACAGGGCCTTGATGGTGGAAAGGGCGGCGGGCTGGATCTGGTCCAGGACGCCGAGCTTCTTCAGCTCCGCCTCGATGTCGGCGATCTTGCCGGACTTGTAAAGCTGGTCGGTCAGCGCGGGGGCGTTGCCGGCGGCGAACTGGACCGGGAGCGCGCCCTGTCCGGCCAGCAGCTGGAGCTTCTGATCGAGACTGGTCTGGGGAACGGTCTCCACCTTCAGCGGCAGCGCCTTGTTGTCATCGGCACAACTCCCCTTGGACAGCGTGGTCAGCGCCGTCTTGACCGTCGTGTTCTCGGTGTTGGTGAGGTAGCTGAAGTCCTTGGGGGCAGAGGCCGAGCCTCCGCCCGTTCCCCCGCAGGCGGTGGCGAACACGGCAAGGGCGGCAGCGGCGCTCAGCCCAGCAAGGCGGGCCCGTCTGGCGGAGGTGAAGTCGGTGTTCACAGCATGCTCCCAGTCATCGTTGAAGCGGAGGACGCACGGCGAAGGGCCTGCGAAAGAAACCGGGGAGTCATTCTTTTGTGTAACGTTCTCCACGGCGAAGTGCGCACCACAGTGCACTCCGCCCTGGCCCTCGTCAAGACATTCCGCCGTAACATCCTGGAAAGGCCGCGCACACCTGGCGGATCGGGCACAACATCGTGTAGACCGTTGCATGAACCATGAGCCGAGTACTGGGGGCGCCTGAAATGCCGGGGTCAGAACACAAGAAGCGCGTGACCATCACGGACGTCGCACAGCACGCCGGGGTCTCGACCGCAGCCGTCTCCAAAGTGCTGCGCAACGCCTACGGAGTCAGCTCCTCCATGCAGACCAAGGTCCGCGCCTCCATGGAGGAGCTCAACTACCGCCCGCACGCCGCCGCCCGCGGCATGCGCGGCCGGACCTACACGATCGGCGTACTGCTCGACAACATCCGCAACAGCTTCTTCGCGGACATCCTCGACGGCATCCAGGGCCAGCTCGACAACAGCGAGTACACGGTGATGATCGGTGCCGCCGGCTTCGGCGCCGACGCTCAGGACAAGACCATCCGCGCGATGGTCGACCGGCAGATGGACGGCGTCATCCTGATCGCGCCCGGCACCAAACGCAGCGAAGTGCTGCACACGGCGCAGACCACACCCACCGTCGTGATCGGGCACCACGACCCCTCAGACGTCCACGACTCCGTAGCCGACGCCGACGCGGCAGGCGCCACACTCGTCGTGGACCACCTCGTCAGCCTCGGCCACCGCGACATCGCGCTGGTCTCCTCCCCCGGCACCCGCGCCAGCCAGTGGCACAACACCCCGGAGATCGAGCTGACCCGCGGATACACCGCGGCGATGGAGCGCAACGGACTAGCCGCGAAGACCCGCGTCTGCAAGGCCGCGTACTCCGACGAGGGCGGCTACAAAGCGGGCATCAGCCTGCTCGCCGGCGAGCACCGTCCCACCGCCATCATGGCCGGTGCCGATGTCGCCGCCCTCGGGGTATGGCGAGCAGCCCACGAGCTGGGCCTGCGGATCCCCGAGGACGTGTCCGTCGTCGGGTACAACAACACCGCCCTCGCCGCCCTCGCCACAGTGCAGCTCACCAGCGTCGACCAGGCCGGCCAGGACATGGGCTCCACGGCCGCACGCCTGCTCATCGAACGCGTCGAAGGCACGCGCGACCATGCGGTGCAGGCCACCATGACCCCCCGCCTGATCGTCCGCGCAAGCACGGCCGCGCCCGACAGACAACCCTGAGCGCCGGTGAGGAGCGAACAATGGCGAGGCGACACATAGGCATGGCCGACGTCGCCCAGGACGCAGGAGTCTCCCTGGGTACCGTCTCCAACGTCTTTTATCAGCCCGAGCGCGTCGCTCCGGACACACGCCGACGGGTTCAGAGCGCCACCGAGAGGCTCTCTGTACGGCCATACGGACAGATCATCCGTGTGGGCCCCAGCACACCGTAGGGCCCCAGCGATCAGCGGCTCGCCCCACGTCCAGAGGCGACCGCAAACGCCGCAATCCGTGAAGTCGCGGTCTTTCAACGCGTCAAAACAACATGACAATTGGCCCTCGTGGATCCGGTTGTTGCAGCCGTAGAGGGGCCTTGCCGCTGCTCTGGGTCGGCTCAGAGGTGGCGAACTCCAGCGCCCTGGAGGAGTCGGTCGGGCAGGATGCAGGGATGCGTACTGACCACGATCCGGAACTCGACGAACTACGCCGCCGCTACGTCGCTCTCGACCGGCGGTACCTGCGCCTGAACTACGGGATCTTTCGCCTGAGCGAGCGTGAACGCCATCGCCTTGCCGGTGAGTTGGCCCAGGCCGCGGACGCCATCACACCCCGCGAACTTGATCTCCTCCTCGACTGCGGGTGGCGTGAACGCAAGACCGCCGCCTGGCTGATCGCGATCGCCGACCGCACCGCCTTCCGGCACCGGTTGGGTGAACTCCTCCTGGCCAGCGAGGTCTGCTACGCCGGACATGCGTACTGCATCACCCTGGCAGCCTTTGGCACCTCGGCCGACGCCGAGCTGCTAGTTACCTACCTCGATCGCTACCTGGCCCGTCCCGATCTGGACTACGACCAGACCTCCGCCCTCGGCGCGTTGCTCCACCTCGACGCCACGCACGACACCGACCACGCAACCCGCCTCCTTGCGCCGGACGGACCCTGGCAGCAATGGGTGCAGGCGCAGCCCCATCGGCGTGAGCTGAAGCCCGCCGAGTACCAGGAGACCATGGCCCGGTACAGCTTGTTCGTTCGAGAATGCGCACGGCACCGCGCAGCAAGCGGAGAACGATGAGCCCTTTGTGCAGTGGCCAAGCTGCCGAGTGCCGACTGATCGAACGGCACGGCGAACGCCTCGTAGGCTGCCTACATGCCGACCGACAACAGTTCCGACAGCGTCGTCAAACACTGGGGTGAGTGCTCCGATGTGTACGACTTCCTGGAGCAAATCCGACTGCGCCCCGGGATGTGGCTGCCGGGCGGCTCACTCCAGCACCTGCAGTCCATCCTCACCGGCTACCGCGTGGGGCTCGCCGTGCATTGCGCCTCCGAGCCGTGCGCCGTCTGGCCCGAGGAAGACTTCGTCAACTGGCTCCACCAGCACTACGGGACATCCAGCTCCCTGACCTGGTCCGCCGAGATCGAGCGTCACGCACCGGCCGACAACACGCCGGTCGACGAGTTCTTCCGGCTGCTGGATCTTTTCCGGCGCGACACCGCCCGGACGCCGGCCCCTCATGACACGTCAGATCGGCTCCCCGGCATCGAGTACATGAGCAACACCTTCGTAACCCTCTTCTGGCGACGCAGCCTTCTCACCAAGGCTGTTCAGCATCTGGAGAACCGCGGCTTCCGCGTTGTCCACCTGGAAGCGCACGCGTGGGCGACGGAACGGGACATGCACCAAGCTGTCGCTGCGGCCCTGCAGTTCCCCGACTACTACGGCCACAACCTGGACGCCCTCAACGACTGCCTCGGAGACGTGGCCTGCTTCGGTCCCTACGACGAGACCGCCGAGGGCATCGGACTCGTGCTGTGCCTCACCGACTACGACCGCTTCGCCGCCGCATCCCCCAGCGCGGCCCAGATCGTGCTGGACATCATTGCCGACCAGGCGCGCAGGGCGGCTGTGGTGCAGCGTCGGTTCTTCGCCTTGGTCCACAGCAACGACCCTGACATCCGGTTCGAGCCCGTCGGGGCCATGCCCGTCATGTGGAACCGTGACGAATGGGCCGACTCCAGCCGTCGTTGAGAGCACAGCCTGGCTGCACGGGGTGGAGTGACTCCCGGCAGCGCTACTTGTCACGCGATCGTAGATCTCCGAGTGTCGGTGACGCGCCCCTCTTCCCAGTGCCACCATTACCTTGCCGCGCCATGCTCCACGAGCCTGCGTATCTGCCGAAGGTCGGCATCGGGCGGAACGTCCAGAGCGACCATGCCGAACTGCTCGATGCCCCCACCGGTCGTACCGAAGCGGTGAAAGACGTCCAGCACGCTCTGCCGGGCCGCAGTAGAGCCACCGTCCTTGAGAAGGATCAGCCGGATCGTGCAGTTCTGCGAGGCCCGAACCGTCTCTCCGGCCCAGCGGGCGCCGTCCTCGTCGATCGCCACGCGGATGATGTCGTCGCCGACGACTCCGCGTACGAACCACGGAGTGTTCTCCAACCGGACTGTCCCCTCACCCAGATCGACCGCCCACAGGCTCTCCTCGCTCGCCGGCGGCCAGCCGTCCTCATCCGCGTCCATCCGGAAGTGAACATTCACATGGTCATCAGTCACGTGCGTCACGGCATCATCATCCGCATTGTCAGACCCTCGAACTAGCCTCCGCTCATGACCCCTGAACTGCTCGCCTCTCTCGCTGTAACGCTCCCGGCGGGACGGATGATCACTTCCGATGAAGGGAGCGGTGCCGTGCAGCCGCTGTGGCTGAGCGACGCCCCAACCTCCGCCCGCCTGTGGACCCGACTGCTCGCCGAGCACAACACCTCAAGGCTGTGGCCACTCCTTCTTGATGCCCGTGACCCACACGACGCCGAATTCCGACCCTGGGCATCCGGCGAACTGTTCCCCGAGCTCATGACCTCACCCCACGCGCACAACCCGGCCGACCTCCTGGCACAGTGGTGGAGCACGTACACGGAGATCGACGAGGACGACGACCTGCTGACGCCGGACGAACGAATCGCCGTCACCGCACCGTTCACCCAGACCTGGTCGAACACAGTGCTCAGCCACGAACCCGTGGCGGGCGCCAACGAGATGGCCGTCGAGTACGCGCACGTCTTCGCCGACCAACACCCCCGAGCGCGCCTCGGGCTCGTCGCCGCCGCCTGCGGCGCGGACGCGCTCACCGCCGTCGGCTGGGACGGCCCCGCCAACTACGACAACGACACGGCCAAGTTCTCCGCCGTCGTCCGCGACTGGGAACGTCGCTTCGGCGCGCGTGTCGTAGCCGTCGGCGCCGACACCCTCCACCTCAGCGTCGCGGAACCCCCGACGAACATCCAGGACGCCCTCCAAGTCGCCGCCGAACACTTTGCGTTCTGCCCGGACAACATCTGGCAGGGCTTCCACCCCTGCACCCTGGCCGCCTACGCGGAACGCATCGTCGGCATGAACAGCTGGGACTTCTGGTGGGATTGATCTGATGTCGCTGTTGTCAGCGGCAGGAGGCAAACTGCCTTGATGAGGACCTCTTCATCGCATGAGCCGGATGCAGATGCCGCCCGACCACCTTTGACATGGGTAGAGTCGATGGGTGGGCCGTTGATTGCCGTGCCCGTCTCGATGCTGGACCACTGGGGCGGCAGCACTATGGAAGGCGGTCAGGCGGGGTCCGGAGCAGTCGTGGACGACTATGACCGGGCTTGCGAAATCGAAGACCTGGCAGCGTTGATCACAGTGGGAACCAGTGGTTCGCAGGCTTTGCTCCTCGCGGACGAACCCGCTTCCACGTGTTACCTGTCCGAACAGAGGACCTTCATTCGGTGGCTGGCCGCGGACTCGGAGTCAGCCCTTCTTTCCGCCGCCGAGGCCGCTCTTGCGGACCCCGCGACCAAGTGGGAGAACTGCGGCGTATGGGAAACCGAGGGTCCGGCGGTCCTTATGGACTCTGCCGAAGCCGGTGCGGACCTGAACGTTGAGTACCCCAACGGCGGAGGATTCCCTGCACATGCGCTCGTTCCGCTGCCAGCGGGTCGCTGGTCTGTCCGAGCCGCTCGCACCTGGGAAGGCCAGCTGACTGCGGTCTGCCTCATCCAGCTCATTTCGGCGGCCTCGTAGGGCGCGATCCGGTACTCGTGGTGATGGCGTGCGGGGCGGCGTATTGGCTAGCCCAGACGTGGGAGGAGTCGATCACCGCCCGCGACCAGTCCAGCTGGTTCGCCGACCGCAGCTTCTTCAGCAGCGTGACGTGCAGTTGGTCCCAGACGCCGGCCTCGTTCCAGGCGGCCAGGCGTCGCCAGCAAGTCATGCTCGAGCCGAAGCCCAACTCCTGAGGAAGGTGCTCCCATTGACGCCCTGCCTGCCCAGCGCTCTCCAGAGGCTGCGCCGGACTGGACCGCCGACCAGACTGTAGCTCTGATGGCGGCGCGCGATAAAGACACCCGTGGGAGTCAGATCACCGGCCGGCCGCAACGGGCAGGGTTCTCGCGCTCGCGGTCAGAAGGGTCGATACCAAGAGGTGCGTGCGGGTAGGTGGTGTGGTCCCGGATCAGTCGAGAACGATGGTCATCCTTACCGCGATCGATCCCACGTCCGTCGCCTCACCGGCGAAGGCCGCCTTTACGGGCGCCCTGGACCAGGACCAAACGCACACCCTGAAATCGTGCGCTCAGTCAGAGACCCATGCCGTGGTCAGCTCCTGTACCGCGGAGCCGTCAAGGTCCTTGAGCTTCGTACCGGCGAATGCACGCGCTCCCTGTGAGGTCAGCACCCGGAAAGGAGGCTGCTCGGCGGCCAGCAGAGCGACCAACTGCTCGGCGACATCCTGCGGTGCCTGCGCGTTGGCGAAGGCGTTGCGGGTGCGCGCGAGGTAGGCCAGCAGGGCCGGGGCATACGGTCCCGCCTTGTCCGTCAGATTTTCGTCGATACCCACGTTGCTGACGAACTCGCTTGCCACCGCGCCCGGCTCGACGACACTCACAGACACACCCGTGGTGGCTGCAACCGGTGCCAGAGACTCCATGAACCCTTCGACCGCGAACTTGGCCGCGCAATAGGCCTCGTTGAAGGGCTGACCGACCACTCCCCCAACACTGGTCACCGTCAACACGCGCCCCTTGCTCGCGCGCAGGAGCGGCAGGGCTGCCCGGGTGACGTGCAGCACGCCGAAGAAGTTGACTTCCATCACCGCACGAACGTCCTCGACGCTCTCCTGCTCCAGGGTGCCGACATGCCCTGCGCCTGCGTTATTGACCACAGCGTCGAGTTGATCGATGCCGGCCAGGCAGGCCTCGACGGAGGCTGGGTCGGTCACATCAAGGACTCGGACATCCAGGGAAACTCCCGCACCCCGGGCTGCCGCATCAAGGGCGCCGGCCTTCGCGGTGTCGCGCATGGTGGCGACTACGTGCCATCCACTGCGCGCGGCGGCGACAGCGGTGGCGAGACCGATCCCCGAGGACGTCCCGGTGATCAGAACTGTTTTGACGCTCATGTCAGTGCCATCCGTTCATGAAGTACGACACGTTGATCGTAAGCATGCGCCGTCGGCCCGGATACCGCTGCTCCGCCCGCGCTCGGGTAGCTGGCAGCCGGGCCAGCCCACTGTGTCGCTGCCTTCGTGCCCGGCCCTGTGGGGTTCGGTGGAGCTCGACTGGCGAATTACCCTCGCCGCTTCCGAACTGCTGACGAACGCGTACCAGCACCCCAGACCGAGCGCCGATTCAGTCCGGAACGACGGTCGTCATCGCTCGAACCCCCAACGGCATGCTCATCCGCGTCAGCTCTCCGAACCCCCAGCACCCGGTCTCCGCCATTGCAAGCGACACCGCCGAAGACACTCGGGGTACGGCCCTGGTCAAGGAGCACACGAGCGGTGACGGCTGCTCATCGACCACCCGCGGCACAGACGTCTGGGTCTCGATCCTGCACACCACCTGCCTTCCCACGCTCACCGAGAGGACAAGCATCAGGTGCCGGCACTCCCCCGTGCCCCACGGCCGAGGCTCCCGCCCGAGAGATCGCGCGAATCGCTGCGCACCACCCGGAACAGATATGGGGCCAGCCGTGCACCAGCGTGCCGGCCTCGACGTTGTGTCGATCCCTGACGCCTCTCAGAGCCTGTGAGCTGGTGGTTCGCCAGATGAACATGTCTAGTCGAGCGGTGGATCCGGTCGTTTAGCTGGGAACGCCGGCAGCGATCGTCTGCGCAACTTGGGCGGGCGAGCAGTGAGTGGTGTCGATGGTTTCGGCTTCTCGTTGCAGCCAGGGAAGGGCGTCCTGGTAGCGGGAAATGTGGTCCAGGCGCCACTGCCGAGCACCCGTTTCGACCGTGTCACTCTCGATGCGATGGGCCAGTGTGTCCGGATCGGTGTGGAGCACGAAATGCCGCACCGGAATGCCGGCCTTCGCCAACCCGGCGTGGATCTCTCCCCAGTACTGCTCGACCAGCACCGTTTGAGGGATGACGAGCACCCCGCCGACGAAGTCGAGCACCTGCGAAGCGGTCTCCACGACCAGACCACGCCACGGCGGCCATTCCTGGAAGTCCTTGACGGGAATCGAGTTGAGGACGTGTCGCAGCATGTAGCCGACGGTCTCGGAGTCGAAGACCCTCGCGTCTGGAAGGAGCTCGGCAAGCTCCTTCGAGGTAGTTGTCTTGCCGACGCCGAAGGTCCCGTTCAGCCAAACAATCATGCCGGTGACCCTATCCGCGGGGACGGAGCCGCTGTAGGGGTCCCGGACAGTACCGGCCGACGAATTATCCCGACCAGCACGACGCGCAAGTCGGCGGCGCTCAGCAGCCCGATTCGATGGCGCGACGGTCAGGGTGCGGAGACAGCGGATCTCCCCATGCGCGCGGTCTCCAGTATCCGGCTGAGGTCGACAACCTGGTCGCGAAGTTGCCCCGGAAACGTACGCGGCCTTCAGCCGATACGCCCTTCCCCCCTGCACACGCCTGAGTGGCTTCGTACGCGTTCAGCAGCAGCGTTTGTTCGCTGGTTGCGGCGGCATGTGGTGATCGACAAGCTCCTGGATGTTCACGAGAAACACCGTCAGGGCCTGGGGACGGCCTGGCCGACAAGGTCAGGTGTTCTGTCGTGCAGTGTCAGCCCGGCGTGCAGAAGACTTAGGCTCTCTGAGTTATGAGGATATTGATCTCTGTTGACATGGAGGGCATCTCGGGGATCGTGCATCCCACCGAGACAAACCCGGATCGCTACGACTACGAGCGCGGCCGAGCGCTTATGACGGCGGAGGCGAACGCCGTGATCGCCGGTGTTCTGGACGTCGAAGCCACGGCCGAGGTGCGGGTTGCCGATGCGCACGGCCCCTTCCGCAACCTGCTGCCCGAAGAGCTCGACCGCCGGGCGCACTTGGTCCGCGGCAAGCCGCGGCCCCTGGGCATGCTCGGCGGACTCGACGAACAGACCGACGCGGTTCTGCTGATCGGCTACCACGCCCGCGCCGGCGGCGGACCGGCCGTGCTGGCACACACCATGAACGACGGCATCCTCGACGTGCGCGTGGCCGGACGTTCCATGGGCGAGATCGGCCTCAACGCCGCCATGGCCGGACACCTGGACGTACCGGTTGTGCTGCTGAGCGGTGATGACAGCGCCTGCGCCGAACTGCAAGATCTGGTCCCCACCGCGGTCACCGTCGCGGTCAAGCAAGCCCTCGGGCAGGGCGCCGCCGTCGCCCTGCACCCCGAGGAAGCTCGGGAGCGGCTGCGCCATGCTGCCTCAGAAGCCATCACCCAGCGTGCGCAGGTCTCACCGCTGGCCCTTGCCGGACCGATTGACGTCGAGGTCGACCTTTCCGCGCCGTTCACGGTTGACCTGGCGACACTCGTGCCAGGTGTCTCACGCGGTGAAGGTGGCCGGACAGTCACCTTCACAGCCGCCGACTTCGCCGACGCCTATCGACTGGTCCTGCTACTCGCGCAGCTCGCCACCATCAAACCTGGCTAGAGCTGTGACCGCGTAGGTTCACCGGGGTGGCGGTCGTGGCGATTCAATGGGCGCTGACATCGTCACCTGCTCGTCTCCAAGGTGCAGACCGCGCACCGTCATCTGTGTGATACCAGGATCTGACGGGATCCACCGACAGGGGTACGACCGAGTAGGCCTGGAGCCGGACGTGTTGTGGAGCACGAGGCCTGGCTTCGACTTCATGGTGCCCGGACATCGCAGAGCAGCTCTGGCCACTCTGCTCGCTTTGGCCCTGTCAGCGCCGCTTTGGGGCGCCACACCGGCCGTCTCCGTCAAGTCCGCGTAGATCGCGCCCCGACCTCCTTACAGCAGCAGGTTAGAGCTGCCGTTCCCCACTGGCCCGTACCTCGTGGGCCGCCGCACCTTGCACTTCCTCCATTGCTGTCACGCTCACACCGTTCTAGACGGCGAGGCGGTCATCTGGCGCGACAGTCGCATCGGCTTCAGAGCCGTCCGCTTCCGCGCATCCTCCCCGGGCGGCGCTGCTCGACGTTCTCGACGGCACGCCGCCGCTCCACGCCGCGCCCGCAACCGAGGACCGCGACACCGCTCTCGTCTGGCTCGAGCAGCTCGAAGCGCAGGGCATCGAGGGCATCATCGTCAAACGGGGGGTGAGTCCGTACCGGGCGGCACGAAGCTGGCAGATGATCCGGCACAGGGAGACCGCCGACGCCGAGGTGCTCGGCTACGTCGGCCCCGCAGCCCGGCCGCGGCGCCTGGCCCTGCGCATCGCCGACGGGCGGATGTCGCTCTCGCAGGCGGTGTCGGCGCTCGCCGCGGGGCGTACCGCGGTGTCCGGGCCGGGCGCGCGTATGCGGGCGGACGATGGCGATCTCGCAGGACGAGGCGGACGTGCACGGCTGAGCCTGCTTCCAGGGGCGAACCTACCTACACGAAGCCGCATCGTTTTGTATACCGTCTGCCGAATCAGCCGCTCCCCACCTCCGCATCTCGCTCATTTATCCGACATAAGCGAAGGGAATCTTGTCCCCTCACTCCCCCTTGGTATACAAAACATGGGCCAGGCCCCCTCCTCCCCACAAGGAGCCCCCATGTGCGTCGAGCCCTCCGCGCCCCCGCCCAACCGACTGACCCGCCGCGGTGTGCTCGCCGCCTCCGCCGCCCTCGCCGGCACCGCGACCGCGCTCGGCGCCGCCTCGTCCACGAAGGCCGCGGCGGCCGCAGCAACACGTCCTGCTGCCCACGCCGGTGACCTGGTCATCGAAGGCGGCACCCTCCTCGATCCGGCGACCGGCGACGTCACCGAGGACGCTGTCGTCGTCATCCGCGAGGGAGTGGTTCGCGCCTCCGGCGCACGCGACGCCGTGGACGTTCCCGAAGGCGCCCCGCGCCTGGACGCGCAAGGCCAGTGGGTGCTGCCCGGTCTGGTCGACGCGCACATCCACCTCAACACCGCGGCCGAGGCTCAAGACGCCGTCCGCAAGGGCGCGACCAGCGCCCGCAGCGGATCGACGAACTTCTACCAGGACATCGCGGTAAGGGAGTTGGCCCGCCAGGCACCCGAACACGCGCCCCGCCTGCAGGCCGCCGGCATCTTCGTCACCCCCGACCTCGGCGACACGATCCTCGCCGACCCGGACCTCACCGCGCTCGCCCGCCTCAAAAATGGCGTGCGGTCCGCCGAGGCGCTGCGCCGCGTCGTCGAGGTGAACCTCGCGCGCGGAGCCGACGTCGTCAAGACCCGGGTCAACGAACGCGCGGGCCTGCCCGAGCAGGACCCGCTCGCTCAGGTGTACTCGTACGAGCAGCTCTCCGAAGTCGTGACGGCCGCCCGGCGCGGTGGCAAAGGCGTGCTCTGCCACAGCTACAGCGAGCGGGGCTGCCACGACGCGGTGACCGCCGGCATCCGCTCCCTCGAACATGGCGTCTTCGTCGCGGAACGCACGCTGCGCGAAATGCTGCGCAGGGGCACGTACTTCACCCCTACCCTCACCGCGATCGCCGGCCTCGCCACGTCCTCGGACCCGGTGCTCGCCGAACGCGGCCGCACCTACCTGCCAATCCTGAAGAAGGCCGTCCTGGCCGCCCACGAAATGGGCGTGCCCCTGGCAGCGGGCACCGACTCGTCGGGCGGCTCGGTGCACCCCATCGGCGGCGAGGTCGAACTGATGCACTCGGCCGGACTGTCCGCGCTGGACGCGATCCGCACAGCGACCACAGGGGCCGCGCGCCTACTCGGCCTCACCGGCACCGTTGGCCGGCTGACCCGCGGCCACGCGGGCGACGTCATCCTGCTCGCGGGTGATCCACTCAAGGATCCGGGGCTTCTCAAGTCCCCGACCCGCGTGGTCCGTTCGGGCCTCGCACTCTGAATGGCACGCCTTCACCGACGCACGCCGTATTCCCAGCCATCTCCAGGAGAACCTCATGACTCCCCCTCCCCTGTCCCGGCGCGGTGTCCTCACCGGCGGCGCCGCCTCGCTCGGTACCGCCTTCACTCCGACAGCGGCGCAGGCCGCGCAGACCACGCACCAGGAACACCGGCCCAAGAAGGCCGTGGTCTTCCGTGACGTACGCCCGTTCGCCGCGAAGGAGGCCGTCGACCTCACGGTGATAGACGGCCGGATCAGCGACGAACCGGCTCCGCGCGGCGCCAAGGTGATCGACGGCGGCGGCCGGATCGCCCTGCCCACTCTCGTCGACGCGCACATCCACCCCGACAAGACGACCTGGGGCAGCGACTGGATCACGCGCAAGCCGGCGAGCGGCATCGCCGACTACTGCGCGCAGGACGTCGAGGTGTTCCGCACCCAGCGCCGTCCGGTCGGCGAGCGCGCGTACGGCCTGATGGCGCACGCCGTGACGCGCGGCACGCGTGCGATGCGGGCCCACGCCGACGTGGCGCCCGCCTACGGCCTCGCCGGTGTCGAGGGTGTCGCCGAAGCGCGCGAACGGCTCACCGACGCACTCGACGTGCAGATCGTCGCCTTCCCGCAGCACGGTGTGATCCGTACGCCCGGCACGGCGAAGCTGCTCAAGGACGCGGCGCGCAGCGGTCTCATCGACATGGTCGGCGGCATCGACCCCATCAGCTTCGACCAGGCCATGGACGAACAGCTCGACCTGCTCTTCGACCTGGCCGACCGCTACGACGTCGGCGTCGACATCCACCTGCACGACCGCGACGAGAAAGGCACGAAGGTGCTGCGCGGCATTGTCGAGCGCACCCGCGCGCTGTCGCTGCGGGGCAAGGTGACAGTAAGTCACGTCTTCTGCCTGCCGTTCCTCGATGAGAAGGAACTGGACAGCATGGCAGGCGACTTGGCGGATCTGGACATCGCGCTGACGACGGTCGCGCCGAACGAGTCCCTGGTCCTGCCGATCACCAAACTGCAGGAGCACGGAGTACGGGTCGGCCTCGGCTCGGACGGGGTAAGGGACTCGTGGAGCCCGTTCGGCAACGCGGACATGCTGCACCGCGCGCACATCCTCGGCTGGATCACGGACGTGCGGCTCGATGCTGAACTCACCTCGTGCTACGAGGTCGGCGCACACGGCGGCGCCGACGTGCTGGGGCTGGACCGCGCGGACTTCAGCGCCGGCGCTCCGGCCGACTTCATGCTCGTACAGGGCGAGTGCGTGCCGCAGGTCGTGGTCGACATGCCTCGCCGTGACGTCGTCGTCCACGGCGGTCAGATCGTCGCGCGGGACGGCGAGTTGACGTAGCCGATCGGTACCCGGCCAATAGCCGTTTCGCCTCAACGCTCACCGTCGACCGCCCCAGCGACGCCGCGGAGAGGGTTCTCGCCGGCCTGCCTGCGGTTGGGGTCCTCGGCACCAGCACCTGCGCCTCGCTCCTCCCTTCCAGGAGCGAGGTGCTTCCCCGCACGATCCAGCGTGGACACACGCGCAGCCGCGCTGAACGTGGACCGCCGGGTTCGTCCTGCGGCGGCTCGCTCGGCCAGTCGGCACTGTCGTACCGCTCCGTCACCGGCGGCCTGTTCTGTCCCTGCCGGCAGCAGGCCGAGTTCTTGTGCGAGCAGAACCGTGGTGAGCCGATCGTGGGAGTCGAGCTTGCGGTAGATGTGCTTGCGATGCTTGAGCACCGTGTGCACGGAGATGCCCAGTCTGCGGGCAGTCGCCTGGGCCACGAGGCCCCGGGTGAGTAGGGCAAGTGCTGCCGTACCGACCTCGTGCATGGTCAGGGTCTGTCCGACGGATCTTGTCCGCCTCGGTTTCGGGTCGTTGGCATGGGCATCGGGCGGGGAGATCTAACGCATGTGGAGTGGGCCCGGCTGAAACTGCATCTGCCGAAGTCCGGGAAGCGAGGCAGCCGTTGGGTCAGCCACCGCAGGGTCATCAACGGCATCCTGTATCGGCTGCGCACCGGGGTGCCGTGGCGGGATCTGCCTGCGCGTTCCGGTCCGTGGAAGACCGTGTACGAGCAGCATCGACGCTGGTCGGCGGACGGCATGTGGGACAGGATCCTCACGGCCGTCCTGGACGACGCCGACGCGGAAGGCCGAATCGACTGGTCGATGATGAGCGTCGATTCGACCTCTTGCCGGGCCCACCAGCACGCCGCCGGGGCCCGTAAGTCGGCGCCGGTGCGGCCGGGAAAAGACGTACGCCCCGGCAGCACCGCCCCGACGAGGGACTCGGTCGAGGGACTCGGTCGCTCCTGGGGCGGCCTGACCTGCAAGATTGATCTCGCCGGCGAAGGGGGACGCCGCCCCCTGGCCTTGCTGATCGCGCCGGGTCAGTGGGGCGACGCCCCGCAGCTCATCCCGGTCATGGAACGCATCCGCGTCGGCCACCTCGGCGGCGGACACCCGCGCACCCGGCCCGACCACCTCGGCGGCAACAAGGTGTACTCCTCCCGCCGTAAGCGCCGCTACCTGCGCCGACGCCAGATCAAGCACACCATCCCCGAACCGAAGAACCAGCGGGCCAACCGCCAACATCGGGGCAGCAAAGGCGGCCGACCCGCTGGCTTCGACTAAACGATCTACAAGCGGAGGAACGAAGTTGAGCGAGCGATCAACGCCCTCAAGAACTTCCGGGCCGTGGCCACGAGGTTCGACAAACGCGACGCGCCTATGTCTTCCACGGCACTGTCACCCTCGCCTCGATCAGACTCTGGCTCCGCCCATGAATGCCAGGCAGAAGCTAGACGCCGGTCTGTCCGTCGACGAGTTCACGCAGGACGTCGAGGTGACCGTTGTGGCGGGAAATCTCTTCGATGAGGTGGAGGAGCACCCAGCGCAGGTCGACGTGGCGGCCGTCGCCGATAGGTCGTTCGGCCGTTGAGTTCAGGTCGCGGTCGGCCACCAGGCGGCGATAGCGGGCGCTCTGTTCCTCGTACTCGGCGAGAAGCTGGGGCATCGGGATGTCGACCGCTGTCCGCATCTCGGGGTCGGGGTCGTCGTCGGTCGCCGCCGTGAGCGGCCCCTCGGGCTCCTCGCCGAGAAACATCACCTGGACCCAGTGATGCTCGACCCATCGCAGGTGGCTGATCAGCCCGCACATCGTCATCAACGGTGAATGCGGGAGCGGTGCCTTGCGGGCATTCTCCTCGGACACGCCCTCACACTTGGCTCGCGCCGTGTCACGGGCGTAATCCAGGAAGGTGGCCAGCTGCGTACGTTCGTCCCACGTGGGGGGTGTATCAGTTCGTTGTGTCATCGCGGGTGAGGCTCCCACAGCTCGGAGGCGGTGTCGCGTGATTTAGAAGCCGCGCGATTTAGAACCGCGCGGGCAAGCGCGCAACCACCGCCTTACGCCAACACGGCCCGCAAGATCAGCCGGACAGACCCCAGCGACGAGGAGTCGCGAAGGGGGACTATGCAACGTCGCCCGGATTTCGTTTCGACATGGCGCCGGGAGTCGTCGCGGGCATCCCCGCGTGACCGATGTCCGCCACTCACCATCCAGACTGCACCAGGCCTCACTTGCACGGAAAGCTCGGATGGCTGATGAAGTGGCAGCCTGCACTTGCTCTGGCCGTCGGAATTCTCACGGCCCTGGACGCTTGGCTCAGCCCCCATGCAACTGGCAGGGCATCATGAAGTCACGCGATGACCTTGCGGCTCTCGCGATCCCCAGTGAGATCGCGGCTTCTACGGTGGACGTGCCCGCCCGCCTCGCGGAGATCCGGTTGGAGCATCGTGACAGAAACCTTCTCTGACCGACCAGAGCCGCACTCGGTCAGAACCTGGAAGAGGAGTTCGGCGCCGTGGGGGGGGGGGGGGTTTTCCGACCCCCCGTCGCGCCCCCCCAGACCTTTCCTTTTCCTCCCCCCGCACCCCGATTGGTAGGTTGCGGGTCTTTTTCAGGGGGGCTCTT
>NZ_JBHVIX010000002.1:270997-410152 GCF_042799415.1 Streptomyces sp. NPDC057694
CATCGGAACAAAACCCTCCCTGGACAGACACGAGCCGACTTTGGCCACCCCCTGGAGGAGGATTTCGCCCCTGTTTGGGTAGGTTTTTTTCCCCCCCCCGCGGTGGCATCCCCAAGGGCTTTGATGTGCCTGGTCAGGCAACCGTGGTGGGCAGCTGGGGGTCCTTGGGAGGGGAGCTCGTCGCTGAGACACGGCGGCGTGGCGGGGCCAGTGCGGCAGCGATGACTACCGCTCCAAGGGTGCACACGGCAGCCGTTGCGCCCAGGGCAACATGCAGGGCATGGGTGAACCCGTCGGCCAGCGTTCCGGAGTCACCGCCGGTCAGGTCTCCCGCGGCAACCCTCGCGGCAAGGCCCTGGGAGCCGACGCGAGTGCTGATCAAGCTGACCAGCACCGCGCCGTACACGGCGATCACGATGGCCTCGCTGCCGATGCGCATGGTGTTGAGGAATCCGGTGGCCATCCCGGCCTGATGGGAGTCGACGAGGCTCATCGCCGCGCCGTCGCCCACGCCGAAGGACAGTCCGGCGCCCAGCCCGGTCAGCAGCAGCGGCCCGGCGATCACGGCGACGGAGGAGGAAGAGGCGATCACCGTGAGCCATGCGTTCCCGCCGGCGAACATCACCAATGAAATCGTGATCACCACGCGGGCCGAAACACCCCGGTTGACCAGTCCTCCAGCCAGCGGCGGCGCCAGGAGCACCGGTGCGGTCATCAGCAGCAGCACCGTTCCGGCGCGCTGCGGGGAGAAGCCGCTCGCACCCACGAAGTACGTGGGCAGGTAGGTCAGCAGTGTCACGAAACCGAAGGTCGATACGACGGGCACCATGCACAGGGCCAGGAAGCGGCGGTTCTTCACCAGCGTCAGGTCGAGCAGCGGGGTGGCGGAGCGGGCCTGGAGGACGACGAAGACCACAAGGAGCCCCACGCCGGCGACGAGCAGCGCCAGTGCACCTGGGCTCCCCCAGCCCCACTCCGGCCCCTGGACTGAGCCCAGGACCAGCGTGCCGAGGCCGGCGACGAAGATGACAGCACCGGACACGTCCAGGCGGGGCCTGTGCTCGGCTCGGGATTCGGCGACGTAGCCGGCACCGGCCAGGGCGACAGCCAATATGGCGGCGTGCAGGCCGAAGGTGGCACGCCATCCCACCCCGCCGACCAGCCAGCCCGACAGGGTGGGTCCGACGGCGAGGCCGAGGCCGGCGGCGCTGCCGAGCGCCGCGAATGCGCGGGTGCGCGCGGCGCCGTCGAAGGTGGTGGCCAAAATCGCGCCGCCGCTGGCGAAGACGCCGGCCGCACCGATACCCGACAGAGCGCGGGCGATGTCCAGCAGGACGATGTTGGGTGCGGCCGAGGCGGCGAGTGAGCCGACGGCGAACACTCCGCCGCCGACCACGAAGGCCCGTCGGCGCCCCACCAGGTCGGCTGCGGAGCCGGAGACCAGCGTGAACGAGGCGAACGTCAAGTTGTAGGCGTTCATGACCCATTGCAGCGGTGCGCCTGCGGTGTGCAGGTCCTCACTGATGCCGGGTAGCGCGACGGCTGCTCCGGAGATGGACATCGGCACGGTGAGGAAGGCCAGTAGCACCACCACGAGCGTGATCGCCGGACGGGGGCGACCCGGAGGCACGGTAGTCACGAATTCAGGCTCCTTCACGGGGAGTTCAGCAGCCATGATTGGCCACTGAGGCGACAGTGCCACTCAGTGGCATTAGCTGTCAAAGGGCAACAGCCTCCGAGTGATATCCTGAGGACGTGAGTGATGACCTGCGCGACCTGCCACTGCGCGAACGCAAGAAGCTGCGCACTCACAGGGCCCTGGCCGAGACCGCGCTCCTCCTGTTCACCGAACACGGATACGACGCCACCACGCTGGATGACCTGTGTGATGCCGTAGAGGTGTCCAAGCGGACCTTCTTCCGCAACTACCGCTCCAAGGAAGACGTCGCCCTGGCCGCCGACAGCGACTTGTGGTCGGCCTATCTCGACTACGTGGCCACCCTGAAGATGGACGGCCCGCTCCTTGAGGCTCTCCGCCTCGCCCTGGAAACCACCTTGACCGCCATGGACCCGGACTGGGACCGCCGCTTCCTGGCCACCCGCGAACTGTCGGAGACCGTCCCCGCGCTGCAGGCGCACAGCCTGGGCTACTGCCAGGACACGACGCGAGCCCTGGTCAAGACAGTGAACGGTTCCGCCGGCGCCGACACCGACGAGTTGCGTCTCCCACTGACCGTGGAGATCTTCGTGGCCGCCTGGCGCACAGCTTCCCTTCACTGGACGGCGCAGGGCGGCCGCGGAGGCCGCGACGGCTTGATGAAACTGGTCGAGGAGACCTTCGCCAAGATCCCCGCCGCGCTGACTTCTTCGGCCTGACACTCTGCCGGCGTTCACGAAGTTTTGCCGCGCCGGGCCGAAGGCACCATGCATGGCCGAGCGCTTGGTCGAGGACTTCTTTACCGCGCTGGACGAACAGACTGTGGTGGGCCCCGACACCGAGGCGGCCGCGCTCCAGGGCGTGCTCGACGAGCGCAAACTCCTGGCCGGGCGGATCGAGGAACTGCTGGAGGCCCACCCTCTTTCCCGGGTCCTGATCTCGATGCCGGGTGTCGGCATCAGGACCGGAGCATCCCCCCAACCGACACGACCAGCAAGCTAACCCGTCACCTTGACTAACTGCATAGGGGCACCCCCGGCTGTAGGTCTGGATCCACCGGAGGCATCCCAGCAGCCGTTCCCGTGGCGTGCTCGACATCTCCTCACCAGCGGATGGGGACCGCACGGTCCGCAGGGACATCCACCAGCCCGTGCCCCACCAGCCCCCCCCCCAGAAGTCAACCAAACCGACATGGTCGGCCCGCGGTTCGCGTCCGTCGACGGCATCACCGACCTGATCAGTCAACACGACCAGCACCGCGAGCGAACACAATCCGTCAGCTAACCCCATGCGTCACACGCGTATCAGCTGCGGCGTTTCGGCCATCCCTCGTCAAGGCGAGACCCGCCCAACGCAAGGGCACCTGCACTCGGCACGCGAGCATCCCGCAAGCTGCCGGGGACGCGGCTTCGTCCTAAACACGCGTGTTCGATCCTGCCTGCCCGGTCGTTGACCCAGGCACCATCACAGAGCCGCAACCCACCCCCATGCACGCCGAGTTGGCGCACTGCGCTCCGCTGCCGTGCCACGTCTTCAAAGCAGAAAGAACACCATGAACCCCACCACCGCCCCCTTGCACCAGCCCGTCGAGAACGGACATCAGCCTCTCGCCCAAGTGAGCCCCACCGGCCAGCTGCTCACCTCATCACACCCGGACACGGGGTGGGCAGCATGAGCGAATCCACCGATGCGTCAGCCGACGACATTCCGGGGCCACGCTCCACCGCAGCGACCTCCGCCGCGCCGTCCGCCTCCTCTCCGGCAGGCGTCATTTCGTCCACGCCTGAGCCGCAGATGCGGTTCGTCGACCTGACGGGCAGCCGGGAGGCAGCCGGCCGCTCGATCCGGACGCGCGACATGGCCCGCCGCCTGCCACAACTGGTGCGCCGCTCGCTGGCCCTGGCCTGGCAGGTCGACCGGCGGGCAACCCTCGGCCTCCTGCTGTGCCAAGCCATCAGCGGGGTGATGCAGGCCTTGGGCCTGGTCGCCATCGCCGGCACCCTGACCGCCCTGCTACGCGACGGAGACGTCTACCACCGGCTCCTCCAGGCATGGCCCTCCGTCGCCATGCTGGCCGCAGCCGCCGGCGTACGCGCACTCCTCGGCATCACCGTCAACTGGCTCTCTTCCCGGCTGGGTCCGCTGATGTCCCGCGAAGCCGAGCAGATGCTCCTCACCGGCTGCGCCGAGGTCGAGCTCTGCGCCTACGACGACCCAGACTTCAACCGCGACCGAGAAGCCGCCGACCGCGGCGCCCAGGTCACCGGCGACCTGATCAATGAGGGCCAGGACCTCATCGCCTCAAGCGCCGCTTTCCTCGCCGGTGCGATCGTCTTGGCCGGCGTGCACTGGGTCCTCCTCCCCCTCCTCATCGCCGCCAGCCTCCCGCAGGCCCTCGCCCAGGTCAGCGCCGCGCGCGTCCGCTACCTCGCCAACCTCCGCAGCAACGGCGACAACCGCATGCTGTCCGTGCTGCGCTGGCACATCTACACCAAGGACGCCGCCGACCAGATCCGCGCCGGCACCATGGCCGACTTCCTCTCCGGCCGATACCGCAGCACGGTCGCCCGGATCAACCGCGAGGACCGGGCCGCAGCCGACCAGGGCGCCCGGATGTCCCTGGTCGGTGCGGTCTGCGGAGGGCTGGGCTCAGCGCTGGTGTGGGCGGCGGTCGTGTGGCTGCTCGCCACCGGGCGGATCACCGTCGGACATGCCGGCACGGCCGTCTTCGCCCTGCAGACCGTCGGCGTGTCCGTCCGCGGCCTGGTGGCCGTCGGCGCACGAGCGGTCCGGACCGGGCTCTACATGGACGACTGGACCGGCTTCCTCGACAAGGCCGGGGGCTTCCGCATGCGTCGGGGCCAGCACCTCCCCGAGCCGCCGGAGACGATCGAAGTCAAGTCGGTCACTCACCGGTATGGGGGGAAAGATCGCGACGCGCTGTCCGATGTGTCCCTCACCTTGCGCCGGGGCGAGGTGACCGCTCTGGTGGGCTTCAACGGCTCGGGCAAGTCGACACTGTCGAAGCTGGTCAGCGGCCTCTACCTGCCCTCGGGCGGACACGTTCTCTGGGACGGCGTTTCCACCAACGACACCGACCCACAGGCTCTGTGGCAGCAGGTTGCCCTCGTGCCGCAGGACTACGCGCACTGGCCGCTGACCGTGCGCGAGAACGTGACCCAGGGACAGCCCACCGCGCGCGGCGACGCGGCGGTCCGTGAAGCGTGCGAGGCGGCCGACGCCGACGAGGTCGTCGACAAGCTCGGCGCCGGCCTGGACACCCTCCTGGCTCGCGAGTGGCTCAACGGAGAGGAACTCAGCGGCGGTCAGTGGCAGCGCATCGCCCTGGCCAGGGCCTTCTTCCGCCAGGCAGGCCTGCTGGTTCTTGACGAGCCGACGGCCAATCTCGATCCCCGCGCCGAGTACCGCATCTTTCAGCGGCTGCGGGCCCTCGCCCGGGACCGGGCGGTGCTGCTGGTGACCCACCGCATCACCAACGTCGCCATCGCCGACCGCATCGTGGTTCTCGACGAAGGCCGCATCGTTCAGGAGGGCACCTACGCCCAACTCTCCCAACAGCCCGGGCTTTTTCGGCAGTTGTTGTCCTACCAGGTCACCTCCGCATCGAATGGTGACAAGCATGAGTCCCCCGCATGAGCACCCCGACGCCGCTTCAACGCCCCCGCCGTACGGGCCACCCCACCCCACCTGACGCGACGCAACCCGCCCCTCTTCCGCTGTCCCGAGGTGATGACGTGCCGCTCAGCCGTACCCACATCCGCACAACCGTCGGACGGTCCGGCCGACCAGGTCACGCACCCTGGCTTCAGTCGATATCCGCGTGCATAGCGGCAGTTCGGGGTGCAAGCTGCCGTGATGAATATGGAAATGGTCCGCGCTCAGTTGGTAGGTCGGTTCGGCCCCGAGGCAGAAGCTTGGCTCGCTGAGGTTCCGAACGTCGCTGCGCGGCTGGCCTCGCGGTGGGGTTTTGTACTCGGTGAGCTGTTCGAGAGTGGAGCCTCCTCTGTCGTCATGCGCTGTCAATGGCGTGACGGAACGCCCGCGGTTCTCAAACTCAGCCCCGATCGCGCCCTGTTGACCAAGCAGGTGGAGATGCTGCGCGTGTTCGCGCCGTCGGGTCGGGTGCCGACCGTATTGGCTGCCGACGCGGAGGCCGGGGCGATGGTGCTGGAGGAGGTCCTGCCCGGCACCGAGGCCGAGGACATGCCGCAGACGTCATTGCCTCAGCAGTGGGGAGAACTGCTCGCCGCACTGCACTCCGTGGCCCCACCCGCGCACTGGCCACTGGATCTGCGTGGCCGGTTCGACGAGAGCTTCGCCCGGATCGGCCGACGGCTGTCCGAGCCGGCCATCGCCGCACGGATCGGCCAGGCCACGTGGCAGCGGGCGATACAGCGCTGTGAGACGTTGCTGGACAGTCAGACCGGGCTCGTGTTGCTGCACGGCGATCTGCACCTCGGCAACGTCCTGGACGGCGGCCCGTCGCGCGGACTGATCGCGATCGACCCCAAGGCATGTGTGGGCGACCCGTGCTTCGACGCCGTCGACTACGTGGTCGCCGGCGCCGGACAAGAGGGCGTCGAGGCTCGTTGCCAGCGGGTGGCGACCGCGTGCGGGCTCGACGGGGACCGGTTGTATGCCTGGAGCCGAGTGACCGCGCCGATGGCGGCCATCGCGCACCTCACCAATGACGGCCCAGGGCCCGTGATCGACGAACTGCTCTCCCTGTCCAGCTGATCCCACACGAGTATCGGTTCCTGCTGGTCGGTGTGACCCCGGCTCTCATCAGCCACGTGGCGTGCGCCCAGCCGAGTCGCTCCCGGAAACCTGCTTTCGACGTACTCGCGTCGTCTGCCTTGACTCAGCGCATCCCGGGCAGGCGACGCAACTCATCGACCTTCAGCAGCCGGGCGAGAAGGAGGTATCCCACGGCTGTCGTCAGCGCCCCGATAGCCAGTGCGACAGCCGTAGGCCACGTTCCACTTCCCAGGCCCGTACACGCACGGGCAGTAGCCCAACCCAGCCCAGCAGCAGGGCCCGCAGCGCAGAACAGTTTCACGTAGGTGCGGCGCAGGCCGCCGTCGTCGATGCGACTCCCAAGCCTCCTGCGCAGCACGTGCGCGGTGAGTGCGAGACCGGCCGCGTAGGAGAGCGTGTAGGCCCCTGCCATGCCGACGACCGCCCACCGGGCGGGCAGCATCACATGGCAGGCGGTGGCCAGGGCGATGTTCACGCCCGCGATCCAGACCGCCATGAAGAACGGAGTGCGGGTGTCCTCGAACGCGTAGAAGCCGCGCAGCAGCAGGTACTGAGCGGAGAACGGAATGAGCCCGAGCCCGAACGCCTGCAGCATGTACCCCAGCGGTCGGACCGAGTCGGCGTCCGCCGCCCCATGGGCGAACAACAGCGAGGAGATCTGCGGCCCCAGAGCGAGGAAGAAGAACGCGGCGGGCACGATGACGACGCCACTGATCCGCAGCACCCGGGACAGATCCGCGCGCAGATCCGGGATGCGCCCCTCAGCGACGGCCCGACTCATCCGTGGCAGCAAGGCCGTCACCAGGGACACCGTCACGATCGACTGCGGCAGCATCCAGATGGTCTGCGCGTAGGTGTAGGCCGAGTATCCCGCGCCGGCCTTCGGCAGTTCCTGGTCGGCGGCGTTGGCGTAGTTCGTGACCACTGTCAGGGCGACCTGGTTGGCCAGGACGAACAGCAGCGTCCACTTCGCCGCGTGGACGCTCTTGCCCAGGCCGGTGCCCCGCCAGTCGAACCGTGGGCGGAAACGGAACCCGGCTGCCCGCGCGAACGGGATCAGCGCCAGGGCCTGCACGGCGATGCCCGCCGTCGTCCCGATCCCCAGCAACTGCACCTGGCCGGTTGTGATGTCCTCAACTCGGTCGGGAACCGTCATCAGCCCCAGATAGGCGGCGAACATGCCGACCAGCACCACGTTGTTCAGCACTGGGGTCCACATCATCGCCCCGAACTTCTCGCGAGCGTTCAGCACCTGCCCGTAGATGCTGAAGAGCCCGTAGAAGAAGATCTGCGGCAACAGGAACCGCGCGAACGTCACCGTCAGTTCGAACGACTCGTGGCTGTCCGGGGTGTCCCGCATGTACAGGCCTACGATCTGGGGCGCCGCCCACACCGCCAGCGCCGTCCCCACACCCAGCACACAGACGACGAGCGTGACGAGACGCTGCTCGTAAGCACGTCCACCATCAGGCTGCGTGGCCCTGGCGCGGACCAGCTGCGGCACCAGCACGGCGTTGAGCGCGCCACCGATCAGCAGCGTGTACAGGCTCGTCGGCACGGTGTTCGCCGTGTTGTAGGTACTGGCCAGCAAGCCCGTTCCGAGCGCAGCGGCCTGCAGCACTTGGCGGATCAGTCCCGTTGCCCGTGACACCACCGTGCCAACAGCCATCACCAAGGACGAACGAGCCAGCCCACCCTTGTCCTTCTTCCTCCGGACGGCATGCCGCCCCTGACTCGTCTGCTCCTGCGGCATGGTCTGCGCCGCGGAGTCCGCCCCCTCCACCATTCCGTCAACCTATGCCCCAAGCTCTGAGGACCCCAATTCCCCCCAGCACATACAGCAGTTCAGCGAACCACCGCCGGGCCCGCAGCCACAGGAACACGACAGCAACGAAACAAGTGCTCTGCGCCAGTACTACGACGGTGGCGCCGACGTTTTCCTCGCCACGTCCGACGAATGGGACCAGGTGCGCGATCGCCATGCCGACCGGCCTTCCCGTCACGCCTCGGGTCTCTGCCCGGCTCGGATCTCCGCTCCCCTCCGCTCAGAATCGTCTCCACTGGGAGTACCGGCTTGAGAGGCTCCACGAGCTCCTTGGTGGCGACGGGCACAAGGCGCGCGGGCGCATCACCGTCCAGCATTGCGCTCACAAATTCAAAGGCCTCCGTAGGAGAGAACCTCGGCAGCCTCTGGCACAGTGCTCGTACAGCGTGCACACGTCCGCGCACAGCGGCGACTTCGCACAGCGCATCGTGTGGATGGTCTACTGCGGTGCGCACTGGCAGCCCACGTATCTGGGCTCGATAGTCGGCCTCCCACGCCCCGGTTGCCGCTGAGACGACGCCGACCCGGTGCAGTCCACCGTCGCACGGTCGACCAAGTAAGGCCCGTTACCGGCCAGCATGAGCTCCGGGTTCCGGGTGCGCACGAACTCCTCGGAGGTCCAGGAGACGATCCACACCAACTCGTGCTCCTCGACATCGCCGGCGGGCTCGCGTCACCCGGATCCCAGAACCTTGGACAGACAGGCCGCCGCCTCCGTCACTGCCTCGGTGACGGAGGCAATGGCCTCAGGAGGCAGACGGAAGAGGGGGCCGGAGACATTGATCGCGGCCACCGTCGCTCCTCGGAAATCCAGGACCGGTGCGGCAACCGCAGCAAGGCCCGGTTCGTACTCCTCCACGGCCACCACATGCCCGGTGACGCGTTCCTTCTTGAGCCGATCGAGCACCTCCTGAACGCTGTGTGGGGCGTGCCCGGCTCCCGGCAGCGGGTCCGGGTGCACGGCGAGGAGGGACACAACCTCTTCGTCCGGCAGACCGAGCAGCAGCGCACGCCCGCTGGACGTGCAATTGAGCGGAGCCGCCCGCCCGATCCACTCCTGTGCCTGCAGTGCACGGCCCGGCCGCTCGGTCAGGACGGTCACCGCGGCGCTGCCTGCGAGCATGGTGAGGTAGGCGGCTTCCCCCGTCTCCCGCACCAGAGAACGCAGGACCGACGGTGCTTCCCGATTCAGTGCGTGATCGCCCGCCGCCTGAGCGAGCGCGAAGATCTCCCAGCCGAGCCGGTACTCCATCGATTCCGCGTCACGCTCGACAAAGCCTTCCTCGGCCAGCACCTTCAGAGTGCGCGAGACCTGGCTCTTCTCCTTGTCGACTATTTCGGCCACGTCCTGCACACGCAGCGGGTGCCCCTCACCCAGTGCGCGCAGCACCTCCAGAGCCCTGCGGACACTGCTCAGACTGTCATTGCTCATGCCCGCATACTGAGGACCTCGTGCGCATAGCGCAACTCCAGTTGTTGCATAGGCTCCGCCTCTCTAGCCTCGAAGTCATGTGCGGAATAGCAAGCCTCTACAGCGACCCGACACGCCCCGAGCCCCTCGATACCGTCGCCGAGGGTGTGCCGATGCTCTCGCGCATCGCGCACCGAGGCCCCGACGATCGCGACCACCGGACCATCGGACACCACGCCTGGCTCGGACACACGCGGCTGTCCATCGTCGACCTCGACGGAGGTCGACAGCCCCTGAGCTCTCCCGACGACGGCTGGTCCCTGGTCTGCAACGGTGAGATCTACAACCACACCCACCTACGCCATCACCTTGGCGAGGGTCACTTCTCCACCGACTCCGACAGCGAGGCGGCGCTGGTGCTTCTGCGCAAGCACGGGCCGCAGGCCCTCAAGGAGCTGCAGGGCATGTGGGCGCTGTGCGCCGCCGCGCCCGACGGGCGGTTCGTCGCCGCCCGTGACCGGCTGGGTATCAAGCCGCTGTACTGGGCCCGCGATGACACCCTCGTGTACTTCGCCTCCGAGCTGCGTGCCTTCCCCGAGGCAATGCAGCCCGCAGCCGAGATCTTCCCGCCCGGCTGCTATTGGACGCCACAGGACGGCCTGGTGCGCTTCGCCGACACCGTCCCCGGGCACAACGAGCGCCCCTGGGGCACCGCAGCAGGCGAGGACGCGCAGAAGACGACCCGCGAAGTGCTGGTCAGTTCGGTCCACCGCCATCTGATGGCCGACGTGGATGTCGGCGTCTTCCTCTCTGGCGGCCTCGACTCCAGCATTGTCGCCGCGGTCGCCGCCGCCGAGTACGCCAAGGCCGGCAAGCGCCTCAAAACCTTCGCGGTGGGCACCGCCGGCTCCCCCGATCTCCTGGCGGCCCGCGACGCGGCAGCCTTTCTCGGCACCGAGCATCACGAGACCGTCTTCGACGCGGACCAAGCCATCGCGGTCCTGGAGGAAGTGGTGGCCTCCGTGGAATCCTTCGACGCCAGCCTGATCCGCAGCGCGGTGCCGAACTGGTTCCTCGCGGAACTGGCCTCCCAGCATGTCAAGGCGGTACTCACCGGCGAGGGCGCCGACGAATTGTTCGCGGGCTACGGCTACTACCACCGCGACCACACCGACCCTGACGACCTCAACCGCGAACTGCAGCGCACTCTGGAGCAGTTGCACGGTCTGAACCTTCAGCGGTGCGACCGTGTCACGATGGCGCACGGCCTGGAGGCCCGCGTGCCGTTCCTCGACGCGGAGGTCATCGCCCACGCGATGACACTGCCTCCACAGGTCAAGGCACTGGAGCCGGACGGCATGGAGAAGGGCCACCTGCGACGCGCCTTCACCGGCTGGCTGCCCGAACGGCTGCTGTGGCGGCGTAAGGTGCAGTTCGGCACCGGCAGCGGAGCGCAGGATCTGCTCACCCCTCACTTCGAAACGCGCATCAGCGACACCGAACTCGCTGCCGCACAAAAGGCCTCCCGCGAAGACCTGCGCAGCAAGGAAGAACTGGCTTACTACCGGGCGTTCCGGCAGGCCCTGCCAGCGGTGCGGACCGAAGCAGTGCTCACCCGCTTCGCCACGGCCTGACTACCTGAGCCGCCATCCGGCTCCATCTCCAACTCGGGCAGGACGCTGACTCCTCAGCCGTCGCCGGCCTGTGCGCCGAGCGCGCCCCGAAGGCGAGACCTGGGCACTCGCCTGAAACGAGTACCTACCGATACTCGACCGATCACCAGGTCGTCGTCTGCGGCAACGCTCTCTCCCGCTGACGACACTGTGGCGGTGGCAACCGCACGGCGGAGCCGACGGACGCAGACACAGCTGACGCCGGGCCTCAAACCCCTGCGAGCCGGGTCCCTCAGGGCCGACCGACCCGCGCCAGGCTGCCGCCAGGCCATCGCACAGAACGGCTCGGCTCCGGCGGCTGCCGCCGAACGGCACTGGCGTGCGCAACGGGCGTTGCGGAGTGCGGTAAAGTAAGGATTACCGACGCGGGGTGGAGCAGCTCGGTAGCTCGCTGGGCTCATAACCCAGAGGTCGCAGGTTCAAATCCTGTCCCCGCTACCAACCCGGCCCCCTCAACGCACCATGTTGAGGGGGCCGGAATCATGTCCGACCCGAGGCCGGGCTCGAGCCAGGGATTGTCTCCCGCTCTGCTGCCGCGTCTGTGGGTTCGGCCCTTTGCGGCCGATTTTTGGTGGCGCGTGGCAGCGTCGGCAACGTCTATCTGGGCGCCGGTACCGCCCCTGCGCGCCCCGCAGGGGCAGGCAGCCGCAGTTCCAGCGTGAGACCTGGGCTCCGGTCCTGGCCGGAGCCCAGGCGACGCGCCTGATCGTCACCAGGGATGCTGGTGGCAGTCATTAGGGAGATACGTCGCCTGCGCCGCCCGCGATGGCGCTTCGTACGCAGTCGCGCAGCAAAGCCCGGCGCTGGTCATGTACGCCATCAGGTTCTTGGCTGCTGGCCGCATATACGTTGCTGACCGGTGACCAGGCCATGGACATCGCGATGACCATGGCCATGATGTCGAACGGGTCACCTGCGCGGACCCGCCCGGCGGCCTGAGCCTCGGCGATGGCCGTGAGCTTGCGGTCGTCGTAGTGCTGGTGGGTCTCGACGAGGTGCCCGGCAGGCCGGCGCTCCAGTCGCGTCCACGTCGCCAGCCGGATCAGGTCGGGGCGGCGCAGATATTCGTCGTAGAGACGAACGGCCCACTCCGCGAGATCGTCGGCGTCGATGGGCACAACGTTGGTGATGCGCTCCAGCGAGCCGAGGAAGATCGCGTCGAAGAGTCGTTCCTTGTCGCCGAAGTAGGCGTAGAGCTGTGCCTTGTTGGTGCGTGCCGCCTTAACGATGCGTTCGATACGCGCCCCGGCGATGCCGTGCTGGGCGAACTCTTCGGTGGCGGCGTCCAGGATGCGCTGGTAGGTCGCGGCGCCTCGCGAGGTCTGGGGCTGTTCCGGCATGCCCGCAGTCTACCAAACAGAACAGTTGGTTTGCCTTGACGCGCGACCGCGTCTACGCTTCGGCAGACCGAACAGTCTGTTTAAGGAGTAAGCATGCGAACGACCACCGGATGGCAGGTAGCCGGCCCGACGTCGCTGCGGCGCACGCCGCTGGAGCGCCGCGACCTTCGCCCGGACGACATCGCGGTGCAGGTCGACTACTGCGGCGTGTGCCACACCGACCTGCACGCCCTGCACGCGTACGACCAGGACACGAAAGCGCTCCTGGTGCCCGGGCACGAATTCACCGGCGTGGTGACCGCGATCGGACGGGAGGTAACCACCTTCTCGGTCGGCGACCGCGTCGCGGTGGGCAACATCGTCGACTCCTGCGGCGTGTGCGCCATGTGCGAAGCCGGACAGGAGAATTTCTGCCACTCCTTCCCGACTCTGACCTACGGCGGCACCGACCGGCAGGACGGATCGACCACCCTGGGCGGCTACTCCCGCGAGTACGTCGTGCGCGACGCCTTCGCCTACCCGCTCCCCTCCGGCCTCGACCCGGCCGCGGCCGCCCCCCTGATGTGTGCCGGCGTCACCGTCTGGGAACCCCTGCGCTCCCTCGGTGTGGGCCCCGGCAGCCGCGTAGCCGTGGCCGGCCTCGGCGGCCTGGGCCACCTCGCGGTCAAGATGGCCGTGGCACTCGGCGCCACCACGACGGTCATCAGCCGCACCCAGGACAAGCGCGAGGACGCCCGTAAGCTCGGCGCACACGACCTCATCGCCTCCACCGACACCCAGCAGATGGCCACGGCACGCGACACCTTCGACGTCGTCATCGACACCATCTCCAGCCCTCACGATCTCGCCCCGTATCTGAAACTGGTGGCGATGGACGGGGCCCTCAGCCTCCTCGGTTACCTGGGCCCCATCACCGTCGAGGCCATGGACCTGCTCCCCGGCCGCAAGAAGCTCAGTTCCGCGGGCAGCGGGGGCCGACCGGCGACAGCCGAGATGCTCCAGTTCTGCGCTGACAACAGCATCGCCGCCGACATCGAAGTACTCCCGTCGTCACAGGTGGACACAGCACTGGACCGCCTCCGGCGAAACGACGTCCGCTACCGCTTCGTACTCGACATGTCCGACCTGGACTGAGGAGACAGTTTTCCACCCTCAGTTTGAGCAGATCGGATGCAGTGGAGGCCCGTGCGCAGCGCAGGTTCAAGGAGGCTCACTGGGTGGGTGCCTCGGCGAGCGAGAGGCTGTTCCCGTCGGGGGGTCCAGCACGACGACGTGGCGTACACCGTTGCTGTAGGTCTCGACCGCTTCGTGGTCGATCCCATGTACGGCGAGTCGGGCCAGGATCTCGTCGAGGTCGTTCACGCCGAGCGTGATCATGGCTCCGCCTACTCGCTCAGCGCGCACGTCCCGATCGTCGACGACGACCCACGCGTTCTCACCGACCCGCCACAGGAACTCCTTGCCGATGATGTCGTCCGCTGGGCGCCCGAAAAATACCTCAAACCACTCCACTGCCTTGCCGCGGTCACTCACGCACATGACGCTGTACAGGTCCACTCGGATCTCTCCTTGTAGTCGTTTCTGAAGGTGGACCACCACCGTGACCGGAACTCATCGGAGAAGGTGCCCAGGCTGCCCACAAGGAAGCGGAGCTGGACAGGTTCAGCGGGGCGGACGGGCGAGCACACCAAGCCTCTGATGGAGACGGATGCCTTGGTCGAGAACCCATCTACCAGGTACTTCACGTCGCTGGAGGCCCAACTTCCCCGCTGCCGCGACGGGTTGGAAGAAGTTCACTGTCACGACTCGTCCTCACTCAAAAAGCGGATCCGAGCTTGGCCCGCTGCGTTCCTCACACCGATTGCGGCCAACTTACGTCCCGGCACTGGGCGGTGCCGGGGGCTGCACCGCGCCCGGCGCGTCGTCAGGGTGCTGCGACGGATGGAAGCGCCCACTGGGCGAGGAAGGCGTGACGTGCTGCTCTTCCACCGTGCCCTGGGTTCCCCGCCAGAGCACGGCCAGGAGGCCGACGGCACACACAACGCCGATGACCAGCACGACCGGCGGGCGTTGCCGCGAACTGATCAAGCGCAGGCAGAGCCAGCAGGCGCAGACCCCCGCGAAGAAGATGATCAACGGGGATAGTCCGCCACGCTTGTATGTGACCAACAGCGCGTCGGGATCGGCGACCAGTAACAGGAGTGCCGCGTAGACCATGCCCAGTGCCACAAGGGCCGCGCACGCCCATTCCGACAGACGTAGCGCGAGGCGACCGCTGCGCATGTCGTCCCTTCCCGCCGCAGCCGACCGCCCGGGGCTGTCAGCCGACTCCAATGCGTGCCTGCCCGTGCAGGCTACGGCGTCTGCAATACAGGTGGGGCCAGATCAACTTGGTGGTCGACGGAGCCATCACTCGTTGGTGCAGTGAGGCCCAAAGAGGTGCTGCCAGCGAGGCGTACTCAAAAGCTCCCCGTATGCGGTCTCAGCGCGTGCGTTGCGACTGGCATGCGTTCGACCGGCTCGCCGAAATCGGCCTGTGCCGGGGCAAAAACGGACTGCACTGCCTCGAGGGCGCCCCGCCTTGGTCAACGGTGTCCCGCTGGGCGAGCACCCAGCCTTCTGGATGGTGCCACTGCGCACCTTCTACAGAACCGAATCACGGACGTCGCGCACACCGTGGCCACCTACAGCATTAAAGACGGCCCCATCAGGACTCCCCCCCCCCGCTGCTCATGCTCGTACGACTGGCATGCATCACGGCAACTCGAGCCATCGTGGAGGTCGGGGCGTTTTCATGCGTCTACTTGCCGTTCTTGCCTTCCAGTCACTCCGTGTAGTTTTGCGCGGCACTGCTCCCCTGCTTACGGGCGAGATCTTCAAGATCGCCTTGTCGCTCTCGGGGTTACCACTGAGATACGCCTCGGTCAGGACGTACGGCAGTCCGTCGACCCGGAACCGAATGCTGCCGTCGGGGTAGGCGCTGACGCGGATCTTCCGGCCGTCAGGAAGCTCGATCGGGTCGGCTACGAAATGCGCCTTGAGAGGCTCAGCCATACAGACCTCCAGGTCCTACAGCCTCAGTTCGGAGTGCCAAGAGTAGACGGGAACGCGACCACCTCAGGCGCAGTTCGGCAATAGTCCCGGCATACACCAGGGAGTCCGGGAAGGGCTGCCGCTCCCCGATACTCCGGAAGCAACCCGTAACCTAAGCAAGACGGCGCTGGCCACCTGGCACCTGGAAGAGCTGACGGACACGCTTCGTCCGGATCGCCGTGGCCGACAAGACCTGGGACATACCGGAGATGACCAACACGACAGGGTTGTCACAAGCTTCGGAGATCACTTGACCTCGCCACAGAGGGAGAGACGACAGTGTCTCTGCCGATCGCACCAGCGGGCGATCTGAGCTCGCTGGTCAGGCCAGGCCAGGCCGAAGAGGGGGAGTTCGTGTGACCGCGACCTGCGTCATTCTCGACATCGGCGGCGTGCTGGAGTTCACGCCGGAAACAGGATGGGTGCCGCGGTGGGAGGAGCGGTTGGAGCTGCCACTGGGCACTGTCCATGAGCGGATGCGTGACGTGTGGCGAGCCGGGAGTGTCGGGCGTATCAGCGAACGCGAGGTACACGAGCAGGTGGCGGCCCGTTTGGGTCTTGGTACAGCCCAGGTTGAAGCCTTCATGGCTGACCTCTGGGCGGAATACCTGGGCACGCCCAACGTAGAGTTGATCGACTATGTGCGAGGACTGCGCGGAAGCTGCAGGCTGGGCATCCTGAGCAACAGCTTCGTCGGCGCCCGGGAGCGAGAGACGTCGCTGTATCAATTCGACGAGCTGGTGGAGCAGATCGTCTACTCGCACGAGATCGGCATCGAGAAGCCCGACCTGCGTGCCTTCGAGGCAGCATTCGCCAGCTTGGACGTGCGGCCGGAGAACTGCCTGTTCATCGACGACGTCGCAGTCAACGTCCAAGCAGCCCAGGCGGCAGGCATGCAGGCGCATCTGTTTGAGGACAACGCCCGGACCGTCGAACGCATCGCAGCTCATCTGGATGCCGGTCCCTTGGCCACAAGGCGGGTCCCACACTTGCAAGAACCGCAGCGCAGTCAAGACTCATGAACATCACCCGCCCGTGGATCGGTGCGCCTCCCAAACCCGTGAACAACCGCTGACGCTACCCGTGAACAAAGCCGCACACCTCTGCCACGGCAGGATCGTCTATGGCGGGCACCGGGCACGTCCTGGATCGGAGGCGGGACGTCGGCAAGTACGTCGAGCAGCGCGGGGCGGCGATCCAGGTACGGGCGGCCGCACAGATCCTGCACGTCGGGGGCGAGGCAGTCCCAGACGGAAGCCTGCGGGTTCACGAAATCCTGGGGCTTGAACGAACTGTCTAGCCGGCGAAGGGGTCTACGTCGGTCAGGGTGGACGTCGCTGTCCAGAGCGCGGCGCCGGTGGTTCGGTCGGTCATGTGGTCGTGCGGCTTCTCGAGGTGGGGCTTGCCGCGCAGGCCGAAAGTCCTGGGTCCCCAGAGCTGGCCGCCTTGGACGTCCGGGTCGAGAACGGCCCGGACGGCGGGCCATGCACCTGCGTCCTTTCCCTGCACGAGCGCTTTGGCGGGCAGCGTGAGCAAGTGCTGCCCACTGGAGCGCTGGTGAATTCCGGCACGGGGTGGGGTGAGGGCGTCGAGGGCGCCACCGGGGTGGGCGATCACGCTCATGGACGTGCTGCCCGAGGCGCGTAGCCGACGGTCGAGTTCGAAGGCGAAGGTCATCTGGGCGAGTTTGGAGCGTCCGTAGGTGCGCTTGGGGTCGTAGTCGCGTACGGATTGCAGGTCGTCCAGGTCGAGGCGTTCGGAACGGGCGGCGAAGCTGCCCATGGTGACGATCCGGGCGGCCGGGGCTCCGTTGAGCCAGGGTGCCAGGTGGTTCACCAGGGCGAAGTGGCCGAGGTGGTTGGTGGCGAGCATCAGTTCGTGGCCGCGCCGGTTCTCTTGGCGGGGCGGGTCGTCGAGTGCGATGCCCGCGTTGAGGACGACGGCGTCGAGGGAGTCGGTGGCCAGATGGTCGACCGATGCCTTGAGGGAGTCGAGGTCGCTCAGGTCCAGGGGGATGTGCTGCACCTGTGCGCCAGGTATGCGGGCGGTGATGGCGTCCACGGCAGCGGAGGCTTTCGCATGGCTGCGGCTGCCGATGACGACCGTCGCTCCCGCGGCGGCGAGCTGCTCGGCGACGAAGTAGCCGATGCCGGCGTTGCCGCCGGTCACCAGCACGGTGGTGCCGTCGGCGCGCGGGGGCTGGTGGATGTTCCATGTCACGGGAGAGGCTCCTTGCGTGGGCTCGAGGGTGGGACCCGTGGGCGGCGGTCTGGGCTCAGAGCTCGGGCCAGGCCAGGCGGAGGCGGCGGAATGCCTCGTCCAGGGCTGCCCTGCGGTCGGGGCGGCCCGCGGCGTGTCCGGGAGTCTCCAGGACGTAGCTCGCGAGGAGGTGCAAGGAGTCGTCGGGCTCGCTCTGTCCGGCTGCTTCGGCGAGCAGACGGGCGAGCGGATCCTGGCAGGCCACCCAGACCTGGCGTGCGTAGGCCCACAGCGCCGGGGTGTCCATGACGAGCTTCGACGCGCGCCGGTAGCGCTCGGGCAGGTCGCGGTCGTCGGCGAAGGGGGCCCGGCCGGCGAAGAAGGTGTGCAGGGCGTCCAGGGCCGAGGTGCCGTCGGACCGGTTGCGGACCGCCTCGATCAAGGACGTTTCCCGCTCTCCGCTGTCGTCGAGGATCAGCGCTTCTTTGCCTGCAGGGTAGTGCGCGAACAGCGTCGTGGTCGCCGTGTCCGCGGCCTCGGCGATCTGAGCGATCGTCACCTTCTCGTAACCGCGCTCCAAGAAGAGCTCCAGGGCGGCGTCGGCCAGGGCTTTGCGGGTTGCTGCCTTCTTGCGTTCGCGCCTGCCGGGCGCGCTTCCAGGGGTCACCATGCCCAGAGAATAACGCCACACCGTTCGAAACACTACTGATTGCAGTTTTGGTCATGGTTGTTTTTTGTAGAGAGTTGGGAGTCCCGCCAAGCCCTCAGCTACGGCGAATGGGCAGGAGTGCGCGAGTCGGGCCCGTGTTCTCCAGATGCCGGCGCGGACGGCGGGGTCACGGAACGACCCGCCATGGAGGACGCGGACCGGATCATGCGGCCTCGCGCACGGCGTAATCGGCGAGGGATGGTTCCAGCAGCGCGAAGATCTGCTCGGCCGCCTCGGGTAGGGCGTCTGCAAGCTGACGGTTCGTGCGGCCCGCGATGGTGAGGTCCAGGGCGTGGTGGAACAGAGTCCGGTGGGCCGCGGCGAGCAGGGCCGCGGCGGCCCGGGGAGTGAGGGAGTCGGCGCGTACTCCGGTTTCGGTAGCGAGGGTCTCGGCGAGGGCGTCCTCGCGCTGCTGGTGGAGTTCGCGCAGTCGGGCGGCGAGAGTGGGGCTGCCTGTGATCATCCGGGCGAACTCCGGTCCGGAGAAGCCGGCGAGGGCGTCCTGTCGGCCGACGGCCGCCAGATACTCGCGGCGCAGCCCAGCGAGCGCGGACTCGCCCTCCCTGCGCGAGTCCAGTGCGGCGGCCAGACTGCCGCGGAAGGCCTCATGGAAGTCGAGGGCCAGATCCTCCTTGCGCGGGAAGTAGTTGGTGACGGTCATCTTTGACACCTGCGCCGCGGCGGCGATCTCGGCGATGGTCACCGCCTCGAAACCGCGCTCCAGGAACAGCCGCGTCGCGGTGTCGGAGATGGCCTGGCGGGTCTGGTGCTTCTTCAGTTCGCGCAGTCCGGTTGCCATGCCACCCACCTTAACTTAGGTCCAGCCAATAAATATGGTTGACCTCAGAATGGGTCCGACCTAAGTTTATTCCTGCCCAAGTGCAACAGCAGAAGGGAAGCGTGTGATCCTGCGCATCACCCCGGACCAGTCCGCCTCCGTCCGCGAGCGGCTCGCCTGCCTTGCCGACGGCATCCCCGAAACACCCGCTGACGCGGACCTCCCGCCCGCGTTCTCCGCCCCCGGCACCGCGTTAGGCAGCTGGGCCGACGCCTCCGGCCGGACGCCCGTCGAGGCCTGTGCGATCCTCTACGTCCACGGCGGCGGGTTCTCCGGCCGGCACCCGGAAGCGGAGCGGGCCCTGGCCCGCCACCTCTCCCGCGCCACCAACCGCCCCGTCCTCGGCGTCGACTACCGGCTCGCCCCGCGGCACCCCTACCCGGCGGCCCTGCACGACGTCGTCGCCGCCCACCGGGCACTGGTCGACCAAGGGGTGCCCGCCGGGCGCATCGTCCACTTCGGTGAGTCGGCCGGCGCCACCCTGGTCCTCTCCGCCCTCCTCGCCCTCAAGGCGGCCGGGGAACCGCTGCCCGGCACGGCCGTGCTGGTCTCTCCACTCGCCGATCTGACCCTGTCCTCCCCCTCCCTGACGGACAACCGGGGGCGGGACACCGTCACCAGGGAGAGCCTGGAGCAGGTCTGCACCCAATATCTGGCCGGGGCACGGCCCGATGCCGCGCCCCAATCCCCCCCTGCACGGCGATCTGTCCAAGCTGCCGGCCCTGCTGATCGCTGCGGGCGGCGCCGAGGCCCTCGCCGATGACGCCCGCCGCCTCGCCGCTGCCGCCCGGGCGGCAGGGACGGTTGCCGAACTCGACCTCTACGAGGACCTGCCGCACGTCTTCCACCTGGGTCTGCTGGCCGGCCCGACCGCCGCCACCGACACCTTCCTCCACCGCCTGGCGGAGTGGACCGAAAGGAACGCCGCATGAACCTGCGCGTCACCCGAGAACAACCGCTTCGCCTGATGAGCGTCCACGCCCACCCCGACGACGAGTCCAGCAAGGGTGCGGCGACGCTCGCCAAATACGCCGCCGAGGGCGCCGAGGTCCTGGTGGTCACCTGCACCGGCGGCGAGCGCGGCACCGTGCTCAACCCCGCCATGGACCGCCCTGAAGTCCGGGCCGAGCTGGCCCGGATCCGCCGCGAGGAGATGGCCGCCGCCCGCGAAATCCTCGGCGTACGCCAGCAGTTCCTGGGTTTCACCGACTCCGGCCTGCCCCTCGACGGGGAACCGCTGCCCGAAGACTGCTTCGCCGCGGTTCCGCTGGAGGAGTCGACGGCGGCGCTGGTCGCGCTGATCCGCGAGTTCCGCCCCCATGTGGTGCTCACCTACGACCAGACCGGGGGCTACCCGCATCCCGACCACATCCGCACCCACCAGGTGGCCGCCACGGCCTACCAGGCGGCCGGGAACGGTGACCGCTTCCCGGAGGCGGGCCCGGCCTGGCAGCCGTCCAAGCTCTACTACCACGGGGCGCTGTCCAGAGCCTGGTTCAGGGCCCTGCACGACGGCATGACCAGGCGTGGAATCCCCTCCGGCATGGAGGAGGTGATCGCCGAGTTCGGCGACGAAGCCACCGACCCGCCCGCGGAGTTCACCACCCGAGTGCCGTGTGCGGAGTATTTCCCCACCCGCGACCGGGCGCTGCTGGCCCACGCCACCCAGATCGACCCGAACGCCGGCTTCATGCTCCACGACCGCGCGGTAGAGCGGGAGGTGTGGCCCACCGAGGACTACCACCTGGCCGACTCCCGGGTCCCGGTCTGCCTCCCGGAGGACGATCTGTTCACCGGGGTGCGGCTCGAGCGTCCCAAGGTACTGGCCTCCGGGGACGGGGTGGCGGGCTCCACGGTGGCGTACTGACGCAAGCGGCACGGGTACACCCCCGGGGTCGTCGAGCGCTCCCCCGCGCTGCGGAGCGGCGGCCAGGCAGTCGGCTGCCGCGGCCCGGCCCTTACTGTTCTCGAGCACATGAGCACCCTCGACCGCATTCGCCAGCGGAACACCGGCATCGGCGACTGCACCGTCGTGGATGCCGCCGACGAGCCGCCCAGACAGGGGTCCTCAAAGCGCGCGCCGTGCACCTGGGCCGGCAGGCCCCGATACGGCTGGAGAAGCTGGGCCATGCGGGCGCCCTCTACTTCGACGCCATGGTCCAATTCCGGATGGACACCGGGTCCGCCGGGCGTGTCGCCCTGGTCGGCGACGCCGCATTCTGTGCCGCCCCCACGTCCCCGTGTTTGATCGGCAGACAGCATCCGCTGCGGTTGCGGGTCGGGGCAGGACGGGGGTTGGCCGGCCACCTGTCCCCAGAGGTTCGCCGCCTCCACGGACAGGCTGCGGCGGCTCCCCGGCCGACAGCAGTGCAGCCCCGTCGTGCAGGAGCGAACGGCACGGCCCGTTCATCGGCCCATCGAAACAGATGTCCGCTCGGCACTGCACAGCGGACATCTCTTAAGCGGGATACGTCTGCAGCAATTTGTGGTTGGGGATCGGCGTGGCGGTGAAAACGCCCTGGGGATCGTAGGTCTGCTTCGCGGCGACCAGGCGGGGCGCGTGTGTGCCGTAGGCGTGAGCGATCTGTTCGTCCTGGCCAGGTGCAAGAAAGTTGGGGTAACCGCCGGGCAGGGCGTAAGGCGTCAGTGCGGTGCTGAGGGCATCGGCCCAGTCCCGGTAGGCACCGGCCGGGTCGTGCGGTCCGCGGCCGGCGGAGATCTCGACGACCATGTGTGCGGTGCGCAGGCCGAAGGCGGTGTCGTCGGCTCCCACGCGGGTGGCCGCGCCATGGAACCGGCGCAGTCCGATACCGGCTCCCGGACCGGGGCGTGCCTCGGCGGCGTCGGTCAGTACGTCGATGATGTCGGGTGTGAGTGCGGGGATGGTGCGGGTGCGCAGGTCCCAGTGCATGCCGTGGGGCACGCTCTGGTCGAACTGGGCGAGCAGGTCCTTGAGCGTGGTGGGGGCCACGGTGCTCATCACCGGTGTGCCGAGCCGCAGCGCCTCCTCAAGGGCGGCGTCGGCGCGATGCGGCTCACCGGACCAGACCGGTACGGCCAGCAGGCACGGCCCGACCTCGGGTACCACGGTCATCTCGAAGAGGAGTCCCAGGCCGTCGGGCGCACCGGCGAACAGTTCGGTGCAGCCCGCGAGAACCGTCGCCGCTTCCGCCCAGGGGAAGAGGACCATTCCGCCGGTGAGGCCTCGGTCCGGGTGGAGGCGGATGCGCATGGACGTCACGACGCCGAAGTTTCCGCCTCCACCGCGCAGCGCCCACAGCAGTTCGGGGTCGTCGTCGGTGGAGACGACCTGGCCGTCAGCGAGTACGACCCGGGCACCGAGCAGGTTGTCGGCGGCCAGACCGGCGGTGCCCAGCAATGGGCCGTAGCCTCCGCCGAGGGTGAGGCCGGCCATGCCGACGACACCGGCGGTTCCCGTGGCGACGTTCATCCGGTGCGGTGCGGCGGCCGCGACGAGGTCGCCGGCTCGGCTTCCGCCTCCCGCCACCGCGGTGCCGTCGACGATGCTCACTTCACGCATCGCTTCGAGGTCGATCACCAGGCCGCCGTCGCACAGGGACCTGCCCGCCCAGTCGTGTCCTCCGCCGCGTACGGACAGGCCCACTCCGCTCTGCTGTGCAGCGGTCACGGCAGTGGCCACCTCCGCATCGCTGCGCGGTCGTACGACCAGGGCGGGGCGCACGGTCACCGCACCGTTCCACAATGTCGTCGCATCGGCGTAGGGCCCGTCGCCCTGCCGGAACACACGGTCGTTTCCGAGCCGTTGCGCAAGGCCCCGGGCCAGATCGTCGAGCGACTGTGTGTGAGACATGCCTCCCCCTTCACGGGCGGGTACAGGACGCCCGGTTTCATGTACATCAGCACGTTTCACGTATCAGTGGGAAAGACGTGACCACAGCGTCGGATGGTTCCTCGGTCGAGGACGGTCACGAACTCCGCTGTTGCGGAGCGTTGGTGGTGACGGCCCCCGGGTGGCGTGCACCAGTGAGCGGCCGTACGGGCTGGGCTGGGGCTGGCATCGATGAGGGCATCGTTTGTCAGTGGTGCGATGCATGATCGGCGCGTCAGCTTTTCGTGGAGTAGGGAAGCATCATGCCGATCACAAACCAGCAGGTAGCGGGACACGAGTTTCTGCAGCAGATGTATGTCGACCCGTACTTCCCTGATCACGTGGTCGATCAGGGTAAGGCGATCCTGCTGCAGTTGTGCGAGCGCATTGAGGATGGGAAGCCGGCGAACCTGGAGGCCTTGTACGTACTCACCGAGGCCGCGACGGAGGAGTTCAACCTGCTGGCGAGGGAGTTCGTGGCAGCCGGGAGCGAGATCGAGACGGTCGCGCGGGAGTGGATCTGTGATGAGTTCTGCTTCGTCGCATCGGCGTACGGGTTCACTGACGCGGATGCGGAGGAGCTGACTGCGAGCCGGGACTGGTGAAGGAGGACGGAAAAGCCCCCGCTGATCAGAGCCACACGTGGAGAGCTGCGATCAGCACAGTCGCCTTCTCCTGACTCCCTCGGGAACACGGTGGCCGACGCCGGAACGGTGTGGCGGTCAGGACTGTGATGGCGCCTGTCGCGACGACCTGTGAACATTGTCTGATGTGGCACTAGTTCAGATGTCACCTGCCCGTGAAGCAGACCCATTTCTTGTCGCGAGAAGATCGCTCGATCCGACCTCTATACGTGGCTCTCCCGCTCGCAGATCCTTTGTAGCTGTGACAGACACGGCGAGCACTACCTCATGGCCCACAGGCATCAGCGCGATCACCCTCTTCGTCGAGGATCTGGACGCCACGAAGCGGTTCTACCGGGAGGTCTTCGGACTTCCGGTGGCCTTAGAGGATGGCAACTCAGCTGTCTTCGAATTCGGCAACACCATGATCAACCTGCTGAAGGCCACCGCTGCACGCGATCTCATCGCTCCCGCTCGCATTGCCCAGGCTGAGGCCGGCTCGCGTCTCCAACTCACCCTGCCGGTGGACGATGTGGACGCGATGTGCAAGGAACTGGCCGCCCGCGGGGTCACCTTGCTCAACGGCCCCATGGACCGCCCTTGGGGCATACGGACCGCCAGCTTCCGTGATCCCGGCGGTCACATCTGGGAAATCGCCCGGTGACTGCGTCGCCCGACTTCGCGATCCCGACAGTCCTGTCGTTCTTGCACGGACAGCGCCGCGGCGCCCTCGGCATACTCCACTGCTTCCGGGCAGATGCTCACTGGTGGGCGACAAGTTCGATCTCGAAGCCGTCGGTGTTCTCCAGGTAGGCGGCGTGTTGGTGGGTTCCGCCGGCGTGGGGGTGGAGGTCGGGGAAGAGCAGGCTCCAGCCGTGGTCGAGTGCCTTCTGGGTCAGGGTGTCGACTTCGTCGGCGGTGGGGACGTGGAAGGCGAGGTGGTTGAGTCCGGGCGCGCACCGGTCGTGGCGGTGGCGGGTGAGGGCGGGTGACTGTTCGAAGACGAGGTAGGTGTGTTCCAGGCCCCAGCTGCAGCCGTTGTCCCAGTTCTGGTGGAGCGTGTAGCCGAGGCTTTCCAGGAGCCGGCCCCACTGGGCGATGGCCCGTGTGAGGTCGGGGACCCAGATCTCGACGTGATGGAGGGTGCCGGCCGTGGGCGTGCGGGGGGTGTCGGCGGGGCGGGGCATGGGGGGGGGTGTCTCCTCGGTATCGGTCTGACGTGGGGCGCGGGCAGGCTATACCGAACGGGCACATTCCTTTGAGGTCTAGGTATGGCGGCCAGTCATATGTCCCACAGCTAAGGGAAGTTCACTATTCGGGTGACTGGTCCGTGATTTTCGGCGGCATGGTCGTCAGGCTCACAGTTCGGATCCCTATACAACGTGTCCCGACGGCGTGCTGGTGCAATCGACTAGTGCGCACTCGGCCGGGTCGGTCTTGCCTGCCGAGAGCTGCCACAGGAGAGCGCACTCCGAGACAGCTCCGCGGACCAGGAGTACACGGCTCTCGAGGGCGACCACCGCACCCGCGATCACTGGATCCATCAACGGCGTCAAATCCCGCTCACCTTGCCCCCGCGGCACCACAGTCGGCCCGACTCGGAAGGGGCCACGAGGGTTGTGTCAGAAGCTTCCGATGATCAGCCATGCCGCGATGCCGAGCACCACCAGATACCCGCCGATCGACACCACCTTGCCGGCAGTCTCGTTGCCCGAGCCCTCCAGCCAGTGGCCCGCCAGCCCGACCAGCGGAGCACCGAACACGATCAACAAAAGCCCGATCAAGAAGTCCATCCGTATCCCCCGCCCCCGTACCGATCTCTCTCCAGTGATCGAGGAGCGATCGTAAAGCCCCAGCACGCCGAGCACCACACCCACAGGTAAACCCAACTCGCCCTCTGAGTAACAGCCTTCACCACATAAGGTGCGCCTCTTCCGACACCATCGCATTCAACGAGCATCTGGAGCCCCTGGTAGACCGACGGCCACCGCCTGTGTCCGGTGTCCGAGTCCTACGGCAATTGCCCACAAGGTGACCTGTGAGGCCGCATGCCGCCGTCGGTCCCCGGATCTCGCGACTCGCGTCACAGGACACGGCGCCGACCAGCAGGGCCCCAGGCTGTCTCACGCGGTGACCAAAGAATCCCTGTCGCACGGCGGGTGGCATTCCCTCACGGCCCGTACGACCCGTTCCGCGCCGCCCGATCTGTGATCCGTCGGCGGGCAGCGTTCCATACCTCTTCGAACTCCTCGCAGGTCAGCGGTTGCGGATCGTGTCCTTCCCACTCCGAGACCGGCAGTTCCGCCGTGCCTCCGAACATGCTGCCGTACTCGGCCAGACGACCGGCCTCGCGAGCCTGCTCCCATTCGAGGAGGGCGGCGGCCGCGATAGGAGTCAGCTCCGGTCCTTGGAGCTCGAGCTGCCGAATCACCCAGCTTTCCGAGTCGAGCTCGAAGTAGAACCAGACGTCTTCCTCGTCCCAGTAACAACGCATCCATGAGGTCACCCATCCATGATGAGGGACCCAGCAGCGCAGGTGTCGGGAGTACCTGCCCAGCTGCTAGCGCCGCCGGAGGACGCGCAACGAAGGGCTTTGGCGACGGAGACCGGATGGACCAGCGGAAGCCTACGGCGGGGCGGACGTGGCTTCTCACTGCTCAACACCGCCACATCTCACGGCCCCTTATATGGCTCTCGGGCCCCGCTGTGAGAAGGGCCGCGGCGCAATGCGAGCGTGGTGACCATGACCACTGACGCACCAGCAGGCGAGCGAGTCACCCGGGCATGGAGCCGGATCATGGAGTGGCTGGCCGAGTACGCCCCGCCCTCGTACGCGGCCCTCAAGCCCGGCGCCTCCGACGACCAGATCACAGCTCTGGAAGAAGCCCTCGGCGTGAGCGTTCCGGAGGAGTTGAGCGCCATGTGGAGGCTGTCCGCCGGCGAGGACGGCGTAGACGGATCCGGGCTCATGCTGGGCGCCTGGGCCCTGATGCCGCTCGACGCCGTGATGGAGGTACACCAAATGCAGATGCGCATCCAGGAGGAGAACGGTCAGGACGAGGATTCCATGGTGCTGTGGAAACCATCTTGGATACCGTTCTGCTCCTTCAGCCCCGCCGACACCGTCCACGGCCTCTACCTGGACGGTGAGAGCGGGGAGGTGCGCAAGTGGACCAGGTTCGGGGAGCGCGAGCGGGAGTACGAGTCGCTGCCCGCCTACCTGGAACTCATGGCGGTCAGCCTGGAAGCCCCCTTGGCGGCGGCCGGCCCGGAGAAGCCCGGCATGATGGGCGGCGCCCTGGTGTGGGGAGACCCTCCGAACACGGAGGACAAGAACCAGTGGGCGCACCACCTTGGCCAGGCCTCGCCGCGCCATCCTGCGAAGACTCTCGGCGCGATCCGGGAGGCCTTGCCCGGTGATGAACGTGCGGAGTTCGACCAGCGGCGCGATGCCTTGGACTTGGCCGACTCCGAGGCCGTCACCGCCTTTCGTGACTACTGGTGGGAACGTGCCGTGCAGGTCCAGGAGGAACTGGAGAACGACGTTGCCGCCGCGCTGGGCGGGAACGTCATGGTCAGTCCCGGCCGCAAGCTGGCACCGGAGTACGAGGCCAGGCTGCCGCCCACCATCCGCCACCGCCCGCCGTCCCTGGACGACATCCACACCGCCCTGCGCCACGAGAGCATCCGCGCACGATTCAATCAGGACCTCATGAACGCGATCCCGCCGCACTATCCGGCGCTGTTGCTGCGATGGTGGGACATCGCCCGCCTGCTGGCCGACCCTCGCGGCGATCGCGCCGTTCGCGCTGTCATCAACGGCCGCCGAGCATCGGACTAGCCCCGCCCCGTATGGGCCGGTGCCATATCGGTTCGGCCTGGTCACTTCCCTGAACTTCGATTTGGAGCCTGCCTGTTGGGATGCCCTGGTTATGGCCGGCCGGTCACGGCAGCAGTCGACGGGTATGGGTCCAAGCCGCCAGTTGATCGTGGGTGCGTCCAGGTTTCAGGTAGCCGAGCAGGATCTCCAGATGGGCCGTCAGGTTCTTGTGCCAACGAAGCTGGTGGATCTGCTCGATGGCCAGATCGCGCCATCCGTCGGCGAGGACGGCCGCCTGTGCAGGTGTGATCGTCAGCGCGTCAAGCGTGTCGGTCGCCAGCGCGTCGGGGCTCCAGTCGGGGTCCGTGTCGTCGGGACCCAGCCTGTCGATCACCCACATCCGGAGCATGAAGTCCTGCTGGGTGACCGGCATCAGGTGTCCCTCGCCGTCGGCGAGCATGAGCCGGTTGGCGAACAACGAAAGCTTCGCCCACTGGCGGCGGGCTTCTTGTGGGTGGGCTGAGTCGTAGGCACGTCCCTGCGCCGCGACGCGTACTGTCTCAAGCTGCCGGCCACGGGCGTTCTGGACGAACCTCTGCATCTGGTCGAGTGTCCACGTGGCCGGATCACGTCCGAGGTCTTCGCGGTCTGCGTCGCCACTCACGGTCCTTACTCCTGTTCGTAGGGGGCCTGGCGGTAGCGGGGCTGGGGTCAGGAGCCGTTGGTGCTCGGGGCAGCGTCTTCGACCGTCCCGGCGCCGCCCAGATCACCGCGCGCCTCGGCGTCGCACTCACCGAAGCGATCACGCGCGTCGCCGGCGATGACCTCCACGCCGGCACCATGGTCGAACTCGTGGCGTCACCGCCAGAACGTACCTTCGTCGGCGGCGCCCTCGCCGTGTGACCCCGGTTCGGGCCGGAAGCTGAGAATGCATTCCTGGCCGAAGGCCAGAGGATGCCGTGTGCGTTCGTCCACCCTGACCTGCGGGTGCAATCCGGCCCACCGGGGTCAGCCTTCGGTCGCACGCCGAATACCGCTGTGGACGGACGATCGGGAAGCGGACGAGTCCTAGCTTCGGTTCCATGACCACAAGATCTCGCCGGGCTGCTCTGGCCACTCTGCTCACTTTCGGACTGTCCGCTCCGCTCCTGGGTGCCGCCTCCACCTCCTCGACTCACAGTCGGCCATTATCGGACCGGGGCGCGGATGGGTGCGAGTTGGCTTTACCGCCTCCCGCCGGCCCGTACCCGGTAGGCCGCCGCGTCCTGCACCTGGTCGACCGGCATCGTGCCGACCCGTGGGTATCGATGGCCGCGAACCGGGAGCTGATGGTGTCCGTGTCCTACCCGGCACGCTCGACCGGTGGTCGACGAGCGGCGTACATGGCCGTCGACGAGGCACAACTCCTTCTGGAGGCCAGAGGACTTGGCGGGGTCGTTCCGGCTGCAACCGTAGCCGGAACCCGTACCCACGCGCAGGTCTCGGCTTCTCCCGCGTCGGGGCGCTTTCCCTTGGTGCTGCTTTCGCCTGGGTTCTCGATGCCGCGCAGCACGCTCACCGCGCTGGCCGACGATCTGGCCGGCCGCGGCTACGTCGTCGCGTCCGTGGATCACGCCTACGAATCTGTCGGCACGCAATTCCCGGGAGGCCGGATCCTGACGTGCGCGGCCTGCGAGCAGGTCAACACGCCCGCGCAGGAGGCGTTGGCCGTGCGTGGCCGGGCTGCGGATCTGTCCTATGTGATCGACGAACTGACGAGCTATCAGCGCACCAGGGTCCTGTCGGGCATGATCGACCCTCGCCGTATCGGGATCGCCGGGCATTCGATCGGTGGAGCGGCTGCCGCGGCCACCATGGCCGCGGACCCCCGCGTACGTGCCGGAGTCGATCTTGACGGTGACTTCTTCGTCCACCCCGCCGGAGCAGGGCTCGGCCGCCGCCCGTTCATGATGCTCGGCGCCGACTCCACGCACGGTCCCGACGGCCACGACACCGACTGGCCTGAAGCCTGGAGCCACCTGCACGGCTGGAAACGGTGGCTGACGGTGACCGGTGCCGAGCACTTCTCCTTCACCGACCTTCCCTATCTGGCGGACCAGTTGGGCCTGTCGGATCCAGCCGTACCGCTCTCGGGCGTGCGCGGGTGGTCGATCACTCGCGACTACGTGACCGCCTTCTTCGACCGCCATCTGCGGGAGCTGCCACGGCCGATCCTCGACGGCCCCACAGCCTCCGAGCCTGAGGTCATGTTCCGGGACGGGGTGTAGGAGGCATCCACTGAAGCCTCCAGTGGCAGGTACGCATCCCACCCGTCCCACCGCACGCCCAGTGACGTCAATACAGGGGCTGTGGTCCAGCTTCCGCCAGGCCCACCTGCCAACCATGCACGAGATCGTTAGGGTGTGCGCCATGAAAGGCGGGACACCTGACCGGATTGCTCGCCGATTCCGCTGAGGGTCGCCTTCCGCCCGGTCGGATGGTCACGTCCGATGAAGGTGACGGAAACGTACAGCCCCTGTGGCTCAGTGGCGGACCGGCCGAGATCGCGTTGTGGACGCAGATGCAGGCCGAACACACACGCTCCGGCCTATGGCCGCTGCTGCTCGACTCGCAGGATCCGAACGGCGGCGTCTTCCGACCGTGGGGATCCGGAGAGCTCTATCCCGAGCAGATGTCCTCCCCGGCGAGCCATGACTCTGCCGGCCTTCTGGCACGGTGGTGGGACACCTACGTAGCGGTCGACGAGGACGACATGCTGGACGCCGACAGACGCCTCGCCGTCACGGCTCCCTTCGGGCAGACCTGGCCCGGGCTCGCGCCCAGCAGGGAGATGGCACCGAACCCCGATCAGCTGGCCGCCGAGTTCGCGCAATGGTTTCTCGCCGACCGCCCCCAGACACGTCTGGGGCTCGTCGCCGCAGCATCCGGTGCCGAGGCGCTGGCGACCATGGGCTGGGCCGGCCCCTGCAACTACGACAACGACACCGCGAAATTCTCCGCGGTCATCCGAGATTGGGAGCACCGGTTCGGTGCTCGTGTCGTCGCGGTCGGCTTCTCCACTCTGCACCTCAGCGTCGCCGCGCCACCGGTAAGCGAGTACGAAGCTCTCCTGGTCGCGGCAGAGCACTTCGCCTTCTGCCCGGACAACATCTGGCAGGGCAGTAGGCCGTACACCCTGGCCGCATACGCCGAGCAGATCACCAGTGCCCACCACTGGGACTTCTGGTGGGACTGATCCGCTCCCCGGAAGTCGTTCGACCGAGAAGTGGCCTTCGGGAGTGCGGTGCTGGGCTTCAGGCGGCGGACAGTCTGTGCCGCCAGTGACTGCAGCCGCCGGATCAGAAGCGCTCACGGCGTCGCGCGTCGGCAATCGTGAGCACCGCGATCAGCAGCCTGAACGCCTCGCGGCGTTCGTCGAGAGGTGCGAATCCGACGATCATCCCGAGTTGCACGTCGATCCGGCCTCGTGAGTCCAACCCAGAGGACAAAAAGCGGTGACGGCGCACTGAACTTGCCCAGAATCGGAAAACGATCAACGCTCAGCGTCCCAGTGAGCTGATCTGTGCGGGGCGGTGCGCGTACAAGAAATGCGCACCGCCCCGCACACATCAGCCCCGCGTCAGCCGCCGATGGATCCCATGACGCCGCCGCGATTTCGACTGCGAACAGCCCGTTCGCCTGCCTTGCACACCTCGTCAGGCGGGGCGCCTCGCGACATGGCTTTTGCTTCGGCGTTCGCACGCAGAGTCGCTATGCGTGCGTCCCGCCTCTCCTTGAGCTTCGCGATGAATGACATGGCCTCCGCGTTCCCGCACGCACTACCAGCAAACAGACACCACCTCGAACACGCGGTTCGCGCAGAGTCGCGCTAACTGCGGGAGAGGTCTGCCCCCCACTGCAGCAACACCAGACCGCGGTGGCACAACCTGGCCCTGGAGCCCGCCTACCGCGACGACATCAGCGCGGACCTCGAGGCGGACCGCCAGCAGGAACTGGCTGTCATGCCAGTACCGCGCCGCCGCTGACGCCGCGCCACACCCACGGCTGCCTAAGGACGTATTCGTGCCGCGCTCGGAATCATGCCGCGTCGCGCCCTGGCCGACAGGTCACACGTGCCTCGGTATCCCGGCCGCCGGTCCATACGATCCCCTCGGACGTTCGAGTGGGAGGCCTGGGGATCCGGGGCAGGTCATGCCACCGGGCGTCGAGCCTGTGCCAGGGCATCCCTGACCGCGCGGACCACTCGGGCCGCATCCTCGGGGTTGTTCACCACGTCGGTTTTGTTCATGTCGATCGCGAGGACCTCGCTGGCCGAGTAGTGCTGGTGCACCCAGTCGTCGTAGCCGGACCAGAGGGTCCGGTAGTACTCGATGAGGCTCGCGTCCTGTTCGAAGGTGCGGCCCCGCAGGCCGATCCTGTGCAGCACGGTCTCGAAGTCCGCCTGCAGGTAGATCATGAGGTCCGGCGCCTTGCGGTAGGGCAGGCCTTCGATCTCGCGCATCATCTCGTCGAGCAAGCCCTCGTACACCCGCATTTCGAGGGAGCTGATGCGGCCCAGATCGTGGTTGACCTTGGCGAAGTACCAGTCCTCGTAGATGGAACGGTCGAGGACGTTGTCGCCCTTCTTATATGCCTCCTTGATCGAGGCAAACCGTGTCTGCAGGAAGTGGAGCTGCAGCAGGAAGGGGTACCGCTTGGCCTGGATCTCCTCGGGAGTCGCCGTGTAGAAGAGCGGCAAGATCGGGTTGTCCTCGACGCTCTCGTAGAAGACGTCGCTGCCCAGGTCCTTGGCGATCAGTTCGGCGACGCTCGTCTTGCCGATCCCGATCATGCCTCCGACGCAAATCACCGGCATCCCTCGCTTCTCCCCCGGGGGTCGTCTGCCACGTGCGGAACCATCACCCCACGAGCCCCCGTGCAGCTTAGTGGGCGTTGGTTCGGCGTTGTCTGTTTGGTCTGGTGTTAGGTGTCACGCCAGGTGGGGAATTTTTCGTGGGTGAGGCAGCAGGTAACGAGATCGATGGCCGCGATTTGGATCATGGCGGCGGAGCGGTGGGGGTGTCATTAAACGTCGCGGACGAAGCGCCGGTGCTGCCCGAGAGTCGCCGCTGTCAGCCCATGTAGCCTCCGGCGAAGGTCCTCGACACCGCACCTACCCGTAGTGGCGGTTGAGCTCTGCCTTTGATGCGAGAGGGCCCCTCGCGCGTACAGCTCGACGAGCCGTTCCCTGGCTGCGTCGCCCTGTGTGCGGAAACCGGTCTCTTCTCGCTGCTTGCCGGCCGCATCGCGGTACCGGATGAAGTGGGAGTGCCGGCAACGCGTGGGCTGGCTGCAGCCGCACGGCTCGGCGAAGGTGCCCATGCCGCGGGCGAGCTGCTCAGGGATGTAAGGCAATGTACCGACCTCGGGCTCGTGCTGACTTTTTGCTGACTCAGCGCCCGTAAGTTTGGTTTTGATCTACGGCCGCACCAAACGGCACAGCCGGTCGGCTGCGGGGGGGGCGACGCGGGTGAAGGCAAAGTGTCGGCTGCCTCAACCTGCGCTTGAACAGGGGCTCTCCTGGGAACGGGACAGGATCATGACAGAAACCGCCACGACCGCTACCCGCCCCGCTCACCCTGTCCGCCAACTCCTCGCCGCCTCCGTCGGCAACGCCGTCGAGTGGTACGACTGGTACGCGTACACGTTCCTGGCGACATACATTGCCGATCAGGTCTTTCCCAAGAGCACCGGCAACTCGCTCGTCCCGCTGCTGTCGACGTTCGCCGTCTTCGCCGTCGGGTTCTTCATGCGGCCCGTCGGCGGTCTGTTGATGGGCGCGGTCGCGGACCGGCACGGCCGCCGTGCCGCGCTCACGGTGACCATCCTGCTCATGGGCGGCAGCAGTCTGCTGGTCGGCATCACACCGACGTACGCGGCCGTGGGCGTCCTCGCTCCGATCGTCCTGGTGTTGGCCCGGCTGCTCCAGGGCCTCTCTGTGGGCGGCGAGTTCGCGGCGTCGACGACCTTTCTCGTGGAATCGGCGGGCCCTGGCCGGCGCGGGCTGTTCTCGTCCTTCCAGTATGTGTCCACGTCGATCGGCCAGTTGATCGCGTCGGGCATTGCCGCACTTCTGGTGAGCGTCCTCGCCGACGGACAGATGGACGGCTGGGGCTGGCGAGTGCCGTTCCTGGCAGGGTCCGTGCTCAGCCTCGTCGGGTTCTGGATCCGACAGGGCGCGCAAGAGACCCGCAGCGAGCGCCACGAGCGGCCCGGCCTCTTCGACGCGCTGCGTCATCACCCGCGCCAGTCGCTCCTCATCTGCGGCATCACGGCGGGCGGCACGCTCGCGTACTACACATGGACGTCGTACCTGCCGACGTACGCGGAGCTGAACACGGACATCGACAAGTCGCAGGCGCTGCTCGCGGGCACGATCTCGCTGGCGTTCTTCGCGCTGCTGCAGCCGGTGGGCGGGCTGCTCTCCGACCGCTTCGGCCGCAAGCCGCTGCTGCTGTTCTTCGGGCTCGGGTTCGCGCTTCTGAGCGTGCCGCTGCTGCACGCGCTGACAGGGTCGTTCGGTTCGCTGCTGCTGACGCAGTGCGCGGGCATGGTGCTGCTCACCGGCTTCACGTCGATCTCGGCGGCGGTCAACGCCGAGGTGTTCCCGGCTCGGGTGCGGGCGGCCGGGATCGGGTTCCCCTACTCACTGACGGTGGCGCTGTTCGGCGGCACGGCACCGTACATGGGCACCTGGTTCAAGGAGATCGGGCACAGCGGCCTGTTCCCGTGGTACGTCGCCGTCCTGTGCCTCGTGTCGTCCGCGGTGTATCTGCGGCTGCCGGAGAGCGCGCACCGGGAGCTTGACCGCTGAGCAGTCAGTACTTCCAGTAGCCGTAGAACATGATGTGGTCCTTCGGCGCGCCCTGCGTCACCCAGTGGCGGCGCAGGCCGGTGGCGAGGCCTGACTCGCCGACCACCCAGCCATAGAACGGGCCTTCAGGGAGCGGGAGTTCGCGGGCGCGGGCCAGTGCCGCCGCTTCCGGCACCGGCGGGCCGACGTGACGCCACGTGCATCCGCGGCCGAGCCTGGATGCCGGGTACGAGTACAGCGTGGTCCGCCTTGGCCTGAAGACCCGTGCGCCCACCGCCGGGATCGCCAAGCGCGGCGCGAAGACCACGATCCATGCTGACGGATACTCAGGGGCCGAGCGTACGAGCTTCTGGATGCACGACTTCGGCCAGCTCCGCCGCTGCGGCGAACGGCTCAGAACTACGGGCAGTGGTACGCCCGGCTTTGTGGGGCGGCGGGCCTCATCGCGTTGACTGTGACCGTCACGCTGTCACCACAGGTACGCCGTCCGGGCGGTCGGCGAGCAGGGCCGCGATGTGGTCCGCGCAGCGAAGGGCGGCCGTGGCCATGGCGTTCCTGGTCATTCCGGCGACGTGCGGGGTCAGCAGGGCGTTGGGCAGACCGGCGAGCGGCGAGGTGAAGGCGGCGTGCTCGTGCTCGAAGGTGTCGATGGCGGCCGCCACGAGCGGGTGTGCGGGGTCGCGCAGTGCCTCGGCCAGCGCGTGTTCGTCCACGATCCCACCCCGCGCAGTGTTCAGCAGGATCGCTCCCGGACGCATCAACGCCAGCTCCGCCCGCCCGATCAGCCCTCGAGTCTGCGAAGTGAGTGGCAGGTGGAGGGAGACCACGTCACTGGTCGCCAGCAGTGACGTGAGGGAGCAGGCCCCGGGCACCGATGCCTTGGCCGGGCGCCGTGAGAGGGCCTGGACCTGCATGCCCAGGGCGGTCGCCCGCTCGGCCAGTGCCAGGCCGATCCGGCCCAGCCCCACGATGCCCAGGGTCAGCTCCGACAGCTCCACCGCCGGTGCGGCCGGCGTGCGCCAACTACACGCGTGTGAGGCCTCGTTGTAGGCAGAGAGATCTCGGGTCAGGGTCAGTAGCTGGGCCAGGGTGAACTCGGCGACTGCGTTCGCGTTGGACCCCGGTGTATGGGTGACCGCGACTCCGTGGCGGGCCGCGGCCGCCAACTCGACATGATCGGTGCCCGCCCCGGCCCTCCCGACCACGCGGAGCCGGTTGGCCAGCATGGTGTCGGTCGCCGCAGCCAGGAACGCGGCGCGCAGCGGCACACCGGCACGGGACTTGACCGCGTGGTAGCCGCGCCCGTCGCGGACGGTCTCGGCGAGCAGCGCGGACTCGTCGAAGGCATCGAAGTCGGTGAAATCCATCCGGCCCGCCCAGGCAGCGCGTGCCCCGGCGTGATCGGCGACCCGCCGGAGATTCAGCGTGACGGCCAGCCCGTGGCCGAGCAGACGCTCCAGTTCCCGAGCAAGCAACTCACCCGGAGCCGCGTCCAGCAGCAGGACTCGGGCCCGCTCCATAGAACTCCCCCTTCGCTGCACGGACCCTACTTCGGTCCAGGGCAGGCCAGGGAGGGACCCGTGTCCAGTCCGAGCCGGTCGTTATGTGCGAGGCAGGCGATCTGGCACCCGGGCTCGGCGACATCGTCGGCAGGGGCGGCGACGGTGCGGTGGCCTGCCGCACCGGCTCGGCAGGGACCCGGATAAAGTCCGCCCTTGATCAAGAGCCCCGGACGACGGGGCCCTGGTGCGAGGGTGGGGACGCAATGACCGAGGCGCCGGCCGGGACAACATGGCAGCTGACGGACGACGAGGGCGGAAAACTGGCGGGGCGCTGGTGGAAGTGGGCGCTGTCGGCGCCGAAGGAACTCAGCCCCGTTCGGGACAAGACCGGTGAGCACGCCGGGTGGAAGCAGCCGCGCGACCTGTGGTTCCTGGCGGGGACGTACGGCGGCAAGGTGGTGCGCACCTGCGAGATACCGGCCGGGCGCCCGCTCTTCTTCCCAGTGATCAACATGCAGCACACGCACAGCCACTCTGCGACGCCGTTGACCATGCCGGTGGCCGAAGCGACCGCCCACCTGAACGGGGTGGAGCTGATCCTGTCGCAGTTCGCGGGCTCCTTCCGTACCGGATTCACCCGGCGGCACACCTGGGGCCTGTGGGGCGCGGTGGACCCACTCGTGCCCGGCCAGTACGTCCTGGAGATCAAGGCCGACACAGGCCAGGGGTTCTGGGTGGACACCACGTACCACCTCACGGCCGTGGAGCACCTCGCCTGAGGCCCTGAGGTCCTGAGGTCCTGAGGTCCTGAGGCATCCTGCGCGCAACAGGGTGCATCGCCTCGTGCGGGGCGAAGGTCGTCTGATGCCCGATCGTGATCACCGGGTGTACAACTCCTTGTGGATCCCAGCTGTCTGAAAGGCGCCGGAGGATGAGCCTCCGGCGTCTTCCTGTAACGAGATCGGGGATCAGGTGGGGAAGAAGGTCTGGAGAGCTGTCGTGGCAGGTGGCGCGGCGGCGGTGTTCACGGCGATGGCCGCGGGGCCGGCCGGGGCTGCCGAGGGTGGGGTCTCGTTCACCCGTGTCCAGGTGAACGGCGGCAAGCCGATCGTGATCGGGGTGTCGAAGGAGGTCGCGGTGCCCACCTCCTTCCGGATGGCCACCACCCACAAGTGGAAGTGGCCGGCGGTGTTCCTGTACCGCGGCAGTGCGGATGATCGACTGTGGCACGCCATCGAGACGAGCGACTGCATCAGGGTGAGCTCGAGCGTCTGCGACATCAAGGAGACGATGTACTTCGACCCGAGCGAATGGGACATGCGCAACAGCGAGGCCGGAGCCTGGAAGGTCGCGGCCGAGGTGCACTTCGAGGGTGGCGGCGGTGACACCGACGACGAGGGCCTCACGGCCTACGTCAAGCGCAACTCCCGCCTGACCGTCAACGCCTCGCCCGAACCGGTGTCCAAGGGCAAGACCATCACCGTGACCGGAAAGGTCACGCGGGCCGACTGGCAGACCAGGAAGTACGTCTCCTACGCGGGCCGCCTGGTGAGCCTGCAGTTCAAGCCCACCGGCGCCACCTCCTACACCACGGTGAAAAAGGTGTACGCGAACGGCTCGGGTAATCTCAAGACGACCGTGAAGGCGTCCAAGACGGGCACGTGGCGCTGGGTGTACTACGGCAACACCACCACCGGGCCGTCGACTTCGGCCGGGGACAACGTCGTAGTGAGATGACTTATTGCCGGGGCTGCCTCTTGAGCTGCTCGGCAATCCGCTCATCGCCATGAGCACCAGAGGCACGGGCCGGCCGGTATGGCGGGCTGCAGCCTGCTCGGTGAGCAGCTCCCGGTACAGCGCGCCGCGTTCCCGAACCACCCGGAAGGCAGGCTGCTCCAGGTCGCTGTCGGCGAGATCGACTGTCACCATGTTGGACAAGCACGGAGTACTGGGGTCCGCTCTGCGGACCTCAGTATTCAGGTCAGCCGCCCTGGTCGGTCGGCCGCAACCGTGTCGGGCTTTGCGTCCCTCGATGAGGGCGGAGCCGAACTCCCGGTTGATGAAGGTGAGTCCGAAGTCGTCGGCGCTGAAGGCCTCGTTGCCGTTCCGCGACAGGGTTTCGCCCGAGGCGGGAATCACCCAGTCCGCGCCGTCGGAGGCAGCCCCGCGTGGCTCGTAAGGCCGCTTGTCGTCGTCAGCCCGGCGGGCGAGCCGGGAACCACCCATGCCGCGTCCTCGCCCTCAACCGTGCCGCCCGCGAGGTCCGCCCTGAGCTCGTGCCTCAACCTCGCAGGCGACTGCCGCGGCCGCCTCGATGAAGGCGGCCGCGGCATCACTGAGCGGCCGGTGTCGATGCCAGGCGATGCCAATGACCCGAGGGCTGACCCTCGCAGGCTCAAGGACCCGAATACCGGTCGTACAGGGGCCCAGTGCCATGCGCGGGACAAACGCGACCCCGTAGTTCTGCGCGGCCAGGCTGAGCAGCGTCGCGGTGCTGTTGCTTCGGAACACCACCCGGTCCGCGTAGCCGGGGCGACCCAACCGTGACTCCATGGAGTGCACGGGACGCAGATCGGCGTAGGTCGTCAGCGCGACGTCCGGGTAGTCGTCGAGGACGACGGGTTCGATCGCGTTCGCCATAGGTGAGTCCTCGGCCGCGACGAGGACATAGGGGTCCTCGAGGAGTGCGCGCGCCGCGAAGGGGCCCTCGGTCAGCGGAAATACGACGAAGGTCAGGTCGAGGTCGTCCTGCTGGACCTGATCGAGCAGGTCGCCGTCGTCGGGCAGCTCGGTGAGCTTCACTTGAATCTTGGGAAAATCCCGCCTGAAGGCCGCGAGAGCAGGTGGCAGCAGATGGGCGCCCACGCTCTCGTAGCAGCCGACGCGCAGGACCCCGGCCGTGCCGTCGGAGAGCGCCGCGACGTCAGCTGCGATCTGCTGCAGCGTCATGGTGAGGGTGTCCGCGTGCTGCATCAGTACCCGCCCCGCGGGCGTGAGCGACAGGGCCCTGCCGCCGGAGGAACGGTTCACGACCTGGTGGTTGATCAGGGTCTCCAGCCGGACGATCTGCTGGCTGACCGCCGACTGCGTGTAGCCGAGGGACTCCGCCGCGGCCGTGAAGGATCCCGTGCGCACTACCTCGGCGAGCGTCACGAAGTGACGGATGTCCAAGCGCGCCCAGAGCTGTGTCACCGTAACCCCCATAAGCAAAATGAATGGTGAGTAGAAAATAACCACGCTTGTCGTGATGGACCAGGGGCGGGAACCTTCTCGCACACCAACTCCTCCCCTTGGAAGGAAGCGCCATGACCGAGTCGCAGCAGACCGCACGCGCGTCGCAGGTGATTGATCTCGACCGCTACCCGATCGACCGTCTGGACAGCCCCAAGGGCAAGGCCCTGGTGGCCTTCTGCCGGGCATCCCTGGCCTTCGAGGGTGCCTGCCAGTTGCCCGGATTCGTCCGGCCGGCGGCCGTGGAGCAGCTTGCGGCGGAGGCGGTCGCCAAGCGCAAGCAGGCCTTCCGCACCGACGCCAAGCACAACGTGTACTTCGAGGCCGTTCCGGAGGCCTCCGCGCCCGATGACCCGCTCTCGTTGCTTGAGCACTCCTCGAAGTCTGCGATCGCCTGGGACCTCGTCGGTCCCGACTCGGCCCTGCGGATCGCCTACGAGTGGGATGCCCTCACGAACTTCCTCGGCCAGGCCCTCGACATGCCCGAAATCCATCGGTACGCGGATCCGCTGGGTGCCGCGTCGCTGATGCTCTTCGACGAAGGTGACGAACTCGGCTGGCATTTCGACCGCTCACCGTTCGCGGTCACGCTCATGCTCCAGCCTGCCTCTGCGGGCGGTGCCTACGAGTACCACCACCGCCTGCGCAGCCCTGACGACGAGAACGGGGCGGGGGTCGTGGCCGCGCTCCACGACGACCAGCCCGGCCGGATCACACTCCCGAACGAGCCCGGCACACTCAGCCTGTTCCGCGGCCAGTACTCACTGCACCGAGTGACCCCTGTGCAGGGGGACACCACCCGTATCAACGCTGTGCTTGCCTACTCCACGAAGCCTGACGACAAGATGAACACGCTGACCCAGGAGCTCTTTTACGGCCGTAGCGCCTGACCGGTCACCTGTGCTGAACGTCCCGCCCCCCACCCGGCCAAATACCAGCACTCCTGCATCGTCCCCGACCGGCGAGTACCGACATGTGGGAGTAGATCATCACGTCTCCCGGGCGGGGGACATCCGGCAAGGGACCGAATCAGAGCGTAAGCGCGCAACGGGGTGCCGACATCGTCGGCGCCCCGTACCAGAGCTGTCGGGAGACACGCATGCCCATGGATGCGCAGGCGACACACGACCTCATAGCAAGGGATCCCTCGGGTGCCGCCCCGACGGAACCGATGACCAACTTCCATCTTCGGGTGACAGCCACCACCTTCGGTGCGAACTTCTCCGACGGCTATGCCCTCGGCATCATTGGCGCGGTCCTGCCCGTGCTCAGCACGACCATGCGCCTTTCCGGTGTCTGGCAGGGGCTGCTCGGCGCCTCCGCGTTGATCGGACTGTTCTTCGGGAGCATCGTCCTCGGGCGGGTGGCGGACGCGATCGGGCGTCAGAAGCTGTACCTGTACAACTTCGTGCTCATCGCCATCGCTTCCGCCGCCCAGTTCTGGGCCCATACCCCGCTGGTCCTCTTCCTGCTCCGGCTGGCGATCGGATTCGGCCTGGGCGCGGACTACGCCGTCGGCCCGACCCTGTTGTCCGAGTTCGCCCCGCGTCGGCTGCGCGGCGTCCTGCTGGGCTCACTGACCGTCCTGTGGACCGTCGGTTACGTGCTGGCGAACATCCTCGGCACCTACATTCCGATCACCGGCAATGCCGCCCACTGGCTGCTGGCGAGCGGGGCGCTGCCCGCTGTCCTCGTGTTGCTGTTGCGGATCGGGATACCGGAGTCTCCCAGCTGGTTGGCCACCCGCGGCCGCGCCGCCGAGGCAGTGCAGATCCGCCGCAAGTACCTCGGACAGTCCGAGGCCGGCGCCGAGGCCGCGCAGGCGGCGGCCGGCGAGCAGCCGCCCGCCGCCCGCTACCGTGAACTGTTCGCCCGCGGCCAGGCGGCCAAGACGTGGTTCGGCGTCATCTTCTTCAGCGCCCAGGTGCTGCCGTACTTCGCGATCTACACCTTCATGTCACTGATCCTGAGCACCATGGACATTTCCGATGCCGACACCCAGAACCTGGCGCTGAACCTGGCCCTGCTCCTGGGCGGCATCATCGGCCTGTGGCCGGTGCAGCGGATGGGCCGACGGCCGTTCACCATCGGCACCTTCGCGATTCTCACCGTCTGCCTGGCCGCCATGGCCGTCCTCAGCGACGCTTCAGGCTGGGTGCTCATGGTCCCGTTCCTCGTCTACACCTTCGTGATGGCCGGGGCCTCCAACATCACTCAGGTGTACCCGCCCGAGTTGTTCCCCACCGCGCTGCGCGGCTCGGGCGTCGGCTTCCTCAACGGCACGAGCCGAGCCGCTTCGGCGGTGGGCACTTTCGTCCTGCCGGTCAGCCTGAGCCACCTCGGCGTCGGCTGGTCGATGGGGTGGATGGCGCTGGTGCTTCTGCTCGGCACGGTCGTCAGTCTGGCCTGGGCACCGGAAACCCGTGACACTCTCACCGCCGAGGACTGGCATCACTGATGACCAGGGCCAAAGGGAGCACGTTCCGTCGTTGCATGATGACTCGGTCCACTCGGCCGGTGAAGCCGCGGCACAGGATGCGGGCTGAGACGCCCTCAAGACGTCCACTTGATTGGCGTCGTAGCCGCTCACGCGCGGCGGGCGGGCGATTCTGTTCGTGGAGAACGTGGTGGTCGCCAGCTCCGTTCAGCGCCAAGGCATCGGGCAGCGGCTGATGGAGGCTGCCGTACAACTGGGCGAGGCAGCCGGCTGCTACAAGGCTCAGTTGCTGGCAGCCGACGACGAGTACGTGCACACCTTTTACGAAGCCTGCGGCTTCAAGCCCCTGGCGCAGGGATTCCGCCGTTACCTCCGAGAGGAACTCACCAGCACCACGGTGAACTGATGGTCAGTCATATCGTGGTGACTGACCGCCCCGGCGCAGAGGCCAACCTCGCCTCGGCGACGTGCGGCGGTCGACCGGCAACACCCCCAGCGCATGCAGCACACGGCGCATCACGTCCCACCGCCGACATCATTGCTGTCCGTCACCGGGTTCGGCGCGGCTGCCCGGTTTCCTGCCGCCGTCGTTGGCTCTGAGCCAGGCCGACAGTTCGCGCATGCTCGATTCGATTTCGTCGTGGGCGTAGTGGTCCGGGTCCCACCCGGCGTACAGGGAGATGGCGAGGGGGCGGCCCTGGCAGGTCAGGGGGCGGGTGTGCAGGTCGAACTGCGGGTGGTCGACGACGATGCAGACGCCGTGGCCCGCAGCGGCGAGCGCCTGGGCCATGGCCTCGGACTGCGGTTCGAACGTGGGGCGGAGCGGGGTGCCCTGTTCGTACAGGGCACTGTCGAGCGCGCGTCGCACGGCGCTGGCGCGGCTGTTCACGATGACGGGGTGGGCCAGCACGCTCGCCAGCTCCAGGTCGCCGCTTCCTTCCCGGGCCAAGGGATGGGAGGCGGGGATCTGGGCGCTGATCCTGCGGTCGCCGAGGCGCTGCGCGGCCATACCTCCGGGTGGCAGGCTGGTGGAGATGCCGATGTCGACGTCGCCGGCGGTCAAACGGTCGTAGACCTGGGCGGGTTCACAGGCCCGGGCGTCGGCGAAGGGGCCGCCGAGCTCGGCGACGAACGGGGCCACGACGTGCGCGATGGTGGAGGCGGGGCAGGCCACGCGGAACTGTAGGGGGCTCTGTCCGGTGACGGCCTGCAGCAGTTCGGTGCCGCGTGTGGCGCGCAGGGTGAGGTCTCGTGCGACGGGCACGAAGCGCCGGCCCGCCGCCGTGAGCTGGACCCCCGTGCTGGTCCGCCTGAGCAGTTCCGCGCCCAACTCACGTTCGAGGGAGCGCAACTGCCGTGAGATGGAGGGCTGAGCCACGTGGACGCGCGCGGCGGCCGCCGTCATGGAGCCGGTGTCGACCACCGCCAGGAAATACCGCAGGACCCTCAGCTCCATCGCGCCTCCCATGTCTGTTTCGGTCACCTGTGGAGTGCCATGCCTCTGGGGTATGACAGTGCAGCTCAGAAGGTACTGGACCGTATGGCTGGTCGGCTATGACACTGGGCGCACCGGATCACACCGATCGAACGGGCACCCGCAGCGTCGCGGTCAGCGCAGAGCCTCTGGTCGTCTCGCGCCGCGTACAGGTCGAATCCGCCGGCACCGTCGCTCACCCTCGGAGTCAGCCATGCCCCACACCGCACCCACCCCTGGCCGTAGCGCCAGACGTGCCACCGCCGCGTCCTTCATCGGGACCGCCGTCGAGTGGTACGACTTCTACATCTACGGCACCGCCACCGCTCTGGTGTTCGGCAAGCTGTTCTTCCCCAGTGCGAGCCCCGCCGCCGGCACGCTCGCCGCCTTCGCCACCTTCTGGGTCGGTTTCCTCGCCCGCCCCATCGGCGGGTTGATCTTCGGCCACATCGGCGACCGGGTGGGGCGCAAGAACGTCCTCGTCACCACCCTGGTCATGATGGGGTCCGCCACCACCCTCATCGGCCTGCTGCCCACCCACGCCACCATCGGCGTCGCCGCGCCGGTCCTGCTGGTCCTGCTGCGCGCCGTCCAAGGGATCGCGGTCGGCGGTGAGTGGGGTGGCGCCGTACTCATGGCCACCGAGAACACCGAGCGCAAACAGCGCGGTTTCGCCGGTATGTGGGTCCAGCAGGGCTCACCGGCCGGCTCCATCCTGGCCACCCTCGTCTTCATCGCCGTGGGGCAGCTGCCGGACGACGCATTCCTGACGTGGGGCTGGCGCGTTCCCTTCCTGCTCTCCGCCGTACTGGTGGTCATCGGTCTGGTCATCCGGCTGAAGGTCGCCGAATCCACCGAGTTCCAAGCTGCCAAGCAGCAGCAGGAGAAGGAGAAGGACGCCACTCCGAAGATCCCGGTGGTCGAGCTGCTGCGCACGTCCTGGCCGCTGGTCCTGCTCGGCGTCGGCGCCAGCGCCATGGGCATCTCGTCCGCCTACTTCACCAACACCTTCGTTCTCTCCTGGGCCACGAGCGACCTGGGGGTGCACCGGCAGACCATGCTCAACATCCTCCTGGTCCTCGCCGTCCTGCAGTTCCTGTGGCAGCCACTCGCAGCACTGCTCGCGCAACGCGTGGGCACCGTCCGGCTGATGGCGGGCGCCCTGATCGCCAACATCGTCGTCGCGGTGCCGATGTTCCTCCTGATCGCCACCCGCAACAGCACCCTGATCGCAGTGGGGCTGGCCCTGGGCGTGCTCACCGGGTGCAGCTACTACGCGCTGCTGGCCGGCTTCCTGTCCCAGGCCTTCCCCGTCGAGGTCCGCTACACGGGCGTGTCCCTGGCCTACCAGCTGTGCAGCACCGTCATCGGCGGGTCCACCCCGTTCGTCGCCCAGTGGCTGCTCACCCGCGGCGGCGGTCACTGGCCGGTGGTCGGCTACTACATCACGCTCCTGCTGCTGACCACGGTCTGCGTGCTGGCCCTGGCCCGGCACCACACCGGCCACCGCGACACCCCCGACTCCGGCACCCGGGAAGCGGAGGCCGTGCCCACCGCCGCGTAACCCTCCGCCATCCGCACCATCTGCACCCCCAAGGACCAGCCATGCACTTGGACGCCCTGTTCACCAACGGCCGCTTCACCACACTCGACGCGGACCGGCCCACCGCCCACACCGTCGGAGTGGTCGCCGGCCGCGTCATCGGCTTCGACGACGAGGTCACCGGATGTACCGCCGAACAGGTCCACGACCTACAGGGCGCCCCGGCGGTTCCCGGCTTCAACGACGCCCACCAGCACCTGAGCATGCGCGGCCGCCGCCTCCTCCAACTCGACCTGCACGCGCGGGCCGTCCCGACCCTCGACGCCCTCTATGCCGCGGTACGCGAACGAGCGTCACGACTCGGCCCGAACGAATGGCTCTTCGGCGCGGGCTACGACCAGAACAAGATCGGCGCCCACCCGACGGCCGAAGCTCTGGACGAAGCGGCGCAGGGGCGCCCCGTGTGGCTGGAGCACGTCTCCTGCCACATGGGCGTGGCCAACACCGCGGCCTTCACCCGCGCCGGCTACACCGACCGGCTCGGTGTCCCCGACATCGACGGCGGCCACATCGAACGCGCCCCGGACGGCCGGGCGGTCGGACTGCTCCAGGAAACCGCCCAGCACCTGGTGACCCGGGCGTTCCGTCCCTCCCCCGTGGACTCGATCGTCGCGGCCATCAAGGCCGGCAACGACCAGGGCGTGACCGAGGGCATCACCAGCATCACCGAACCGGGCATCGCCGCCGCCGAACACGTCGGACACGGCCCGGCCGACCTGGACGCCTTCCACCGTGCCGTGCAGCAAGGAGCACTGAGCATCCGCACCACGGTCATGCCCTACATGACCGTCCTGCACGACCTGGGCGCCGTCGGTGACGGCTCGACCTGGTTCGGACTCGACCTGGGGCTGCGCAGCGGTTTCGGCGACGACCGTCTGAAGATCGGCGCCACCAAGGTCGCCACGGACGGCTCTCTCATCGGCCGCTCCGCACACATGTGCTGCGGCTACCACGATGAACCCGACAACGTCGGCTTCCTGCAGTTCGACGAGGACTGGCTGACCCACACGATCACCGAGGCGCACCGATGCGGCTGGCAGGTCGCCGCCCACGCCATCGGTGACGCGGCCATCGATGTCGTCCTGGACGCCTTCGAAGCCGCGCAGGCCGCGCACCCGCGCCCCGACGCACGCCACCGCATCGAGCACTTCGCCGTCGCCTCCGACCAGCAGGTCCGCCGCTTGGTCGACAACCGCGTCATCCCCGTACCACAAGGCCGCTTCATCTCCGAGATCGGCGACGGCATGATCACGGCGCTCGGTCCGGAACGCTCCGCCCTGTGCTACCGCATGCGCAGCCTTCTGGACGCCGGAGCCGTGCTCCCCGGCAGCAGCGACGCACCGGTCGCGCACGGCAGCCCGTTGCTCGGCATCCACGACATGGTCAACCGCCGCACGGCCACGGGAGCCCCTTTGGGGCCCGCCGAAGCGGTGACCCCCGCACAGGCCCTGTACGCCTACACCGTGGGCTCGGCCTACGCCGAGCACGCCGAGGAGCGCAAGGGCCGCCTGGCCCGCGGCATGCTGGCAGACTTCGCCGTCCTCTCGGACGACCTGCTGACCGTCGCACCGGAACGAATTGCCGACCTGTCCGTCGGCGCCACGGTGATCGGCGGCCGCGTTGTCCACAACGGAGGCGCACTCGTCTGACCCGACCGCCCGACACGTCGGCGACCGCGGACTAAAACCGCGGTCGCCGTGCGGTGCCAGGTCTCCCCCGGCCCCACCGCAGTCCCCTGCCGCGGAGAGTTCCTGCCCTGTACGTCGCCCGATCCGTCTGAGTCGCCGCGGCGGTGTGTCAGCTCTGTTCGGTGTCGTCGCCCGTCTGCCCGGCGGCGCCCTCGACTGCGCCCGTCTTCTCGCGCATCTTGCGCACCAGCTCCGCCTTCTGGGCAGCCGCACTCTGGCGGTCGAGGTTGCGGTGCGGACCGTTGTTCTGCCGTTCGGCGCGGGACTGCTTCTTGCGCTGGCCGCCGCCCTGGCCCACGGGGTTGTTGATGTTCTTGCTCACGGTCACGGGTGCTCCTGGTGATGATGTGGAGTGATCCACGGATTCAACGGTGGGGACGGGCGGCGACGTCGAAGGACGTCAGTAGAGGCCCATCACGCTCTCACTCGTGAATCGGCCTCTGGAAGAACATGACAAGGACGGTACCCGGTTCCGCAGGGCCCGCACACCAACCTCCCCGCCGCCCCGGCGTCGGCCCGACCTTCGGCGAGCGCCCAAGGTCAGCCGCTTCCTCCCGGAGCCGTGCCGATCGTCTCCGCCCTCCGACCGGCCGGCCTGGTGCTCCGCGGCCCGAATGGCGGCCCTTCCCGGTCTGAAAGATCATGGCCCGGTCAGGCACATGTGCTTCGCGCAGGGGAAGGGCCCGGCCATGTGGCAGTTCTTCGCGGACAATCCGTGGGTGACCGTCTTCGCCGTGATCACGGCGGGCGCGCTGCTCGGCATGGTCAGGTTCGGCCCCGTGAAGCTGGGCGCTGCGGGAGTGCTGTTCGTGGGCCTCTTCGTCGGCGCGCTCGACCCGGACATCGGTCCGGCCGTCCCCGCGGGTGTCTCCGCTCTCGGACTCGCCCTGTATGTCTACACGGTCGGCCTCGAGTCAGGACCGGCGTTCTTCCGCGAACTGCGCGGCCAGCTCGCGGTGATGGCCGGTGCGGTCGTGGCCCTTGCCCTCACCGCGGCCGTCGTCGGACTCGTCGGCCACCTGGGCTTCGGGATCAGCGGCCCCTTCCTGGCCGGCGGCTACGCCGGCATCGGAACCACCACTCCCGGTCTCGCCGCCGCCCAGGCCGCCTCCGACGACCCCGCGCAGCCGGCGGTCGGCTATGCCATCGGTTATCCGTTGGCCGTCGTCATCACCATCGTGTTCGTCGCGGCGATCGCCGCCCGCCGCACGTGGAGGGCCCGGCGCGACCCGGACTCCGGGCTCCCGTCGACACTCGTCACTCGCACGGTGCAGGTGACCCGCGACGCCCGCTGGGCCGAGGTGCCGGGAGTCGGCGGCCGGCGCGTTCTGGCGACCGAGTACCGCCCGGCAGGCGGCGAGACCATCGTCGCCCACACCCTCGACCGCCTGGCTCCGGGCGATCAGGTCGTCCTGGTCGGCGGCGAGGACGACCTTCGATCCGCCGCCGCGCACCTCGGCGTCACCGCCGCCCACGACCTCCTTGAGGACCGTCACACGGTCGATTACCGCCGCATCCTGCTGACGGACCCCGCCCTCGCCGGCCACACCGTCGCCGAACTGGGCCTTGAGAAGCGCTACGGTGCCGTCGTCAGCCGGGTCAGACGCGGCGACTTCGACATGCTGGCCCACGACGATCTCGTCCTCCAGCTCGACGACCGGCTCAGGGTCGTCATGCCCCGCGAGCAGTCCACCGCCGTCAGCGCCTACCTCGGCGACACCGAGACCAAGGTCAGCGAGGTGAACGCGGTCAGCCTGGGCCTGGGTCTCGCCCTCGGTTTCCTCATCGGCATCCCCTCGCTGACCCTCGGCAGCACCACCCTGGCGCTCGGCACCGGCGCCGGGCCGCTCGTGATGGGCATGATCCTCGGCTGGCGCCGTCGCACCGGACCCCTCGTGTGGACCCTCCCCACCCGCGCCAACCTCACCCTGAGGCAGATCGGTCTGCTGCTCTTCCTCGCGGTCGTCGGCCTCACCTCCGGATACTCCTTCCGTCAGAACGCGTTCTCCGTCTTCGGGCTGAAACTCCTCGCCGTTCTCGCCATCGGGGCCGTCGTCAGTTACGCCCTGATGATCTTGGTCGCCCGTCTCCTCGGCCAGAGCCGGGAACGCACCATGGGGCTGCTCTCCGGCTACGTCGGCAACCCCGCGATCCTCGCCTACGCCAACGGCCGGGCCACCGACAGCCGGGTCAACGCCGGGTACTCCACCCTCTTCGCCCTCGCCATCCTCGTAAAGATCGTCTGCATCCAGCTCATCGTCGGCCTCTGACCTTTCGGAGACTCTGACCTTTCGGAGCCTCTGCTCCACGAACTGGCGCGAGCGAGCGTGCCTGAGATCCTCACTTACCCGGCCGGAACAATGTCACCTCTGATCGCTTGTGACCGTTTGGTGACATTGATGGCGCGCGGCGCGGCAAGGCGTCTTTGCAGAGACAGCAGCGTCTGCCTCCGCAAGTGAGCACGAACTGCAAGGAGGAACGAACATGGCACTCTCACGCGCCGGCATCGCAGCCATCGCCGCACTCGCGTTCGCAGCCGCGGGAACGGGGACGGCCCTCGCATCGGATGTCACGCCGGAGACGGCCCGGTCCACGCAGGAGTGCCAGCCGGGCACGCTGAAGGCGACCACGACGCAGCTCGGGACCGAGCAGGCGGGCATGAATCATGCCGGGACGTTCCTGAAGGTCACCAACACCGGCGCCGCCACCTGCACCCTCTCCGGCTACGCGGGGATCGCCCTCGAAGGCAGCGGCCACACCGCCCTGACGACGCAGCCCGAGCACGGAGACACCTACTTCACGAAGGACCCGGGCAACCACACCGTCACCCTGCAAGCCAACGACTCGGCTTATGCGGACCTGGTGTGGACGCACACCGGAGCCGACACTGCCGCGGCCCACTACCTGCAGATATCGCCGACAGGCAGCAACTCGCACAGCGTCGTCCCCTTCAAGCAGGACGTCGACAACGGCCGCCTCACACTCACGGCGTGGAGCGACACCCCGCCCACCGCCTGATTCCGGCCCCGAGCAACCTTTTGGAGCCCGCTCACCCGAGCGGGCTCCAAAGGGGTATGGCCGTTCGACCACTCAACGTTGCGCAGTACTGCGTGTTTCAGCCCGTCGGCGTGAAGTCGTGGCGCGGCGCCGTGCGCAACCCGAACCAGGCACGGGCCATCACCCGGGACCGGTCGGTCAGGACGGTGAACGGGACGGGATCGCGTCCCGCGTCACGGACGGTCTGAGCGAGGTAGTCGCGCAGTTGCCACACGTCCACGGGGTCGGCGCCTTCGATGTCGAGGGCGTTGGTGAGCCGTCCGGGCGTCCACTCCAGGTCGGCCGCGATCTGCTGGTCGGTGAGACCGGTCAGGGCGAGGTTGCTCCTGAGCTCCTTGCCCGTGCGGTGACGTTCCTCGGCGTTCAGTGACATGCGGCGCTCTCGTTCCGTGGTGTGCTGTCATCCGGTTCCAGTTTCCGGCGTCAGCGGATCTCGATGTCGCCCGTGCGGGACGGGATCGCGTCGAGTGTGGCGAGGGTCGCCTCGTCGAGCCGGATCGTGCCCGCGGCGACGTTGGCCGCGAGGTGGTCGGCGTCCGCGGTGCCGGGGATGAGCAGCGTGTTGGGGGTGTGGTGGAGCAGCCAGGCGAGGGCGATCTGCGCGGGCGAGGCGTCCAGTTGCTCGGCGGCGGCGAGCACGGCAGGCTCATCGGTCGCCTTCGGCAGGCCGGGGAAGGCGCTGCCGAGCGGGAAGTACGGCACCCAGGCGATGCCCTCGGCGCGGCACAGTTCGACCATGTCCTCGTCCTCGCGGGAGACGACGCTGTAGGCGTTCTGCACACAGACGATGCCCGCCGGGAGCGACCGGCGCAGGATGTCGATGGTGGTGCTGCTGAGGCCGATCGCGCCGATCTTGCCCTCGTCGCGCAGGGCGGTCATGACGGCGAGCTGGTCGTCGAGGTCGACGTCCTGGTCGCCCTCGGCGCGCAGGCCGGGACCGTGGTCGGCGCGACGCAGGTTGACCACCGGCACCTGCTCGAGGCCGAGGCTGGCGAGGTTGTCCTCGACACTGGCGCGCAGTTCCTCGGGGCGCTGGGCGAGGCGGAGGTGGACGGGGCCGTCGTCGGGCGTGGCGCCGACCTTGCTGACGACGAGCACGTCGTCCTCGGGGCGGATCGCCTCGCGGATCAGATCGTTGGAGAAGCCGTTGCCGTAGAACTGGGCGGTGTCGATGTGGTCGACGCCGAGCTCGACCGCGCGGCGCAGCACACCGAGGGCGGCCTTGCGGTCCTCGGCGAGCCGCGGCAGCTGCATGGCGCCGAAGCCGACGCGGGAGACGGTGCGCCCGGCGAACCGACCGGCCCCACCGGCGCGCGGGGCGCCCGAGGCCGTGGTCTCGGAACCGGTCTCGGACTCGGAGAGGGAAGGAGTGGGAGAAGCCATGGGAGTCCTGTCCTCGTGAGATGATCGAGGGTGAAACGGAGGAGCCTCCGTTAAAACAACCGTAGCACGAACCGGAGGAGCCTCCGCTTTGACCGCACTCGAACCGCCCGCACCGGACACCCCCGGGGGCGACACGTCCGGCGCCCGTACGGGCCGCCCCGCCGGCTCGGGCCGGGCGGGCCGTTCCGACGCGCGGCGCAATCGCGAGAAGCTCCTCGCGGCGGCCCGGACCGTGTTCAGCGCCGCCTCCGAAGGCCCGGTCACGCTCGACGCCGTCGCGCGCGCGGCAGGGGTCGGCATCGGCACGCTGTACCGGCACTTCCCGACCCGTGAGGCGCTCGTCGAAGCGGTCTACGCCGCCGAGCTCGACGCCCTCGCCGCCGCCGCGTCCGAACTGCTCGGCGAACTGTCCCCGGTCCCGGCACTGCGGGCGTGGCTGGACCGCTACACCGCGTTCGCGGCAACCAAGCACGGCATGATCGACATGCTGCGCTCCGGACCCGCCCCGACGTCCATGCCGACCCTCCCGACCCGCGAGCGGATCGCCACGGCCCTCGGCGAACTCCTCGCGGCAGGGGCCCGCGGCGGCTCGCTGCGCGCCGACGTGGACCCCGACGACGTGACCACCCTGCTCCTCGGAGTCTCTTTGGCCGCAGCGTCCGGCAGCTCACCGGAGCAGACCGGCCGCGCGCTGGACCTGATCGTCGACGCGCTGCGGCCCCGGGCGGAATAGGGCGTTCTTCGGCGGCCGCGGTCACCGCAACGGAACTCGATCCCATGCGGCACCAGGTGTGTCACGCCGACCGACGTACCTCTACTTGATGTTGATCTTCCGCAACATCGGGATGCCCAGCAGTGCGGTGAGGATTCCGGTGCCGAAGAGAACCGGATAGTTGCCGCCGCCCCCGACCGCCAGCAGGGCCGGCGCGGCGAAGGGGACGAGGGACTGCGGAATCGTGGTCGCGATGTTCACCAGGCCGAGGTCGCGGGCCGTGGTCGAAGGATCGGTCAGGGTGGCCGTCGCCATGGCGACGTACAGACCCTGGAACAGGCCGTTGCCCACGCCCACGATGCCCACACCGACGTAGAACACCGGCAGGCTCTTCACACTGAGCAGCACGGCCAGGCCGACGGCCGCCAGTAGTGCCGACGCGATGAACACCGGCTTGCGGCGGCCTATGCGGTCGGAGGTGACACCGGCGAGGGGGCTGCTCACCAGGCCCAGCAGATTCATGATCAGGACGCTGATGAAGACGGTCCCTGGAACGTCGTCCTTCGCAATGTGCAGGTAGTCCTGCAGGAAGTAGACGCTGTACGTGACCACGAACGTCGGGCCGGCGGCGACGAGGAACAGCGTCAGCAGCGTCCACGCGAAGTCCGGATTGGCGGAGGGCTTCATGTAGAAGCTCTGCAAGAACGTCCTGGGATGGAACGCGGGACGCCGCGCCGCAGGCAGCACCTGGTCGGGGAAGACCAGGAGGAAGGCGGCGATGCAGACGACAGCGAGTCCGGCCGGGGCGAGGAAGATGGCCGAGGGGGAATCGGGAAGGATCTTGACGACATACGTGCCGGCGAGCGCACCGGCGATGACCGTCATGCCGAGAAGGCCGGATGCGGTGCCCTGCTGCGCTGCGGGAAACCGGTCCGCGATCAGGGCGATGAGTGCGGCGGCCGCGGCGTTCGCGAAGAGCTGGATGACGATCCAGCCCGCGAAGAGTGCGGCGACGCTGTGACCGGTGGCCAGCAGTGCCGAGCCCGCGAACGTCCCGAGCGCGCCGCCCGCGATCCAAGGCCTGCGGCGTCCGAACCGCGAGGTGGTGAGATCGCTCAGCCGTCCGGCGAGCGGGTTGGCGATGACGGCGACGACGGCGCCGACGCCCGCGATGAGGGAGTAGCTCCCCTCCTTGCCGCCCGGGTCGATCTGGCCCACCCGCAGGGCGAGGCTGACCGTCGCGGGCGTCATGACAGCCGTCCAGAGCCCGAACAGGGCCAGCGTCCAGGCGGCCAGTTGGAGCCGTCCCACCCGTGGGAGTTCGCTCGGCCCACCGGAGGGGGGCACGACATCGGGGACAGCACCGCCCTGTGCGAGCGGTTCGCTGATGTGGGACATGGAGCTCCTTCTGATACCGGGACCTCGTCGGCCCGGTGGAAGACGGTGTGCGCCCGACCCGGTGGCGGCCAGTGTGCGGCGCCCCGACAGCGGGCTGTGTGTGCCGATCAGGCGGCGGCCAGGACACGCGGACGACGCGCGGGACGGGAGAGGTCCGGCTGTGGGCGGGCCGGCGTCCGTCAGCCGGCCGAGGCGGTAAGGGCTGAGGCGGTGGGCCCGGCGCTGAACACGGCGAGCTGCCGGGACAACTGGAGGTCCAACGGGGCTTCATCGCCCGGGAGTTCGGCGAGAGCCAGTCTCAGGGCGCCGGCGATGGGCGGGTCGCTCGGCACGACGATGTCCACATCGGGTGACAACTCCCGCAGCGCGTCCCCGATCGCGTCCATCAGAGCGATGTTGCCGGCGCGCAGGATGCCGCCGCCGAGCACGACCGGCAGGTCGGCGAGGCCGCAGCCCAGCCGGGTGACACAGGCACGGACGTAGGCCGCGACCTCGTCGGCCATCCGCCGCACCAGGCCCATGGCGAGTGCGTCGCCCTCGTCGGCGGCGCGGAAGACCGGTACGGACAGTTCGACCAGCCGCTCCTGCGGGACCCGGCCGAGATGAACCGCCTCGGCCAGCTCCAGCGGTCGTACGAGGCCGAAGTGGGCGGGTACGTACCGGGCCAGGGACGTGCCGGGTCCGCGACCGTCCTCGGCGCGGCAGGCGATGCCGAGGGCGTCGGCACCGATGTCGTTGCCGCCGCCCCAGTCGCCGGTGAGGCGGCCCAGCGCGTGGAACCGTACCTCCTGGCCGCCCTTGACTCCCAGGCAGTTGGTCCCGGCGCCGGCCACGACGGCCACGCCGTCGCCGGCCGTGCCACTGCGCAGCAGGGCGAGGGTGTCGTTGCAGACGACGGCGTCGCCCGTCAGGCCCGAGGCGATGACCGCGTCGTGGAAGGCGGCCTCCTCCTCGGGCAGGTCCAGGCCCGCCATCGCGAAGGCCGCGACGGCGAAGCCCCGGTCCTGTCCGCAGGCCTGGCGCGCGAGCCGGCTCACCTGGTCGACGGCGGCCGTGAGCCCGAGTGTCTGCGGGGAACCGCCGGGTCCGATCGCCGAGCCGACGAGGCGGCCGGACGCATCGCACACCGCGACATGGGTCTTGGAGTTGCCGGCGTCGACGGCCAGCACGAGAGGGAGGGGGTGAGACATGTCAGACGCCGTTCCGCACACCGCTGAAGCGGGTCAGGTGCTCGGCGCCGGTGCTGAGCAACCGGGGCACCAGGCCCTGGACCAGCGGGTACTGGCCGATCAGCGGGTGCGTGAGCAGCGCCTTGCGCAGCAGCCGCTCCTCCCCGGTGACGGCGGCGCGGGAGATGAGCCGCTCGTAGGCGGTGACGGCCTGGACGGGGCCGCGCATCTCGTCCGGCAGCGGTGCCTGCGGCAGCGGGGTCGCACCGGCCGCGTCGATACGGCACGGCACCTCGATGACGTCGTCGTCGGCGAGCCCGGCGATGGTCCCGTTGTTGCGGACGTTGACGACGTGCGTCTCGCCGGAGTCCGTGACGGCCGCGGCCAGCAGGGCGACGGCCGCCTCGCTGTAGTAGGCACCCCCTCGCTTCTCCAGGAGCGCGGGGCGTTCGGTGAGCGACTCGTCGGCGTACATCTCCAGCAGGGTGCGCTCGACGTCCGCCACTACCTGGGCGCGCGGCGGCTGTTCACGCTGCTCGGCGACGACCTGGTCGTGGAAGTAGTAGTAGCGCAGGTAGTACGAGGGGATCGCCCCCAGGTCGCCGAGGAGGTCGGCGGGAAACCCGTACCGCTCGACGATCTTGTCCATGTGCTGGTCGAGCATGCGCGGCAGGACGTCCTCGCCGTCGAGCAGCACACGTCGTACCCAGGAGAAGTGGTTGAGTCCCACCGGGTCGACGGCGACCCGGTCCGCGGCGACGCCCAGCGCCCCGGCCGCCCAGCGCTGCACGCCGATGGCGAAGTTGCACAGGCCCAGGGCGTTGTCGTGACCCGCGTCGAGGAGGGAGCGGGTGACGATGCCGACCGGGTTGGTGAAGTCGATGATCCGCACGCCGGGGGCGCCGCGGCGGCGGGCCTCGTCGGCGATGTCGAGGATGACGGGCACGGTGCGCAGTGCCTTCGCCGCGCCGCCCGCCCCGGTCGTCTCCTGGCCGAGGCAGCCGCACTCGCCAGGAAAGGTCTCGTCGCCGAGGCGGGCCTTCTGGCCGCCGACCCTCAGCTGGATGAGGACGGCATCGGCGCCGTCCAGCGCCTCCGACCGGTTGGTGGTCAGGCGGACCTTCACGGGGAGGCCCTGTGCGGTGAGCATGCGGCGGGCAAGGCCGCCGACGACCTCGAGCCGGGGGCCGTCGGTGTCCATGAGGACCAGTTCCTGGATGGGCAGACGATGGTGCTGCTGGGCGAGCCCGGAGACCAGTTCCGGTGTGTAGGTGGAACCTGCACCGATGACTGTGACCTTCACTTGTGTGTTCTCCGTTCGGACGTGCTGAGTGGGCGTTCGCGTCAGTTGTCGGCAAGGACGGTGCGGGAGGTGGCCGGTGTGACGTCCACGGCGGCCGCCCGGTCCAGGAAGAACGCGTGGCGGGAGTGGCCGTGCACGAAGCTGGCCGGCCACCGCGCATCGAAACCGTGGGCTGTCACGGTGCGACGGGCGGCCTCGCGCTTCGACGCTCCGTGGAGGACGACGGCGAGTTCGCGGGCGCGGGCGATCGTGGCGAGCCCGACGCTCACACCGTGGGTGGGCACCCTGTCGAGGTCGCCGAAGTCGGGGAAGGTGGCCAGGTTGTCGCGTCGGGTGGTCTCCGCCAGGCGGACGACACGGGTGGTGCTCGCCAGGGGCGTGCCCGGCGGGTTGAACGCCACATGCCCGTCGCTCGCGCCGACCGCGACCAGGAACAGCCGTACGCCACCGTCGCTCGCCAGGATCTCGTCGTAGGCCGCCGGCTCGCTGGGATCCGGACTCAGCAGGGCGTCGGCCGCCAGCCGCCGCCCCGGCGGCAGCGATGCGTTCAGCCGTTGTGCGATCTCACGCTCGGCAAATCCCCGGCAGCTGTTGTGCGCGCTCAGCGGGACCGTGCGCGGCTGACGTCCTTCGCCCGGTTGCAGGTACTCGTCCATCATCGCGAACCTGGCGTGGGAGAGGTCGAGCAGTCCGTCGCGTGCGAGGTCGGCGAGCGCGTCGAGAACGGGCAGTGGGGTGCGGCCGGCCGGCCAGCCGAAGGTGCATATCGCCCCTTCGGCCGCGGCTCTGTCGAGGTGGCCGACCATGCGCTCCGCGATCGCGGCGCCGAGTTCGGCGGACCCCGAGTGCACCAGAATGTCTCCCCGCACTACGTCTCCTTACGCTTGCTGCCTTGTGCTGTTCAGCTGCATTGCCGCTGGTGGCCGCCCTGTTGGCCGGGCCTTGCCGCCACTGAACTACAGTGCACAAACCCTGGTCCACAACTGGTCCGTATTTCGAACCAAAGGCGCGCACTGGTTCAGCGGGAGAGCGGATGCGAAAGGTGCATAACGTGACTGAACCGGATGTACCGACGCCCCGGATGGGCAAGGCCGTAGAGGCGGCGTACACGACTCTGCGCCAGCGCATCGCCGGCGGTCGGTACACGGCGAGCGGGAAGCTGCCCAGCGAGCGCGTCCTCGCGAGCGAGCTCGGCGTCTCGCGCGGCACGCTGCGCGGCGCGCTCAGGGCGCTGACCGCCGACGGGGCGGTGGCCCCGGCCCCGCAGTCCGGTTGGCAAGTGCTCGCGACGCCACTCGGCGAACCGCCCCACACTCTGGTCAGCTTCACGGAGATGGCCGAGTCCCGTGGTCTGACCCCGCGTACCGAGATTCTCGGCCGCACAGCCCGCCCGGCCACGCTCGACGAGGCGGATCAGCTCCGTATCGCCCCCGGCCCGGTCCTCGATCTGCGCCGGCTCCGCGGCCTGGGAGAATCGCCTGTCTGCGTCGACCACAACGTCATCGCGCTGTCCAGGGTGCCGGGCCTCGCCGAGGTGGATCTGACGGACCGCTCGCTGTACGCCGAGATGACGCGGCGGGGCACACACCCCTACCGCAGCGACTTCTCGGTCCACGCCGAGGCCGCCGACGACACCACGGCCGCCCGGCTGCACCTGGATGCCGGAGCACCCATCCTGGTGGGGCTCGAAATCTGCACCGACGCCGCGGGAAAGCCGCTCCTGCTAGGTCGCTCGATGTACCGGATGGACGCCTACCGATTCAAGGCCACCCTTTTCCGGCGCACCTGAACAACAGTCAGCTGGCATCACTAAGGGGCCTCGCTCGGACGGGAGTTCACCGCTCGCCGGCCCGGCCTGTCGGGAACCGGACACTGACGTGTTGTCGCCAGCCTTGGATCTTGTCGCTGATCAGCTCGGTGCGCTGGCATGGCGCGCATGCATGCAACTCGCGCGGTCACAGCGACCGCACTGCTCCTGTCGACGGCCTTTCCGGCGGCGGCATCGCCGTCGTACGCCCGGACCGACGGCCACGAAGTCACCCGCATCGTCACGCTGACCGGCTCACCGGCCGAACTCCAGGTTCCCTCGTCCCGACGGCGCGCTGCCGGGGTCACGCTCGCCGCGGACCAGGACCGGTTCCTGACCGACGCGAGACAGGCCGGTATCGCCGTCACCGTCTCCCGCCGCTTCCGCCAACTGGTCAACGGACTCACTGTCCGCGTGCCGTCGTCGCAGGCCGGGCGTCTCGGCTCGCTGGCCGGCGTCGCCTCGGTGAGCGTGCCGGCCCGATATGACGCACCGGAGTCTCCGACGCCGGTCGGTGCACGGGCCCTGCGCGCAGCCACCGCCGGAGCCGCCGGTGCCCGCTCGGCCGGCACTCCCCTGGGGCGGGAAACGGTGACCGCCACCGATCTGACCGGCGTCCCCGAGGCCCATCGCAGCGGCGCCACCGGCAAGGGCGTGACCGTCGGCATCATCGACAGCGGCATCGCGTACGACCATCCGGCACTCGGGGGCGGCGGCTTCCCCAACAGCAAGGTGGTCGGCGGTTACGACTTCGCGGACGGTGACGCCGACCCGTACGACGACAGCTCTGGGTCCGCGGTCGGCCACGGAACACACGTCGCGGGCATCATCGCCGGCGACGACGATCACATCCTCGGCGTGGCTCCGGATGCGCGGTTGAGGTCGTACCGCGTGTTCGGTGCCTCGGGCGGCGCCGGGGAGGACGTCCTGCTGGCCGCTCTCGACCGCGCGGCCGCCGACGGCGTCGACGTGGTCAACATGAGCCTGGGCTCGCCGACCGGGGCCCGGGCCGGCGGTGTCCTGGCATCGGCCGTCGACCGGCTCGTGGCGTCCGGCACCGCTGTGACGGTGGCCGAGGGGAATGGCTACGCGGGACCGTTCAACACCGCCGAACCCGCGATCGCCGACGGAGCCATGGGCGTAGGAAGCACGTACAGCGACCGCTCGCCGTATCTCGCCATGGCCCTGGACGGCGACAACTCCCCAGTGGCGTACTCCCTTTCGGGCCGCGGCCCCCGCACCCCTGCCACCGGTGCGGCCGACTGGGCCGATGTGCGCACCGGGTGCGACCCGCTCCCGCCGAACAGTCTGCGCGGCAAGATAGCCCTGTTCACGCCGGGAACCTCGACCGCCGACACGGTCTGCCGGCCGATGGACGTGGCCCGCAGGATCGCGGACGCCGGTGCCGTGGCCGCCGTCCAGCACAACAGCACGCTGCCCGACACCGTGGTGCCCATCGCGCCGTGCTGCGGCACTTCCACCATCCCGGTCCTCGGGATCAGCGAGCGTGACGCCCGACGCGTCCTCGCCTCCGCCCCGGACGCCGAGCTGCACTGGGGCGCGTACGCGGGCACCGAACTGGCCGCGGACACCTCTGGGCTGATGGACCTGGGATCGTCGTGGGGCCCGGGCAACGAGCTGGGCTTCAAGCCCGACTTCGCGGCGCCGGGCGGTTTCATCCTCTCGGCGATGCCCAAGGAACTCGACTGGTACGGCGTCTCGTCGGGCACCTCCATGGCCTCGCCCCACGTGGCGGGCGCGACGGCGCTGCTGCTGCAGAAACATCCCGGCCTGTCCCCCGCCCAGGTGCAGAGCGCGCTGCAGAACACGGCGATGCCGCTCGGCCGGACGGGCGGTCCGCAACGGGGACTTGAGCCCGTGGCACACCAGGGTGCAGGGCGCATCGACGTGGCGGCGGCCCTGGCGGCCACCGCGCGCGTCAGCCCGTCCGAACTCGCCCTGCACGACCTGGAGGGACGGCCGACGGCGCGCAGACTCACCGTGCGCAACGACACGAACCGGCCGCAGACCTACAAGCTCACGCACCGCGCGGCCCTCTCCGCGGCCCCGCCCTACACCTCCGAGTGGCAGGAGGAGCAGCGGTCGGCGCGGGTGACACTCCCCGGGGCACGGAGCATCACGGTCCCGGCGCACGGCGCGCGCACCGTCACGGTCGTCGTGCGGGAGCCGGCCGGGGTGACACCGGGCACGCTGTTCGGCGGCTGGATCGAGTTCACTCCGCAAGGCGCGAACGGGCAGCCGCTGCGGGTTCCCTACCAGGGGCTGGCCGGCGACTACGACGCCGTGTCGGCCATCAACCCCACGTTCACGGCGATCAATACGACGCTGGACAACCCCGCGCTCCGCCCGGCCGCCGGCGACTTCGGAAAGAACCTGCCGGTCACCATCGACCTCGGCGACGACGACCTCGGCAATGACACGGCCGCTGTGATGCTGTCCCACGGCTTCCCCCTGCTCGACCGGCTGCGCATGCAGGTGCTCGACGCCCGGGGCCGGGTGGTGGCCACCCCGTACGACCGGGCCTACGTCACCCGGAACTCCGGTGCGGGTACCGGGGTCGGCTTCTCCGCGTGGAACGCGACGCTGGACGACGGCTCGCCCGCACCCGCCGGCGTCTACCGGCTGCGGCTCGTCTTCGACAAGGCACTCGGCGACCGCGATCACGCGCCTCCGACGCAGTTGTGGACGTCGCCGGACGTCACGGTGATCCGCTGACACCACGGCTGTGGTGACCGTGCCCTGCGCGGTCACCACCCTTGTCGGTCCGCAGAGGTGTGCGGCGGCGCGGTTGTGCGCGCACACAGCCCCAGGCACTCGGGGTTGTGTCCGGGCTCCATTGTCCGGGTCCGACAGGCCGCCTAGCGTGATCCACATCCCCTGCCGATCCCCTTTGCCCACACGCCCCGTGGACATGACGTGCCGCGCTGCCGGAGAACCGTTGAAGCCCTCCCCTCTCTCGCCCGAAGACTGGCTCGTCTACGAACGACTGGCGTCCGGGACGGCCGAGCACCCGCATCCCGTCCGTGCCGAACTGGGCGCCGACGTCGTGCGCACCGCTCTCGAACGCCTGGGCGCCTGGGGCCTGGTGGAGTACGACCCTGTGTGTGCACTGCCCAGGGTTGTGGAACCGGTGATGGGGCTGGACGGTGTGATGCGGGCGTGGGAGGCCGCTCTCGACGATGTGCGACAGACCGCGACGGAGATCGCCGGGCGATGGCGGCGCGGGCAGGAAGTCCGGGGCGACCTCGTGGAGATGCTGGAGCGCGGGGACGCGGGACTTGCCGCTTTCGAGGCCCTTCAGCGGGCCGCGCGGGACGAGGTGCTGATCTTCGACCGTCCGCCGTACGTGTCGCCGAACCGTCTGAACACCGTACAGCTGGAGATGATGCGGGACCGCCGGGTGCAGTACCGCACGGTCTACGCGCACGCCGCTCTGGCCACGGAGGAAGGCGAGAAGTCGGTGCGGGCGGCGCTCGGCGCCGGAGAGCAGGCACGGACCACGGACCGGCTGCCGATGAAGCTCGTCCTCGTCGACCGGCGCGTGGCGATGATCCCGCTGGAACGTGAGGAACAGTCGCTGCACACCGCGGTGTTGGTGCGTCCTTGCGCGCTGCTGGAGGCACTGATCGAGCTGTTCGAGTCGGTGTGGGCACGCGCGCTGCCGTTGACGCTGACCGGAACCCTCACCGCACGCCCCGCGGTGTCGGCGCAGGACGAACAGCTGGTCCGGCTGCTGGTGTCGGGGCTGACGGACGCGGCCATCGCGCGCGCCCTGGGGTGTGCCGCGCGCACGGTGCAGCGACGCATCGCCCGCCTGATGGAGGCGAGCGGCAGCATCAACCGTCTGCAACTGGGGATCCATCTCGCGGCGGCCGGCTGGGGACCCGGGCGCCGCTCACGTGACTGATACCGGCGGCGTCGCCGTGAGGATCCGGTCGGGATCCTCACGGCGACGGCGGTTCAGCGGACGGCGTAGGCGCGGACGACGCTCTGGGTCACCTCGCTGCCGTCCTTCGCGGTGGCGTGGATGCGCAGCGAGACGAATCCCTCGCGGGCCGTCGTGTTGTCGACCAGGGCGGTGACGGTGGAACCCGCTCGGAGGGTCTTCGCCGGCTGCCAGGTCTTGCCGTCGTCGGACGAGTACTCGGCGCTCAGCGTCGCGGCTTCGGCGTCGTAGCCCTGCTGTCCCTTCGCGCTCAGCACGACGGGGTAGTGCTTGGTCGCCGGGGCCCGGTTGTACGTGTCCAGCGGTGCTCGGTAGGCGGGCACGAGGAGCGGGAGGGCATCGGTGCGGGTGGTGGTGTCGGAGGTGAAGTCCCAGCGGGTGGTGGTGGTCGGGGACAGCTTCCAGTCCCGCAGGCCGGGGACGGCGAGGTTGCGGGTGTCGGTGAGGGACAACGTGTAGCGGGCATTACCCGAGGCCACGGGCCAGATCCCCTGGCTTCCCGAGACGGTGCCGGTGACGGGCTTGCCGTCGCGTGCGAGGGTCAGGGAGACCTTGTCGTTGAAGGCGGGGTAGGCGTAGTGGCCGTCCGCGTCGCCGAAGGTGGGCAGCGCGGCCTGGACGGAGTCGCCGATACGTACGCCCATCAGGGCGCCGGTGTCGGGTGCGACGGCGCTGTAGGGGGCGCCGGGGGTGATGGGGCCTCGGTACCAGGATTCGGTGTCGAGACCGGGCTTGCTCCAGCGGCGTACCGGCCCGGCCATGATCTCCAGGGTGCCGGAGCTGCTGCTGGTGCCGAGGTGGACCCAGTTGGTGTCGGTGGAGTAGTACGCCCAGCGGGTCGACGGTGCGGCCAGCTGCTGGAGGATCGCGCTGTTGGCGGCCGGCAATCCGGGCACCGTGGAGACGGCGATCGAGTCCCCGACGTCGGTCTTCGTCAGCTGGCTGTACCAGGTCTCGTGGACCTTGGACAGCTCCCGGTCACGGACGGCGAAGGTGGGCCGCTGTCCCGGGCGCAGCACGTAGGAGAGGTTGTACACGTAGGGGCTGGCGGGGGTTCCGGTCCAGTGCACGCCCTTGTGGCCCTTGGCGAGGGCGGTGCGCAGGGCGTCGCCGTCCTCCTGCGGGATGCCGAGCACCGGCAGCGCGGTGGCGGTGAAGGGTTGCCAGGCACCGGGGAAGGCGTGGGTGACCAGGACGGCGCGGGCGCCGCGGGGCTTGACGTCGGTGAGGACGGCGGCGAGCCGCTTGACGGAGTCGCTGTCGACGGCGCCGAGGTCGACGAGGACGACCCGGTTCTTCACGTCGGCCGCTGCGAGCTCGTCGGCGGTTCCCGAGCCGACGTCGACGACGTCGGCACGTCCCGCGTCCGGCAGGTAGGTGATGCCCTCGGTGGCCGTGGCGCTGTAGGCGGCGTAGAGGGCGTCGAGGCGACGGCCGTCCTGGGTGCGCAGGTCGAGCAGAGGAGCGTACTCGCGTGTGGTGTAGCCGAGTTGGGCGTCCTTCCACGCCTCGGCGTCACCGGTGGTGGAGACGGCGAGATCCTGCGCACCGGAATAGCCGGAGATGACGCTCTGGGAGTAGACGAGGTCGCCGAAGGTGCGGGTGTAGCGCAGGGCGGCGGTACGGCTTTCCAGCGGGCGCTCGCCGGTCACCTTGACGCGGTGGGCGGTGCGGCCGTCGAGTTCGATCACCGTGTCGCTGTCGAAGTGCTGTCGCGGACGCGCGAACGCGGCGACGGATTTCACGGTGCGGTACAGGTTGTCCTCGGTCACACCCGGGTCGTAGCCGTACAGGGCGGCGTCGAGGTCGTACGTACCGGCGCGGACGGTGAACTTCACCTGGCCCTTGCCGAAGTACGCGCGCTGGACGGTGTCGCGCTCGGTGGACAGCAGGTCGGCGTAGCTGACGAGTCCTGCGGGGTCGCCGGCGCGGTTGGTGCCCTTGATCGTGACGTCGACCATGTGGGGTGCGTCGTAGAAGCCGAACGCCGTGGTGGTGTGGCGGTCCCCGGCGGTGGCGGTGATGCGGCCGGTGATCTCGCCGTAGGCGTCCTCGTCGAGTTCCGGCGCGGCCGAGAAGGTCACCTGCGTGGAGGCGGTGGCGTGCGCGGGGACGGTGAGCGTGTCGGCGGCGAGGGTGACCGTGCCGGCGGGTGCGGGCCTGCCCGCGACGTCGTAGGTGTCGGCGGCGAGGTGCAGGGTGACGTCGGTGTCGCCGTCGTTCGTCCAGGTCAGCGTGCGGGCGGTGTGCTGGTCGCCGGTGTGCGGCCAGGCGAGGGTGCCGCCGTCGACGGGGGCCGGGCCGGTCAGGGTGGCCCTGGTCGCGTCGGCGACGTCGACGAAGCCCGCGCCCTGGGCGAGGGGAACGTCCTTGGCCCCGCTGCGGACCGACGAGGTCAGTGCCTGCTTGAGGCGGCGGCCGCTCCAGTCGGGGTGCCGTTGAGCGAGGAGGGCGGCGGCGCCAGCGACGTGCGGTGTGGCCATGGAGGTGCCGCTGGCCGCGGTGTAGTGGTCGTCCACGGGGGTGCCCATCGAGGTGCCGGTGGCGCGGGCGGCGACGATGTCGACGCCGGGGGCGGTGATGTCGGGCTTGGCCCAGTGCTCGCCGGCGGCGTTGTGGACGTCGCCGCGGGAGGAGAAGGAGGCGGTGGCCAGGTCGCTGTCGGCGGCCGCGACGGTCAGCGCGCTGCGGGCGCAGCCGGGGGTTCCCACGGTGGAGGCGCCCGGTCCCGCGTTGCCCGCCGCCATGACGAACAGGGAGCTGCTTGCGGCGGACAGGTCGTCGACGGCCTGCGCCAGGGGGCTGTCGCACGCTCCGGCCGTGTCGGCGCCCAGCGACATGGACACGATGTCCGCGTCCTGTCCGACGGCCCACTCCATGCCGGCGAGGATCCAGGAGTCCTGTCCCGCTCCGGTGTCGGCCAGCACCTTGCCGACCAGCAGCTCGGTGTCGGGGGCCATGCCCTTGTAGCGGCCGTCGGAGGCGGCTCCGCTGCCCGCGATGGTCGAGGCGACGTGGGTGCCGTGGCCGTGGCCGTCGGTGGTGTCGCCCTTACCGGTGAAGTCCTTCGACTCCTCGATCTTCCCGGCGAGATCGGGGTGCGTGGCGTCGGCCCCGGTGTCGAGCACGGCGACCTTGACCCCCTTGCCGGTGTAGCCCGCGGCCCAAGCCTCGGGGGCGCCGGTCTGCGGGACGCTCTTGTCCAGCAGGGCCTTTTCGCGGCCGTCGAGCCATATCTTCTTCGGGGCGTCCGCCGAGCGCGCGTCGGCCGCGCTGCTCAGTGACTTCCAGAAGCCCGCCGCCTGCTGCTTGGACGTGTGCAGGGCGCGGGTGCGCAAGTGCGGGAAGGTGCGGTCGGTGGTAGCACCGGCGGGAGTGCGGGCGGCCCGGGCGCGTGCCTGGTCGGGGTAGGTGGCCAGCAGCGGCAGCCGGGCGGTGTGCGCGTCGTCGTAGTGCATCGCGACGAGCTCGGTGACGTTGAACAGCTCCGCGTCGACCCGGTCGTCGGCAAGGGCCGGGACCGCGTCCAGCGGCATCACGTAGAGGTCGTCGCCGAGTTGCCGGGTCTGGTACTCGATCGATGTGCCCCGGGCGTCGGTGACGTCGAGGATCTGCCGCCCGCGCAGGGTGACGCGGTCGCCGGAGACCAGGGTCACGGTGCTGGTGGCGGGGGCCGGGGCGGAGGGGGCGGTCGTCGCGGCGGCGTCCGCCACGGCTGCGGGTGCCGTGAGGGGGCTTCCCCATGCCGTGAGGGTGCAGGCGAGGACTCCTAGAGCCCAACGGGCCGCTCGGGGCGGTCTTTTCACAGTGGTCCCCTGAGGGTTCGTCCGGTGGTGGTGATCACGAACCTAGAAGCAGGGGCGGTGCACATGACAGGGCTTCGGCTGTCGTCTTGTGGACGCTGTCGCAATGTCGCCACCGCAGGTCAGGAGCGGGCGAGTTCACGACAGGGGCGGGTGCGTCGGTGTGCCGGTTCCGAGGCTCGGACGGGGATGGAGCGCCGCCGTTCGGGCGCGCCGGTCGATTCGCGCACGCAATCTCAACACCCTTCCAGATAAGGCGAGTTGCGACATCTCTGCCGAGCTCGGTCACGCCGTCGACCGACGGTTTCGGAGGCGGTGAAGCGGGGGGCGGTGGCCGCCCGACCGGGCTCAAGGGCATCGCGTCCGCCCACCGCCGGCCGTTGACGCCGCGCTCCGGGTGATCGCAAGCTCCTCACAGCGGCGGAGCAGATCTCCACCGCACGAGATCGTCGCGACGGAATACTCCGCCGCCCCGTCCGGTCCGTCGCAACTCGCCGCGGTCGGCCGCACCTTCCCGCCCACTGTCACGGTCCGCCCGTGCGCATCACCCTGCCCGGAGGCATCCATTGCCCTCTGCACCCCCGAAGCCGTGGTTCAGGCAACTCACCGGCGCCCACGTCCGTGCGCTGTTCGCGGCCTGGATCGGCTACCTGCTCGACGGCTTCGACTTCGTGCTGCTGACGTACGTCCTCAGCGACGTCTCGGCCGAGTTCGACGTGTCCCTGGCGACCGCCAGCACCCTGCTGGTGGCGACCTTCGGATCCCGCTGGCTGGGCGGGTTCGTGTTCGGTTCGCTCGGTGACCGCTACGGCCGCAAGTCGGCGATGGTCTGGTCGATCGTGCTGTACTCGGGCGGCACATTCCTGTGCGGACTCGCCTGGAGCTTCGCCGCCCTCTTCGCCTTCCGTCTCGTCGTCGGCATCGGCATGGCCGGCGAGTACGGCGCGAGCAGCACCTACGCCGTCGAGAGCTGGCCTGCGCACCTGAAGAACAAGGCCAGCGCCTTTCTGATCACGGGGTTCGCGGTCGGCGGACTCGTCGCGGCGCAGGTGTACTCACCGGTGGTCGACCGCTTCGGATGGCGTGCGCTGTTCTTCCTGGGGATCCTGCCGGTCCTGGCCGCCGTGTACGTCCGCAAGTCCGCTCCCGAGAGCCCCGAGTGGGAGGCGGCGGCGCGCGAGCAGGGTCACGTACAGGGCGTCTCGGCACTGTCGCTGTTCACCCGCCGACGGCTGCCGGTGACGCTCACGCTGATCCTGGTCGTGTTCCTGGCCTTCTGCACCAACTGGCCGGTGTCCGGGCTGATGCCGTCCTATCTGGACTCGCTCGGCTACGACCGGGGAACCACGGGCGACATCATGTTCTACGCGGGCCTGGGTACCGTCCTGGGCACCGCGGCCTCGGGCTTCGTCGGGGACCGGTTCGGCACCGCGCGCACCTACGCCTCCGTGCTCGCCGTGTCACTGGTCTTCCTGTTCCCCGTCTTCGCCGTCGGCGCCGGACGCCCCCTGGCGCTGGTACTCCTCCTGTTCTGCTTCATGGGCACGAACTTCGGCATCTCCGGGCTGCTGCCCAAGTACCTGTACGACTACTTCGACGCCCGGACCCGGGCGTCCGGACTCGGCACCGTCTACAACATCGGCGCCGTGGGCGGCGGCGTCGCCCCGTGGTGGGGCGCCGTGCTGGGCGACAGCGTGGGCCTGGGCACGGCGATGGCCGTACTGACCGCCGTCGGCGTGATCGCCCTCGTCCTTCTCGTCTCCTTCGACGTACCCGGGCGACTGCTGCGCCGCCAGGCCCGCCGCCATCCCCACGTCGCCGAGCTGACGGCGGCCCCCGCCGCGGCGGGCGACCCGGCCGCCGTCAGGGGCGGCCGCCGGCAGGAGGTGGCTTCCGTCCATGACTGACCACACCTTCGCCGGCCGCACGGACCCTCACCTGCTCTCCCGCCCCGAGCGTCTGGAAGGCCGCATTCGCGCCCTGCTGCCCAGCCTCAACCCGGCCGCCAAGCGCGTCGTCGGCGTCCTGCTCGCCGACCAGGCCCGCGCCGCCCGCAGGACGATGGCAGAACTGGCCGAACTGGCCGGCACCAGCGAGTCCTCCGTCGTCCGCACCACCCGGGCCCTGGGCTTCTCCGGCTACGCGGACCTGCGCCTGGCGCTGGCCGCCGAGGCCGCCCGTGACGCGGGCGAACAGCCCGTCACCGGCGACATCACCCGCGACGACCCACTGCCCGATGTGATCGCCAAGCTGGCCGGCGAAGAGATGAAGGCCATCTCCGACACCGCGGCCCAACTCGACATCGGCGCCGTCGACACCGTCATCGACCTGATCATCGCCGCCCGCCGGATCACCGTCCACGGCTCAGGAGCCTCCGGTCTGGTGGCCATGGACCTGCACCACAAACTGCAACGCATCGGCTATCCGAGCCATGTCCATCTCGACATCCACAGCGGCCTGACCAGCACCGCCCTGCTCAGTGACACGGACGTGGCCATCGGCATCTCGTACACGGGCGAGACCCACGACGTCGTCGAGCCGCTGCGGCAGGCGACCGCGGCCGGTGCCGCCACGGTGGCGATCACCAACCATCCGCGCTCCGCCCTGGCCCGCGCCTGCGGCCATCTGCTGCGGCCGGCGGGAGGCGAGACCCCGTTCCGCCCCGGCGCGCTGGCCAGCAGGATCAGTCAACTGCTCACGGTCGACTGCCTCTTCGTCGGCATCACCCAGCGCTCCTACGACACGACCATGCGCGCCCTGTCCCTCACCCACGACGCGCTGCAACGCCGGCGCACGCCTTCAAGGACACGACACCCATGAGCGCGGTGAACTCCACCACCCGCCCCGGTCCCCCGCTGCCGGTGGCCGCCCCGGAGCACGACCGGGACACCCGACGGGTGGCAGCCGTCGACGTCGGCGGCACCGGCATCCGCCTGACCGTCACCGGGGCCCGGCACGTGGCCCACGGCCCCGGTCGGACCGTCGACCGCACAGGCGTAAACGCGCCCGCTCTGCTCGCCGGGCTGAGGAGCACGCTCGAGGCGATGGACCTGCCCGAAGGCATCCGTGTCGAGGCGGTGGCCGTGGGGATGAGCGGCCTTCTCTCGCTCACCACGGAGCCGGTCCGCCTGATGACAGACCTGGCACACCTCTTCGGAACCAGCCGCGTCGTCCTTGCCTCCGACGTCTTCACCTCGTACGTCGGTGCCCTGGGGATGCGACCGGGTGCGCTCGTGGCCGCCGGCACCGGCGCGGTGGCACTCGGCACCGACTTCGCCGACTGCTGGCGCCACCGCGACGGCTGGGGTCACCTGCTCGGCGACGAGGGCAGTGGCGCGTGGATCGGCGCCGAGGGCCTGCGCGCCGCACTGCGCGCCCACGACGAACGCCCAAGCGGCTCAACCACGCTGCTGCGGCGGGCCGTCGACCGCTACGGTCCGTGCGCGCGGTGGCCGTCGCAGTTCTATCCCCACGGCGATGTCGCCGGACGTCTGGCCTTCTTCACCACGGAAGTCGCCGCGGCCGCCCTCGGCGGCGACCCGATCGCCCACGACATCTGGCGGCGCGCCGCACAACATCTGGCCGACAGCGTCGTCGCCGCGCTGCCCGCCCACCACGATCCGCTCGTGTCCTGGTGCGGCGGCCTGTTCCAGGCCGGAGCGCTGCTGCGCGACCCGTTCGAGGAAGCGGTACGCCGTGCGGCGCCGCACGCCCGGCCGACCGCGCCGGCCGGGTCCTCGCTCGACGGCGCGGGACACCTGGCACGGCTGGCCTGCCGCACCCCCGAGCTGCTGCCGAAGGACGTCCCCTATCTGCGGACGCTCACCCTCTGAGACCACTTCCGCTGTAACACCCGCAACACCTGCAGCACCCATAACACCCGCACCAATCAAGGGAAACATCTGCCGTGAACACCAAGCGATTCGCTCTCATCGGCGCCGGACTGTTCGGCGAACGCCACGCCCAGGCCTACCACCGCTCCCCCTACGTCGACTTCGCCGCCGTGTGCGACATGCGCCCGGGCCGGGCCGAGGAGATCGCCGCCACATACGGCGCGGAACACGCCACCCGCGACCACCGCGACGTCCTGGCCGACGCCACCATCGACGCCGTGTCCATCGCCACCCCCGACCACCTGCACCGCGACCTGGCCGTCGCCGCGGCCGAGGCGGGCAAACACATCCTCGTCGAGAAGCCGCTGGCCACCACCGTCGAGGACGCCCGCGCCATCGACGACGCCGCCCGGGCCAACGGCGTGAAGCTCATGGTCGACTTCCACAACCGCGTGAACCCGATGATGTACTCGGCCAAGCAGGCCATCGCCCGCGGTGACATCGGCTCCCCCGCCTACGTGTACTCCCGCCTGAGCAACACCCTGGGCGTCGCCACCGGCATGCTCTCCTGGGCCGGCCACTCCTCGGCTCTGTGGTTCCTCGCCAGCCACACCATCGACGTCGTGCGCTGGATGCTCGACGACGAGGTCACCCGCGTGTACGCGGTGAGCCGCGACAAGATCCTGCGTGAACGCGGCATACCCACCGCCGACTTCCACGCCGCCACCGTGGAGTTCGCCGGCGGCGCCGTCGCCGTCTTCGAGTCCGCGTGGATCCTGCCCGACACCCACTCCACCGTGAAGGACCTCAAGCTGGAGATCCTCGGCGACAAGGGCGCCCTCAACATCGACGGCTCCCACAACCGATCGCTGGAGCTGTACACCGCCGAGCGCAGCAGCTTCCCCGACCTGTACGCGCCGCCGACCGGCGAGCACCTCACGGGATTCGTGCTGGACGCCATCGCGCACTTCGTCGACGCCGTCGTCTTCGACAAGCCGGTCCTCGCCACCGGCCAGGACGGCATCGAGGTCACCCGGATCCTGTGCGCGATCGAGGACTCCGTGCGCAGCGGACAGCCGGTGGATCTGAAGCCGCGCACACGTGTCTGACGACCGACGGCCGGCCTCCAGGTCTCCTCGGACGAGGGGCCGTTGTCCCTAGTCCAGGCACTCCTCGCAGGCTCGCGAGTGGGGGTCCGTCCCGGCTCACCGCCGAGGCAGGCCCCCACTCGCCACGGCGCCGTGCCGCGAAGTTGCCCCTCATCATGGTGAAGCGGGCGAGACGAACGCATTGGCTCACGCCCCCTTCGTCTTGTGCATGGCCCACCCACCGTAGGGTTGCGTGTCCGCACGAAAAGCGGCGATTGACGACACTCAGGACCTTGGATGTTGTGCTCACCCACAACTGCCGGCGTGAGCAAGGAAAGCAACTTGGAGACCAACCCGCCGCCCGAGGCACTGGCGATCCTGGAAAGACTCCGGATCCGCGTGGACGCCATCGCACGCGACAGCAGTGCCGACCCACTGCTGGACGGCATGCCCGCGGACATCGCCCGCCACGAACTCCCTCTTACCGCGAGGCGGTACTACAGCACCGTCCTGGGGATGATCCGGCTGGGCGAGTCCGCCGACACGGTCGATCTCGACCTGGCCCGACGCCGCGCGGCCCAACGAGCCGAAGAGGGGATGCCGTTGCAGCTGGTCCTGCACAACTGGCAGCACGCCACACGTGTGTTGTGGCAGGCGTGCGTCGACGCCGCGGGCACCGAACTGGCCGCGGGACTCGGTCATCTCGGCCACCGGCTCTACGCGTTCCAGGAAGTGCTGCTGGGCGCGGTGACCGAAAGCTACCAGGCACGCCAGACAGCCCTCAGGAGCGAGCGTGAAGGCGCGGGCCGCCTCATCGCCCAGTCCTTGCTCGCAGGCCAGGACCCGACCGAAGAAGCTGCCGGCCTCGGTCTCACGATCGCTCCGCGGTACGCGATCCTGACGCTGGGCCTGCCGCCGCTGCCCGCCTCAGCGGACGGACACATCGCGCAAGAAGTCTCCGCAGGACGACGCATACGCGCGCTGAGCACCGTCCTGGCTCACCATTCCCTGTTGTTCGTCCTCGAAGCCGACCAGGGCCAGGTCCTGCTTCCGGCGCAGGCCACCGACAGCCCGGACGCCCTGACCATGCGCGCCGATCAGCTCCTCGACGCCCTCCGCGCGGAAACACGGCTGGAGGTACACGCATCGCTCACCGACCCGGCACCGCACGGTTTGCTGCCCGAGCAGGCGCACACCGGACACAGGGTGCTGCACCTGGCACGCCTCATCTCCCCCACCAGTCCCCGGCGCGTCCACCGGATCGAGGACGTCGCCCTTGCCTACCAGCTGGCACACCCCACTCCGGCCCGTCCTTTGCTGGCCGCCCGCATAGCCCCCCTCACCGAGCGCCCGGACCTCCTGGCGACTTTGACCGTCTGGTTCGATCAGGACCTCGATCGGGCCCGCACGGCCCAAGCACTCAACGTCCACCCCAACACGGTCAACAACCGGCTCCGCCGTATCGAACGGCTCCTCGACGCGGACCTCACTTCATTCACCACGCTGACGGGCCTCAACGCGGCTCTGACCATCCGTGCCGATGAGCACGCCGTTCGTCAGGCATGAACCACTGGGCCCACAGCGGTTCGTCGGTGCGTGGCAGCCCGCGGGGGCACGCTTCGAGAGGCGATCGCACCCCGAGGGCATGAGGAACCCGTCCCCTCGTCCGCCCCTCCCCCCACTCACGTCTCGCGCTGCGGCTCGTACGCATCGGCCGGCAGCCCGAACGTCCAGGCGACGCCCTCGCGCGCGGTTCTCGTGCGCGGCGGTACGCGCAGCCAGTAGGTGCGGTGCGTGCCGTCGGGCTCCGGGGTGGAGTTGACGACCTCGACCATCACCACGTCCTCGTCGCCGGGGAGTTGGACCCGCCACAGGACGCCGGTGGCGTCCCGGTGCATGGGCTCCGCCCCGGACTCGGTCAAGTAGCGGTCGTATCCGAAGTGCTCCAGCATCACGCGGCGCAGTTCCGCGTTCTCCTCGTCGCGGATGCGCTGTGGGGTCAGCCCGGCGAGCCCGGCCAGGAAGTCGGCGGGCACCGGCATGCCGCGCCAGGCGTGCAGCACGAATCCGTCGGGGAAGGCCAGGGCGGGTCCGGTGGCGCTGTCGAGGCGGCCGGCCTCGTCGCGGTGCAGCTCCGTGGGCCGCTCGCACACCACGGCCACCCGCTCGTACGGCCACCACCAGCCGGCCGACCGGGCGACCTGCGCCAACCCGTCCAGCCGGGAGTCCGGCTCCGCGCCGGACGAACCGAAAGCGCTCAGCCAAGCGGCCTCGTGCTGGCCGAGCACCGCGTCCAGCAGCATGAGCCGGATCGCCGTCTCGCTCTTGCGGTCCCGTGCGCCCGCGACCGTGCGGGACGGCGCGGCCAGTTCCTCCACGATGCCCGTTCTGATGCGGTCGACCAGCATCTGAGTGGTGTCCCACAGGCAGCCGCCCGTGGCGTTCCAGTGCGCGCCCCAGCCGCCCGGGCCGAGTCGCGCGTGCAACCGTTCACGGGCCTGGGCCCATGGCCCGTTGCGCACCGAGTCCCTCACGGAGAGGCCGAGTTCGCCCGTCTCCGTGAGCCGTACGAGCAGCGGCACGGCGGCGCGCGGCGAGTCCGCCCACAGGATGCGCGTGGGCTCGGCCAGCCCGGCCCCGCGGTAGGCGCGGCGCACACCGGCCTCGGCCGCTTCCCGGTCGGCGGGTCCGGTGGCGGCGACGACCGCCCGCCAGTGCGCCAGGTCCGCCGCGGTGCCCTGCGGATCCTCCTGGGCTCCCACCCCGACCGGCGCGCCCGTCCTCGTCATCGACGTCATCTGTTGTGCCCTCATCGTGTCGGTCATCCCCCGCATCTCCCCGTCCGCGCTCACTCGTCGTCCTGTCCCGCCCCGCCGTGTCCCGCCCGCTCAGTCCGCCACGATCCGCACCGAACCCGGCACGTACTCGCGCTGCCGGATCACCCGGAACCAGCCCTTGGGCAGCGGTATCGCCGCGTGCTCCTCGTGGACCACCCGTCCGCCGTCCGGCAGTTGGAGCAGCATCGGTCCGAACGGGCCCGGCTCGCGCACCAGTCGGCCGGGGCCGACGACCGCGTGGGCGTGGCCCGTGACCTCGCCCAGCGCGAGCACCAGCCGCCCGCGGGCGTCCCGCGGCTCGTCCGGGGCGTCCGTCACGTGCGGGGGCACCGCGCCCTCCGCGAGCGGCACGATCAGCACGTCTCCCTGCCGGTACATGACTCTCCCGTCCCACGGTCCGCCGAGTGCGGCCGCGTCGTTGCCGACGGTAGAGGCAGGGTCTGACAACGGCCGCCGAGCGCCCCGCGGCAGCCGTTGTCAGTGGCGGTTGGTACAACTTCAGTCCAGTGGAGATCGCGGACGGCGCGAACGGATCGGGAACGGGGCGGACATGACCATCGGAGACCACTTGCAGGAGCTGCACGGCCTGCGCACCTTCGACTTCCCGGAGGCTGACGCGGAGCAGGCGGCACCGCTGCCCGCCGCCGACGCCGTCGCGTGGCGGATCTCCGTCGAGTCGTACGACAGCGAGGAGTCGTGGCCGGAGGCGTTCGCCCGGTTCGCCGAGGCAGTGGACCTCGGCGGTGTCAGGGCGATCGTGGTCGGCTCGTGGAGCGACCCGTACGAGAACGGGCCGGAGCCGGTCATCGCCGCGCTGCTGAAGGAGCGGGACCGGTTGACGGCGCTGCGCGCGCTGTTCCTGGGCGACATGGTCGTCGAGGAGTGCGAGATCTCCTGGATCACGCAAAGCGACGTCACCCCGCTGCTGAACGGGTTCCCGGAGCTGACGGAGTTCGCGGTGCGCGGCGGGACCAGCCTGGCGTTCCCGGCGGTGCGCCACGAGCGGCTGCGGTCCCTCACCGTGGAGACGGGCGGCCTGCCCGCCGACGTGGTGCGCGGCATCGCGGCGAGCGACCTGCCGGCCCTGACCCGGCTGACCCTGTGGCTGGGCACGTCGGACTACGGCGGCGACTCCACGGTCGCCGACGTCGAGCCCCTGCTGACGGGCGGCCGGCTGCCGGCCCTGAAGCACCTGGCCCTGTGCAACAGCGAGATCCAGGACGACATCGCGGCGGCCGTGGCGGCCGCCCCGGTGGTGGCCCGGCTCGACACGCTCGACCTGTCGATGGGCGTCCTCACCGATGACGGCGCCACCGCGCTCCTCGCGGGCCAGCCGCTCACGCACCTGAGCAAGCTCGACCTGCACCACAACTACCTGAGCAGCGGGCTGCGTCAGCGCATCCTGGACTCCCTGGTGCCCGCGGGCGTCGAGGTCGACCTCGACGCCGACGACGCGGACGAGGACCAGGACGGGGACACCGTGTGGCGATACGTCTCGGTCGGCGAATGACCGGGCGGACCACACCGGCGGGGCCGGACGGCGTACCCGACACTGGGGCCACGTCCGCATCACGTCCCGTCCCGCTCCGGCTCGCGGTCGTCGGCAATCCCGGCAATCGGCGGGTGGACCTGTTCACGGCCGCGGTACGGAATGCGGGGCTGACGGCGCCGCGCGTGGTCGCGTGGCGTGACGTACTGCGTGACGGCGGCGCCTCGTTCGCCGACGACGAGATCGTGCGGATCGACTCGGCGGGCGAGGACGAGGAGGTCGAGCGCGCCCTGCGGGACGTGTCCGATCCGACGCGTGTCGAAGGCGGCGCCCGCTGGTACCGGCGGTTCCTGACGGCCGTGCGGTCCCTGGACGGCGGGGTCCGGCTCGACGATCCCGACGACGTCGCCGTGCTCTTCGACAAGCGCCGCTGCCACCATGTTCTCGCCGACGCGGGGGTGGCCGTGCCGGCCTCCCCCACCTCCGGCGGCGCCGTTGAGGTGCGCGGCTGGGACGACGTACGGGCGCTGCTGGCGGAGCACGGGATGCCCCGGGTGTTCGTCAAGCCGGCTCACGGCTCGTCGGCCTCCGGGGTGCTCGCCCTGGAGACGGCAGGCCCCGGCCGGATCCGCGCCACGACGTCCGTGGAGATGTCGGACGGCGCGCTGCACAACTCCCTGCGCGTGCGGCGCTATACACGCGAGGCCGACATCGCGGCGATCGTGGACGCGCTGGCACCGGACGGGCTGCACGTCGAGCGCTGGCTGCCGAAGGCGTCGCTGCACGGACGGGCGGCAGACCTGCGCGTCGTCGTTGTCGCCGGCCGCGCCACGCACGCCGTCGTGCGCACCAGTCGGACCCCGCTGACCAACCTCCACCTCGGCGGCCTGCGCGGCGAGTGGGTCGCCGCCCGGCAGGCCGCCGGCGCGTCCTGGACCCACGCCCTCGACCTGTGCGAGCGCGCAGCCGCCTGCTTCCCGCGCACCCTCTGCGTCGGCGTCGACCTGCTCCCCTCGGTGGGCTGGCGGCGCTTCGCCGTCGGCGAGGTCAACGCCTTCGGCGATCTGCTGCCCCGCCTGACCGGGCTGCCCGGCAGCGGCGCCGAGGGACTGGACACGTACGCGGCCCAGGTCGCCGCCGTGCTCCGCCACTACCCCGACGCCGCGCACCCCGCACGGGCACCTGCCGAGTTCGGCGCCCCGCACCGAGCGGCCATCGCCGCAACACACCCGCATCACCTTGCAAGGACCCGCGATGCCCGCACCTGACACCACCTCGCCACCGCCGACCGCCCAGCCCGCCCCGAGCGGAGCGACGGCCGCTCCAGACGTTCCCGACATGAATGAAGTGGTGGGCCACGACGACCTCCTGCTGCTCACCCTCGACACGCTGCGCTACGACGTGGCGGTGGAGCTGGCCGAGGCGGGCCGCATCCCTCACCTGGCACGGCATCTGCCGGGCGGCGCCTGGGAGAAGCGGCACGCACCGGGCAGCTTCACGTACGCCTCCCACCAGGCGATGTTCGCCGGTTTCCTGCCGACCCCCGCGACGCCCGGCCCGCATGCGCGGCTGTTCGCGGCGCGCTTCGCGGGCAGTGAGACCACCGCGGGCCGCACGTATGTCTTCGACACCCCGGACCTGGTGTCGGGCCTGGCGGCGGCCGGGTACCGGACGGTGTGCGTCGGCGGCGTCGGCTTCTTCAACCGGCAGGGCGCCCTGGGCAACGTCCTGCCGGGCCTCTTCCAGGAGAGCCACTGGGAGCCGGAGTTCGGGGTCGCCTCACCCACGTCGTTCGAGGCCCAGGTCGCGCGCGCGGAGCGGGTCGTCGCCGAACACCCGCACGAGCAGCGGCTGTTCCTGTTCGTGAACGCGGCGGCGCTGCACCAGCCCAACTGGTTCCATCTGCCGGGCGCCACGCGCGCGGCCGGTGACACACGGGAAACCCATGCCGCCGCTCTGGAGTACATCGACCGGCACGTGGGACGGCTGTTCGCGGCGATGAGCGCGCGCCGCCGCTGCTTCGCCATGGTCTGCTCCGACCACGGCACGACCTACGGGGACGACGGCTACACCGGCCACCGCCTCGGCCACGAGGCGGTCTGGACCGTGCCCTACGCCCACTTCTTCCTGGAGCCGACCGCATGACCACCACCGCCGAAGCACCCGGACACGCCGGGACCGTGCCCACCGACGCCCCGCGTCCGTACCAGAGTTATGTCTACGCGTACCCGCACAAGACCGCCTACCGGCCGCTGCCCGAGCGTCCGGCGCTGAGCGACCTGTGGCGCGAGGAGCCCAAGGGAGCGCTCTCCCTCTATCTCCACATACCGTTCTGCGAAGTCCGCTGCGGCTTCTGCAATCTGTTCACCCGCATCGGCGTCCCCGACGAGCTGACGGGCCGCTATCTGGATGCCCTGGAGCGGCAGGCCGTGGCGGTGCGCGAGGCGCTCGGCGACGGTCCGGACGTGCGGTTCGCCAACGCGGCGTTCGGCGGCGGCACCCCCACCTTCCTCGACGCGGACGAGCTGGCCCGGCTGTGCGACATCGCGGAGCTTCGCACGGGCGCGGACCTCAAGGCGGTGCCGCTGTCCGTGGAGACCTCGCCCGCGACGGCCACGGCGGACCGGCTCGCGGTCCTCGCCGAGCGCGGCACGACCCGGCTCAGCATCGGCGTGCAGAGCTTCGTCGACGCGGAGGCCCGCGCCGCGGTCCGCCCGCAGCGCCGCGCGGACGTGGAAGCGGCGCTCACCCGCATCCGGGACACGGACATCCCGGTGCTGAACATCGACCTGATCTACGGCATCGACGGCCAGACTCCGGCGAGCTGGCGCACCTCCCTCGACGCGGCGCTCGCCTGGCGCCCCGAGGAGCTGTACCTCTACCCGCTCTACGTCCGCCCGCTGACCGGCCTGGGCCGCAGCGCCGCCCCGCTCACCGACAGGGCCTGGGACGAGCAGCGACTGCGCCTGTACCGCCAGGGCCGCGACCACCTCCTTGAACACGGCTACGAGCAGGTGTCGATGCGCATGTTCCGGCGCTCGGACGCGCCCGCGCAGGGCCCGGACGACTACGCCTGCCAGACCGACGGCATGATCGGGCTGGGTTGCGGCGCCCGCTCGTACACCTCGTCGCTGCACTATTCCTTCGAGTACGCCGTCGACATGCGGGAGATCCGCGCGATCATCGACGGCTACACGGCCACCACGTCCGAGGAGTTCGCGCGGGCGCGGCACGGGCGCCGCGTAGACGGGCGGGAGGCGCGCCGCCGTCATCTGCTGCAGTCGCTGCTGCAGGCCGAGGGCATGCCGCTGGACGACTACCGCACGCGGTTCGGCGCGGGCCCGTTCGACGACTTTCCGGCCGAGCTCGCCGTGTTCGCCGCGCGCGGCTGGCTCGAACCGAGGGACGACGGGGTGCGGCTGCGGCTGACGCCCGAAGGTCTGGCGCACTCGGACGCGCTCGGGCCGGAGCTGTTCTCCCCCGAGGTGCGCGCCGCGATGGCCGCGTACGAACCGAGGTGAACGGCCCATGGATCTGACACTGCTATATCGGGGCCCGCTGTCGTCGTGCGACTACGACTGTCCGTACTGCCCGTTCGCCAAGCGCCGCGACTCCACCGCGCAGTTGCGGGCGGACCGCGCGGCGCTGGAGCGGTTCACCGGATGGGCTGCCGACCAGCACGAGGACCGGCTGTCCGTTCTGTTCACGCCGTGGGGCGAGGGGCTGGTGCGGTCCTGGTACCGCAGGGCGATGGTCGAGCTCTCGCACCACGAGCACGTCGCGCGCGTCGCCATCCAGACCAATCTCAGCTGCCGCACGGAGTGGCTCGCCGAAGCCGACCTGGACACGCTGGCCCTGTGGTGCACGTTCCACCCGGGTCAGACGCCCTACGAGCGATTCCTCGGCAAGACGCAGGAGCTGGCGCGGCAGGGTGTGCGGTTCAGCGTCGGCGTGGTCGGCTTCCCGGAGCATCTGCCACAGGCCCGCGAACTGCGCAGGGCGCTGCCGTCCGAGGTGTACCTGTGGGTGAACGCGGCGGAGGGCCGCACGTACACGGACGAGGAGGCCGCGGCCTGGACGGCCGTCGACCCCCTCTTCCCGTACAGCAGGCACCCGCACCGCTCCGCCGGACTGCCCTGCCGCACCGGTTCCTCAGTCGTCTCGGTCGACGGCGAAGGCACGGTGCGCCGCTGCCACTTCGTCCCGGCCGAACTGGGCAACCTGTACGACGATTCCTGGCGTGCGGCGCTCGCGCCCCGGGCGTGCCCGCTGGCGGTCTGCGACTGCCACATCGGCTACGTCCATCTGGAGACGCTGCCGCTGTACGACGTCTTCGCGGGCGGGGTTCTGGAGCGGATACCGGCGACGCCGGAGTAGCGTTCCGGCATGAGCTCAGTGCCGCTCCGCTTCCCGCCGCATCCAGTCCGCGGCGTACAGGTGCTGCACCAGAAGCAGAACTGCGCGCCTCAGTTCGCGCAGATAGAGGTGGACTTCGAGCCCGCAGCCGAGGGCTTCACCTTCGAGGTGGCGTTGGAAGCGCCCGTGGACCACGAACCCTCCGAGGAACTGTCACGCTTCTTCGCGGCCGCCGCCGCGGGCATCAAGGAGCAGCTGAGCCTGCCCGAGCACCACATCGTGATCGCCGCTCGTGTGGTGCTGCGGCGCGCACGCGCCGACAGGTTCGGCTCCACCAACCTCGCGTTCAAGATCGCCGGCTTCCTCGCCGCCCGCCAGGCCCTGGAACGGGCGCAGTGCTTGCGTCCTTCGTGAACGACCGTCACAGCGCGTCCGACGCGGGCACGCCGCGTCGGCGGCTGGAGCGTTTCGTTCAGCTCATCGGATCGTTGGTCGGGTGTGTCGTCGGCTCATCCGCAGTGAGTCGCCGATGAGTTTCGGTGTGCCGGACGGTCCAAGTCGACACACCTCACAAAGGGAGAACCCGATGGGCACGACGCACTCGCATCCGACCACTCACATCGCCCGTCGCATGTTCGAGCTCCTGGAGCCGATCTGTCTGGTCACGTTCGTCGCCGACGAGTGCAACGAGGAACTGGCCGCGCTCGGCCATCGCACCTACTGGGACGGCTACTTCGCCAGCCGCGCCGCGCCACTGGGGCGGGTGCCGGCCCACGTCGTGCACGCCGCCTTCTACAACTTCGCCGACGGGGAAGCCGCACGGCACATCCCCAGCGCCTCGGAGACGATTCCACCCGAGGCCTCCGTCGCCGCGCGGGAGCGGGGCAGCGCGGCCTCCCTGCGGCGCATCCTCGGCGACGAGTTGGCCGGCTCCCCGGGCCTGGTGCGCGCCGCGGACCTGACGACCAAGGCCGCGACGAGTGCCCCCACCGAAGGCCGGGTGATGTACGCCGGCATGCGCACCCTTGAGGTACCCAGCGACCCCGTCGCCCGTCTGTGGCATTCGGCGACCATGCTGCGCGAGCACCGCGGCGACGGGCACATCGCCACTCTCGTCGGCGCGCGCATCGGCGGCACGGAGGCCCACGTGCTCTCCGCTCTGGACCAGGGCATCCACCCCCCGGAGTCGTTCGGACGCATCCATCACCTGCCGAAAGAGCGCCTGGCCGCGGTCATGGACGGCATGCGCGAACGTGGGCTCATCGACGCCGAGGGCCACTTCACCGAGGCCGGCCGTGCAACCAAACAACGCATCGAAACCCTCACCGACGAACTCGCCACCCCGCCCTACGAGGCCCTGTCCGCCGCCGAGCTCGACGAACTGATCACCGAACTGGAACCCATCACCGCGACCCTGGTGACCGCAGGCTCGCAGCCGGCATAGCAAAGCAGCGCGAAACGGATGGAGGTCTCGGCTCCGATGTCCGCTGTCATGCCGATCGAATCCGGACGGGGCTACGCCGCCCCCTGGCGTCCGCTCCGGCCAAAGGGGCTGGACGGGCCGGAAGACTCCCGCGGCAAAGGGATGACCTCGTGACCCGCACTCGAATCGCCGCCGCCCTGGCCGGTGCTCTCGCCCTGGCCGCGGCCCTGACCGGCGCAAGCAGTCTGGTCCACCAGCAGTGGGCCACTCCCCCGTCCCGGACAGAGGCCCTCACCACCTACAATCCCGACGACCCCGCAGAGGTCTCACAGACCGCCGACGACGTCTTCACCGCCACAGTCCTCGACGCCGAAGACCACCGCCGCATCAACGGACTCGACTGGAATATCCACCGGGTACGGGTCGCGGCCACCTACAAAGGCACCGTGCACGGCACCCTCGACATCGCCGTGGAGATCGGCCGCACCGACCTCGTCAGCGGCCACGCGTACGTGTTCGCCACCATCCCCTTCACCGACTCGCCCAACGTCCACGGCCAGATCGCCGAAACCACACCCCAACCCGCCACCAAGCAAGCCGTCCAGACGTGGCACCGGGCCGCCTCCCACCGACCAGAGTCGTCTGCGCCACCAGCGGTCCGCCGGGTCCAGGACCCCCAGGTCACCCATCCACGACCCTAACTGTGGTGAGCCTGGGCTCCGGTGGCCCGCAGCAGCCGGATTGCCGCGACCCGCTGGTGGCGCGGCCGGTCCTCGGCCAGGAGCTCGTGCAGCACCTCCTGCGGTATCCGGTCGGCCCACGGCAACAGGGCCGCGGTCGTCTGCCGGACCACCGCCGCCGACGGGTCGTCCAGGAGTGGTCGTACGTCGTCGACGCGCACCTCCTGAAGGGCCTGCAGCCCGGCAACCGCATAGGCGCGCACCCGAGCAACCGGGTGCGCGAGGAGCGTCCGGATCCGGTCCGCGTCCTCGCGTCCACCGCACTCGCCGAGACCCGCCGCGGCGGCGGGGTGGCTTGCGGGGTCGACGCAGAGCGAGCGGTAAAGCGGTGCCGGGTCGGTGCCGACCTGCCGCAGCACCCACCGGGCGCACGCCCGCACCACGGGGGACCGGTCGGTGAGGTAGGGCTCGGCGTCGGCGTGCCGCGCCGCACGGCGCAGTGCGGTCACCCCTGCGGAGCGGACCCGGGGCTGGCGGGAGGCGAGCAGCGGTGCCACGATCTCGGCGCCCTCGTCGAGGGCTGCCACGGCCGCGTCGGCGCACAGGTCCTGGACCACTACGTCACGGTGTCCGGCGGCGGTCCGGGCAAGTCGTACCGCAGGGAGCAGTCTCCGTTCGATGGCGACGCGGTGAGCGAGGCGGGCCGTGGCCCGGTCACCGCTGTCGAGCAGCGCCGTCGCCTGCTCGGGCGGCCCCGCACGCAGCGCCCCGGTCAGTAGATCCTGAGCGAAACCGCCTCGGGAGCGGTGGCCGACCCGCAGGATCAGCGGAGCATGCGCGGCCAGCCGCTGCGGGGGCGTGTCGGCCAGGAGGGCTCGGGCCCGTTCGCGTACCGGCTGCGCCCAGTCCGCGCAGCGGATGACCACTAGCGGAAGCAGTGCGGGCCGTTCCTCGGTATGGGCCAGCGCGGCCTCGCGGATGCGGCCGTCGCGGTGGCACAGGGCGAGGGCGAGTTCGGCGTCACCGGGCCTCCCGCGCCAGTTGACGGTGGGCAGCGACGCATCCGCGCCCCAGCTCAGCCGGCGCCCGGACAGTGAAGCCTTCGAGTGGAACAATTCCGGCCGCCGCCAGGCAAGTTCGCGCACTGCGCAGTCGAGCCCGATCCAGGACTCCGGGTTCGTCGCATCGAGCGCCTGGTCCGGGGCGACTCCGGCGGCGAGCCGCACGACGGCCTCATGCGACTCGTCTTCGCTGGTCAACATGGGTGAACCCTAGTCACTGTCCAGTCGACTTCGTCCCGTGTGGTGCATCGTTTCAGGTTCGGAGGCTGCGGGGGCCGCCGTCCGGTAGGTGTGCCTGTCGGCACTTCACGGCCGCCACCAGCGCGTCACAAACCCATGCCCGCGAGGCGCGCGTCCTGAGGGCCCGACGACGTGGCGGCAGGCCGCATGCCCAGCCACTGCTCAGCGCCCCAGGCCTCGAACCGTTCCACCTCGGTAAAGCCCAGCCTCGCCGCAAGACGCATCGAGGCAGCATTGGCGGACTGCGTGGTGAGCACCACCGGCTCGGCGGGCAGCTCGCCTGCGAGCCAGCCGAGCGCCGCCGTGCACGCCTCGGCGGCGTACCCAGCCCCCCACGCCCGGGGCAGGAACAGATAACCCAGATCCACCTTCCCCACCGCCGCCGGGCAACGATGCGCCGTTGACCTCCTCAGCAGAACCTGACCGATCATCGCTCCGTCGAGGTCCACGACGAAACTCCCGGGCCAGCCCTCAGGGACCGCGGAGACATCACGTTCGAGCTCCTCACGGGAGCGGGGGCCGCCGAGGTAGGTGTGCACCTCGGGTGAGGCGAGCAGCTCGATGAACGTCCCACGGTCACCCGCTTCCGCACCCCGCAGCACCAGCCTCCCGGTCCTGATCGGGGCCGGCGGCCAAGCAACAGATTCAAGATCAGCCATACCCGCCACCCAACCAGCACAGGCGGCAACCATCAACTATGAGGCGGGGCGGCGGTGTTCAGCGCAGGGCGGCCATGGCTGCCGCGGCCGCGGCCAGGATGCGGTACAGGACGGATACCGGGATCGACGGATTGGTGACCGCCTCGCACGCCGTGTCGCGGTTGTGCAGCAGCCCGGCAAGGACGCGGGCCGGCAGCCGCGGACTGCGCATCGCCGTCCCGCGGACGTGGGCCGCCGGGTCGTTCAGCAGCCGGACCGCGTCGGCCGGTGACAGCCGGGTGTCCTCGGCCGCGCGGTGGCGCACCTCGGCTTCCGGGTCGCGGGCGAGACGTGCGACGTCGACAGGCGTGGACTGCGGATCGTCGAGGGCCAGGCGGCGCATCCGGCCAGCGGGGTCGGCGGCGTGGCGCAGCAGGCCCGTACGGGGGAAGTTGGGGTGGCTGCGGGGGCGGTCAGGGTGACTGAAACTGCCGTCCCACCAGCGCCAGACCTCCAGCAGCATCTCGGCCGGCGCGTCGTCGCACGATTCGGCGAGGAACAGGCGGACCGTCCGGTCCTCGTCCCGCGCCAGACGCTCCACGACGTCCGGTGGAAGATGCCGGGCACGGGCCACGCTTCGGCGGATGAGCGGATGGGACGACGCGGCGAGGCGCCGCATCGCGTCGGCGTCACCGTGCAGGCCCTCGACCCAAGGCAGAGCGAGCGACATCGACGTCGGGTCGAAGTCGTAGCGCACTGCGGAGCGCTGCTCCTCGGTGAGGTCGGGCCGCAGTGCCACCGTCGAGCGGATGTCGCCGTACGGGTCCTCCGCCAGGACGGCGACGCCGTGTGCGCTGAGGCGCGGGTTGGCGGCCAGCGCTCGGCGTACCTCCGCGTCCTCGTCCCGGACCAGCTCAGCCTCCAACTCGGGCGAGAGGCTGCACTGTTCGAGCGCGAGCCGGGGCGCGGGCAGCGCGGCAAAGACGTCGCGAGGCATGGGCACGCCGTTGTGGTGGGCGAGCAGCGCCGTCGTACGTACCGCGTCGTCGGTGTCGGCCAGCAGTCGCGCCCGCAGAGGGGCGGAGAGGTCCTCCCACCGGGCGCAGACGGTCGCCCGCACCTGGGGATCGGCGTCGGCCGCGAGGCCGGGGAGGTGGTGTGCGGGGAGTCCAGGGAGTTCGGCGGCCTGGGCGCGGGACGGGCCGGCGAGGAGGCCGTCGTAAAGGTCTCCGGGGAGTTGGACGCCCCAGGCGCGGGCACGCTCGGCCCAGCGCACGCGCCGGCTCGACGACGGTTCGGCGCGGATCAGGCGTAGCCACTGATCGGACGTGAGCTTGGGCCGGAAGGTGTCCGCGGGCTGTGAGCGCACTTGCGGATCGGGGTGTGCCACGGCGGCGTCGAGTACGGCGGGCCGGTCGCAGCCGTGCAGGAAGCCCGTCTCCACGTCCAGCAGCCGGATCAGCAGTTCGTCCGGCGCGGCCGGATTGGATCCGACCCGTTCCGCCCAGTGCAGAGGCCATGTCGGCCGGCCGGGCATCGCCGCCCACACCTCGGCGCGCTCGACCTCAGTCTCGCGACCAGCGGCTGCGGCGGCCTCTTCCAGCCGCTCCGGCAGTCGGTCGAGGGCCGTCACGCGGGGCCCGTCCGCGCCGGGCACCTCCGCCAGCAGCACCTGCCCGTCGAGGGAGAGCGCCACGAACCCGGGGTCGCCGGTCAGCCCCGGCACGCCGTCGCCGGCGTGGCGGACCCGGGTCCACCAGGAGTCGTTGCCGCCGATCCGATGTCCGAGGACGGCCACGAGGAACTCGCCGTCGGCATCCGCGAGGCGGCGCCACCACGCGGCGTCGAGCGCTTCCCGCACCGCGCCGGCCGGCGCCGCGATCCCCCGCGCGATCCGCCAGCCGGCCTCCGGCGGGAACAGGCTGCCCGGGCGCATGTCCTCGACGACCGTGAGTCCGGCGCACGGGAGCAGTTCATGGAGTCTGTCTCGGTGTGGCACGCGGTCATGATCCCCTCCGACTCGCGGTGCGACAAGGCCCTCAACCCCTGCACAACGGCCCCTCACGCGCATACCCGTCCTCGCCCGCGATGGTGTTTCGGCACCCGTCGGTCAGCAGGCTCTTGCGCCCACTCGTGGTCACCGGGGCAGGTAGGAGGTGGCCAGCACGGAGACAGTGACCCGATCGGGCAGGGGACCGTCGCCGTTCAGGTCTGCGCGGTTCACGTGGCGAGCGCTGGGCGTCATCGTCACCAGGTCCAGGGCATCCGCCGCGGTCAGGGTCGCGTGGTACTCCACCTGTTCGGTGACACCGGCCTTGAAGTAGGGGTCCAGCACCCGGTGGAGGCGCTGTTCCTTGGCCGGGTCGATCGTGACCATCGCGGGCAACCGGCCGCGCAGCTCTGCCAGATGCCGCCCGGTGGGACGGACCACGATCAGCCGGCCGGTGGGACGCAGTACGCGATGGAACTCGGCCGGGTTGCGCGGGGCGAACACGTTCAGCACGACGTCGGCCACCCCGTCGGCCAGCGGGAAGGGCCGGAAGACGTCCCAGGCCACCGCGGCGGCTCGGCCGTGGGCACGAGCTGCCGAGCGCAGCGCGCGCCCCGATGTGTCCATTCCCAGGCCGCGGGCGCCGGGCAGCTGGTCGAGTACTCCGGCCAGGTAGTAGCCCGTACCGCACCCCACGTCCACCACGGTGGCCCGATCGGACACCGCATCGGCTGCCAGGCGGGCCGCGGCGTTCCGAACGTCCGCGTAGGTGCCCGTGGACAGGAACCGGTCCCGGGCCCGGACCATGGCCGCGTCGTCGCCGCTGGTGGCGCGGGCGCCGGTCAGCAGCCCGGCGTAGCCGTGGCGGGCGATGTCGAAGGTGTGACCTACCGGGCAGCGCAGTGCGCCGCGGTCGGGGTGCAGGTGACGTGCGCGGCACGTTGGGCAGCGCAGCAGATCGAGGGAGAGTTCGAGGGCAGAGGGAAGCGACATGGGCACGAGGCACTCCTGGCCAGGGTGAAGGAATGAGACCGTGCCTGCACGCGCGCTCGACGCGTCACTGCCTCAGGGAGGACGGGAGACAGTGCGGGGAACGCAGTTCGCGCGGAGGCACGCCAAGGAGGGCGGCGCCGTCCGGCGCCGCCCTCATCGTCTTCCGGTCACAGGAAGCAGCAGTGCGGGATGCTCATGAATGCCACGTCATGAGTCTACGAGGATCAGCGGCGCCTCTCATGCGTGGGGGTGGCCACCACGGGCTGTACTTGGCGCCAATTGCCGCCGGTGCTGGGTCAGCTCGGGCCGTCCGGGCCGAACGGCCCAGCACCGATTCACCGAGTGGAGTCGGGGCTCGGGTGTGGGGAGCCGCCACTGTCTGGACCTCGACGAGCTCGGCGTGCGCAGCATGTGCTGCTAGGCGGCAGCCCGGTATCCGGCGTCGAGTTCCGTGCGCAGTCGGTCTCGGTCGATCGCCTTCTCCCACTTGCCGACGACGAGGGTGGCCACGCAGTTTCCCGCGATGTTGGTGAAGACGAAGGCCGCCGAGAGGATGCTGTGCACCCCGAGGACCAGGGCGATGCTGCTGACGGGGATCGTATGGGTCGCACTGAGCGTCAGCGCCAGTACGGCGATGGCCGACCCGGACACTCCGGCGCCGCCCTTGGAGGTGAGCAGCAGTACCAGCAGGAGGCCGAGCTGAGCCGTCCAGCTCAGGTCCGTTCCGGTGGCCTGGCCGAGGAAGACGCTCACCGCGGCGAAGTAGAGGCAGGTGCCGTCGTGGTTGAAGCTGTAGGCCGTGGGCAGGACGAGTCCCACCACGGGTTCGTCCACACCGAGGTTCTTCAACTTGGCCGTGAGCTGAGGGAACACGCTCTCCGACGAACTGGTGCCGAGCACCAGGACCAGTTCCGCCCGGAAATAGCGCAGAAGCTTCAGCAGGCTCACTCCCGCGTACCGCGACACCGGCCACAGGACCAGCACGAAGAACAGCACCACGATCAGATAGAACACCGCCACCAGCCGGCCGAGTGAGAGCAGGGTTCCCAGTCCGTACTCGGACACCGTGTAGCCGATGGCGCCGAACGCGGCCAGCGGGGCGATGCGCATCACCTTGCGGATGATCCAGAAGAGCGCCTGCTGCACCGTCGACACGATGTCGAGCACCGGTTTCGCCTTCTCCCCCACGGAAGCCAGGCCGCAGGCGAAGAGCACGGAGAAGACCAGGATCTGCAGGATGCTGCTCTCGGCGAAGGCCTGTACCGCGGAGGTCGGTACCAGGCCGACGAGGAAGTCGTCGAAGCCCTCCGACTTCGCCGGTGCGGTCGCGGAGGAACTGGCGTGCAGGGACGACGGATCGATGTGCATGCCCGATCCCGGCTTGAGCACGTTGACCACGACGAGACCGATCACGAGCGCGATCGTGGTGATGACCTCGAAGTACACCAGGGACCGGATCGCGATGCGGCCGACCTTGCCCAGGTCACGCACGCTGGCTATGCCGTGCGTGACCGTGCAGAAGATGATCAGGCCGACGACCATCTGGATCAGGTGGATGAAGATGTCACCGAGGAACTGCACATGCTGTCCGACCGAGGGCAGCAGCGCGCCGACGAGCACACCGACGGCGACTCCGGCGAGCACCTGGAAGGCCAGGTCCCGGTAGAACGGCGGACGTTGTTTTCCGTCCTGGGCCGACGTGCCCGTCTCTGCGGGGGCGTCCGTGGAAGTGGTGTCGCTCATCGTCCGGTTTCTCCGTTGAATGTCCGGTGCCGACAGGGGAGTCGAGGGCCGTGCGGATCAGTCCGCGTCGTTTCCGAGCACCTCCCTTGCCGGGCCGAAGACCTCTTCCGGGCTGAGCCGCCGAGGCAGCAGTTCCTGGGCGAGGCAGGCGTCGATCACCGCTTCGACGGGCTCCCGCAGTCGTTCGAACCCGAAGATCGTGGGGTGCGGCCTGCCGTCGGGGTGCTTCACGGAGGCGTCCGCGCGCCGCAGCAGCGCGTATCCCTCGCGGACGGCGGAGGCGTTCTCGCGACACGTCGAAGCGGCCACTGCCACCATGTGGTTGATCGGCATGAAGCCGTGCCGCCGCCACCACTGTTCGTCGCGGGCGGCGGCGTCGGGGAAGACGGGTACGAACTCCTCGCCCTCGGGCAGGTCGTTGCCGAGGACGGCGGCGTCGACAAGCCCCTCGCGCAGCATGTCGGGGAGCGCCGCGCTGTGCGGATCGTGTGTGACGAACGCCGGGTCGGTGTATTCGGCGACGTGCGCACCCTCGCGGGTGATCCAGTGCACGTCCTGGGCCGCGAGGCCGTAGTCCTCGGCGAGATGGGCCCGCACCCACATTCCGGTGGTCTGCGTGAAGGACCGCACGCCGATGCGCTTTCCCTTGAGGTCCTCGGGCCGCACGGGGCGTGCGGCGTGGGCGATGAGGCAACCGCGCTGGAAGCGGGCGGCCACCACGGCGGGCAGCAGTACCACGGGACGGCCGTACGCGATGGCCTGCAAGGCGGTCACGATGGCCAACTCGCAGAGGTCGTAGGCCTCTTCGCGCACCATCGGCGCGAACGCCCGGTGGATGGGCGAGACAGGGAGGAAGTCAAGTCGCACCCGCGTACTGTCGACGTCGCGGTTCTTCAGCGGGGCCGTGTGAGGGTGGTCGCCCAGGACGGTGCGGAGCACGGGGAGTTCAGCCACGACGTCCTCCCAGCGGCTTGACGGGGGTGTAGAACGCGGCGGTCGCCCCGCCGAAGATCAGTTCCTGGTCGGCCTCCGGCAGACCCGAAGCCGCCTCTCGTGCCTGTGCCAGGAGATCGGCCGGTGTGCCCGCGGCCGCGGGGAAGTTGGAACCCCACGCGATGCGCTTCGCCCCGTACGCTGCGACCAGGTCCGCCAGGAACTCGGCGGGGTCGGACGCGCCCTGCGCCGCCGCGGCCAGCGCCCGGTGCGTGAGCTTGAGGTGCACACCGGGGTGGGCGGCCATGGCGAACAGGTCCTCGGCGTGCCGATAGGGCGGGCCGTCGGACAGGTCGGGGCGGGCGCAATGGTCCAGCAGTACCCGCACTCCGGGGAACCGCTCCAGCAGCCCCCGGAGCGCGGGCAGCCCCTGGATCGTCATCTGCAGGCAGACCGGTATGCCCTGCTCCTCGGCGTGGGCCCAGGCGGGATAGGAGTCCTCATGGCCCAGCCAGTCCGCCTGGCCGGGCATCGTGGTACCGGTCGTGAACAGCCGGAATCCGGAGAGGCCTTCGGCCTGCCAGTGCCTGATGCGGTCGACGGCGTCCGGCGCCAGGGCATCGATCGAGTACACGCCGATGAACCGGTCGGGGTGGGCCCGCACCGCCTCGACGACGTAGCGGTTGTCGTGGCCGTACACCGTCGAGGCCTGCACCACCACCGCCCTGGCGATCCCGGCGTCGTCCAGTGCCCGTACGAGCCCGTCGATGTCCACGGGGCGGGCCTGCGACCATTCCGACCGGCGCCCGCCGATCGGGGCGGGCGGGAAGCGCTCGGTATCGGCCGAGATGACGTGGGTGTGATTGTCGATCACCAACATGAAAGTGCCATGTCCTTTGCGATTGCTGTGGAGCTGCCGTGCTGGGCGTGCGAGTCAGAGGCCGGCCTCGCGCAGGCGCGCGTCGAGCCGGGGGTAGACGGTGCGGGCGTTGCCCTCCTCGATCGCCGCGAGGTCCGCGGGCGGGAGACCGGCCTGCTCGACGTAGCGGCGGGTGTCGTCGAAGTGGTGACCGGTGTCCGGGTCGACGCCACGTACTGCCCCGATCATTTCGGAGGCGAAGAGCACGTTGGCGTGCGGTATCACCTTGAGCAGCAGGTCGATGCCCGGCTGGTGGTAGACACACGTGTCGAAGAAGACGTTGTTCAGCAGATGCTCGGCCGGTTCCGGTCTGCCGAGTGCCTGCGCCAGACCGCGGAAGCGTCCCCAGTGGTAGGGCACCGCACCGCCCCCGTGCGGAATGACCAGCCGCAGGGTGGGGAAGTCGGCGAACAGGTCTCCCTGGATCAGCTGCATGACGGTGGTGGTGTCCGCATTGAGGTAATGCGCACCGGTGGTGTGGAACGCGGGATTCTCGCTGGTGCTCACGTGGACCATGACCGGCACGTCGAGTTCGACGATCTTCTCGTAGAGCGGGTACCAGGATCGGTCGGTCAGCGGCGGCGCGGTCCAGTGGCCGCCGGAGGGATCGGGATTGAGGTTGACCGCGACGGCGCCCAGCTCCTCGACCGCGCGGGTCAGCTCGGGTAGGCAGGACGCCGGGTCGGCGCCGGGTGACTGCGGCAGCATCGCGGCGGGAGCGAACCGGTCGGGGAACAACTCGGCGACGCGGGCGCACAGGTCGTTGCAGATCCGGGCCCAGGCCGCCGAGACGGGAAAGTCGCCGATGTGATGTGCCATGAACGAGGCGCGCGGAGAGAAGACGGTCAGGTCGATGCCGCGCTCGTCCATCTGACGCAGCTGATTGGCCTCGATGGTCTCCCGGATCTCGTCGTCGCCGATCCGCAGCTCCGCGGCCCGAGGCATCTCACCGCCGGTCAGGGCTCGAATCTGACGCTCGCGCCACTCCCCCAGCGCTGGTGGCGCGGTCGTGTAGTGGCCGTGGCAATCGATGATCAACGGGGTCTCCTTCGCTCGGCTGTCGACTCCGCGAGGCTCGGAGTGGGCACGAAGCGGGACGCTAATCGGCTGCCGCAACCATGGTCAATGATTTTGGTGACAATATTTTCAGCAATCTTGCCGAAGGTTTGGCGGACCTCCCTGCCGAGACCGTAGATTTGCAAAATGTTTGCTGAAAATATCGCTGATGATAGGGTTCGACACCGCGTCGACGATCCGCGCACAGGATTCCGGCGGACGGATCCGTGAGAGAGGGACCAGCAGCAGGTGACCAGCACGCAGATCAAAGGGGCGGCCGCGCGGCTTCACGTCAGCACGCACATCCGCCAAGCCCTATGGGCCGGCGACCTGTTGCCGGGGCAGCGGCTCGTGGTGCAGGACCTGGCCGACGAGCTGGGGGTGACCCGCAGCTCCGTGCGCGAAGCCCTCTTCGACCTGGCCTCCGACGACTTGGTGGAGCTGGTTCCCAACCGCGGCGCCAGCGTGAGGGTGGTCTCCGTCGACGAGGCCATCCAGATCACCGAGTGCCGCTCCGTGCTGGAGCGCTTGTGCGCGCGCAAAGCGGCCGAGCACGCGACCGAGGCGCAGCGCGCCGAACTGACGGGGCTCGGTGAACAGTTGCGCACGGCGGTGGCCGAGGAGGACTTCCACACCTACTCCGCGCTCAACCGCAAGCTGCACGACCTCATCATCGACTTCAGCGGCCAGGTCATCGCCAAGCGTCAGCTCGAGCGACTCAACGTGCAGATGGTGCGCTTCCAGTTCCGCCTCGCACTCCGGTCCGGGCGTCCGCAGGAGTCACTGCCTCAGCTTCTGTCCATCATCGACGCGATCACCGCCGGCCGTCCCGACGCCGCCGACGCGGCTGCCGAAGCTCAACTGGCCAGCGTGATCGAGCAACTGCGCATGACCGAAAGGCTGCCGCTGGCCTGAGCGCGCCCTCGCGGTGATTCCTCGCCATGGCGAGGAATCACCGTGTCCGGGGCCGACGATCCCTGGCCCCGGACAACCCGCCGATCCTGCCTACGCGTTGCTCCCTGGCCGGTAGTGCCTGCCCGCCGCGACAACGGTCATCACGGATTTCAGCGCATTCAGATCGGCGAGTGGATCACCCTCGACCACGAGGAGATCAGCGCTGTAGCCGGGGGTGAGCTGGCCCGTCTCCGTTCCGACGCCCAGGGCCTGTGCGGCTTCCGTGGTCGCCAGCGCCAGGACGCGCTCCTTCGGCAGTCCCAGGTGCTCGTAGAAGGTCAGGCTGGACGCCAGACCGCCGAAGCCCGCACGCTGCACACCCGCATCCGTACCGGCGATCAGCCGTACGCCCGCCTGCGCCATCTGCCGGACGGCAGCGACCATGGCCTCAGCGCGCTCGGCCCCGAAGAACTTCGGCAGCATCGGCCAGTGCGGGCTGATCGTCGGGCAGACGAAGATGCCCTTCTCGACGATCTCGGCGAGCACGTCAGGACGAACCTCGATGCCGTCCGCAGTCATCCACGTGCAGTGCTCGATCGTGTCGACGCCCACCTCGACCGCGGCCGCGATTCCGTCCACGCCGTGCGCGTGCGCAGCCACCGGAAGCCCAGCACCGTGCGCCTCGTCGACCAGTACCGCCAGATCCTCGAGGGAGAACTGGGATTCCCAGCTGTCGGCGCCGCCCTTGGTGAGTCCGCCTCCCGTCTCCATGACCTTGATGACCTGGGCGCCGGCCGTGACGTTGCGCCGCACGAGGGCGCGCACCTCCTCGGCTCCCGAGACCTCTCCCCCGAGGAACCAGCAGTGCCCTCCGAGCGGCGTGACCGGCGTCGCCGCCGAAACGATGCGCGGGCCAGGAGCCCGGCCCGCGGCCACGGCCCCGGCCAGGCGCAGCGCCAGACCGTTCCGGTCGCCGAGGTCACGTGCCGTGGTGATCCCGGCGCCGAGGAGTTGCTCGGCATGGGCCTTCATGTCGGTGAAGAGCGCGTCGTCGTCCTGGGCTTGGAGTGTGGGGACCGGATCGGGGCCCGCATCGAAACACAGGTGGACGTGGCTGTCGATCAGGCCCGGCAGTACGGTCCCGGAGGGGTGGGAAAGTCGGGGCTCGCCGGGCCTGGCCTGTCGCTGGACCTCTTCCCGCGGGCCGACACAGGCGATTCTGTCGTCGCGCACGAGGACCGCACCATCAGCGATGACGTGCCGGTCGGCTCCGGCCAGGACGCGGGCGGCAGTGATGAGCATGGCGAGGGCTCCCTTTCGCTTGGAGTGCACTTGGAGCGCATTGAAGTACCGAGCAGGCTCCGGTCGTCCGCTCCATCAACACAGAACAGGGACTGAACTCCGGGGCAGCCTCGCCCATCGATGCCCGCCGAGGCAACGACGAACACGCAGGCTGCGCCCCCGGCCAAATGGTCCCACCCTGACGAGCGACGCCCCGGGGTGTCCTCGCCGCTCACGCTTAAGTAAGGTGAGCCTTACCTAATTCGAGGAGTGGAGATGGTCTACCCAGTGACGCCTCCGGAGCCCACCGACGCCGAACGTGCCCGGACGATTCTGGCCGCCGCCGATTCCCTGGCGCTGAGCGTGACCAGCGGTGGCCTCCGGTACGAGTGCGTGGCGCTGCACACCGTCGACGCGGCGTCCCGCCTCCTGCTGCTCGACCCCGTGGATCCCGGCCTCACCGCCGAACTCGCCGCCGCTCCCGGCTCCGGCCTCGCAGCCTTCGCGGAGTTCACCGACATCGCGCCGGTCGCCGTGCGGGACCGGGTGCGCGCCCGCCTCGCGCTCAGCGGCCGGCTCGCCTCGGCCGGGCCCGACACCCTGGTCTTCCGGCCCGCGCGGGCCGCGCTCTCCGTGGACGACACAGTGCGCACCGTCGACGCCGCGGCACTCGGCGCGGCGACCCCGGACCCGCTGGCCAGGTGCGAGGCGGAACTGCTCGACCACCTCGACACCGGCCACGCCGACATCCTCGTCCAACTCACCGACCTGGTACGGCACGGCGACCTGTCCGGCATCGACCGGATCCGGCCCGTCGGCCTCGACCGCAAGGGGCTCGTGCTCCGCCTGGAGCGGACCGGCGGCGCCATCGAGGACGTACGCCTCGGGTTCTTGACGGAGGCTCAGGGTCCGTACGACGTGGGGCTCCGCATCCAGGAACTGCTCGACCCCGCCACCGCACGGCATTGAGGAGGAACCGGCCATGCCCCGCGGAAACCTCGCGTCGACCCGGACCAAGCCCGAGACACAGGGCCCGTTGCGGCTCCACGTCGTGCGGCGCGAGCGGCTCTCGCCCCATTTCCTGCGTGTCACCCTCGGCGGCGGCGACATCGACCTCTTCCGGCCGATGGGTTACGACCAGTGGTTCCGCCTCTTCCTCCCGGCTCCCGAGGGCACAGCGGCCTCGCTCGACCGGGTGCCCGAGCGGCTGACCACCGTCAGCTACCTCAAGCTCGTCACCGCCCCCAAGGGATCCCGGCCCGTCCTGCGCAACTACACGGTGCGCGCCCACCGCCCGCGCGGGCCGAAAGGCCCGGAGTTGGACGTCGACTTCGTGCTGCACGGCCACGAGGACGGCGCGGCTCCCGGCCCCGCCGCGACCTGGGCCGAGAACTGCTCCGCCGGGGACGAAGTCGTCCTCGTCGACGAAGGCATCGGTTTCCACGCGCCGGACGGAGTACGCCAGGTCGTGCTCGCCGCCGACGAGTCGGGGCTGCCCGCTCTCGCCGGGGTACTGGCCTCGCTGCCCGCGGACACCACCGGCACGGCCGTCGTCGAGGTGCCGACGCCCGAGGACCGGCAGAAACTGATCGCGCCGAGCGGTGTCGAGGTCGTCTGGGTCGATCGCGGCGTCACCGGTCCACCGGTGCCGGGAGCGGCGGCACTGGCCCGCGCCCGCGAACTCCCTCTCCCTGACGGTCCGTTCTACGGCTGGGTGGTCGGCGAGTCCGGCCTCGCCACCGGCCTGCGCCGCCACTGGGTGGCGCAGGGCGTACCGAAGGACCACATCATGTTCTGCGGCTACTGGAGGCACTGACCGCCCGAGCCGTGCCCGGTCGGAGCGTGCCGCGGGCCCGCCCCGACCGTGCCCGGTCGGGGCGGGCCCCAGTCAGGTTCGTGGCGGGTGCTCAGCCGTCGATCTCGTACTGGCCGACCGTCCGGAAGTGCCGGAGGGCTTCCGGGCTGCCGTCGTCGAGGACCGCCTGGATCGCGTCGAACATGGCGTCGCTGATGTTCGGGTCCGTGAGCATGTGAACGATGTACACGGAGTCGTCCTCCGCCTGCGCGAGCCGGTACCCGGTCCACCGGAAGTCGCTCAGGGCTTCGGCGGTGTTGGCGTCGAGGGCGGCGTTGGCCTCGGCCATCACCCTCTTGTCACCGTTCTGCGTGGCCACGTAGAGGTTGCGGGCCACGGCCACCGAGTCGTCCTCGGCCTGGGCCCGGGCGTACCCCGTCTCCAGGAAGGCGCGCAGTACTTCCGGGGTGTTGGCGTCGAGGGCCGTGTTGGCGTCCTTGATCACCCTCTTGTCACCGTTCTGGGAGGCCACGACGAGGATATGTGCGACCTCGACGGCGTCGTCCTCGGCCTGGGCGAGGCGACATCCCGTCTTCAGGAAGGCACGCATGTCGTCGGCGGTACCGCTCAGCGCCTCGTTGGCCTCGCGCAGCACTCCCCTCCCCGCGTTGTCGTCCGTGAGGATGTCCTGAATCGCGGTCCTGACTTGGTCGTCCGTCAGCTCGTCGACCGGGGTCCCTGTGTCGGACGAGATGTCCGGGCAGGCCGTAGCGGGATGGGGTATGACGGGCGTGGTGGCGGCGACGGGCGTGACCGACGGGGAAGTGTCGGCGGCGAGGGCCGGCGTGGTGAAGAGCAGAGTGGGCGTCAGAACGGTCGCGGCGACCAGCATCGCGGCGCGGGACGGTCTCATGTACGTGCCTCCGGGCTCGGTTGATCGATCGGTATGAAGCATCCACTTGCCCGGTGCACGAATCAACACGGTTCCCGCCGACGGCGTCATCGCGTCGTCGTTGCTCCGGTGGGGGGCCAGACCCACGGGCGCGAGCCCTCCCCCAACCGACGGGCCTCAACATGCGGGCCACCTCGTGCCTGAGCCGGCGGGCGGGTGGCGAAGCTCTGAGTTCGCTCAATCTTCGAAGCCGCCGGGCGCCGGGAGGCGATCTTCGTGCTTCGATCCCTGCACCACGTGGATCCAGGGGGGACTCCACGGCTCGACGCGGCACCGGCGCTCCGCGGCGGCTCCGCCAGAAAGGTGCGGTCATGATCCGACGCACGGCCATCACCGCTCTGCTCGTGCTGTCCGCCACCGCTTGCACCTCGGTCGAGACGGGAAGCAGCGGCATCGCGACACCGGACACCTCCACATCCTCGTCCGTGACAGCCTCGTCGGACGGCGGGGGCGTCAGGACATCGGCCTGGTTCCGGGACCAGATGGACGGCCAGCAGAAGAACTTGCTGCTGCCGGTCACCTCCGGCGCCGAGGAGACCACCCTGGGCCCCATCTCACCGTCCTCGACCGCGTACACGTTGCTCGCTGAGTGCGAGGGCAGCGGCTCGGTGCGCATCGACACGGATCCCGCGGAAAAGCCGGAGAAGGTCCGGTGCGGAGTGCCCACGCTGGGTGTGGTTCTCGTCGACAGGCGCGGCTACCAGACAGTCACCATCACACCGTCCGACGGCGTCAAGAAGTGGACCATCGCCATCCTCGACGGCTTACACAGCGCCTGAACCACCCGCCGTCCTCGGACCCGCACACTGCTCGCGACGAGGAATCGGTCCCTCACTCAGTCCTGTCCCCCGCCCGCACCAGTCCCAACTCATAGGCCGCGATCACGGCCTGTGCCCGGTCCCGTAGTTCCAGTTTCGCGAACAGTCTGTTGATGTGGGTCTTCACGGTGTGATCCGTGATGGTGAGGCGGCTCGCGATCTCGGCGTTGGACAGGCCCCGTGCGATCAGGATGAGGACCTCTGCTTCACGCGTGGTGAGTTCACCGGCGCAGTGGACGGGGAGCCGCGACGCTCGCGCGTGGACGAACTCGCCGATGACTCGCTTGGTGATCTCGGGTGAGAGCAGTGCGTTCCCGGCTGCCACCACGCGTACGGCATGGAGCAGTTCGGGAAAGGTGGCGTCCTTGAGGAGAAAGCCGGCCGCCCCGGCGGCGAGCGCGTCGTAGACGTACTCGTCGAGTCCGAAGGTCGTCAGCATCAGGACCTTCGTCGCGCCTCCGGAGCCGGACAGGATCTCGCGGGCGGCTTCGATGCCGTTCTTGTGCGGCATCCGGATGTCGAGGAGCGCGAGATCGGGCCGGGTCTCGGCGGCGACGCGTACCGCTTCCACACCGTCCGCGGCCTCGCCCACGATCTCGATGTCCTCCTGAGTGTTGAGGAGGTTCACGAAGGCGGTGCGGACGACCGCCTGGTCGTCAGCGACGAGTGTTTTGATCACGCTCGACTGCTCCTCTACGCCGATCATCCGGTCCCCCAGGGCAGCTCCGCCTGCACCAGGAATCCTCCGTCCGGGCCCGCGCCCGTGCTGAGCCGGCCGCCGACCAGGGCCGCCCGCTCCCGCATCCCGGTCAGACCGTGGCCCGCTCCGGCCCCGGGAGCAGGGCTCGGGCCCGGTCCGTCGTCGTGGATGCGCAGGGTGAGCAGTCGGTCGGCGCCGTAGTCGACCTCCACCACGGTACGTGCACCGGGAGCGTGCTTCCGCGCGTTGGTCAGCGACTCCTGGGCGATGCGGTACGCGGACAGCTCCCAGGCGGCCGGGAGTTGCTCGCGGCTGCCGGTGACCTTCAGCTCGGCCGTGCCGCCCACCGCACGATGCTGTTCCACCAGATCGGCGAGATGGTCGAGCGTCGGCTGCGGCCCGGTGAGAAGCGTCGCGTCTTCCTGCGGGGTGCGCAGGACGCCCAGGAGACGGCGCAGTTCGGCCATCGCGGAGCGTGCGGTGGTGGCGATCTGCTGGAATCCGTCCTGTGCGTCCACGGTGAGTCCTGGAGTGGCATAGGTGGCGCTCTCGGCCTGGACAGCGATCATCGACACCGAATGCGAGACGATGTCGTGCAGCTCTCGGGCGATGGCGGCCCGCTCGGCCTCGGCGGCCTGCTGGCGTTCCATCGCGATCAACTGGCTCTGGGCCAGGTTCCGTTCATGGCGGCTCTGATCGCGGGAGCGTACCGCGTCCCCCATCATCACGGCTCCGAAGATGACCACGGTCAGCAGGAACGACTCGGTGAACAGGCTGAGTGAGTCCATCTGCCACAGTGGCGGTACCGGCAGGTCCATCTGTGACCAGGTGCGGATGTGCACCAGGTTCACCCCCACGGCCCCCAGCGTCCCGCCCGCGACGATCACGGCGGGGTGGCGTACCCGGTGGCGGCCCAGGGTGTAGAAGCCGATCAGCCCGCTCACCATGATCGAGACGTACAGACTGACGTCCCCGGCGAACCCCAGCAGTCCGGCCGCGACCGTCACCACTCCTACGGGCGGGAAGGATCGCCGCCACATCAGCGAGGCGGCGGAGACGACGACCCCGATCGTGGTGGTCACCGATCCCGGATAGACGATCAGCTCCGCCACGGCGCCGGCGGTCAACGCACCGCCGGTGACCCAGGGGTAGGCGGGTGAGGCGATCCAGGCGCGGAATCGCTGTTGAAGGGACGTACTCATCCGTCCATGATCGGTGCCCGCGCGGGTGTGCGCGTCGCCGCACAGGTTGAGTCCGGGGCCGGATGTCATGCCACGGGTTGAGTTCCATGTGCGGAGTCCCGGTTGACGCGGTCCGGCCTGCGGATATCTACCGTCGATGGACATGACGAAGCGTCTTGAACGGTCCGTACAACACATTCCGCGTCCATGCCATGAGGGAGAAGGCCCTCGTATGACGCACAGCTCCCGCCCTCGTACGCTGATCGTCACCAATGACTTTCCGCCCCGCCAGGGCGGCATCGAGACGTTCGTCCGTGAACTGGCCGACCGTTTCCCGCCCGATGAGGTGGTCGTCTTCACCTCGGCCCCCAGCCCGGCCGCGGCGGGTACGACACCCGACGATCCTTTTCCGTACCCGGTGATCCGCCACCGGGGACACACCCTCCTGCCCACACCTCGGGCCACCGCACACGCCGCATCCGTGGCCCGCCGATACGGCTGCGACCGGGTGTGGTTCGGCGCGGCGGCGCCGCTCGGCCTGATGGCGAGCCGACTGCGGCGGACGACGGACATCCATACGGCCGTCGCCACCACCCACGGTCACGAAGTGTGGTGGGCCCGTACCCCAGGGTCCCGATCCCTGCTGCGCCGGATCGGCACGGAGGTCGACGCCCTTACCTGGCTGGGCGCGAGCACCCGCCGGCCGATCGAGGCGGCCCTCGGTTCCGGGGCTCGCACGGCACGGCTGGTCCCGGGCGTGGACACCGCCGTCTTCCATCCCCGGCTGGACGGCAGCTCGGTGCGGGCCCGCTACGGTCTGGGTCGCCGCCCGGTGATCCTGTGCGCGGCGCGTCTCATCCCGCGCAAGGGCCAGGACACCCTGATCAGGGCGCTGCCGTGGATCCGCAGGGCGGTCCCGGACGCCGTACTCCTCCTGGTCGGCGACGGCCCCTACGCCTCGGAACTACGCCAACTCGCTCTGCACGAGGGTGTCTTGGATTCGGTCGTGTTCGCGGGCGGCCACCCGCATCACGCTCTGCCCTCCTTCTACGCCGCTGCCGACGCCTTCGCCATGCCCTGCCGAACCCGCAGGCGCGGCCTGGAGGTGGAGGGCCTGGGCATCGTCTACCTGGAGGCCGCCGCGTCCGGACTCCCTGTCGTGGCGGGCGACTCGGGCGGCGCCCCCGACGCGGTACGCGACGGCGAGAGCGGCCATGTCGTCGACGGGCGCTCGGTGGCCGCGACGGCGGACCGCCTGACGAGACTCCTCCGCAATCCTGAACTCGCCCGTGCGATGGGCGCCAAGGGCCGCCACTGGGTCCGAACGGAATGGACCTGGGACCGCTCCTACGCGACTCTGTCGGGGCTGCTCGAATCAGCGGGAGCAGCAAGAGCAGCCGGGTGAGCGAGGACAAGCCGTACTCGAGAATGATCTGCGCCATGACGGCCGGTACGCGCTCAACGGCACGTACTGCAGCGGCGAGTTGGGCGCCCCAGTCCTAGACTTCTCCCCTCGCACGTTCGGACGCAACGCTCGGCCTGAACAGGGGGCAACGCGATGGAATGGACGAAGCTGTGGCTCCGGGAGCCCGAGGAACAGGACTTCCCGGCAGCGGCCGACTACCTCGGCCTCCTTCTCGAACCCGGCGAGGTGAAACACATCGTCGAAGCCCTGCGCACCGCCCCCGACGGCACGAAGAAGGCCAAGGACATCATGCGGGCCTCGGCCCTGCCACTGCTGCCGTCCGACAACGTCCACGTCAAACACAACATGCACAAGGTCAGGTCCGGCAAGAAACTCTCCCCGGTGCTCCTGGTCCGCGGCACTCCGCTGGTCATTGCCGACGGCTACCACCGGGTCTGCGCCGCCTACCACTTGACGGAGGACCTGGTCGTGCCCTGCCGGATCGTCGGCCGCTGACCCACGACACGGCTCCCGCAAGGCGGGTGCTCTCGGCGATGTGCGAACGGCCCCGGGCGGTGAGCGGGAGGTACGGGACCCGATGCCTCACTTCACTGCCTGTGCCGATCCGGCAGACCCAGCGCGTGGACGCTTCGGGACGGGGGCTGGATGTAGTCCTCCAGGCGCGCCACGGCGAACCCCTGCCGCTGAATGATCCTGAGGAGGCTGGCGAACATCTGTGTCATCGTGGCGCCCTTGAGTTCAGAGGGCCCACGGAAGTGGGCGAGGATGATGTCGCCGGGATGCAGTTTTTTGTCGGGGAGCTGGTAGTCGATGCTGCGGATCTGCATGGTCTCCCGCCACCACACGATCGCCCGGGGACCGCACTCCCCCACTACGGCCTTCGTGGCCGCGTCGTACGCGCCGTAGGGCGGACGGAACAGCAGCGGTGCGGTGCCGTACTCCTCGGTGAGGATCTTCTGGTCGCCGCACACTTCCTCCTTCTGGCGCGCCGCCGTGAGGGTGCTCATCACAGGGTGATGCAGGGTGTGGTTCTGAACGTGGTTGCCCAGCGCCTGCAGCTGCCGGAAGTAGCCGTAGTCGGACTTGATGACGTCATTCATCAGGAACATCGTGATCGGGATCTTCAGGTCACGCAGCATCGTGACGAACCTGGGGTCCTTCTCCAGTCCGTCGTCGACGGTGATGAAGACGACTTTCTGTGAGGTCGGAATGCGCATGAAGACCGGGACCGGCCCTGTGGCGGAGAGCTTCACCGGCTTGTCGGCCGGGGGCGCCGGGGCGGCCGGCAGCGGCCTCTCGCCCCACTTGCGCCAGTCCGCGGGGCCGGCGGCACGAGGCTCGCTGGTGGTGGCGCCACCACTTGCGGCCGGCCGGGAGCCGAGAGCGCCTCGGCCGGGTTCGCTTCCGCCGCTCGCGCCACACCCACTGACCGCCAGCGCCACGGCAACCCCCGTCGCCGCCACGCCGAGTGCTCCTCGCCTCTGCTGTCGCTCCATCCTCTTGTAGCGCTTCATCGCGCAGGCTCCCCCCATGGTCGATACAGGTGCCTCTTGTCCGTCGAAGAGGCGTCCCGCGCTCGTGTCGGCGCCCCCCTCCCCTGCGGCCTTCCATCGTGGTGTGCGCGCGGGTCGCGTCACGTCGGGCTGACCGTCCTCTTACGGGATTCGTACGCTGCCCCGCGTGTGATCGCCACGGCGCGCCGGACGGATGCGAGCAATCGCGCCTCGGCGCTGCTTCTGCTCAGTAATCGCGCAAGCCCCGTCCGGACCGCGGGCGATCTCTGTTCCCGGACAGAGTGCGCAAGCCGCAGCGAGTTGATGGACTGAGGCGATGAAGCTCCTGTCGTCTCGTGCTCTGCGCGCTCTTGAACGGTTCAACTCCGCTTATCCCTGGGATCACAACGCCCACTACCATCGCTGGATCCTGCGGCAGTTGCCGAGACGCTCCGACCGCGTCCTGGACGTCGGTTCCGGCAGCGGTGATCTCGCACGGCTCTTGGCCGGACGAGCCGACGCTGTGCAGGCCGTCGATTCCGATCCGGTCATCACCTCCCAGGCCCGGAAGTTGACGCCTTCCAGGCTCCCGGTCACCTTCACCGCCGCGGATGCAATGACCGGGATTCCCGACGGCCCCTACGACGCCATCACGTGCGTCGCCACGATCCACCACCTGCCGTTCACCCAGGCACTCACCCGTTTCCGCCGCCACCTGGCCCCGGGAGGCACCCTGGTGATCGTCGGCCTGTCTCGCGCCCAGACCCCTGTGGACCACCTGCTCGGCGCTGTCGCCATTCCGGCCAACGCCGCCATGGGCTGGCTGAAGAACAAGGGCCGCCCGGCACAGCGGCCCGTCTCCATGACGGCCCCGACTCGCCCGGCGGACATGACCTTTGACGACATCACCCGTGAAGCCGAAGACGTCCTCCCCGGCGTACGGCTGCGGCGACGGCTGTTCTGGCGCTACACGCTCGTATGGAATCAGCCCTGAACGGCTCGTGGCTTCCTCGACCCAGCGCGGTCCGGCACCGCCCGGCCAGCCCCGGAGCACTTGCCGCACGCCGTCGTAACAACTATCGTTACGACCAGATTCGAGGAGCAAAGGAGGTGGAGTCCGACGTGAGCGCCAACAGCAGACTGACCGTCGCGGCGCATGCCCTGACATGGATCGGGCTGTATCAGCGCCGCGGCCACGAGGTCGCCACCTCCGAGCAGATCGCGGCGAGCGTCAACACCAACCCGGTGGTGATCCGCCGCCTGCTGGCCACGCTGAGCAAGGCCGGCCTGACCGAATCGCGGCGGGGAGCGGGGGCGGGCTGGATGCTCACGCAGGACCTGGCGGCGATCACCCTTCTCGATGTCTACCAGGCGATCGAGCCGGGCCCGATCTTCGCCCTGCATCGCTCGACGCCGGATCCCGAGTGCGTCGTGGGTCACGGCATCGGGCCTGCCATGACCGCCGTGTACGACGACGTGGAGGCCGCCCTGCACAGGGAGCTGGCCAGAACCACGCTGGAGGACGTACTGCGGGACGTCCTGAAAGCCGCCTGACTCCGGACCGCCAACTCCCCCTGATCCAGGGGGATCACCTTCTACGCCCGTTGATGTAACCAGCTTAGTTACCTCCGGAAATCGGAGAGCCTCCGGACGAACTCCTCGCCGCTTTTCCGCACGGCGATCGGCACACCTCACCCGAACGAAAAAACATAAGGACAAGGACGATGGCAACAGACACTCACACCTCGCGGATCGTGGCCGAGAAGTTCGTGGAGCGCCTCGGCAGGCAGGACCCCGCCGGGATCCAGGATTTGTTCGCCGAGGAGATCGACTGGCACGTCCCGGGCAGTCACGCGCTGCCCTGGACCGGGCGCCGCACCCGCCGGGAGGAGGTCGCGCCCTACTTCACCACGATGTGGCCGCACTTCGCGCAGGGCAGGAGCAAGGTCGCGCGGGAGCGCGTCATCGTCGACGGTGGTGACGTGGTGCTGCTGGCGGTCTTCACACACACCGCCGCGGCCACCGGCAAGGAGTTCACCACACCGGCGGCCATGCACCTGCTGGTCGAGAACGGCCGGATCGTTCGCATGCACCTGTACGAGGACACGCTGACCGTCGAGGAGGCGTTCAACGCCGGCTGAGCGCCTCCGGCGAGTGCGGGCTCATCAGCTCTCCCGCGCCAGAGCCCCGTCAGTGCGTCCAGCAAACCGGGCACCGCCGCTTGGAGAGCCGTCCGGCGGAGACGGTGGCCGCGGGACGGGCGGCGTCACCCCCACGCTGCTCGTCGGTGTCGGCGCGACCGTTTGGAGCGACACCGCGATCTTCCCCGTCTTCTCCGTACTCGCGGCGCTCCTTCTGCCTCTCCGCCGTGGTCGTCGAACGTGCACTGGGGCGCCGTCGGCGGAGTCCTGAGACAGCGACGGCGGCCGAAGCGCGCCGGACGAGCAAGGTCGACCTCGACTGACCGCCCCCTTGATGGGCGGTGTGACCTGCGCATCGCCGTCGGACTACGTGTTTCCGGGCGGGGCGGACGCCGCCCTCTCCACACCGGTCGCAAGGGGTAGGGGGATGCGGTTCAGGCTCTCTTCCAGCTCGTTGAGGGCTCTGCGCGCCGTGTCGATGCGGGTGCGCAGTTCCTCCTCGACGTACGCGGGCTCCGGTGCGGCGGCGGGAGGTGTCTGTTCAGCGAGCTCGTCCTCCATGGCGCGGGCCTCGTCCAGGGACGTGATGACGACGCCGATGAGGACGTTGACCAGGACGAAGGAGGCGATGAGGACGTACGAGGTGTAGTAGAGGATGCTCCAGCGGGAGATCTCCAGGCCCGCGCGGACCGCGTCGCCGAGACCGTCGAGCGTCATGAGCAGGAAAAGGGTCAGCACGGCGCGGCCGATCGACCCGAAGTGCTCGGGGTCGTCGTCGGCGAAGAACGCCCAGCCCACCATCGCGTACACGTACAGCAGCAGTCCGCCCACGAGCAGGAAGCTGACCGTGCCGGGCAGGCTGCGGCCCACCGCGACGAGCACGATGCGCAGTTGGGGCAGGAAGCGGGCGGCGCGCAGCACTCGCGCCAGGCGCAGCAGACGCAGCACCGTGGCGTTCTCGCGCACCGCGGGGAGAAACACGCAGGCCACGACGATCAGGTCGAACACGTTCCACGGGTCGCGGAAGAAGTCCCCCGGCCGGTCGGCGTGGGCGGCGAGCCGCAGAAGGATCTCGGCGGTGAAGACCACCAGGAATCCGTGCTCGATCAGCTTGAGTTCGTCGTCGAAACGGTCGATGACCCCGCTGTACGTCTCGACGCCGAGTACGGCGGCGTTCGCGAGGATCAGGACGAAGACCGTGACGGCGAACCAGCGGGCCTCGGTGACGGCACGGCAGCGCGCGGCGAGGGAGGTCTGCCAGGAGGGCTCTGATAAGCGAATCGGGTTGCTGCTCACGGGAAGTGGATCTTACGGGCTCTAGCGGGCTGTCGCTTTCCGGCAGGTGACATCCGCCGAACGGGGCCGTGACGAGCGCTTTCGCACGGCCCCGCTCCTGCGTCCTCCCGCTTACGCGGCCTGCGGATGCGTGAGGCGGGCCAGCAGGTCGTCCAGGACGACGAGTCCGGTCAGGCGGCCGGTGTCGTCGCAGACCACGGCGAGCGACGAGCGGCGCTGGCGGAGTTGCTCGATGGCGTGGCCGACGGTGTCGGTGGCGAGCAACTCCGGTACGGGGCGTGCCAGTTCGCGGGCGGTGACGGCGCGTCCCCGGGCCCGTGCGATCAGGGCGTCGCGTGCGTGCACGGAACCGACGGCCAGAGCGCCGTCTCGCACCAGGAGGCGACTGCGGTCGTGCTCCGAGGCCGTGGCGAGGATCGCGGCAGAGTCCGCGTCGGCGGGTACGGAGGCGATCTGCGCGGCGGGGATCTGGAGTTCGCCCACGGGCGAGAGCGGTTCGACCAGGGAGCTGGTGATCAGCTCCGAGTCGTCCTTGCTGATCAGGCCGAGCCGCTCCGACTCCACGACGAGGTGGGTGAGTTGCTCGCGGTTGTGGACCTCGGTGAGTTCGTCGCGCGGAGTGACGCGACACAGGCGCACGAGTGCGTTGCTGATCTTGTTGAGCACCCAGATGACGGGGCGGACCACCTTCACGACGGCCCGGAAGGCGGGCGACAGGAGCATCGCCGAGCGCTCAGGGTGGGCGATCGCCCACGACTTGGGCGCCATCTCGCCGACGACCATGTGCAGGAACACCACGACGATCATCGCGACGGCGAAGGAGACGCCGTAGCTGAGGCCGCTGGGCAGACCCCAGCCGTGCAGCAGCGGGTCGAGTTCGTGGGAGATGGCGGGCTTGGAGATCGCGCCGAGGCCCAACGTGCACAGGGTGATACCCAGTTGGGCGCCCGCGAGCATCAACGAAAGTTCCCGCATACCGGCGAGGGCGGCCTTGGCGCCCCGCTGCCCGGATGCGACGGCCTTCTCCATGCGGTGCCGTTTGGCGGCGACCAGCGCGAACTCGGCCGCCACGAAGAAGCCGCTGCCGACCAGCAGCAGGACGGTGACGAAGAGAGCCATGGGGAAGCTCATGAGCCGGTCTCCTCGTGGGTCTCGGTGGCGGCCGGTCTGCGGGTCAGATGGATGAGTTCGGGTACGTGCCGGTCGAGCGTGCGGACGTCGATCACGGCCTGGGCGCCGTCGGGCAGGTCGATCGCGAGGCGGTCGCCGATGGCCGGGAAGCGGCCCAGGCGGTCCACGATCAGGCCGGCCACGGTGTCGTAGTCCTCCTCTTCGGGCAGGTCGATCCCGGTGGCCTCGGCGACCTCGTCGAGACGGCGGCCGGCGTCCACGAGCCAGCCCGCGCCGTCGGTGTCGGGAGTCGCCAGCCGCGTCTCCTGGTCGCTCTCGTCGGCGATGTCACCGACGAGTTCCTCGGCGATGTCCTCGTACGTGACGATGCCCGCGACCCCGCCGTGCTCGTCGAGGACGACCGCGAACTCGTCGTCGGCCTCCCGCATACGGTCGACGGCGTCGGGGAGCTGAAGTGTGTAGGGCAGCAGGAGCGGGCGGCGGGCGAGGGCGGCAGCTGTGGTCGTCTCGTACAGGTCATGCCTCAGAGCCATCAGTTCGCGCACTCCGAGGACGCCGGTGATGTCGTCGGGATGGTCGCCCATGACCGGGTAGTTCGAGTGGCCGTGCTTGGCGATCAGTTCGACCGTGTCGGCGGCCGTGGCCTCCTTGCGGACGAAGACGCTGTCCGCGCGCGGCACCATCACCTCGCCGAGCGTGCGCTCGTTGAACGCCAGCGCGTGGTCGAGGAGCTCGGCGGCCTCGCGGGGCAGCTCGCCCTGTTGATGGGACTCGCCGATGAGGTGGCTGAGCTCTTCCAGCGTGGCGCCGTGGTGCAGCTCCTCGACCGGTTCGATGCCGACCTTGCGCAGCAGCTTGTTCGCCACGCTGTCGAAGAGATGGACGACGGGTCCGACCACCTTCAGATACACGAGGGTGGACCCGGCCAGCGCCTTCGCGAGACGCTCCGGGACCGCGAGGGCCAGGTTCTTGGGGGCCAGTTCCCCCAGCACCATCTGCACGACCGTGGCGAGCACGAAAGCCAGGGTCACCGAGATGCCCGTGACGGCGGCGTCCGGGACGCCGATGCCGTCCAGGACGGGCCGCAGCAGCGCGGAGACCGAAGGCTCGGCGAGGAAGCCGACGACCAGGCCGGTGACCGTGATGCCGAGTTGCGCGCCCGACAGCATGAAGGACAGCCGCCCGAGGACCGTCAGCGCCTTCGCCGCCTTCTTGTCGCCCGCTTCGGCCTCACGGGCGAGCGCGAGCCGGTCCGCGGCGACGTAGGCGAATTCCTGGGCGACGAAATAGCCGGTGCCCGCCGTCAGGACGAGGACGGCCAGGAGCCCCAGTACGGCACTCATCGAACACCACCCCGCCGCGTGCCGCGTTCAGGCCCCGTCGGGCGAGGTGGTCGGGGACTGTGTCCCGCGGGGTCCGTCGGTCTGGAGGGGTCCGTCGGTCTGGCGGACAAGAAGGGCTCCTTCGCGCTTTGCCTGGTCTTTACCTTCACTCGGGTCAACGGCTCGGCCGTGGTCGTTGTTCCCGATCACTTTCCGCCACGCGTCGCCGCCTCGCCACGCGGAGTTCGGTAGCCGCCTTGAACCCGTGAGCAGGGGCCCGAGAACCCGCGCCGGTCACGCGCGACGCGGGTCACAGGCGCTGGTCACAAGCTCACCGGGGTCTCACAGGTGTCGGCCGATCGCGGGCATCAGGTCCTGGAAGGTGCGGCCGGCGGCGGGCTCACCGATGGCCGTCAGCTTCCAGCCACCGTCGGCCCGCTGGACCTTCGCCATGATCTGGGCGCTGTGGCTGCCGCCTCCGGTCAGTGTGTAGCGGGCGAGTTCCTGACCGGTGGTCTCGTCGACCAGGCGGCAGTAGGCGCTGCTCACCTCGGCGAAGGTCTGGCCGGTGAAGGAGTTCACGGTGAAGACGATCTGGTCCACCTGGGGCGGTACGCGCTGGAGGTCCACGGCGATGGACTCGTCGTCCGCCTGGCCGCTTCCGCCGACCAGGTTGTCACCGCTGTGCCGCACCGAGCCGTCGTTGCTGACCAGATGGCGGAAGAAGACGACGTCGACGTAGCTCTGCCCGGCGAAGAGCACGGCCGAGGCGTCGAGGTCGATCTCGCGGGTGCCGGTCAGCTTGGCGAGGAACCCCTTGCGGGGAGCGGCCTGCCAGCCCAGTCCCATACGGACGACACTGAGCGCGGGGCCCTCGGACTTGGTCAGGCTGATCTGCTGGCCCTTGGCCAGATTCACGGACATGGGGGTGCCTTCTCTTCGTACGGTCGCGCGTCGCGCCGGTCGCGGGTCGCGAATCGTGGGACTGGAGGTGGGCGGGCGCGCCGGCCGGCCGCTCGCGCGGGGATGCGACGGAGCGGCCGGGCGGCGAGGCCGGATCAGGTCAGGTCAGATATCGGCCCGGGTCTCGGGGCATGCACCGAGCCAGGTATCGGGCCAGGTACCCATGAACCGGGTCAGATGTTCACGCCGAAGTCGGACGCGATGCCCGCGAGTCCCGATGCGTAGCCCTGGCCGACCGCGCGGAACTTCCATTCCGCCCCGCTCCGGTACAGCTCGCCGAAGACCATCGCGGTCTCGGTGGAAGCGTCCTCGGAGAGGTCGTAGCGGGCGATCTCGGCGCCGCCCGCCTGGTTCACGACCCGCATGAACGCGTTGCGGACCTGGCCGAAGCTCTGGCCGCGCGACTCCGCGTCGTGGATCGACACCGGGAAGACGATCTTGTCGACCTCGGCCGGGACGGCGGCCAGATTCACCTTCACGCTCTCGTCGTCACCCTCGCCCTCACCCGTGAGGTTGTCACCGGTGTGCTCCACGGAGCCGTCCGGGCTGGTGAGGTTGTTGTAGAAGATGAAGTGCCGGTCCGAGACGACCTTCCCGGACGCGTCGCACAGCAGCGCGCTCGCGTCGAGGTCGTAATCGGCGCCCGTGGTCGTCCGCACATCCCACCCGAGGCCCACCAGCACCGCCGTCAGCCCAGGCGCCTCCTTGCTCAGGGACACATTGCCACCCTTGGCCAGGGAAACTCCCACTGCTCTACCTCCGTTGTTCGTGCTTCGTGCACAGCGTGCTGTCACATGGATCAACGTCGACGTCGCAGCGTTGGTTCCCTTGTTTGCGCAACACCTAAAACATCGTGCGCGTCGGGGCGCCACGCCGCCGCCAACTCCTCTCATTGATGCCGGGCTTCGGATCCGGGCAGGCCTCCCAGCGCCCTCCGGGCCGTGGCATTCGAGTGACTTGGGCGGCGCGGGACACCGATGCGCGGTGTGCCCATGCAAATGTCGGGAAGCCGCTCGGGGTGCGCCGGGTGATCACCGTGGCAGAGACTTACCCCTGGCGAGGAGAGAGCAGAAGAACTGAGAGAGGCGGCATCGGCACGTGGCCCACACACCTACGGACGGCCCGACCCCCGGAAGCCGCAAGCGCATGCCGGAGACGATCGCGGCCATGCCTCAGCACGTGCGGGAGGAACTGGGCCGTCGGCTGCGGCGCACCAAGCGGGCCTATCGCAAGCAGGACGTGCAGGTCGTCGAGAAACCACTGCTCAAGCGGGCCGTCAGCGCCTCGGCGCTCGGCAACTGCATGGAATGGTTCGACTTCGGCGTCTACAGCTATCTCGCCGCGACCATCGGCAAAGTGTTCTTCCCCGGCGCCTCGCCCGGCGCCCAGCTGATCTCGTCCTTCGCGACATTTGCTGCCGCATTCGTGGTGCGACCGCTCGGCGGCCTGGTGTTCGGCCCGCTCGGTGACCGTGTCGGGCGGCAGAAGGTACTCGCCACCACCATGATCATGATGGCGGCCGGCACCTTCTCGATCGGCCTCATCCCGAGCTACGCGACGATCGGGATGGCCGCTCCCATTCTTCTGCTGCTCGCCCGAATGGTGCAGGGCTTCTCGACCGGCGGTGAATACGGCGGCGCGACCACCTTCGTCGCCGAGTATTCGCCGGACCGCCGACGCGGTTTCCTCTCCAGCTGGCTCGACTTCGGCACGTTCGTCGGCTACGCCCTCGGATCCGCGCTGGTCACCGTATTGAACATGGCTCTGACGGACGACCAGATGCTGTCCTGGGGCTGGCGCCTGCCGTTCCTGATCGCGGGTCCGCTGGGTGTCATCGGCCTGTACATGCGGCTGAAGCTGGAGGAGTCCCCCGCCTTCCAGCAGCAGCTCGACGAGCACGAGAAGAGCCTCGCCCAGGACTCGGTCGGCAGTGAGTTCAAGACCATCGTCCGCGAGCACTGGCGCCCGCTGCTGATCTGCATGGGCCTGGTCCTGCTGTACAACGTCACGAATTACATGGTCACCGGCTATCTGCCGACCTATCAGACCGAGACGCTCAACCGCTCCAGCAGTTCCGCGGACATCCTGGTGCTCATCGGCATGGTGTGGATCGTCATCCTCATCACCTTCCTCGGGCGCCTCAGCGACCACATCGGCAGACGCCCGCTCTACGCGGGCGCGGCCGCCGCCATGATCGTGCTCGCCATCCCCGCCTTCCTGCTGATCAAGTCAGAGGGCTCCTGGCGTCCGATCTGCGGAGTGCTGATCCTCTCCACACTCCTCGCGTGTTTCGCGGCGCCGAGCGCCGCCACGCTCCCGGCACTGTTCCCGACCGCCGTGCGGTACGCGGCGATGGGCATCGGCTTCAACTTCGCCGTGGCGGCGTTCGGCGGCACCACCCCTCTGGTGACGGAAGCCCTGGTGAACGTGACCGGCGACAAGCTGGTGCCCGCCTACTACCTCATGGTGGCCGGAGTCATCGGCCTGATCACCGTCAAGTTCCTGCCGGAGAGCGCGCAGCTGCCCCTCAGCGGCTCTCAGCCGATGGTCGCCTCGGCGGAGGAGCAGAAGGAACTGATCGACACCTCTCAGGACCTGTACCGGTACGCCAAAGAGGAGTCCTCGACGCACTGACCGCGCGCTCGTCCAGCGGTTGGGCGTGGTGGGCCGCGGTCTACGAGAGTTCGCCGGTCACAGGGCCACCGTCAGGACGATCTTGCCCTGGAGGTGGCCCTGCGCGGCTCGCATGTGGGCGCCGCCCGCCTCGGACAGCGGGTAGGTGCTGTCCACCCCGACCTGGATCCGCCCCTCGTCGAGCAGCCGCCCGATCTCGGCGAGCTGGGGGCCGTTGGAACGCACCTGGATGTTCGAGACCGTGATGCCCCGGCTCGCCGTCTCTTCCGGGTCGTACTGGGCGAAGAACACCGGAAGCATGGTGCCGCCGTGTTTGAGGACGGTCAGGAAGCGTGAGCTGTCCGGGCCGCCGACGGCGTCGATCACCAGGTCGACTTCGCCGACCACGTCCGTGGCCCGCGTCCTGGTGTAGTCGATGAACTCATCGGCGCCGAGCTTGCGCAGGAACTGCTCGTGGCGGCCCGAGGCCACCGCGATGACGTGTGCCCCCTTCCATTTGGCCAGCTGCACCGCGAAGTGGCCCACTCCCCCGGCGGCCCCGTTGACGAGCACGGTCATCCCGAGCGTGATCGGCACCGGCCGGTGCACCTCGCCGGTGAAGGGGGACGGCACGTCATGGCCGAGATCGATCAGGTACTGCCAGGCCGTCAGCACGGCCATCGGCGCCCCGGCCGCCCGCACATGGTCGATACCGGCCGGCTTGTGCGCCAGGTCGGCGGCCGGCGCGGCCACGTACTCGGCGTACGTCCGGCCGTCGAAACCGGGGAACCGCAGCATGCCGAAGACCTCGTCACCGACGGCGAACCCCCGGACGTCCGGGGCGACCGCTTCGACCACGCCTGACATGTCCGTTCCCGGGATCAGGGGGAACTCCAGCACCGGCCTCATCTCGGCCGGCATGACCTTCATCCCCTCACGCAGGTACCAGTCCGGCGGATTGATGCCCGCCGCGTGCACCCGGACGAGCACCTCCCCCGGGCCGATCTCGGGAACCGGCACCTCCTCGTACCGCAGAACTTCCGGCCCGCCCGCTTCGTGAAACTGGATCGCCTTCATCGCGCCTGTCGCTTTCCCGAGGAGATGTTGTTGCTCCCTCAGTCAAGGCCCAGGAGGGTACGGCCGTCCAAGACCGGTTCGGCAACCTGATCATTCCGAAACGGCATGACGCGTACGCTGGAACGGTGAGCGATCTCGGACAGGACCTGGAACTGCGGCTGGTCCGCCACTTCACCGTGGTGGCCGCGCACCAGCACTTCGGCCGGGCCGCCGCCGACCTGCACATGGCGCAGCCGGCACTGAGCCGCCAGATCCAGCGGCTCGAGAAGTATCTCGGCGTCCGATTGCTGGACCGCGTCCCTCAGGGCGCCCGGCTCACTCCGGCCGGTCAGAGCTTCCTCCCCCGGGCCCAGGCCCTGCTGCAGGCCGCCCGCCAGGCCGAGCTGGCCGTGCGTGAACAGGCGGAGACCGAGCGGATCGTCATCGGCTACGTCGAAGACCTGGTGATCACCGCCGCTGTGCAGGAACTGCGCCGCCGCCACCCGGACGCCGAGGTCGCCACCCGGTACCTGAGCTGTCGTGACGTCGGGGCCCTGTCCGACCAGCGTGTCGACGCCCTGATCGCGCGGGCTCCGCTTCCGTTCTCCGCCGACGACGTGTTCACCACCCCGCTGTACGAGGAGGCCCGGATGCTCGTGGTCCCGCGCGGCCACCCGTTGGCCGACCGTGCGTCGGTGACCGCGGAGGAACTGGCCGGTGAGGAAGCGGCGCCGTGCGCGTTCGAGACCGCGGACTGGACTTCGTACCGCATCCTCGGAGCCGGCGTGCCGCCGATCGAGAGCTACGAGGACAAGCTCGAACTCGTCGCGAGTGGCAGGGCGATCGCCGTGCTGCCGGTCGGCGACCGCCGCAGCTCGCTCCGTCCCGACCTCGTCACCGTCCCGATCGACGGCGCTCCGCCCAGCCAGGTCGTCCTGGCCGGCCGCAAGGGTGACCCGAATCCGATGATCAGGAATCTCCGGCTGGCGGCCGAGGCCGTCCTGACCGCCCCGGCCGCCTGACCGGACACCTCACTTCGGGGGTTTCACATCTTCCGGCAGTACAGCGCGTCCGGAGTGCCGCCCCGGCCCAGCGCCGTCGAGAAGGCGATGCCGGCCGCGTACTCGTCGGCGGCGCACTGGGCCTTGTAGAAGCCGGCGGCGTAGTCGCCGCCCTCGCCGGACGCGGGGCGGGAGTCGCCCCGGTCGTCCCAGAGGGTGCGGCCCGATCCCGCGAGAGGGATGCGGGCGGGTGAGCACAGGGCGGCCGAGACCCGGTTGCCGCGGACGCTGTAGCCGGACATGAACTGCCCAGCGGCGCACTGGTACTTCGTGAAACCGCTCGCCCAGTCCGTGGTGACGTTGGCCTCCGAGGTGACCTTGACGGGTGCTGCGGCGGTGGCGAGGTCCGCGGTGCCGGCGTCGGTGCAGAGGCCGCCCTGGCCGCGCTGGCTGATGCCGATCAGCCGCTGGTCGTCGGGGCAGGACAGTTTCCGGGCGCCGCTGTCCCAGTCCGCCGCCGCCTTCAGCGAGCGGTTGGCGTCGGTGTGGGTGGCCTTCAGCATCGACCACGTGCGCACCTGCGGCACGGGTCCCTGCTGTCCGACGGCGGCGGTGAGTTCGCGCCATGCGGTGCCGCGCCAGTCGTCGGCGTCCAGGATGCTGCGGGCGGCGCCGGTGGTGTCGTAGCGGATCAGGCCCCACTGGTTGCCCTGATCGGCGTCCTGGAAGCCGACGGCGGGCCAGTACGCGAAGTCGAGGTCGTGGTCGACGAGGAAGTCGACGGTGTTGGCGAACCAGGCGCGTTCCTTGGTGTCCGCGTCCTTGCCGACGCCGAACTCGCTGATCCACACGGGAGCGGTGAAGTGGCGGTCGGGGGTGTCGGCGACGTAGGAGGCGGTGTCGCGCATGGTCGCGAACAGGTCGTCCCGGCTGAGGTCGCGGTAGCGGGCGTCGGTGGTTTCCCCGATGCCGGTCGCGCCGCTGTGCCGGGGGCCGGTGTAGCCGTAGAAGTGGGCGGCGTAGACGAGCTTGTGGGAGCGCACCAGCGTGTTCGACAGTGTGGCGAGGGGTTTGAGGAGCGGGCGGTCGTGCCAGAAGCCGTCGACCGGAATGCCCGCCCAGTTGATGCCCTCGACCATGATGAGCAGGTCCGGGTTGGCGTCCTTGAGGATCAGGTCGCCGGCCTGCTGGGCGGCGGCGGCCCAGTCGTGGGAGTCGCCGAGACCCCAGTTGGGGTCGTCCAGTACGTCGCGGCGTATCTCGTTGCGCAGGTCGGCGCCCACGACGCGGGGGTTGGCCCGGTAGCGCTTGGCCATGAAGACCCAGTCGTCGAGCCACTTCTGCGTGCTCTGGCCGCTGTTCCAGCGTTCGTTGCCGTCGACTCCGCAGCACCAGCGGGTCGTGGTGGTGTGGTTGTTGAGGATGACCGCGAGTCCCGCGTCGGTGAGTGCGCGAACCGTCCGGTCGAACACTTCCAGCGGGCTCAGCCCGTTGAGCTGCGGATTGGCGGTCAGCCCGGTGACCGGCCGGGTGTCGGTGATCATCTCGTCGGAGAAGGGGAGGCGCACGCTGTTCAGCCCGAGGCCCTGGAAGTCGGCGACGATCCGGCTCATCGGCACCCGGTCCAGGCCGAGCGGTGCGCGGTGCCCGACCTCTCCCGCGTGGTTGTGCGCCGGGTCGTCCTCGGATCCGGAACCGTCCCATGTCCCGCTGGAGCCGTGCCAGTTGCCCGACTTGAGCTTGAAGCGTCTGCCGTCGGCGTCGACGATGTAGCGGCCGCGCGTGCTGAGCGGCGCGGTCCAGGCCGCCGACGCGGGCGCGGCCGCGGGGAGACGCGATGGCGATGCGGCGTGTCTCTCGCCCGCGGTGGCGGGCGTCGGCACGGCGAGTGCGATCAGCAGAGCGACGACCGCACAGGAGGAGAGGCGCACGACATCACCCGTCTGCCGACGATTCGGGCCTCGACGATAGAGCAGGCGGGCCCGGTTTTGAAGGTCGTCGGGACGGAGAGGACATTCGCGCTGCCAGGTGGTGGGGATTACGTGGCGTCGCGGACCAGCAGCGCGATCTGCACCCGGTTCTCCACCGCCAGCTTGGCGAACAGGCTGCTGGTGTGTGCCTTGACGGTCGCGACGCTGATGTGGAGGCGCTCGGCGATCTCCGGGTTGCCCAGGCCGTCCGCGATGGCGCGAGCGGTGTCGAGTTCGCGTTCGGTCAGCCCGGACAGGCGCTTGCGTGCGGCTTCGCGGGACGCGGCGTGCGCGTCGGACGATCCCGGGCCGGTGGCCGCGGCGATCACCCGCGCGGTGGCCTCCGGGGACAGTACGGGGTTGCCGTCCGCGACCGTGCGTACCGCGTCGGCGATGCGCGGCGGCGGGGTGTCCTTGAGGACGAACCCCAGTGCTCCGGCGCGCAGGGCGCCGAGTACCAGGTCGTCGGAGTCGAACGTGGTCAGCATGAGCACCCGCGGCGGCGCCGGCCGGGTCAGGATCTCCCTGGTCGCGCTGAGCCCGTCACGGCCGGGCATCCGCACATCCATCAACACGACGTCCGGACCGTGTTCTTGCACCATCTCGATCGCGTCGTCCCCGTCGGCCGCCTCCGCGACGACCGTCAGGTCCGGTTCACCGTCGATGATCAGGCGCAGCGCCATCCGCACCAGCCGGTCGTCGTCGACGATGACGACACGCACCGGATCCCGCTCGCTGTCCACACACGCTCATTTCTCGTAGGGGTGGTGCGGCCAGGGTAGTTGCGCCGTGAGCACGTAGCCGTCGTCCGAGGTCGGGCGGTGGTCGAGCTCTCCGCCGGCGAGGGTGACACGCTCGTCGAGGCCGAGCAGACCGAACCCGGAGGCGGGCAGCAGGACGGGGTGGGCGACGGCGGCCGGGGAGTTGCGGACGCCGATGCGCAGTTCGCCGCCGGCCGTTCCCTCGATGGTGATGCGCACGTCCGCGCCCGGGGCGTGCTTGGTGGCGTTGGTCAGTCCCTCCTGGACGACGCGGTAGCAGGTACGTCCGACGGCATCGGGCGGTGTGCCTGTCACGGTGCTGGTGAGCGTGACGTCCAGTCCCGACGCACGGGCGCCTTCGACGAGTTCCGGGATGCGGTCGAGGGAGGGCTGCGGCGACGCGGGGCTGTCCGGGTCGGCCCGGAGCACCCCGAGAACGTCCCGCAGTTCCTCCAGGGCCTGGCGGGAGCCGTCGGCGATGCCACGGACCAGCGTGCGGTTCTCCTCGGGCGTGAGGTCGGCGCGGTGGTCGAGGACTCCGGCCTGCATGACGACCAGGGAGATCCGGTGCGCCATCACGTCGTGCATCTCCCGGGCGATGCGGTTGCGCTCCAGGGCCCGTACCTGCGCCGCGCGCGCCGCCTGTTCCCGCTCCGCGCTCTCGGCCCGCTCCCGCAGCGACCGCACTTCCACCCGGCGCGCTCCGACGGCCGCGCCGACGGCCACCGCGATGCCCGCGGTCAGCGCCGGTATCAGCGGGTGGAGCCACGTCGGGCTGTCCGAGCTGTCGACCGGGTAGAGCCGGACGGCGAGCGTGGACGCGACCACGTAGGCCAGGACGACGGCCCCGGTCTCCGCGGGGCGGCGGCGCGTGGCGATCGAGGTCAGTGCCAGCAGTGCGGCGCCGGTGGCCAGGGCCGACGCGGCCGAGGCGATCGCGACCGTCAGGGCGACGGCGAACGGGAACCGCCGCCGCCACAGCAGCAGAGCCAGGCTGCCGAGGGCGAACAGCGGATCCCCGGTGGCGTACCAGGAGCCCGTCCTGGCCGCCTGTCCGGGTGGCATCAGCACACCCGCAGCAAGCCATACCAGGATGCCCAGTGCCGCGGCGGCCGCCAGCCGCCAGGTCTGCTGCCACCCTCCGAGCCGTGGCGCCACGTCTGTGTACATGCCCTCATTGTCGCGAGAGCGTACGGGGCCGCGCAGCCGACCGAGGTCTACCGCTCCCCCGACCCGGGTCGTACCGGCACCTCGACCCTGGTCGAGGACGGTTCGAGACGCCGGACCGATGTGCCGGCGACACCCGCTGGACAGAATCGTTCACCGAGCCGCTCACACCTGACACCTGACACCTGAGGGGATCATCAGATGCACAGGAAGAAGACCCTGTCCCTTGGACTTGCCGCCGCCGTGGTGGCGTCGACCGCTGTCGCGGGAGCGTCGCAGGCGGCGATGTCGGACACGGCCCGGGCGGCGTCCGGCTCCCCGCACTGGGGCCCGTGCTCGGAGACGGCCACCACCCGCCTTGAGTGCTCGACACTCCAAGTGCCCCTGGACTACCGGGATCCGGACGGCCGGCAGATCGGGATCGCGGTCTCCCGGCTGGCGAGCAAGAACCCTTCGAAGCGCCGCGGCGTGCTCTTGGTGAACCCGGGTGGACCCGGACTCTCGGGACTCGGCTACCCCTTCGCTCTCGCCGCCGCCGGGCTGCCGCAAAAGGTGCAGGACTCCTACGACCTGATCGGCTTCGACCCGCGCGGCGTCGGACGCAGCACACCGGTGACCTGCGACCTCACGGCCGAGCAGCAGCAGAGCCGCCCGGCGTACGCGCACAACGCGGCCGATGTCGCCCAGGAGGCGGTTCGCGCACGGGCCGTCGCCCGGCAGTGCGCCACCTCCAAGACGTCGTGGATGCTCCCGCACACCACCACCATGAACACCGCGCGCGACATGGACCGGATCCGGACCGCCCTGGGCGAGTCGAAGATCTCGTACTTCGGCGGCTCCTACGGCACTTCGCTCGGTTCGGTGTACACCACGCTGTTCCCCCGCCGCAGCGACCGGATCGTGCTCGACAGCAATCTCGGCCCCGGGGGCTACGACATCACCTCCACGCGGCAGTTCGCGCGGGGCATGCAGGAGCGGTTCCCGGACTTCGCGGCGTTCGCCGCCGCCCACCCCGCGTACGGCCTGGGCGCCACACCGGCTCAAGTGACCGCGAAGTACTACGAGTTGGCGGAGCGGCTGGAGAAGAAGCCGGTCCGGGGCGTCGACGGGACGCGGTTCCGCACGGACACGTTCGATCAGCTCTACCTCGACGCGAACCTGCCCCTGCTGGCCCGGACCTGGCAGGCCCTCGACACGGACCGGCCGCTGCCGCCCCGCCCGCCGTCGGCCGGGGACCCGGACAACGAGGTGTCCTCCCGCTACTACGTGACCTGCAACAACGGCCGCTGGCCGAAGACCGTCGGGGCATACGTGCGCCACACCGCGGTCGACCGGCAGAAGTATCCGATGCTGGGCGGGTCCACCGCCAACATCGGGCCGTGCGCCTTCTGGCCGGACGCGCGGACCGAGCGGCAGGTGCGCATCGGTGACCGGGGTCCGTCGAACGTGCTGATGGTGCAGAACGAGCGGGACCCGGGCACACCGCTGTCCGGAGCCGGGGAGCTGCGGCAGGCGTTCGGAAAGCGCGCCGTCATGGTGACGGCCGATCAGGGCGGTCACGGCGTCTACCCGACCACCGCCAACACGTGTGCCAACGATGCGGTGACGGCCTATCTGACCACAGGGAAACGACCGATGAAGGACCTCGCCTGCCCGGCGGAGCAGCCCGGTACGTAGCCGGAGCGGGACCGGAAGCAGGAACGGGAGAGGAGCAGGAACATGTTCGAGGAACGTCGGCGGCGTCGGGCCGCACAACGCGTCAAGGCGGGCGACGGGCGCGCATTGAAGCGATTTCGCTGGTGGCAGCAGCTTTCCCGGGCCCTGTTCCATCTCCGGTTGACGGACTCCGCCGGGCGGGACGCGGTCTACGCGGTGGACGTCAGGCACGGCCAGAACCAGAGTTCCGGCAACGTCAAGGCCCAGCTCTACCTCGACGGACGACAGCATGCCGTGTGCAGACTCCCCGCCGTCTTCCCCGTTCCGGGCGGCACCATCGAAGTGGCGATGAGCGCCTTCGGACTCAAGCGCTGCCACTACGTCGCCGCCGACGGGTCCGAGCAGCAGTTGACTCCCGACCCCGCCTCCGCCGAGGGACGCCGCGCGAAGCTCGCTCGCAGACACCCGGGGCTGAGCCGGGCGATCGGCTTCGTCTCGGCGGTGGCACTCGCCGCCGCGCTGGCTCTGCTCGTCTGTCAGTTCGCCGAAAAGCTCACCCGGCCACCCGAAATCGCCGAGCGCATCGGGGCGTTCACCTCGCCCGTGCACCTGTCGACGTGGATGAACGTCGCCGTCGTCCTCGTCACGCTGGTGGCCAGCACCGAACGCGCCCTGCGGCTGCGCCACAACCGCCTGCTCGACGGCGGGGCGGGCTGACGCCACCGGAAAGGGTGGGTCAGGCGGGCGGAGTTTCGGTGCGGCTGTCGTAGTCGGCGCGGGCGGCTCCGATGTGTGTCAGGTGCGCGAGGCTCCACTCCAGCAGGGGTGCGGCGGCCTCGCGCAGGGTCCTGCCCATCGGGGTGAGCTCGTAACTGACATGTGGCGGCATGACGTTGCGGACCGTTCGTGTGAGGATCCCGTCCCGCTCGAGACCGCGCAGGGTGACGGTGAGCATGCGCTGACTGATCCCGTCGACGCTGCGCTTGAGTTCGGTGAAGCGGCGCGGTCCTTCGCTGAGATTGCGCACGATCAGCAGCGACCATTTGTCGCCGACGATGCCGAGCACTTCCCGGGCCCGGCACGGGTCCTCCGGCTGTTCCTGCCGCGACGCGCCACCCGCTGCCGTACCGCTCATGGTTACCTCCAGGGAACCGGGGCACCGAAATGTGCCTTATTGATCGAAGTGCGTCGGATGCAGCACGATGATCGTGGTTCCTGAAGAGTACCGAGGCACGAACGGGAACCGTGATGCCCCGCGCCTCGAACTTCCGAAGGGGATTCCCCTCATGTCTACTTTTCTTCTGGTGCACGGTGCCTGGCACAGCGGCCGGTGCTGGGAGCGGGTGGTACCGCTCCTGGAGTCGGCCGGACACCGCGTGCTCGCGCCCTCACTGACCGGCTACGGCGACACGTCACACCTGCTCGGCCCCCAGGTGGGGCTCGACACACACGTCGAGGACGTCCTGAAGCTGATCCACCAGGAGGACCTGACCGACGTGGTGCTCGTGGGCCACAGCTATGCCGGGCTGGTCGTCACGTCCGTGGCCAACGAGGTACCGGAGCGGATCGCGCACCTCGTGTACCTCGACGCGATGGTCCCCGAGCACGGTGAGACCGGCGTCGACGTGCAGCCGATGAGCCGGCACCTGATCGACCTGGCGGCCCGGTCCGGCGACGGCTGGCGCATCCCGCCGATGCCGGAGATGCCCCCGCCCCTCGGCCTGTTCGGAGTCACCGACGCGGCGGACGTCGCGTGGCTGCGCACGATGCTCTCCGACCATCCCGTGCGCTGCCTTCAGCAACCGGTCCGGCTGGACAACCCCGCCGCACAGGCGATTTCACGTACGCACATCCACTGCGTAGACGCCCAGCCGGAAGGCATCGTGCGGCGGCCCGTCCCCGCGACGCAGCCCAACGGCTCTCCGGCACGGATACGGGAACTGCCGACCGGGCACGACTGCATGATCACCATGCCGGCGGGGCTGAGCGATCTGCTGCTCGAAGCCGCTCTCGGGTGACGGCCGAACCCCGCCGGCGGACATGACCCGCCACTCGGCGAGGGAGGCGCGAGGCCCGTGTACACGCACCGCGGGCCTCCCTCGCCGGACGGCTCACCCCGTCAGCGGGGCGGCCGGGGCCGGGTCAGCTGAGCGTCTTCAGGGCGGCGGCGTCGTACGGCTTCAGCTCGTCGAAGCGGTCGGCGAGCACCTTGGCCGCCCATTCGGGGTCCTGCAGCAGCGCGCGGCCGACCGCGACCATGTCGAACTCCTCGGCCTCCATGCGGTCGAGGAGGTTGTCGATGGTCTTGACCGGTGAGCCCTGCCCCTGGAAGGCGTTCACGAAGTCGCCGTCGAGGCCGACCGAACCGACGCTGATGACCTGCTTGCCGGTGAGCTTCTTCGTCCAGCCGGCCAGGTTCAGGTCCGAGTCGTCGAACTCGGGGAGCCAGTAGCGGCGGGTGGATGCGTGGAACGCGTCGACGCCGGCCGCCGCGAGCGGGGCCAGGATCGCCTCGAGCTCCTGCGGGGTCTCGGCGAGCCGCGCGGTGTAGTCCTGCTGCTTCCACTGCGAGTAGCGGAACAGGACCGGGAAGTCCGGGGAGACCTTCTCGCGGACCGCCGCGACGATCTCCGCGGCGAACTTCGTCCGGGCCACCGGGTCGCCGCCGTACGCGTCGGTGCGCCGGTTCGTGCCCTCCCACAGGAACTGGTCGACGAGATAGCCGTGGGCGCCGTGCAGCTCCACGCCGTCGAAGCCGATGCGCTCGGCGTCCGCGGCGGCCTGCGCGAACGCGGCGACGACGTCGTCCAGGTCCTGCTGCGTCATCGCCTTGCCCGAGCGCTCGGCGCCCGCGGTGACCAGGCCGGAGGGGCCGACGGCGGGGGCCTGCGGGTAGGGAGCGTCGCCCTCCTGGCGCACCATGCCGATGTGCCACAGCTGCGGCACGATGGTGCCGCCCGCCGCGTGCACGTCCTCGGCGACCTTCGCCCAGCCTGCGAGCTGCTCCTCGCCGTGGAACCGAGGCACGCGGTCGCTCTGTCCGGCCGAGTCGTGACCGACGTACGTCCCCTCGGTGACGATGAGGCCGACTCCGGCGGCGGCCCGCCGCGCGTAGTAGGAGCGCACGTCGTCGCCGGGAATGCCGCCCGGGGAGAACATACGCGTCATCGGCGCCATCACGATCCGGTTCGGGACGGTGAGCCCGCCCAGCGAGATCGGGCGGGACAGAAGGCGAGCCGCGCGGGAGGCGGGCGTCGTGGCGGTCACATGGACTCCTCAAATAATGCAGGGTAAACCGGTTGGTATGTGAGCGTGCATTGTTACAGCCCCTGAAGTAACTGCTCTCACGGGGCCCGCATTCCCGGCCGGTGGGACCGGCGTCCCGGCGCGGTTCGACTCGCCGCCGACGCGCTCGTAGCGTGGGGGCATGATCGGTATGACGCAGATCGAGAGCGACGAGGCCCGCCGGATCGTGGAGTCGGAGCTGGTCCTCCCGGCCGGGGAACTCCTCGACATCGCCGAAGCACGGCACCCTGGCGGCCAGGGTGCCCTGGGGCTCGAGTTCGGCCGCTACGAGGAGAGCACGAGTCGCTATCTCTTCGCGACGGAGGTGGAGGACGAGGAGGGCACGGTCTGGCACCTGCTCCTGGACGCACACTCCGGCGAGATCGTGCAGGACATGAAGGCGTCGGCTGAGGAGGCTCCGCCCACTGCCGGGTGACAGGGCAGGGGCCGGGCGTCCGGTTGCTCAGCGCAGCACGGCCGCCAGCACGTCGGCGCCGAGCGCCGTCAGGTCGGGCAGATTGAGGGTGTAGCGGACGTAACGTCCGTGCCGCCGGGCCGTGAGCAGGCCCGCGCGGCGCAGGACGGCGAGGTGGCGGGAGGTCTCCGGGGCCGAGAGTTCCCAGGCGTGGGCCAGCTCACCGGTGGTGTGCGGGCCGCGGGCCAGGGTGCGGAGCAGCCGCAGCCGTACCGGATGCGCGAGTGCTTCCAGCCGCAGCGTGACCGTTTCCAGCGACACCGGCTCCGAGGGACTCGTCACGGCCACGGGGTACTGCACCACCGGCTGCCAGCCGGGCGCGTGGATCACCACCAGGTGCGGGCGGCCGAACACGCTGGGCAGGAAGGTGACCCCGGCGCCGTGGGCAGTGGTCGCGTTGTCCTGCAGTTTGTCCACGATGATGCGGTTGCCGTCCGGCGCCAGCGTGACGGCGCCGGAGACCGAGGCGAGTGCCGCCTCGATGCCCTGGCGCCGCAGCAGGTCGTTCTTCAGGCGCAGGTCGGTGGCGAGTTGAACGGCGGCGCCCGTCCACGCGGCGTCGAAGAAGGCCTCCGCGCACTGTTCGAGGGTGGCGCGCACCCGTGCCCGCACGGCGGCCGGGTCTGCGAGCAGCCGTTCCGCGAAAGCCTCTTGGAGTGCGCCGCGGGCCTGGGCGAGGTCCAGGGCCCGCTCGCGCGCCGTGGCGTCGGTGAGCGGCGACGGCCCGGCGAAGTGGACCCGGTTGCTGCCGCACGTGGTGACGAGCGCGGCGGTCACATAGGTCTCGTCGTCGATCCGGTCCACATCGTCCAGCTCCTCGGCGAGGGTGGGCCGGGGACGTGCGGGGACCAGGAAGTCGGCTCGTGAGGAACGCCAGAGGAACTCGGCCTCCCTGAGACGCTCGGCCAGCTCCGGCCGCAGTCCGGCCCGGACGTCCCCGGCCCAGTCGGCGAACTGCGGGTGATGCCCGGGTTCGGCCAGGACGTGCAGCATCGCGGTCAGCTCGGCCAGCGGGGACGCGGCGAACCGCAGCCGCTCGGCCGGGAGGCCGCCGATGTCGATCCTCAGCGTCATCCCCTCATCATCGACGCTGGGCAGCAGGCGGACGCGTCGATTGACGGTGTCCGTCAACCGGCGAGGCGGGACCGTCGGCGCTCCGCACCGTTGACGCCATGGCAACCATCACCGAACTCCGGCCGCGCGCCCTCGTCCGCGCCTCCGGAGGCCCTCGCTACACCGTCGCCCTGGCCGTGGACGCGCTCGGCACCGGCCTGCTGCGGCCCTTTCTGCTGCTCTACGGAGTGACGGTGCTGAGGCTGTCCTCGCCGGTCACCGGCATCGCCATGACGGTCGGCATCGTCACGGGTCTGGCCTGCATGCCCGCTGTCGGCCGGTGGCTGGACCGGGGCGCACGCAGTTCGGTCGTGGCGGCGTCGATGCTGGTACGGGTGCTGGGCGTGGCGCTGCTGCTGGCCGCCCCGGCCGGGCACGTATGGCTGTTCGCGACGGCGGCGCTCTTCCTCGGCGTCGGCAACCAGGCATGGCCGGCCGCCCACGCGGCCCTCGTGGCCACCGTCGCCCACGGCCGCGAACGCGACGCCGCCCTCGCGGCGGGCCGCGCTCTGCGCAACGCGGGCCTGGGCGTGGGCGCCCTGCTCGCCGCCGCCTGCCTGGCGGGCGGCACCACCGCGTTACGGTCAATGGCAGCTGTCACCGGGATCGCCTATCTCGTAGCGGCAGCCCTGGCACGGTCGGTCCGCCTGCACGCGCGTTCGGCCGTCGCCGCGGTCGAGGACAGGGCCGTCGGGCCCACGCCGAGGATGCGCGCGCTGCTGGCCGCCAACGTGGTCTACGCGTTCTGCCTCAACGTTCCCGAAATCGCGCTCCCCCTGGTCCTGGTGACCCAATTGCACGTCTCCGCGCAGTGGTCGGCGGCCGTCTTCGTGGCCAACACCGTGCTGGTGGTCACCTTGCAGGTGCCGGTCACCGTCCTGTTGTCCCGCTTCTCGCGGCGGACCGTGCTGGCTCTCGCGGGCGTCGTCCTCGCCGCGTCCTACCTCGGCTTCCTCGCGGTGAGTTCACCGGTACACGGCTGGAGCGCCCCGGCCGTCGCCATCGTGTCCGTGCTCTGCACCCTCGGCGAGATCGTCTACGCCGGCAGCGCCACCGCGCTCGTCACCGCCCTCGCCCCGGCCCCCGTCCTGGGCAGGGCCCTCGCCCGCCTCCAACTCTCCACCGGCTTCGGCCTCGCCGTGTCTCCGGCGGTGCTCACGGCTCTCGCCTCCCGCGGCCCGGCCGCCCTCTGGGGCCCTCTCGCCGCAGCGACGCTCCTCTCGGCCGGTGCCGTCGTGGCCGAGAAGGACCGACGACCGCGAGCGGAAAGTGAGTACGGCGAGAACCTCTAGCATGTGCGCATGGTGTCCTTCGTCCCGTCTCTCGTCTGCTTGTTCTTGTTCTGCGCAGGGGTGGTGCGGGACCGCCGTCGGGTCAGCAATGCCGTGCTTCTGGGCCTCTCCGTCGTCTTCGCCGGGATCGCACTGTTTCTGAAACTGGCGTCCGAGCGAGAGGAGTTGGGCCGCAGCCTGGCGCTCGCGCTTCTGATGCTGGCGGTGCTGGGCGTCATCACGCTCGCGTGGTTCCTGATCGTCAACGGGATCACCATGGTCCGCAAGGAGGGCCGGAGTCCGGCGAATCTGCTCTCCCTCGGAGCGGGTCTCGCGCTGGTCGCTCTGCTCGCCCTGCTGGGCACCGCGCTGGCCCTGCACACCCACACGCTGCTGGTGGCCGCGGCCACGGCCGTGGCGCTCTCCGGGTATGTCGCCTTCCTGTTCCTGTGCTTCATCGTCTACGGCGGGCTGTACGCGCGTCTGCGCATCCGGCGCCGGGCGGACTTCGTGGTGGTCCTCGGCTCGGGCCTGATCGGCGGCACCACCGTGCCGCCGCTACTGGCCAGCCGTCTCGACCGGGCCCGCAAGGAGCACGCCCGGCTCTCCCGCAAGGGGCGGCGGCCGGTGCTGGTCGCCTCCGGAGGGCAGGGCCCCGACGAGAAGCTGCCGGAGTCCCACGCGATGGCCGACTATCTCGTGGCCGAGGGCTTCCCCGCTGATCTGATCGAGCGCGAGGACCGCTCGACGACCACGGACGAGAACCTGACGTTCAGCAAAGCCCTGATGGAGAAGGCGAATCCGGACTATCGCTGCGTGATCGTCACGAACAACTACCACGTCTTCCGCGCCGCGGTCACCGCGCGCCGCACCGGCGTCCGGGGCCAGGTCGTGGGCGCCCCCACCGCCTCGTACTTCTGGCCGAGCGCCATGATCCGCGAGTTCGTGGCCCTCCTCGTCTCCTACCGCCGCACCAACGCGGCCCTCTTTCTGCTCGTCCTGCTGAGCGGCCTGTTCATCTGGTGGCTGGGGTGGCCGTCCACACCCTGATCGGGCCCCGTCCGGCTTTCGCCCACCGAAGGCACCGGCCGGCCACCACCGTGCTCAGCCCGCGTCCGCCTCCTTGCTCCGCAGTACGTCGTCGATGTCCTGCTCTCGCCAGCGGCGCAGCATGTCGTGGAAGGCGACCGCGCCGTAGGGGTAGGCGTTCGGGCCGTTCGGCCGGCCCCGGCCTTCCCTGTTGTAGTAGCCGGGGGTGCACTCGGCGTGGAACCACTCGTGGTCCGGGGCGTCCTGGGCGCAGACCGCGAGCCAGGCGTCGACCGCCTCGGGAGTCGGCTCCAGGACGGCGTTCCGCTTCTCGGCGGCGGCGATCAACGCGGCGGCGTGGACTGCCTGTTCGTCCAGGATGTGGGTGAAGTTGACGCTGCTGGCGTTCTGCAGGGGCCCCATCATGAACAGGTTCGGGAAGCCGTGGCTGGTGAAGCCGTGCAGGGTACGCGGTCCCCGCTGCGCGAGTGTGTCCAGGAAGCGGATGCCGTCGCTGCCGGTCACGGGCAGCTTCCCGGAGGTGACTCCGGAGACGCCCACCGAGAATCCGGTGGCGAACACCAGGCAGTCGACTTCGTACTCGACGCCGCCCACGACGACGCCGTTCGCGGTCATCCGCTCGATGCCGTGGGTGTCGGCGGTGTCGACGAGGGTGACGTTGTCCCGGTTGAAGGCGGGCAGGTACTTGTCGGAGAACGTGGGCCGCTTGCACGCGTACCGGTACCAGGGCTGGAGGGCCGCTGCGGTGTCCGGATCGGTCACCTCGGCGGCCACGCGGGCCCGTATCCCGTTCATCGTGGCGTGGTCCGCGGACTCGTAGGTGGCCTCGAAGTCCGGTTCGTTGCCGCGGCGGAAGCTGGGCAGGAGCTTTTCGAGCAGGTCTGCCGACTCCGTCCAGCGGTCGGTGACGAGGTCCTGTTCGGCGTCCTCGCCGGACACGATGCGCAGGAAGTTCTCGCGCCGCTCGGCCGCCCAGCCCGGACGGTCGGCGCCGACTTCTCGTGGCGTCACGCGTCGCTGACCGCGCACGTCCACGGCGGACGGGGTGCGCTGGAAGACGTAGAGATGCCCGGCGTCCTCGGCCAGCATCGGGATGGCCTGCACGCCGGTCGCGCCCGTGCCGACGACGCCGACGCGCTTGCCGGCAAGGCCGGTCATGCCGCCGTCGGGACCGCCGCCGGTGTAGCCGTAGTCCCAGCGTGAGGTGTGAAAGGTGTGCCCCTTGTAGTCCTCGACGCCGGGGATGCCGGGCAGTTTGGGCTCGGAGAGGGTGCCGGTGGCGGTGACGACGTAGGTGGCGCGGAAGTCGTCGCCCCTGTCGGTGCCGACCACCCACTGGTGGGCGCTCTCGTCCCAGGTGAGGGAGGTGACGGTGGTGGAGAACAGGGCGTCTTCGTAGAGGTCGAACTGCTCGGCGATGCGCATCGCGTGCTGCCGGATCTCCTCGCCCGGCGCGTACTTCCACTCCGGTACGTAGCCGGTCTCGTCGAGCATCGGCAGGTAGACGTGGGACTCGATGTCGCAGTGGATGCCGGGGTAGCGGTTCCAGTACCAGGCGCCTCCGAAGTCGCCGCCCTGCTCGACGACACGCACCTTCGCCACGCCCTGCTGACGCATCCGGGCTCCGGCCAGGATTCCGCCGAACCCTCCGCCGACGACCACGACGTCCACCGCGTCGCGCAGTGGCTCGCGCCGGGCGGGCTCCGCGTGCGGGTCCTTGGCGAAGTAGCCGAACTCGGCGGTGGTGGACCGGTATTGGCGTGTCCCCTCGGGGCGTACGCGCCGCTCGCGCTCGATCCGGTAGCGCTCCCGCAGGTCTGCCGTCTCCTGCGGGGTGGGGGGCGCGTCGTGTCGCTGGGGCGGGGTCATGCGGCGGATTCCTCTCGTGGGGGACAGGGAGCCTGCACTGTGCGGTGCGGGCCCTGGCTGGGCCTTCCGCACGGGCACCGGTACCGTAACCCAACAACCGGACAAGGCTGTCCGGTAGGGGTGGGCTTTGCGCCACGCGGGCCCGCCCGAGCGTCACGTCACGAAAGGCCCGCGATGTCGAACCTCACCCCCGCGTCCCCGCTGCGCGACTGGCTGGCGGACCCCGCCGCTGGACAGGTCCTGCGCGGCATGCTGGCCTCCCAGGGCCAGAGCGAGCAGGCCCTCGCCCCGGCCCTCGCCCTCCCGTTGGAGCAGCTCGTGCAGATGGCCGGGGACAAGTTCCCGCCGGAGCTGGTGGATGCCCTGGTCACCGCTGCCGAGACCGGTGAGGTCCCCGAGGGCCTGCCCACCGCTCCCCCGGCCTCCGCCGCTCCGGCGGCGGAACCCGACCTGGGCGTCGAGATCGGGACCCCCGAGCCGTGGAGCGAGCAGGTGACAGCCGGCCGTTTCGGCGGCCAGACCGTCGTCGTCACCGGAGCGGCGTCCGGCATCGGGCGGGCCGTGGCCGCCCGTATCGTGCGCGAAGGCGGGCGCGTGGTCGCCGTCGACGTCTCCGCCGACGGACTCGCGAGCCTGGCCGCCCGACTGGGCGACGCCGTCGTGCCCGTCACCGCGGACATCACCGAACACGCCTCCGCCGACGCCGTCCTGGCCGCGGCGGGCGGCCGCGTCGACGCGTTGGCCAACGTCGCGGGCGTGATGGACGACGACGCCGCCGTCCACGAGGTCGACGACGCGATCTGGGACCGTGTCATGCGCATCAACGTCGACGGTCCGATGCGCCTGATGCGCGCCGTCGTACCCGGCATGCTCGCGGCGGGCGGCGGACGCATCGTCAACATCGTGTCCGAGGCCGCGCTGCGCGGCTCGGCCGCCGGTGCCGCCTACACGACCTCGAAGCACGCCCTGCTCGGCCTGACCAAGTCGTCCGCCTACCAGTACGCGGGCACGGGCGTCCAGGTCAACGCCGTCGCACCGGGAGCGGTCGCCACCGGTATCCAGGTGCCCGCCGCGGCTCCGTACGGTTCGCACCGCACCGCGAAGATGCGGGTGGCGATCCCCGGCCTCGCGACGGCCGAGCAACTGGCCGCGTCCATCACGTTCCTGCTCAGCAAGGACGCCGTGAACCTCAACGGCGCGATCCTGCCGTCCGACGGCGGCTGGTCGGCCGCCTGAGGCGACCGTCACCGGGCCGCGGCCCAGCCCGTCGGCCCGGAGCACCTCCCTGCACACCCCCACGTCCGGAATCCCGGACGCCAGGAAGGAGCACGACCCCATGACCACGACCCCCACGACACCGAACTCCACGATCACGACCACGACCACGACCTCCATGACCGTGTACCGCGCATCCCGCGGCGCTCTGGCCGGCCTCGCCGCCGTCGGCCTGCTGGTGCTGGTCGGCTGCGGCACCGAGACGACCGCCGACCCGGCCGCGAAGCCCGTGACGGCCGGCGAGGGCCGCACCATCAGGGCCACCCAGGTCTCCCACGTCACCGACGTGCACGAGGCCACCGGCATGACGCTCCTCGAAGGCCCGGTCCTCGTCGAGGACGACGAGCTGTACGTCACGGACGTCACCGCACCGCCCGGCGAACCCAAACTCATCTCCGTCGACGTGCGAACGGGCAAGCACAAGGGCGTCTACACCGACAAGACCGGCGCGTACACCTCCGCGCAGATCAGCCCGTACGACGACCGCGTGTATCTGACCGAGTATCAGACGGGGGCCGTCGTCAGTCTCGCCCGCGACGGCTCGGACCGGCGCACGTTCTTCCCGGGCGAGGTCGACGGTTCCCCCATGAACCCCGACGACATCGCCTTCGACGACGACGGCAACCTGTACGTCAGTGATCTGCACGGCATGGAGACGGGCAAGGCGGAGGGCCGGATCGTGCGGATCGACCGCGACGGCGAGAAGGCCACGGTGCTGGCCGACGGGCTCGCCCACCCCAACGGGGTCATGTTCGATCCCGAGCAGCGTGGTCTGTGGATCAGCGAGCTCGCGCGGGACACGATCTCGTACCTGCTGCTCGACGCCGACAGGACGACCGTGACGTCCCGCCACGAGGCGATCCATGTCGACGGCGGAGTGGCCCAGACCGACTCGATCGCCGTGGACGCCGACGGCAACCTCTACCAGGCGCTGCACGGCCGGCCCGCCATGGCCGTCTTCAGCAAGTACGGGGAGCGTCTGGGCACGGTCGAAGTTCCGGCCAGGGCGGCGAAGGGACTTCAGTCGGCCACCAATGTCGCGATCACCCCGGGCGGCACGGACGCCTACATGACGGTCAGCGGTTCCTCGGGGGGATACGTGTACAAGTTCTCGGCGCTCGCGGAGGGCATCCGCCTGTCGAACGGCGGCTGAGCGTCACACCTCGATGTCCGTCTCCACGGGCCGCAGCGGACCCACCTCGATGCCGAGGAGTCGCCAGGCCGCCAGGGCCTGGCGCTCGCGCTGCTCGAGGGGGCCCGCGACGGCCCCGGAGACCATCGCCACCGCGAGCATGAGATCGTCCACGGTCAGTTCGTTCCGGTCGGCCAGGCAGCCGGCCAGGACGGTACGGACGCGCTCGGACAGCTCGCGACCCTGCCCGTCGTCGCCGCGCACCCGCAGGAGGTCGACGAACGCGGTCGACCGGGTCACGTGCCAGGTGACCACGCCGAGGACGCTCTTCAGCGTCGCGCCCGGCTCGATCGCGGCCTGCTCGATCTGCCGGACGTTCTCCCCGAGGACGGCCGAGGCCAGCGCCATCCGGTCGGCGAAGTGCCGGTAGAGACTGCCCTGGCCGACCCCGGCACGGCGGGCCACCGCGGACAGCGGAGCGTTGAGCCCCTGCTCGGCGAAGACCTCGCGGGCGGCGGCGATGAGGGCGGCCCGGTTGCGGGCGGCGACCCGGCGCCCCTGATTCGCGGGGCGGGGCCGGCCGGGGTCGGAGGGGTTCGTCACCTCGGCAGCGTAATACGGCTGAAGCCGCTGCTCAGCCCGTGAAGCGGTCGGGGTCGGGGCCGGTGCGCTCGTCGCGGTTGAGGGCGGAGATCTCCCCCATGTCGCCCTCGCTGAGCTCGAAGTCGAAGAGGTCGAAGTTCTCCTCGATGCGCTTCGGTGTCGACGACTTGGGGAAGACGATGTCCCCGCGCTGGAGGTGCCACCGCAGGGTGACCTGCGCCGGAGTCTTGCCCACGCGGTCCGCGATGCGGCCGATGGTCGGGTCCTCCAGCACCTTGCCCTTCGCGATGGGCGACCACGCCTCCGTGGCGATCTCGTGCTCGGCTCCGAAGGCCCTGACGTCGTCCTGGGTGAGGTAGGGGTGCACCTCGATCTGGTTGACCGCGGGGACGACCTCGGAGTTCTCCAGGAGGCGGCGCAGATGGTGGGGCTGGAAGTTGGACACGCCGATCGCCTTGGCCCGGCCGTCGCGGTAGATCTCCTCCAGGGCCTTCCAGGTCTGCGTGAAGTCACCCTTGTCCGGCACCGGCCAGTGGATGAGGAAGAGGTCGAGGTGGTCCAGGCCGAGCTTCTCCATGGTGACGTCGAAGGCGCGCAGGGCGTCGTCGGGCGCGTGCGCGTCGTTGTTCAGCTTGCTGGTCACGAAGATGTCGGCACGGTCGAGTCCGGAGTCGCGGACGGCCTGCCCGACCTCCTTCTCGTTGCCGTACATCTGCGCCGTGTCGATGTGCCGGTAGCCGGCTTCCAGCGCGGCCGACGTCGTCCCGCGGGTCTCCTCCGGCGGGATCTGGAAGGTGCCGAAGCCCAGTTGCGGGATCTCGACGGCGTTGTTGAGGGTGATGGTGGGGACGGTGCTCACGCTGTGCTCTCCTGACGTTGGATGCTGGGGCCCGAGTCGGTCGGCCCGGCGGGGTGCTGCGACGGTGTCCTCAGCCTGCGATGCCGCGCAGTGGGGCGTCGGGCGGCAGGACCCGGACGAGTTTGCGGTTCACGAATTCGCGCATACCCAGTGCGGACAGTTCACGCCCGTAACCCGAGCGCTTGATGCCGCCGAAGGGCAGGTCGGGCTGGGTCGAGGTCGGGTGGTTCACCCAGACCATGCCGGTCTCCACACGCTCCGCGACGCGTCGGCCCCGCTCCGGGTCGGCGCAGAAGACGGATCCGCCGAGGCCGTACTGGCTGTCGTTGGCGAGCGCGATGGCCTCGTCCTCGTCCGCGACGCGGTAGATCACCGCGGCCGGGCCGAAGAGTTCCTCGGCGTAGGCGCGCATGCCCGGCTCGACGCCGGTGAGGATCGTCGGTTCGACGAAGGCTCCCGGGCGGTCGATCCGGTGCCCGCCGATGACCAGTTCGGCGCCCTGCTCGACGGTCTCGCGGATCTGGTCGGCGAGATCGGCGGCCGCCTGCTCGGAGGAGAGCGGGCCCACGGTGGTCGACTCGTCCGCGGGGTCGCCCGGCTCCAGCGACGCGAACTTGCGGCGCATGCCCTCCACGAAGTCGTCGTAGACGTCGTCCAGCACGATGAACCGCTTGGAGGCCACGCAGCTCTGGCCGGTGTTCGCCATGCGGCCGGCGACAGCGGCGCCGATCGTGCGGTCGAGGTTCTCCCGGTCGAGGACGATGAAGACATCGCTGCCACCGAGTTCGAGCAGGCTCGGCTTCATGTTCCGGCCGGCCCGTTCGGCGACCTTGGCGCCCGCTCCCTCGCTGCCGGTCAGCGAGACGCCGCGGACGACCGGGCTGTCGATGATGCGCTGGATCTCGTCATGGCCCACGAAGAGGTTCACATAGACGCCGTCGGGTGCTTCGGCGTCCCGGAAGAGCTTCTCCAGGGCCAGCGCGGAGCGCGGACAGATTCCGGCGTGTTTCACCAGGACCGTGTTGCCGAGCACCAGGTTCGGTCCGGCGAAGCGCACGACCTGGTACAGCGGGAAGTTCCAGGGCATGACACCCAGCAGCACGCCGAGCGGCTCGCTGAGGAGGTATGCCTCGCCCTCCCCCACCTTCAGGGGCTCGGCGGCGGCGAACTCGGGACCGTTCTCCGCGTAGTAGTCGAGGATCGACGCGGCGAGGTCGACCTCTCCGCGCGCCTCCGAGATGAGCTTTCCCATTTCCAGGGTGATGGTCTGGGCAAGCTGTTCCTTGCGCTCCCGCATCAGCTCGGCGGCGCGTGCGACGACGGCGGCACGTTCCGCGATCGGCCGCTTCCGCCACGCCTGTGCCGCCCGGTCCGCCGTCTCCAGGACGGCGTCGACGTCCTTTCCTTCCATGGCGGAAAACTCTTCGACGGTCTCCCCGGTGTACGGATTGACGGTCGCGAACTGGCTCTTGCGTTGCTCCGACATGAAAACTCCAGAACAAGAACGATGACTGATGGGCGCCCGAGGGACGGGACCGGCCCCGGAGGGAGCGATTCCGCCTGCCACTCCGGAGTCCCCCTGCATATCGGTGGCAAACCTCGCATAGCGGCTACCCGGGACCTTGCTGTTGTTCGGTGTGCCCGCACGCCTCTACGGCATATCGGGACTTTGGTCCCCTTTCGGCTGGGCACTGTGGATCCGGTCGTCAGGACGTCACAGGACGCCATTCGAACAACAGGATCGTGGCGTCGTCCCGCAGGCGGTGGTCCTGGGCGTCGAGCAGGGAGTGGATGAGACGGCGCAGCGTTTCGGGCGCGAGTTCCCCGGCGGCCGTGGCACGGATGACGTGGTCGGCGAAGCGGTCGAGCCCGAGCTCGTTGCCGTCGGCGGTGCGGGCCTCGGTGACGCCGTCGGTGTACATGAGGACCCGGTCGCCCGGCCTCAGGGCGAACTCGTGGACCTCCCGCGGGCCGGTCACGAACTGCGAGGCGTACCCCATCGGCGGCTGTGCCGGGCGCTCCAGCGCACCGACGACGAGGTTCTGGTCGCGGATGAGCAGTGGTGGCGGATGTCCGCAGTTCACCCAGCGCATGAGGCCGGTGGACAGGTCGACCCGTGCGAGCACCGCGGTGCAGAACTGGTCGGGCATCCACTCCATCAGTGCGTCGTCGACGGCCGCGGCCAGATCGGGCAGATCGGCACCGGTACGCCGCGCGTTGCGGCACGCGGCGAGCGACACCACCGCGGTCAGTCCCGAGGCGAGGTTGTGGCCCACGGCGTCCACGATTCCGGCGTGCAGGGTGTTCTCCGACAGAGCGTGGTCGTAGGCGTCGCCCCCGACCTGGTACGCCGGTTCGAGCACCGCGGTGGAGACGGTGTGTGTCGTGCCGATCGTGCGGGGCGGGAGATAGGCCCGCAGCAGTTCGGCGGGCAGTTCCATGGGCTCCGTACGGGAGCGGCGCACGAAGCTGTCCTTGTACGTGCGCTTCGACGTCACCATCATCGCGAGCAGCGCCGCCAGGGCTCTGCCGCGACGCAGGACGCCGGGGTCGAGGGACGGCGCTCTGACCGCGAGGACGCCGAGCCGCTCGGATCCGTCGACCAGCGGCAGCCACGCGACGAGCCCCCCGTCGTCCTCGTCCTCTTCGACGCGCAGTGACTGGGTGCGGTAGCTCCAGCCGGCGAGCGAGTCGTCGATGGTCAGCTGGGAGGCCGTCGCGTTCAGCGGTGTCAGACGGCGCTGCTGGAGGTCCGCGATGTAGACCACGGCGCCGCGCAGCCCCAGCGCCCGGGAGGCGCGTGCGGCGGCCGTCGCCAGATCGAGCGGCAGATTGCGTGGGTCGGCGAGAAATTCGCCCAGCACGCCTTCGGCCGATTCGGGGACCGTCATCTCGCTTCCCTTGGTTGTTCCGTCAACCGTCGAGCGCCACCGAGCGGTCGCACCACCGGGCCCGCCGGGCGGTGCCCGGCCGCGGCTCGAGGTGTCTGATGCGTTCTGGATATCAGGGGTGGTGAGGGGCCGCCATGCGGGAAGGCGGCACCCGGCCCTGCCGGTCCGATCGGCGTCCGCGCAACGCGTCGTACGGCGGACCGGCGACCCGGGCGCACATCAAGGCCCCAAGCGTTCGGGCCCGCGACGCGGGTCACGTCACCAGCAGCCGGAGTCCGAGATCTGCCGCGTCGAGGTCGACGAGGTCTCCGTTGAGTTCGGCCCACCGGCCGGAGTCGAGGTCGTCGTCGAGGCTGCGTACCGCCCGCCGCTCGGCCTCCGAGCCGACCCTCGTCCACACAGACATCGCACGGCGCACGGGCTCCTCCAGGTACGCCTCCGGCCGACGCCAGTACGCCTCGAACAGGCCGTCGGTGCAGTCCCACGGGACGGGCACCGGCTCGGCGCGGGCGTCGATCGCGTCGGCCATCCCGGCAAGCGAGGGAAACTCCGCGAGGACGCCGGCGAACTCGGGCAGGTAGTCGCGGGTGAGCCAGAACCGGTCCTGCCATCCGGGCTCGTCGGTGTCGAACGTGAGCACCACGACGCGGCGGGCCACGCGCCGCATCTCGCGCAGCCCCGCCATCGGGTCTCCCCAGTGGTGCACGGTCGAGACGGCCATCGCGACATCGAAGGACCGGTCCTCGAACGGCAGGCTCTCGGCGGCGGCGGCCACGCACGGCGCCGCGTCGGCAGGCCGCTGCTCGCGCATGACGGCCGACGGCTCCAGCGCGGTCACGTCGCGGTCACGGGGTTCGTAGGAGCCGGTGCCGGCCCCGACGTTGAGCACCGTCCGCGCGTCACCGAGCGCGTCCCAGATCTGGGCGGCGATCCGCGGGTCGGTACGCCGTGTCGCGGTGTAGGCGCCGCCGATCTCGTCGTACAGACGTGCGCCGAGCATCTGCAGTTGTTCCTGCGGTGTCACCCGTACTCCCTTCGCGCGTGCCTCTAGTTCTCTGTCGATGGCTGCCGCCATGGCGGCAGCGCGGTCGCGCCGCTCCAGCAGCAGGCCGCGCAGCCGGTGCAGGTGCGCGATCGCGTCGGTGGACGGATCGCCCACCAGTTCCGCGACCTCCCGCAGCCCGAAGCCCAGTCGCCGATAGGCCAGTACCTCCCGCAGCCGCTCCACGTCGCCCGCCGAGTAGGCGCGGTACCCGGCCGGGGTCCGCGCCGACGGCCGAACGAGCCCGATCTGGTCATAGTGATGCAACGTGCGCACGCTCACGTCGGCCAGTCCGGCCACGCGCCCCACGGTCCAGTAGTCCTCCACAGCACCGACCATGCGCCCTGACGCCACGTGAGGGTCAAGAGCCGCACCCGTGACACGGGCCCCTCCGCGCCCGCGCACCGGCAACTCCCCCTGGCCACTGCCGCGTTCGAACCTCACCGACCACGCGAGCCGAGAGGGAGTGTCGGCCACCGACTCAAAACGGGGAGGTATCCCCACTACGTGTTACGGTCACTCCCGACACGCAAACGGGGAGAGTTCCCCACTTTCGTTCGGGAGTCGCCATGCCTGCGCAGCACCCCACCGTTCAACTCGCCGATCTCACCGACGACTTCGCCGTGGACCCCTACTCGGCCCTCACCGCGCTGCGGGCACGCGGGCCCGTCCACCACGTGCGTTTTCCGACCGGGGACGAGTCGTGGATGGTGGTGGGGCACGCGGAAGTGCGGGCCGCGTTCGCCGATCCCCGGCTGCGCAACGACGTGCGGCACTCCGCCGACTTCGAGGACGACGGGCTGTACGCCGTGGGCCGCAACATGCTCCAGGTCGATCCGCCCGACCACACCCGCCTGCGGACCCTGGTGGCCCGCGAGTTCACCGCCCGCCGCGTCCAGGCGCTGCGCCCCCGCGTCCAGGAGGCGGCAACCGCGCTCCTGGACGCCGTGGCCGCCGACGGCCGTACCGACCTCGTGGCCGCGTACGCGTATCCGCTGCCGCTCACCATCATCTGCGAGCTACTGGGTGTGCCGGAGGCGGACCGGGCCGCCTTTCGAGTGTGGTCCACGCAGGTCGTGGCCCTCGACGATCCCGAGCAGTCCGTCAAGGCATCGCAGGAGATGGGCGCCTACCTCGCGGGGCTGGCGGACCAGAAGCGACAGCAGCGGAACGCGGCGGAGAGCGACCTGCTGCACGCTCTCGTCCGCGCCCACGACAGCGACGGCGCCGACGGGCTGACGCCCGAGGAACTGCTCGGGATGGCCTTCCTGCTGCTCGTCGCGGGGCACGAGACCACCGTCAACCTCATCGCCAATGCGGTCCACCTGCTGCTCGACCATCCCGAACAGCTCGCCGCCCTGCGCGCCGAACCGGACCTGCTGGAGGGGGCCGTGGAGGAGACGCTCCGCTTCGAGTCCCCGGCGCCGGCGGGTACTTACCGCTACGCCGCCGAGGCGATGGACCTCGGGGGCGCCCGCATACCGGCGGGTGCGCGGGTCGTGCTCTCCATCGCCGCCGCGAACCGCGACCCCGCGCGTTTCCCCGCCCCCGAACGGTTCGACATCCGCCGCGACCCGGCAACGACCCGCGCCCACCTGGCGTTCGGGCACGGTCTGCACCACTGCCTGGGCGCCCCGCTGGCCCGCCTGGAGGCGACCCTGGCCCTGCGCATCCTGCTGGACCGCTTCCCCGGTCTGGCCTTCGACGGGGACGGTGCGCCCACGTGGCGCGCCAGCCTCATGCGTGGCCTGCGGGAGCTGCCGGTGCGCTGGTAGGCCGGGATTGACATCACCGGTGCGTCAATCGCGGTGATCTAGGTGTTGGTCAGGGGATGCCGGCCACTGCAAGGCTGAAGCCCCGCCCTTCCCGGGGCCGACGCGCGACGAGAGGCGGTCTTCCGATGGAGACCTTCAGGACGAAGAACGGTCCGGTCCGAGGTTTCCGGGCCGCTGCCGACGTCGTGGCCGTCCTCGGCATCCCCTACGCCGCTCCTCCGTTCGGCGCCGGCCGGTTCCGGGAGCCGTCCCCGGCGGCGGCGTGGAACGGAGTGCGTGACTGCATGGCATTCGGTCCGGTCGCCCCGCAGTCGGCACAACTGCCCGGCTCCCCCGCGTGGTCGCCCGGCGACGAGGACATCCTCACCCTCAACATATGGACGCCGGCCGCGGAGGGCGGCTCCCTGCCCGTCCTGGTCTGGATCCATGGCGGCGCCTACACCTTCGGGTCCTCGGCGCAGCCCGACTTCGACGGCACCGCGCTGGCCCGGGCCGGTCTGGTCGTGGTCACCCTCAACTACCGGCTCGGCTTCGAGGGCTTCGGCCACATCCCGGCCGCCGAAGGGTCCGCCCACCCGGACAACCGTGCTCTGCTCGACCAAGTCGCGGCCCTTCGCTGGGTGCGTGAGAACATCGCCGCCTTCGGTGGCGACCCGGGCAGTGTCACCGTCGCCGGCCAGTCCTCCGGCGCCGCTTCGGTTGCCTGCCTGATGGTGATGGACCGCGCCCGCGGCCTGTTTCACCGCGCCATCGCGCACAGCCCCGCCAGCCCCTGCTACACGCCGGGGATCGCCGCGGAAACCACCCGCGAGATCGCCGCGGCGGCTCGCTGCCCCGCCACACCAGAGGGCCTCACCTCGGCGACTCCGCAGGCACTGGTGCTCGCCTCGGACCAGGTGGTCGACGCCTACCGGCAGGACCCCGCCTCCGGATCCCGCCACTACGACCCCTCGCTCTACGCTCCCGTCCTCGACGGCGACGTCCTGCCCACCGACCCCCTGACCGGGATGGCCTCCGGCGCCTCACGGGACGTGGACCTGCTGGTGTGTCACACCACCGAGGAGTACTGGCTGCTCGACGCCGTCGGCAGCAGCGCGAAGGTCACCACCGTCGAACAACTGGCGCTCTTCGCCGCGGACTTCGGCCTGCCCGACGGCCTGGTGGCCGGCTATCGCGCCGCGCTGCCCGACGCCCCGGTGCTCGACCTCTATCTCGCCGTCTTCAGTGATCTGCTCTTCGGCGAGTACAGCAACCGGCTGGCCGAGGTCCACGCCCAAGCCGGCGGCCGGACGTTCCTGTCCCGGTTCGACCGCCGACGCGCCGGTCCGGACGAGGCCGTACGGGCCTGGCACTGCGCGGACATCCCCTTCGCCTTCGGCAACGTCCACACCGAGTCCCTCGCGTTCCTCATCGGCGGCGCGCCCACACCCGCCGACGACGCGCTGGCGCACCGCATGGTGCGCGCCTGGGCCGATTTCGCGGCGACCGGAGACCCGGGCTGGCAGCCCCTCACCAACTCCGAGGCCGGCGCGCACATTTGGCGCACCGACGACACCTCCGCCGACGGCGGGTCCGCCGCGATCCGTCCTCTCTGGGACAAGGCCCGATTCCCGGTCCTGCGCCCGTGACGGAATCCCCTTGATGACAGCTGCGCCCCGCTCTACGGGCGCGCGTAAGGCCGCGTCATGACCTCCATGTTGTGGCCGTCCGGGTCGTCGAAGTAGGCGCCGCGGCCGCCGAACAGCCGGTTGATCCGGCCGGGTTCGGTGTGGCTGGGATCGGCATAGTAGGTGACCCCGACCGCGTCCAGCCGGGTGATGACGGCGTCGAACCGCTCGTCGGGGACGAGGAACGCGTAGTGCTGCGACTGGATCGGCTCGTCCCTCTTCTCGTAGTAGTCGAGCGTGACGCCGTTGCCGAGGTCGACGGGCAGGAACGGGCCGAACGGGGCTCCGACCTCCAAGCCCAGGACCACGGCGAGGAACTCGGCGGACAGGTACCGGTCGCTCGCGTAGACGGCAGTGTGGTTCAGCTGGACAGTGGCTGTCGGCAGCGCGGATTCGTGCGCGTACTGCTGGTCGTAGGACATGAGTGATGTGTCTCCGGTCTCGGGATCCGCTGGAAGGGGGCGCCGCGTGCGGGCGCCGGGAGCTGAGACGCGGAGAGGGGCGGGCCTCTGGCCCGCCTCGTGCTCACTGCGGGGCCGGGAGCCTCACTCGTGCGTGGCCCATGGCCGACCCGGTAGTCACCCGAGCGACCTTAATGACCGTCACCGGTGCGGGCAACACCGTTCCTTGGCGTGCGCATGCGCGTGTGGTGGGGGGGGGAGGGGGTGGGGGAGGGCGGGGGGGAGACCATGGAGGTAAATGGGGAGGACCCCGTGGACCCGGCCCGAAGAAAACCGGCCGACCCCCC